>JAFLDZ010000035.1 GCA_017302135.1 Lysobacterales bacterium | reverse complement strand
TGGTGGTAGTCGGGCGTCATGTGCGTGCACAGCTGGTAAAACGATTTGTTGTGCTCGGCTTCCTTCATGTGCGCCAGTTCATGCACCACGATCATCTTCAGGAACTCGGCGGGCGCATCGCGGAACACGGTGGCGATGCGGATCTCGCGGCTTGCCTTGAGCTTGCCGCCGTGTACCCGGGAGATCGCGGTGTGGGTGCCGAGCGCGTGCTTCATCACCTGCAGCTTGCTGTCGTAGATCACCTTGCCCAGCGGCACCGATTTCCGCAGATGCCGGTCTTTGAGCGCTTGAACGTAGTCGTACAGCTGGCCATCGTTGCGCACGCTATGGGGCTGGCCGTACTTCTCGGACAGCAGCGCGCCGAGCCGATCCTGCTCGATCAACGCGCGCACCTTCACCTGCAGGTGTTCCGGGTAACCAGCGAAGTACTTCAACGCTTCCATCGGCAGTGGGACGGCGGGCAGCGGGGGCGGCCGGTATGATGGGCCGGAAATCTTCGGCAGGGAACGGCGACATGGCGAAAGTGAATCCGCTTCAGGAACAACTGCTCAAGGCGGGCCTGGTCAAGCAGTCCAAAGTGGCTGCGGTGGCGCGCGAGCAGAACAAGGCCCGGCACGCCAAAGGCACGCCACAGCCCAGCGAAATCCAGTTGGAAGCGGAGCGGGCACGCGCGGAGAAGGTCGAGCGGGATCGCGCGCTCGCTGCGGAGCGCAAAGCGCAGGCGCACGCGGCTGAACTTCGCGCGCAGGCGCGGCAGATCATCCAGGACAGGAAGGTGCCGCGCTCGGGCGAAAGCGAGTACCGGTTCACCGCGGACGGCGCCATCCGCACGCTGCTGCTCAACGAAGAGTTGCGCAAGAAGTTGTCCTCGGGTGTGCTGGTGATCGCCCGCCTGGACGAGCGCTACGAGTTGTTGCCGCGTGCGGCCGCCGAGAAGGTGCGGGAGCGCGACGCCGGGATGATCGTGCTCGATCACGGTCAGGACGCCGGCACCGAGCCCTCCGCCGCAACCTCCGAAGACGATGCGTATTACGCGCAATTCCAGGTGCCCGACGATCTGGTCTGGTGATCGTGCGGGCCGCTGGTCTGGCGGCTGTTCGATCCAGCCGGACCGCAGTGAAATCCGATGCATCGATCACTGCATCTGGTCGAATTCAATAACCATCGGCGTGTTTGAGCACGCTCTACATGGCCGACATTGGCGACCGTTCCAGTCGAACCGTGATCCATCAGATCTGCGCGTTGCAACGCCCACGCATGCGGCACCGATGATCGCTTTTGCGTCATCGCACGTGCCCACGCCGCGCTACCGCGATGCAGGCCCCGGTTGTTGCGCAAAGAACCGCATCATTTCGCGGCTGGCGTCGGGGCCTTGCGGGTCGGTGTAGGAGCCGGCCGCGCTGCCGCCAGACCATGCATGGCCGGCGCCGTGCAGCAGCCAGTGTTCCAGCACTGGGCGATGCTGTGCATCGGTGTGCACGGTGCGCGTGTAGGCGTGTCGGCCGGGCGGCGATTCGCGATTGACGTGCGTCGTCAGCGCCACGCCCGCGCCGGCCTGCGCCAGGACGTGCTGGCCGTTGACCGGGTGCACGGTGCGGTCGCGGTCGCCGTGGAAAACGATGGTGGGCATCGCCCGGCCGCGACCGGCGGGGCGGCCGGCGCTGCCCTGGCGCATCGCCGCGAACGCCGTGCTCACGTCGGTGGCTGCGCCCCGGGGCAGCCCGGAGTGCACGCCGACTGCAGCGAACACGTCGGGATACGCGGCGCCCATGATCGCCGCTGCGGCGCCGCCGGCCGACAGCCCGGCCACGTAGACGCGCGCGGGGTCGACGTTGTGCGCCGCCATCACCGCGCGGGTGATGCCAGCGATGATGGCGGGTTCGCCGCCGTCCCGGGACTGGTCTGCGGCGTTGAACCAGTTCCAGCAGCGCGCGCTGTTGGCGGATTGCGGCTGTGCGGGATAGACGACCAGCCAGCCCCCGGCTTCGGCCAGCGCGTTCATGCCGGTGCCGGCGGCGAAGTCCTCCGGCGACTGGGTGCAGCCGTGCAGCATCACCAGCAGGGCCGGCGGCCGGGTGAGCGCACGGCCCGGCACGTAAAGGCGGTAGTCGCGCTGGCCTGCGGGGCCGGCATGGACATGGGCGTCGAAGCGCGCGCCCGGGGCGCAGGCCGGCGCCTGGGGGTGACCACGACGCTGACCCTTCAGCGGCATGCTGCGCAGCTTGCCCATCAGGCTGCGGGGCAGCGGGTTCGCGCCGCGGCGAGGGGTGGCGGTGGTGTCCGCAGGCCCGGCGTCGGCGACCGATGTCCACGCGCCTCCGCTGCCGGGTGACGGCGCCTGCATGTCGATCGGCGCGCGGCCGGGTCCGGTGTGTGGCGAGGACGTATTCGATGAAGTCGTGCTTGATGGCGGCGTGCTTGATGACGACGTGCTCGGCGAGCCGGTGCCTTCGCCACGCAGCACCGCCATCGCCTCGCGCAGGCGGCCCTGGCGGGTGAGTCGGGTGGCGTGGGCCATGTCGATGGTCTTGTGCAGCATGGGAATGCGGTCCTGCGCGGTAGCGCGGTGGTAACGCGGTAAGGAATGACGCCGGCGAAAGGGCCGACAGGGAGTCTCAGACAATGCGGTCGCGCAGGGCGGCCTTGACCTCGGCGCTGGCCTGCAGCGCCCCCAGCACCTGCAGCCGGCCGATGGTCTCGCGCGCAAGCTGGGCGCTGACGTCGGCCGCGATCACCGCCAGCCCCAGCACCTGGATGTCTAGGGTCTCGCCGGCCGCACGCACCGCTTCCAGGTCGGCGCGGGTGAACTGGCGCAGCCCAAGCTCCAGCTGGCGCCGGGTGACCGACTGGCTGACGGCATCCGCATGACGGTCCAGCTGGTTGCGGATGGCGGTGCGGATGAAGTCGGTGCGGTTTGCGTAGAAACCTTCCTGCACCAGCAGGTCCACCCGGCCCAGGTCCATATGGCCCAGGTTGATGGTGATTTTCTCGCTGTCGTTGCCGCGGCTGGGCAGGGTCTGAGCGCGTCTGGTCATGGCCGCACCTTACAGGATCATCCATATGGATGGTATGAAGATGGTATATGGAGGACTGAAGCGTTAAGGTCCACCCGAGCTTGGCACTCATGCTCCGCAAGGGCTGGCACGCTCGGCCAGCGCTCACCCGGCATTGGCGGCCGCCTGTGCATACTCGCCTGCCCTGTGATCAGCCAGTTTCGCCTATGGATCCGTACAAGGTTGCCGTCACGCTGGTCGGGCTGGCGCTGTTGAGCGCGGCGTGGATGCCGCAGCTGCTCAAGCGCTATCCGCTGACCCTGCCGATGTTCTATGTAGCAATCGGGTTCCTGGTGTATTCGCTGCCCATCGACCTGCCTGCGGCCGATCCGCTGCGGTATCCCGTTGCGACCGAGCATCTGACCGAACTCGCGGTGCTGGTGGCGCTGGTCGGCGCGGGGCTGCGGATCGATACGTGCTTCAGCTGGCGACGCTGGCGGCTGACGTGGCGGCTGCTGGGCATCACCATGCCGCTGACCATTCTCTGTGGCGTGCTGCTGGGCCAACATCTGCTGGGGTATGGCCTGGCCACGGCGATGCTGCTGGGCGCGGTGCTGGCGCCGACCGATCCGGTGCTGGCCTCGGACGTGCAGGTGCATGGGCCGGGCGAAGGCGGCGAGGATCCGGTGCGTTTCGGGCTGACGTCCGAGGCCGGGCTCAACGATGGCTTTGCCTTTCCGTTCGTCTGGCTGGCGGTGGCGCTGGCGCTGGCGACCGCCGGGGAGCCGATGGACTGGGGCCGCTGGCTGGCGCTGGACGTGGCGTGGCGGGTGGGCGCGGGCGTGCTGATCGGCTGGGGCGTGGGCTACGGGTTGATGCATCTGATCTTCCGGGTCGAACGCGAGTCCTCGCTGGCGACCACCAGCGACGGCATGATCGCGCTCGCCATCACGTTGTTCGTGTACGGCGTGGCCGAGCTGTGCCACGGCTACGGTTTTCTGGCGGTGTTCGTGGCCGCGCTGGTGGTGCGCCAGCACGAACGCGATCACGCGTACCACACCACCCTGTCGCTGTTCGCCGAACAGTGCGAAAAGCTGCTGATGGCGCTGCTGCTGATCCTGCTGGGCGGCGCGGTGGCGACCGGCATCCTCGGCGCGCTGTCGCTGCGGGAAATCCTGTTCGCATTGATCTTCGTGCTGCTGGTGCGTCCGCTGGCCGGATGGATCGGCACCATCGGCACCGGGCTGAAACAGCGCGAACGTTGGACCATCGCGGTGTTCGGCGTGCGCGGCATCGGCTCGCTCTACTACCTCGCGTTCGCCCTCAATCAGGCGGACTTCGCGCGCACGAGGGCGCTGTGGTCGATGGTGTGTCTGGTGGTGCTGCTGTCGATCCTGGTGCACGGCGTGAGCGCGCGGCAGGTGATGGAATGGCTGGACCGGCGGCGTGGGCGCGGCCGGCCTGCTGTTTGACGGGTCCGCTGCCGGGCGGGTTCACGCCCCGGGACTGCAAGAGCCTGTTTGTGATCTCCGCATGCTCAGCGTTGCGCCACAGCGGCGCGCTGACTCTGCCGATGTTCTTCTGCGCGGCGATCGGATTCCCGCGTATTCGCCCACCATCGACCTGCCTGCGGCCGACCCGCTGCGATGCCCTCGCTTTCATCGAGAGCGACCGCTGTCGATTCATTCAACCCGCGCCGGGCTTCAGGTAACGCGCGAACCATTCGGCGGCGACCGTCGCCGCCTGTTGCAGCGTGCCGGGTTCTTCGAACAGATGGGTGGCGCCCGGCACGATCGCGATGTCCGCATGCGTGCCCATGGACGATTGCGCGGCGCGGTTGAGTTGCAGCACTTCGGTATCGTCGCCGCCGACGATCAGCAGCGTTGGCGCGCGCACCTGCGACAGCGCACTTGCACCCGCAAGATCCGGGCGGCCGCCGCGCGACACCACCGCTGCGATATCCGCCGGCCTGTGCGCCGACACCGCCAGCGCTGCGGCGGCGCCGGTGCTGGCCCCGAACAGACCGATGGGAAGCCGGCGGCACAAGGGCGCTGCGCGCGCCCATTCGACCGCTGCATCCAACCGTCCGGACAGCAGCCCGATGTCGAATCGATTGGCGGTGTCGCGGTCTTCGCCGGAGGTCAGCAGATCGAACAGCAACGTGGCGAAGCGGTGACGGTTCAACATCTCGGCGACGAATCGATTGCGCGGACTGCGTCGGCTGCTGCCGCTGCCATGCGCGAAAATCACCAGTCCGCGCGGCGCAGGCGGAATGATCAGGTCGCCATCCAGCGCGAGCGTTCCCACCGGGATACGCACCTGATGCGCCGATCCCACGGTGTCGCCCGCAGTGTCGCCCGCACCGGCCGACGCGGCGGCCAGCGTCTCGATCACCTGGGCATCGGTGATGCCCGAAAAGTCGCGGTAGTGCAGGCCGACCGCGTTGAATGGCCACGGGGTCGCCAGACAGACGACGTCATCGGCGTACGGCGCGACCTGGGCCAGACTCTCTTCAGCCGCGACCGGCACCGCGCAGACCAGGCGGCCCGGTCGCTGCGCGCGCGCCGCCTTGAGCGCCGCGATCATGGTCGAGCCCGTCGCCAGACCATCGTCGACCACGATCACGGTCCGGTCCGTCAGCCGGATGGGCGGTTGGTCGGGGCGATAATTCGCGCGACGCTGACGGATCAGCGCCAACTGCCGTGTGGCCTCGTGCTGGACGTAATCGTCGTCGGCACCCGCCCATTCGGCGGCTTCTTCGTTGAGCATGACGGTGCCGCGTTCGTCCACGGCGCCGATCGCGAATTCCGGATTGCCCGGCGCGCCGAGCTTGCGCACCAGCACCACATCCAGTTCGCCGCCCAACGCATCGGCGATCAGGCGGCCCATCGGCACCGCGCCGCGCGGGATCGCCAGAATCAACGGCTTGCGGCCGCGATACTTCGCCAGCGCCGCGATCAGGTGCCGCGCCGCATCGCTGCGGTCGCGGAAAGGCAACGGGACAGGACGATCGACCGGGAATGACGTTGTCATCATGGCGGCCCGCGACACTGGCATTGCACCGGAGTATCCCGCGATCGGAAACAACACTCTTGATCCCGATCAAAGCGACGCCCGATGAAGCGATCATTCTGCGCACGACCGCTGGCGTTGCGAGGCACCCATGGCCGTTCGACACCCTCCCGTGCTGGAGACCCTCCGTCATTCCGCCGTCGTGCTCGGCGGCGGCATGAACGACTACGATGCGCTGCTGCGAATGGTGGGAGATCGTCCGTACGTCCTGCTGGGCGAGGCCAGCCACGGTACGCACGAGTTCTATGCGATGCGCGCGGAGATCACCCGGCGGTTGATCGGGGAACATGGCTTCGATGCCGTCGCCGTCGAAGCCGACTGGCCCGACGCATATCGGCTCAACCGCTATGTGCGCGGCACGGGCGATGCGTCGATCGATGATGCCTTCGGCGACTTCCAGCGTTTTCCCCAGTGGATGTGGCGCAACCAGGTGGTCCGTGCGTTCATCGATTGGCTGCACGACCACAACGCCGGCCTGCGCAGCGCGTCCCGGGCGGGGTTTTACGGGCTGGATCTCTACAGCCTGTATCGTTCCGCCGATGCGGTGATCGATTACCTGGAGCATGTCGATCCCGATCAGGCCACAGCCGCGCGACGGCTGTATGTCGCGCTCGACCATGTCCGCGACCCGCAGGCCTACGGCTATGAAACCGCGATGGGCATACGGCCCTGTTGCCGCGATGAAGCGGCGGCGCTGCTCACCGATCTGGTGCGGAAAAGGGCGGCCTATCTGTCCAACGACGGTCCTGCCGCGCAGGACGAACAATTCTTCGCCGAACGCAACGCCTATGTCGTGCTGAACGCCGAGCATTACTACCGGGCGATGTTCGGCGGTCGCACCAATACCTGGAACCTGCGCGATGCGCACATGATGAACACGCTGCTGTCGCTGCGCCGTCATCTGCAGGCCAGCGGGCGCGCGGGACGCATCGTGGTGTGGGCACACAATTCGCATCTTGGCGATGCGCGCGCCACGCAGATGGGCGAACGCGGCGAATGGAACGTCGGACAGCTGATGCGCGAACAGCTCGGCGCCGGACAGGCGCTGCTGGTCGGCTTCACCACCTACACCGGCCACGTGACCGCCGCGCGCGATTGGGACGCGCCTGCGGAACGGCGCTGGGTACGACCCGCGCGCAAGGACAGCTGCGAACACCTTCTGTACAGCACCCATCTCGACCGTTTCTTCCTGTCGCTTCACGATGAAGCCGTGTCCGACGCGCTCGCTGCGCCGATGCTGGAACGCGCCATCGGCGTGATCTACCGACCGGAGACCGAACTGGGCAGCCACTACTTCAAGGCGTCGCTGAGCGAGCAGTTCGACGCGGTGTTCCATCTGGACGAAACCACTGCGGTGGAGCCCTTCGAGCGCACCGAACTGTGGGCCCGGCACGAACCGCCGGATACGTATCCGTTCGGCCTGTGACCACGGACGCAGCGATGACAGCCGCCGGCATGCGCAGACCGAAGCCCGGAGACCGTCTTCCGATTCTCCTGCTCATTGTTTTCGCGGCGCTCTGGATCGCGCTGGCCATCGCGCCAAGCTATCGGCAGGATTGGCTGCTGGAAAACCTGCCGGTCGCGGTGGCGCTGCCGATCCTGATCGCGTCGTATCGCCGGCTGCGTTTCAGCAACACCGCATACATCGGTATTTTTTCGATGATGGCGCTGCACGAAGTCGGCGCGCACTACACCTACTCCGAAGTGCCCTACGACGATTGGTGCGTTTCGCTGCTGGGATTTTCTCCGGACCAGCTGCTGGGCTTCACGCGCAACCACTACGACCGCGCCATCCATCTGGTCTACGGCTTTGCGATCACCCCCGCCGCGGTGGAACTCTTCGCGGCCAGAGCCCCGCCGCAGCGCGTCTGGCGCTGGATACTTCCGGTGGGTTTCGTCATCTCGCACTCGGTCGTGTACGAACTGATCGAATGGGGCGCTGCGGTCGTCTTCGGCGGCGACCTCGGCATCGCCTACCTCGGCGCCCAGGGCGATCCGTGGGATGCGCAGAAAGACATGCTGCTTGCCGCAATGGGCAGCGTTGCCGCTGCGTTGATTTTCGTGCCTCGCAATGAGCAGCCGGAATAGATCGCGCTTCACGGCCTTGTCCGAGCCCGCGCGAATCGATGCAATCGCTGCTGTTCACCCGACACCGGCGATCCGGACGCGACCGCGATCGAGCTGCACGATTTCGATCGAACCTTTGATTCGCGACGATCGATCTGTGAAGAACCAGCACAAGGCGCTGCGATGCACAGGCCACTCGAGCATGGTCGGAATTCACCCACGCAGGGCGTTTCCGCACACGCCCTGCCGCCGCGTCGCAGCGTACCGGGACATGCGCTCAAACCGTTGATTGCGCACGCGGATCGCATCCAGGAAGGATGCGATCCGCGTCGAACGCTACTCCGTGGGTGAGTGGAAACGCACGCCATGCGGCCGGCACGGATCTGTGATCCAACGCGTAAACCGCCTGAATCCAGCGACTTTCATCAGCGCATGTGGTTGGCACGGAACTTGATGCGTCTTTGCGGTTCTGGCGCTGTCGGTTGCAGCAGCGCGCATGCCCAGCGCAAGTCGACCCGGCGCAAGTCGCGGAAGCCCTGCACGGTCGACATCTTCCAACAGCGAGAGCCCATGTCCGCACCTCCACCCAAGAAACCGGAATCCGGCGCGAGTTCGAGCGGTGCCGCTGCTGTCCCTGCGGCACCGACACCGTTGGCAGCCTTGCTGCAGGGTCCTGGCCGGGGCATCGCGGATTTTCTTTCGCTCGACGATGGCGCTGCATTGGCGCAGGTGTCCCGCGCCATGCATCAAGCCGTCAATGCTGTCCGCGGCCCGGCGCCGACCGGGCGCGCGCTCGTGGACGCAATGCCCCTGTACACGCAGAACCCGCCGAACGGCGATCGTTTCTATCACCCCACCGCGCTATCGGGCGCGCAGGCGCCTTTTCCGCACATCACGCGCAGAGCGAATCCTGTCCATGTCCCGCACGTAACGGATGTACAGCCGGCACCGCACGCGGACATGCCGGATGGCCTGCCGCCGGGCGACTATCCCACCCGCCATCGCTACGACATCCGCCCGGACAGCAGACTGTCGCCGCCGGTCCTGCCGGCCACGAATCAAGAACGCCGTACCGCGACATTGACCCCGTTCGCCGGAGCACCACCGAACATCTATGTGATGCCGCGCTACAGGGCCAGAGCCGAAGCGCTTGCTGCGCCATTACTTCCTGCAGCGCCAGCAGCGGGCGCGGGGCTGTTGCCGCCGGTACCTGCGGCACCCAGACCGGATCCTTTGCCGGCGCTGGCGACACCGGTCAGGCTCACCGCAAGCCAGCGCGGCGATGCGCCACCGGGTCCGCCGTTGACCGGCGCGCACGTCCGGTTCCAGAGCAAACTCTGATGCGCGGGATCCCAGCCTCCGGAATCCGTGTTGTCCGCAAATGGACGAACCGGCCGTGCGGCATTGATCGCGCATCCCCCGGCGCGATACCGCTCGCATGAGCGCGCCGGGGCCAAGTGGATCGGGCGGAGCGAGCGGGTCCGGGCTGTCGCCGTTTACCGGCACGCCGCCCCCGCATGCGCCCATGCCTGCCATCCCCACACCGCCGCTCGGTGCGGGCGCAGCGATGCACGCGCCACCGCTGCCGGGTCCGGCCGTGAGCGCAGGCGCGGCCTTCGTTCCGCCTGTCGCTGTACCCGCCGCGCCTGCCGCCGCCGCGCCAGCGCGCAATGCGCTGGGCCTGCGCCCGGGTGTCGACGATGCGTTGACGGAAATGCGCACGCATGTCGCGCTCGCGCCGCACTCCGGCGCACTGGCGCAGGATCAGCACCGCAGAGGCCCGGTACGCGGATATGCCGACCAGGCGCCTGCGCATGACGCGTTGCGTGCATCGGCACTGGGTTTCCGCGATCAGGCCGCAGCCGCAGCGCCGCCCAGCGTGCTGTCCACCGCCGTGCACATGGCTTCTTCGCAACTGCATGTCAGCCTGCCCGGACCCGAACTGCGCGACGCGCTGGACCACGGCTTTCCGGCATTGGCGCAGCCCGGCGGCAACGGCAATCTGAGAACGCCCGCAGCGGCCGGCGCGCTGTCCAGCGATATCCACGAACGCCGCGAGCATGCGAAAGCGAACGTGTTCGATGCCGCCGCACTGCTGTCGCCCGCATCGCTCGCACAGGTGGCGCTGCCCTCGCCTCGCCGCGAATCGATGGCGCACGGCGGCGGTTACATCAATCCGCCCCCGCTGGCCTTGCCACCGGCCGCGCTGCCTCCGGCCGATGTCGGCGCCGAACGACAACTGGCCAGAAGCCTGATGACGCCGCTCGCCGAACCCGAGTGGGCCGCACCCGCGCGCGGCGCAGGCGTCGCCGCCGCACCGCATCACGGCGCAGCGGTGAACCAGGCGCGCGACGGCTACATGCTGCAGGCCCCGCACATGGGCGAAGTCGGCAGGGATGCGACTGCCCAGTATCTTGCCGGCGCAGAACCCACGCACGCGCAAATCCGCGTCGGCGCAGTGCCCTCGGCCACACTGCATCCCGGCGTTGGCGCCGGTGCGCACGAAGTCGTGCCCACCGACCTCGCACCCACCATTGCCGCGATGCCCGCCCATGTCCGCCCACAGATGGCCTACGCGCAGGCCGACGTGCGCACCAGCACCGCATTGACGTTTCTGCGTGGCGGGCCGGCTG
>JAFLDZ010000034.1 GCA_017302135.1 Lysobacterales bacterium | reverse complement strand
TAAAGATCAGGACACCCACAGATCTCAACTGAAAAGTCGAAAATTAAGCAGGCTCGCCTCCGTCCGTCCCAAATGGACGAAGACCAGCACGATTTAACGGAATCAGAATCCATCGCGCGCAGACCATTCTCCGGGTCGGGCCGACACCTCGCTGTTCCAATGCTTGGTCGGTGTCGACGGTCGACGCGGCGCAACAGGCGCAATTTGTCGTCGGCGAATCAAGCGCACGTCTCCCGGCGGATTGCGAAGACGTTGCCCATCTGTCCGCTCAGCGCGCATCCGCGCGTTGGAAGAGGAACGACGCGGCTCCGCTCAGCTATCGACCACATTCCGATTCCCAAAGAAGGATGCACCATGCCGGGCAAGACCCAGACCATCGAAACGGGGCGCGACGTCACGCTGCAGTTCGACGCCGATCGGGCGACGATCCGCGCCGGTGGCGGCGCGCTCGACGGTCACGTGACCGTGACCGCCGGCGGGCGCGTCGTCGGCGCGCTGTGGGCCGATCCGGCGCCGACGACGCCAGCGCGGTTGTTCGGCGGCGGCTCGCTGGAACTGTCCGATCCCACCGGGCAGGCGCGGGTGACGCTGCGCGGTGGCACCGGGCTGATCGAGGGCCGCGTGCTGCGCGCTGAGGACGCCGACGGCAACACCGGCGTGCGGGTGGACGGGCCGGACGCTTCGATCACGATCGGCGGCGAGCGCAGCGCGGAGCTGACGATGATCGACTCGCGCGGCCTGCCGTTTCTGCAATCCAACAATCTGTGGCTCAAGCTCGGCACGCCGTTGGCGCAGAAGGGCGATGTCGCCACCGGCAACGGCTGCACGATCATGATGCACGACAACACCGGCACCGAAACCATCAACATCAGCAGCTTCAACATGCGCCTGCAACTTGGCGAGCCGCGGATCCACTACAAGCGCGGCATCGAACTTGACGGCAGGCTGTCCAAGGTGAAGCTCGGCGTGCCCCCGGACGGCAGCCTCGCCAACGACGACAAGCGCCCGATCGAACTGGACGGCGAAACCGCCACGATCACGCTGGGCCGCGCCGGGGCGCCCGGCACGCTGCGCGCGCTGGACGACGCAGGCCACGCCGCCGTGTCCATTGATGGCCGCAACGCGGTGCTCACGATTGGCGCGCGCGGGCGGGAGGGCGGGTTGGTGGTCGTCGACGGCGGCGCCCGTGAGATCTACCGCATCGACGCGTCGAAAGCCGAAATGCGCCTTGGCGCGCACGACGCGCCGGCGAGCCTGCGCTTCCACGACGGCGTCGGTCGCGAGGTGCTGCGCTTCGCCGACGCCACGCTGCGCGTGGGCATCGATGGCAACGCCGGCGCGCTGCTGGTGCGCGACGCGGCGGGCCGCGCGGTGGTGGACATCGACGGCGACGGCGCGCGAATCGACGTCGGCGCGTCCGGACATTCGGGCGAGATCGCCGTGCGAGATGGGTCCGGCCGCGAGACCATCCGGCTCGACGGCGACAGCGGCGACATCCTGCTGACCAACGCCGACTGCGCGGAAGAATTCGACTTCATCGACGCCGACATCGCGCCCGGCATGGTCGTGGTGATCGACGAGGACGAGCGCCTGGCACCGTGCGCCGTCGCCTACGACCGGCGCGTGGCCGGCGTGGTGTCCGGCGCGGGCCGCTTCCGCCCCGCGATCGTGCTGGACCGCCGACCCGGCGCGCCGCGTCCGGCAGTGGCGATGATCGGCAAGGTCGAGTGCAACGTCGACGCCGGCCACGGGCCGATCCGCTGCGGCGACCTGCTGGTCAGCTCGCCCACGCCAGGCCACGCGATGGCCGCGACCGACCCGGCGCGCACCGCCGGCGCGGTGCTGGGCAAGGCGCTGCGCGGCCTGGACGCGGGTACCGGACGCGTGCCGATCCTGGTGTGCCTGCAGTGAGCACGCGCTCGCTGCGCGACGTGCGCCGCGCGCTGGACGGCCTGGACGGCACTGCGTGGAGCCTGATCGACTCGGTCGGCCGCGGCACGTGGCCGGCGCTCGCCCGCGAGGATGACGGCGGCCTGTCTGTATGGGAACTCTGCCGGCGCTTCTCCGGCGCGGGGAACGAGCTGGCGGCGATCGACCAGGCCATCGACACCGCATGGACCCACGTCGACCGCGTCCAGGTCGTGCGCCAGCTGCGCGCGCGCATCCGCAATCCCGGTCTGGTGAACCAGCGGCAGACCCATCTGTGCGGGCCTGCATCGCTGCTGTTCGAGTTCGCGCGGCGGCGTCCGGCGCGCTATGTGCGCGGTATCGGCCAGCTGTTGTCGCGCGGCGTGTTCGACAAGCCGGGCGGCGGCGAATTCGTGGCTGCGTCCGACCTGCGTGCCCGTGTGGTGCCGGGCGAGATCGAGGCGGCCGACTGGATGTTCATGGCGACCTTGCGCGACGCGGAGAACGTCACCGACGATGTCGACGACGGCAGGGGCATCGAGGGCATCACCTGGCCGTACGAGTTGGAGGAATGGATCGAGGACGTGCTGGAACTGCGCGCCGACTACCATCCGTGCTGGTTCGAGGGCGAGATGTCCGCGCTGCGCAAGGGCCAGGACGCGGTCGACGCCGGCGGCGTGGCCTACCTGCTGGTGGACAGCGCCATCGTCAACGACGCGGCCGGCGACGACGAGGAGGACGTGTGGCTGCGCCGGCGCGACCACCTGGACGGCGGCTTCGGCGGTTGGTACGACCGCGTGCACTGCGAAGACGACGACATGCTGTATCCGAACCATTACGTGGTAATGCGGGGCGACCTGCGCAACACCGGCAGCGAAAGCGAATTCAATGTCGATCTGTGGTCGTTCGGCGCGCAGTTCGAGATCACCGGCAGCGGCGAGGGCTTCGGCGAATATCTGTACGCGGTCATCACCGGGGTGCCGCGATGAAGGATCCGATGCGCATCGTCGGCAAGCGGCCCAGCGCCACGCCGCGCTACCCGGTCACACCGGACGGTCGCTACTTCATCGTCCGCGGCAAGCTTTGGCGGCGCTCGAACCCCGCGCTGCCCGAGCACGAACGCGCGCGTCTGGTATCGGAGCTGATGCGCGCACGATCGGCGGTGGGCCACGCCAAACGCAATGGCGATGCCGAGGCCGAACGCGCCGCGCGCGCGGAAGTGGACGCGGTCAAGATCGCGCTCGGCGAACGCGGCCCGCCATGGTGGACCGGCGATGCCGACCACAACCGCACCCTGGCCAGGAATACGCCGTACCGTGCTTGGTTCGAGGGGTTGCCGGCGGCTTCACGCGGCGAGTGAGGCGGCAGCATCAGTGCTTCGCTGCTCCAGAGATCAGCGGAAGGTCAGGACACCCATTGTTAGAGATCAGGATAGAGATCAGGACCTCCACATATCTCAGCTGCAACATCGCAAACTTGGGAAATTCGCCTCCATCCATCCCAATATAGTAAGAAGGCCGGCACGGTTTCACGGAATCAAAATCCATCGCGCACAGACCATTGTCCCTCTCGGGCCGACACCTCGCTGTTCCAGTGCTTATCCGAGTTCCAACGCCAGTCGAATGCCCTTGAGCCATCGCTGTCCAATGCGCTGTGCAAGTGCGATCAGGTCATCTGCGGAACCAGCGGCTCGAGCCCAGCCGCTGCCGAAACCTTCGACGCGCGCCGTCCATCGCTTCGCATCGCGATCGATCAACGACAGGATCGCGGGTGCGTCATGCGCGATGCGGCCACGCTTGCCCGGCGCGATGGCGCGTCCTGTCCAGTCCAGGAGTTGCAGGTAATCGGCGGTGCTCAGCGGCAGCGCAGGACAAAGATCGCCCACGACGGGCTTCAACGATTCGCTCATCGTCGAAGGAGTGGTCCGCGCCTTTGTCATGCGCTCACGTGCACTGGTATGCGCGGATGTTTCCAGTCGATCCGCGAGCCCCCCACGAATCGGGTTCAGATCGACATACGTCATTGCCGCAAGCACTGCGCGATCGTCGCAGAGCATCTGACACTTGTATCGCCCTTCCCAGAACCGCCCCTTGCAGTCGTCTTCGCGATTCGCACGGCGCGCGATGGGTTCGACCAGGCAGCGCATGAGCCAGGACAGGTTGGCAAGCCGACTCCGAATCGTCACGACCCGATCCGCATCGGCAAGCAGGCGCTGACGTTTGAACTCGAAAGCTGCCTCGGTATGTTCACGCGGAGGAAACAAACGCAGCCAGCGCGATGCAACCTCGTCGTCACTCCATTGTGCGGCCAAGGCAGGGTCGATCTGGAGCACGAGATGCAGATGATTGCTCATGATCGCGTAGGCGTGGATCGCCACCGCAAAGCATTCGCCCACCAGGCGGATGCGCGTCTCGACCCAGTCCTTCCGGTGCTCGAATGATTGCCCGGTGTAAGCGTCGATGCCGCAAAGAAATGCCCGTCGCACGCAGCGTTGGACGCAATGAAAGGTGCCTTGTGCACCGGGAGTCACAAGCTGCGAACGGGGACGAGTCATGCGTCAAGCATTCCTCATCTCCGGCATGCAGGATGTCAGGACAGATCGCAGACTCGTGTAGGTAAAGTCTGAAATATGGGTGTTCTGTGACCCATGTCTATCCCGGTGCTCTGGACCCTCTATCCTGAAATGTGGGTGTCCTGTTGTTTGCTTACGTTAAATGTGGGTGTCCTATTGCTCCCGGCTCGAGTCGAACCAGCGCTTTCTCGGTATCAAGCCCTGGGTTCTGCCGCTGCACTATCGCCGGAGTAGTGACGTTCTGCGTCGGAGGCGGGGGCTGCAGGCGCATCGCGGGAATGCGCAACGTCAGAACTTGCCATCGCTCACTACTGCAACAACCGCCCACGCTTGTCGGCGAGATCGATCACCGCTTCCATGCCGGAACGGAAGTCCAGGCCATCGGCCTCGATGCCGTCGCTGAAGATCACGCCGCCATCGGGCATCAGCGAGCGGATGCGCAGCGGCGTGGATGCGTCGATGTCGCCGAACACCAGTTCCGCTTGGCTCCAGCGGCTCGGAAACGGTTCGCGCACGCTGAACACGAGTTGCCGCGCGTCCCATGCGAAACCGTCCTTGCGCAGCGACTGCGCGCGCTTCGACGGTTTGCCGCCGGACATCGCGGTGGCGCCGGTGAGCACGCTGCGCAACCAACCCGTCGAACCGAGACCTGTGGACACGATCACGCCGCTCGACGATTGCCGTTCCGCGCGTTCGCCGAGCTGCAGTTCGTAGCGCGCGGAAACATGACTGCGCGCGCCGATGAAGAAATCGTTGACCGCCAACAGCTCCTGTCCATCGGTCAGCCGCGCGCGCGCCATCGTGATCTCGCGGATCGTACGACGGCCACGCCAGATCTCCGGCAGGAGTGTGGGCAGTTCTTCCGGTTTGAACGGCAGCAGCACGCCGTCGAAGCGCTTCGGGTCCGGGTTGATCGCGATCACCGACTGTTCGCCGAGATATTTCAGCGTGTTCGCGACCAGACCGTCCTGCCCCAGCACCACCACGGTACAGTCCGGCGGAAACAGGAAATTCGGCAGGAAGCCGCGATCCAACGGCTGCACGCGGCCATGCTGGCGCAACGACTGCTCGACGCTCGCGATCGCCGTGCGATAGACGCGGTCTTCGAGCAGGAAATCCTCGAAGTCCATGCCCAGATGTTCGGCCTGAAAGCGCGCCTGCTCGACGGTGTTGTAGCGCGCCACCATTTCCTGCAGACGCGTGCGTCGCGTGATCAGGACGATTTTCCGGTCCTGATCGTTGCCTGCGGTCATTTCGATTTGCCGGCGAGCTGTCGCAGCAGGTCGGGCGAGAAATTGAACTCGCCGATCTTCGCGGCGTTGTCGGCGATGTTCTGGAACCCGAGCGCCAATAATGTTTCCGGACTGGCCTGCCCCAGCAGCAGCGCCTGCTGCGCGCGCGGATCGAGACTCTTCATCGCTTCCACCAGCGTCTGCACCGCATACGCGCGCACTTCGGCTTCGCGCTTGCGGTTGTCCGACTGCAGCCGCACCAGTTCGGCGTTCTGTTCTTCCAGGCGCACGTTGCCGGCCAGTTCCTGGGTCTGGATCTCCTGTCGCTTTTCAAGGATCACGCGCTCGGATTCGACTTCGGTTTCGCGCACCTGGCGTTTCTTCTGCTCGATCACCAGCTCGCTGCGCAATTCGCTTTCCTTGATCATCTGTTCCTGCGCGATCGCCGCGTTGCGTCGCGCGTAGGTCGCATCGTCCGCCTGCTTGAGGATTTCCTCGCGCATCGGCGCTTCCAGCGCACGCGAGGTTTCCGGCGTGGGCTTCGCTGCGAGCAGCGCCAGATCGACGATCTCGATGCCCAGCGCGATCAGGCTCGGCGCCGCCGCCAGACCCTGCCGCGCGGTCTTCGACAGCTGCTCGGTACCGTGCAGCACCTCGCGCAGATCGGCTTCCTGCAGCAGCGCGCGGAACTGCGCCTTCACCGCGTTCAACACCCGGATCGGCAAGCGCTCCGGATCTTCCGATGCGTAAGCCCCGTTCGGCAGCAGCACGAAGTTCTGCTGCTCGGCCAGCGTCTTCGGCTGCACGATGCGCTACCCCACCTGCCCCTGCAGCGTTACCGCCTGGAAATCGCGGGTGGTCTCTTCGAACATGAAAGGGATGTCGACCGCATTCAGCGGCACGCTCACCAGCGTGGACTTCGGCGCGAAGTAGAAGAACGCCAGGCCTGTGCCCTCGCGCACGACCTTGCCGTTCTGGAACTGCATCAGGTAATGGCTGGGCGAGGATTTGACGTAGCGGACACCGAACATGCGGAGTTCTCCTGGGTGCTCGCGCGGTTGCGCGGAGCGGGCGGCGGGTTCAAACGACCCGGCCATAATCTCAGAACACCGGATGAAAGAGGAGCCTGCGAGAAGGTCGTCAGTGCGTCGCTGGCTGACCCTCCCAGAACGTCATGTCGCCATATTCCCAGCGCCACGGCGCGCCGGTCTTGCCGAGCACGAATTCCACCAGTCGCGGAAACGCCGCTTCGGCGCGGACATCGTTCGCCAGAATCACCACGCAGCGCTGCCCGCGTTCGATGCAGACCAGGGTGTTGCCGGTGGAATCGTTGTGGCCGCCTTTCATGAAGCCTGCGCCCTGCGGGCCGCGAAACGCGATCACGCCAAGACCGGCGGCGAGATCCTTGCTGCGCTGATCGACGGGAAGCTCAGGCTGCAGCGACGGAAACTGCGAGGCGGTCGTGATCGGCAGCTGCGGCTTGGTCAGTTCGGTTCGTGCCTGCTTGCCGATGCCTTCGCCGCGCACATAGCCTGCCGCGAATTTCGCGATATCGTCGATGGTGGTGTCCATCGAACCCGCCGCGCGCACCTTGCTGCGTTCGTCGTGCGGTTCCGCCGAACCATCCGCGCGCCAGCCGTCGGCTAGATTCGTCGCGAAGTCCGGACGCCAGATCATGCTGGTGTTCTTCATCCCGAAGCGGTCGAACACCCGCCGCTGCATTTCGACGCCGACATCCAACCCCAATCCGCGTTCGATCACGAACTGCAGCAGGATCATGCCTTCGCCCGAATACGCGTAGCGCGCGCCGGGATCGAAATGGAAGCGCAGTTTGCCGTCGGGTTCGACGAAGGCGAAATTCGCGAAGCCGACGCTGTGGGTCAAGGCATGGCGCGCGGTGATCGACCGCCAGCGTTCATCGCCAGCGAGATCGGACCACGGCGCGTATTTCCCTTCCGTCGGGTATTCGGGCAGTGGTCGTTCGAGATAGCCGGCAAGCGGTCGATCCAGATCCAGTCGGCCCTCTTCGACCAGCTGCATCACCATGTATGCGAACGCCGACTTGGTCAGCGACGCGCCGTACATGATGGTGTCGGTCTGCAGCGGCGCCCCGGCCGCGTTGCGCGCGCCGTAGCTGCGCACGCGCACCACGCGGCCCTTGTCGATGATCGCGATGGCCAGGCCACGCGATTGCGTGGCGGTCATGGCGCGCGCGACCTCGGCGTCGAGCGCTGCTTCACTCGGTACGCGTGCGGCAACAGGCGACACGGCGGCGGCGGTCAGCGCGGCGGCGCAGAGCAAACGCAGTGCATGGCGGCGCAACGACGGATTCGGTGGAGGCATGGTCATGGCGGTTTCCTGTGAGGTTCACTGCGCATGACGGCCGGGAAGGCGCGAACTTACATCGTCATGCCTGCGATTCTTTGCATTTCCGGATGTAAGAACCCGCGTCCCGGCGCGTCATCAGGGGTAAACCCTCCCCGCAGAATCCCACGATGTCATGCTTGCCCACACTTTGCAGGAGCCCGCTGGTGGCCGAATCCACAGCGTCCGATGACCCCGAGGCCCTGGCGCGCCAATACGGCCCGCTGGTGTTCAAGGCCGCGTACCGCGTGCTCGGCGACGCCTCGCTGGCCGAGGACGTGCAGCAGGAGGTGTTCCTGCGGCTGATCGAAGCGCGTTCGACAGACGCATGGCCGGACGCGGTGAAGTCCTGGCCGGCCTATCTCAGCGCATCAGCCGCGCGCGCAGCGATAGATGTCCTGCGCCGTCAGCGCCGCTGGTGGCGCCTGCTCCCGCTGTGGCAGATGCATGCACCCACCGAAGCGCCATCCGCTGAAGACACCGGCCTGGCCCGCGAACAGGCGCAGCGGCTGCGTAGCGCGCTGGCACAACTGCCGCGCCGCGAAGCGCAGTGCTTCGGCCTGCGCTATCTGCAGAGTCTGGACATCGGCGAGATCGCACAGGCGCTGTCGATGACCGAGAACAACGTCAACGTCACCCTGCACCGCGCGCGCCGCCGGCTCGAAGCCCAACTCGGCGACGCCACCATGGAGACCACGCCATGAGCCGCCATCACGAAAACGAACTCTCCGCGACGCTCGCTGCGCACGTACGCAGCACCGATGCGGTACCGGACGGCGCGATCGACAGTGCGCAGGCGCGACTGACCGCGCGGCTGCAGCAGCAACGCAAACCCGTGCGTGCACCGGCCCGCGCGTGGTGGGCGGTCACCGCGACCGCCGTGCTCGCGATCGCCGCGCTCATCGCCATGCCGATGCTGTCCGGCGGCGGCGATGCGTTCGCAGCGGTGCAGGCGCACTTCCGCCATTTCGACACGCTGTCGATGACCATCACCCAGCGCTTCGGCGGCCAACCGCTGCAGACCTCGCACACCGTTGTCGACGCACGCGGCGTGGTGCGCACCGACGTGGGCGATCAACTCAGCGTGATCGTCGATGCGCCGCGCGGACGATTGCTGACGCTGCTGCACGACTCGCGGCAGGCGATGATCGCGGCCATTCCGAAAAACGAACCGGTCGCCGACGACGGACTCTCGTGGTTGAACGACGTGCGCAATTTCAAAGGCCAGGCCACACCGCTCCCCGACACTCGCATCATCGACGGCCGCTCCGCACGCGGCTGGACCCTGCAGGCCGGCGGCACCACGATGGAACTCTGGGCCGACGACGAAGGCCTGCCCCTCGCGATGCGCCAGTTGGGCGGTGGAGGATTGGAGATCGACTACCGGTTCGAATTCGACCGGCCGATTGCACCGGGGCTGCTGAGCAGCGATGTTCCGGCGGGGTATGCGCCGGTGGCGCCGGATGGGGATTGATGGGTTGGGGCGATGTGGCTCGTTTCGATTGTCTATTTCTATCGCCGCGCATAGGGTGCTGCCTTGGCGCACCCTATGAATCCATTCGTTCGTCATAGGGCATGTGCTCAAGCACGCCGTTTTGTGCGTCTGCTGCGTAAAAGCGCCCCTCATCCGCCCTTCGGGCGCCTTACTCCCCTCGTGTGGGGAGAAGGACAAAACAACCTGCTCTCGATTGAACCTGCCCCTCTCCCCGCCTGCGGGGAGAGGGTGCCCGACAGGGCGGGTGAGGGGCGAACGAAAGGGCAATGGTGGAGCAGCCGTAGTGGGTGAAGAAGCGAAGCATCAGCAGGTCGACTCTGATCCCCTGTACGGCCCCCGATTCGCATCACGAAGTCCGACCGATTCTCGACCACTACAGGAGGGTTGCGACTTGCGGCTTCGTTGATGGCGGGTACAAGACCCGCCCTACGAAACCCGTCTTACGGGTTAATCTCACCCACTGATACTGGGTTACGCAATAATCAGTTTTTCCTAGAAGGGAATGCAAACTTGAGAACGTTAAACATTGACCTGGAGAACTGCTACGGTATTCGAAAACTGGAGGCAACTCTGGACTTCTCAAAGAAGAATGCCATTGCAATATACGCACCCAACGGGTCAATGAAGACATCGTTGGCGCAGACCTTCCAAGACATTGCTATAGGCGCTGTTTCAAGAGACCGAATCTTTCCCTCACGCGCCACAAAGCGTGACATCAAGGATGAGGCTGGTGCCGAACTTTCTAATGCCAACGTGCTTGTCGTCCGCCCATACGACGAAGAGATGGGGCATACGACAAAAACATCAACGCTTTTAGTCAACTCTGTGCTGCGAAAGGAATATGAGGCGCTGCACAAGGAGATAGACCTCGCGAAAGATGCGTTCATTAAAGCTTTACGCGGGCAGTCAAGATCAAAAAGAAATATCGAGAAGGAATTGTCTCTAGCCTTCACAGCAAATGACAATAAATTTTACGTTGCTCTCAATCGTATCAAGGATGAGGTGGAAGATCGCCCAGATGCCCTATTAAAAGACGTCCCATACGATGTTATCTTTGACGAAAAAGTACTGAGCTTCATTGATACCAAGGACTTCAAAACCGCAATTGATGATTTCATAAAAAAGTACAATGAACTTCTGGCGGGATCGACCTATTTTAAGAAAGGCGTGTTCACTTATTACAACGCTGCTCAGATAGCAAAACAGCTTGCTGACAACGGTTTTTTTGCTGCTAAGCATTCAGTTAATTTGAATGCTGGCGAGAAGATGGAAATTACAACTCAAAAAGAACTAGAGGACCTAATTGCAAAGGAAAAGGAGGCGATTACAAACGATAAAGAACTTCGCAAAAAGTTTTCTGAAATCGAAAAACTAATACAGAAAAACGTAACCGTACGCGAATTTGAGACTTACCTCCTTGATCATGAGGAACTGCTTACAAAGTTCGCCAATATGGCTGACTTCCGGCAGGAAGTTTGGAAGGCATATGTCGAAAGCGCGTATCCGCTCTATAAGGATTTGCTGGAAAAACATCATGCCGCAGAGGCGCGCAGCAAGGAAATAAAAGAGCATGCCAACAATGAAAGAACGCAATGGGAAGAAGTAATCGAAATCTTCAACAGCCGCTTCTTCGTCCCATTTAAACTGGAAGCCTCAAACCGAGTTGATGTAATACTCGGGCTTCAGGATATGCTGAGTTTAAGTTTTGTTTTTGATGACGGAACAGAGCAGGTGTCGATTGACCGTGCGTCACTACTGCAGGCTTTGAGCACCGGCGAGAAGAAGGCGCTATATGTTCTTAGCATTCTGTTCGAGATCGAAGCGCGCAAGAAGGATAGCCAAGAAACATTAATCGTCGTCGATGACATCGCGGACTCTTTTGATTACAAGAATAAATACGCGATTATTCAATATCTGATGGACATAGCAGATGAGCAACACTTCAAACAAATCCTCCTCACTCATAATTTCGATTTCTACAGAACGGTCGAAAGCAGGTTTGTCGGATACGGCAACTGTTTAATGGTGTCGAAGAATGGCGCTGGCGTCGCGTTTGAACCAGCCGCCGGAATAAAGAACGTATTTACCAAGGACTGGAAGGGTGCGTATTTTAATGACCCACTGAAAAAGATTGCCTGCATTTCGTTCATGCGAAATTTGATTGAGTACACTCGCGGAGAGACTGACTCCGATTTTTTAAAACTGACTTCGCTACTTCACTGGAAGTCTGACTCATCAAGTATCAAAGTGTCTGATCTAGATGCCATCTATAATGGGCTTTTTTCGACCACTGGTAGTTCAATCGATGCTCAGCGTTCGGTTATTGATCTGATTGAAGAAGAAGCAAGAAAATGTCTAACAGCACCAGATGGTATCAACTTTGCCAACAAAGTCGTTCTCGCCATAGCGATACGTGTTGCTGCTGAACGATTTATGATCAAAAGCATTGATGACTCCGCGTTCGTAAATTCAATTTCCTCCAATCAAACGGCAGTACTTTTAAAGCGGTTTATAGAGGTTTCCGGAACAGCCCGCAATGAAGTTGATGTGCTTCGGCGTGTAGCGCTCATGACCCCAGAGAACATTCACCTGAATTCGTTCATGTACGAACCAATTCTCGATATGTCTGACATGCATCTTAGACAGATTTATGCAGATGTTGTTGCCCTTAATTGAGAGCCGTAGAGTGGGCTTTATGCCCACCACGTGAAGCTTGAAAGCGCGCAGCCATAGCGGTCATCCACGCGGCTTCGATAATTGCTGACCGTATCTGACACATTGCAATGGTGGGCAAAATGCCCACCCTACAGTCGGCTTAGGTTCGACGGCGGTCGCAACCTACTCGCCAAACAAAACGCCCCGCATTGCGGGGCGTTTTGTTGACACCGTGTGGCGGGTTTTAACCCAACTCACCGTTTCATAGAAGAAAAGAACTCGTCGTTGGACTTGGTGCTCTTCATCTTGTCCAGCATGAATTCCATCGCGGCGATTTCGTCCATGCCGTGCAGGAGTTTGCGGAGGATCCAGATCTTCTGCAGCAGGTCCGGTTCGATCAGCAGGTCTTCGCGGCGGGTGCCGGACTG
Organism: Lysobacterales bacterium; assembly: GCA_017302135.1. Taxonomy (GTDB): domain Bacteria; phylum Pseudomonadota; class Gammaproteobacteria; order Xanthomonadales; family Xanthomonadaceae; genus Lysobacter_I. The sequence continues at coordinate 93 of JAFLDZ010000034.1, read as the reverse complement.
GTTGATGTTGATCGCGGGGTAGACGCGTTTCTCGGTGATGCGGCGGTCGAGGTGGATTTCGGAGTTGCCGGTGCCCTTGAACTCTTCGTAGAT
>JAFLDZ010000033.1 GCA_017302135.1 Lysobacterales bacterium | reverse complement strand
GCGGCTTCGGCTGGCCGCTGTCGGGCAACCTCGTCGCCGGCTTCGGCGGGCGCATGCCCGACGGCCGCGCCAGCAGCGGCCTGCTGATCGCCGCCGGCCTCGGCACCCCCGTGCGTGCGGTGGCCGACGGCAACGTGGTGTTCGCCGAATGGATGACCGGCTACGGTCTGATCGTGATCCTCGATCACGGCAACGGCTATCTCAGCCTGTACGCGCACAACGAGTCGCTGCTCAAGGACGTCGGCGCCACGGTCAAACGCGGCGACGCGGTGGCGCGGGTCGGCAATTCCGGTGGTCTGGAACAACCTGCGCTGTATTTCGAGCTGCGCCGCAACGGCCAACCCGTCGATCCCGGCAGCTGGCTCCGGCGCCAATAAGCCGTTACGTTAGGCCATACGTCCGCGCAATGAACCTGTCGTGGCCTTTGCGGTCGGAACCTTGGATTTCTTTGGTTGGAGTATTCGATGCCCTTGCTTCCGTCGTCCCCGTCTTCCTTGCGCAGCCGCTGTCTGCCGGGTCTGCTCGCGTTCGCGCTGTGCGCGCCGTTGGCCATGGCCCAAGAGAACAAGCCGGAGAACAAGCCGGAGGTCAAGCCCGAGGTCAAGCCGGAGGTCAAGCCGGAGGTCAAGCCGGAGGTCAAGCCGGAGGTCAAGCCGGAGGTTAAACCCGCCGACTCCGCAGCATCGAAGAAAACCGACGAGAGCGAAGCCAGCAAAGTGCCGCTGGAAGAGATCCGTCGCTATGTCAGCGTCTTCAACGCGGTGAAATACGCATACGTCGAACCGGTGGAGGACCGCAAGCTGATGCAGTCGGCGATCCGCGGCCTGCTGCTGGATCTCGATCCGCACAGCGCCTATCTCGTGCGCAGCGATGCCGAGGCCTTCGACGAAGACACCAGCGGCGCCTACGACGGCATCGGCGTGGAAGTGCAGCAGCAGCCGGACGGCACCATCCTCGTGATCGCGCCGATCGACGACACCCCGGCAGCGCGCGCGGGCGTCAAGCCGGGCGACATCATCATCGCGATCGACGGCAGAACGCTCACGCCCGAACAGATCGACAACAATCCGCTGCGCGGCGAACCGGGCAGCAAGACCACGCTCACCGTGCAGCGCGAAGGCGCGAAGAAGCCGCTCGACATCACCGTGCAGCGCGAAACCATCCGCATCAGCAGCGTCCGCAGCCGGATGCTGGAACCGGGCTACGCGTATCTGCGGATCAGCGCGTTCCAGGCCGACACCGCCACCGATTTCGAACAGCAGATCGACAAGCTGCAGGCGCAGACCGGTGTGGGCAAAAGCCTGCGCGGACTGGTGCTGGATCTGCGCAGCAACCCGGGCGGTCTGTTGACGTCCGCCGTGCAGATCGCCGACGACCTGCTGGAGAAGGGCGGCATCGTCAGCACCCGTGGCCGCAATCCGGTGGCCGATGCGACCTTCAACGCGACGCCGGGCGACCGCATGCGCGGCGCACCGCTGGTGGTGCTGGTGGATGCCGGTTCGGCCAGCGCATCCGAAGTGCTGGCCGCTGCGTTGCGCGACAACAAGCGCGCGCAGGTCGTGGGCAGCCGCACGTTCGGCAAAGGCTCGGTACAGACCTTGTTGCCGCTGGACAATGGCGACGCGGTCAAACTCACCACCGCGCGTTACTACACGCCCAGCGGCAAATCGATCCAGGCGCGCGGCATCGATCCGGATGTCGTGCTCAAGCCCGACGGTGCGGTCAAGTCGACGCAGAATGGCAACATCATTTCCGAAGCGGCGTTGCCGGGACATCTGCGCGGCGAGCAGGAAACTTCAGGCGTCGGCATCGGCGATGTGCTGGAAGGCGATGCGCCGATCGCGGCGGCGCTGGTCGTATTGAAAAAACAGGTCGCGAGTCTGCCGGTCGCCACCGATCGGCGCTGACATCGCGCGCGCAAGCGCACCGAAGTCGTCCGCTGCACCCTGCTGGGCCAAAGGTCATGAGTGACTATCGGCCCGTCCGCATTGCCGATCATGTCCCTAGGATGACCACGGTCGGCCCGCCATCGCGGGCCCCGTATCCGGGGACTTTCATCCATGCTCGCCATCCGCGACCTCAGCAAAACCTACGCCAACGGCGTGCGCGCACTCGATGCGGTGACGCTCGATATTCCGCGCGGCATGTTCGGTCTGCTCGGTCCGAACGGCGCCGGCAAATCCTCGCTGATGCGCACGCTCGCCACGCTGCAGGAAGCCGACAGCGGCACCGCGACGCTTGAGGACGGCAAGGGCGGCAGCATCGACGTGTTGCGCGACAAGGATGCGGTGCGCAGGCAGTTGGGCTATCTGCCGCAGGATTTCGGCGTGTATCCGAAAGTCAGCGCGCTGGATCTGCTGGAACACTTCGCCGTGCTCAAAGGCCTGACCGATCGCAAGCAGCGGCGCGAAATCGTCGACGGTCTGCTGCAGCAGGTGAATCTGTGGGATGTGCGCAAGCGCAAGCTCGGCGGTTTTTCCGGCGGCATGCGCCAGCGCTTCGGCATCGCCCAGGCGTTGCTCGGCAACCCCCGACTTGTGATCGTCGATGAGCCAACGGCAGGGCTCGATCCGGAAGAGCGCAATCGTTTCCTGAATCTGCTCGCCGAGATCGGCGAGAACGTCGCGGTGATCCTGTCGACGCATATCGTCGAGGATGTGACCGACCTGTGTCCGACCATGGCGATCATGAACAAGGGCAAGGTATTGCTGACCGGTCGGCCGATGGATGCCATTTCCGCGCTCGAAAGCCAGGTCTGGCGCAAGCAGGTCCAGAAGGCCGATCTCAAGCGTTACGAGGCGGGTTTCACGCTGCTTTCGACGCGTCTGGTCGCCGGCAATCCGGTGATCCATGTCTTCAGTGCAGACCGTCCGGAAGAGGGTTTCGAACAGGTCGCCCCCGACCTTGAGGACGTGTATTTCCAGCGTCTGCGCCAGCACGCAAAAGCCGCCTGAGGATCCCGCCATGTTCGAGTTCTTCAGATTCGAGCTGCGCCAGCAGCTGCGCTCACCGTTGCTGTGGATGATGGGTGCGCTGTTCGCCGCGCTCGCGTTCGGCGCGGCCGCGACCGACGTGATCCAGCTCGGCGGCGGCATCGGCAATGTCCACCGCAACGCGCCGATGATCGTTGTCCAGTTCCTGGGCATCTTCACCCTGATCGGCATGCTGTTCATCGCGATGTCGATCAACGGCGCGCTGCTGCGCGATTTCGAGCAGGGCACCGCAGAACTGATCTTCGCCAGTCCGATCAAACGTCGCGATTACGTCGCCGGCCGGATCGCTGCAGCGGTGCTCGGCTGTCTGCTGGTCTATGCGTTGATCGGCTTCGGCATCTTCATCGCCCAGTTCATGCCTTGGATCGACGCCGAGCGGCTGGGGCCGGTGACGCTGTACCCGTACGCATGGGCATTCGTGGTCATCGTGCTTCCCAATCTGCTGTTCACCGCAGCGCTGCTGTCGCTGCTGGCCATCGTCACCCGCAGCATCCTGTGGGTGTATATCGGCGTGCTCGGCTTCTTCATTCTTTCCGGCGTGACTGCGGTCCTGCTGCGCGACCTCGACAACGTCTGGATCGCCACGCTGGCCGAGCCATTGGGGATGCGCGCCTTCGGTCGCACGATCCGCTATTGGGCAGCGGAACAGCGCAACACCCAATTGCCGGTGATCACGGGCTACATCCTCGCCAATCGCGCGCTCTGGCTGGGGGTCGCGTTGACACTGTTCGCGGCGTGTTTCGCACTGTTCAAGACCGAGCGCAGCGGCACCGCGCGCGGTTGGCGCCGTGCGAAAGCCACACCGGCGAACAAGGATTCAGGTGTGCTCGCGCCTGCGGCTTCCGCCAGAGCGCTGTCGAAAGCGTTGCCGTCCTTCGGCCCGGCCACCGGTATCGCGCAATTCCTGCGTCAACTGCGATTCGACACGCTGGGGGTTCTGCGTGGGATTCCGTTCGTCGTGATGCTGCTGTTCGCATTGGCGAATTTCATTCCCGCAGCGATCTTCGCGGAAAGCATGTACGACACACCGATCCATCCGGTGACCTCGCAGATATTGCAGGCGCTGCAGGGGGCCTACAGCTTCGTGTTGATCATCATCGTGCTGTTCTACGCCGGCGAACTGGTCGCCAAGGAACGCAGCGTCAAGATCCATGAGGTCACCGACGCCATGCCGGTGCCGAACTGGGTACCGCTGACGGCGAAATTCGGCGCGCTCGTTGCGGTTATCGCCTGCTTCCAAATGCTCGGCGGCATCGTCGCGATACTGATCCAACTGGGCAAAGGTCATACCCAGCTCGAACTGGCGGTCTATGCGCAGACGCTGATGCTCAACAGCCTCGTCTTCGTGCTGATGGGCGGACTGGCGCTGTGTCTGCAGGTGTTCACCAACAACAAATACATCGGCTACGCGCTGTTGGTGCTGGTGCTGATCGGACAGATCGTGCTGGGTACGCTGGACTACACCCACAATCTGTACAACTACGCCAGCGCGCCGAATGCGCCGTATTCCGACATGAACGGCTACGGTCATTTCCTGCAGGGACAGCTGTGGTTCCAGGCGTACTGGGGCGTGTTCCTGCTGTTGCTGTTGCTGCTGTCCGCAGCGCTTTGGGTGCGTGGCGTGAGCGGCAGCATGCGCGAACGCCTGCGTCTTGCGCGCCGGCGTTTGACCGGTCCTCTGGGCATCGCGACCGCACTGTCGGCGCTGGCGTTCGTCGTCATCGGCGGCTATCTGTTCTGGAACACCAACATCCGCAACGAGTATCTGTCTCCGGACCAAATCCTCGATCTGCAGGCCAGGTACGAACGCGAATACAAGCAGTACAAGGACCTGCCGCAGCCGAAGATCCTGGCGACAGAAATCGAAGTGGATCTGCGTCCCAAGATCCAGGTCATGCGCGCCCGTGGCACCTATCGTGTGCGTAATCCGTACACGAAGCCGATCACCGACCTGCATATCGGCATGAACGATGACAAGTCCCTGGTCAGCATCGACATGGGAGGCGCGTCGTTGATCAAGCACGACGAAGCGCTCGGCTACCGTATCTACAAGCTGAAAGAACCGCTGCTGCCCGGTGCTGAGCGCATCATTTCGTTCAAGGTCGAGCTGGCGCCGAATGGCATCACCAACGACACTGCGCAATTCCGGATCGTCGACAACGGAACGTTCTTCAACAGCCAGGTCTTCCCGTCGTTCGGCTACAACGACAATGCCGAAATCCAGGACCGCAATGAACGACGCAAGCGCAAGCTCGGCGAGCCTCGGCGCATGCCGAAGCTGGAGGACCAGGCGGCGCGCGCCAATACCTATCTCACCGATGATGCGGACTGGATCGATTTCAAGACCACCATCTGCACCGCGCCGGACCAGATCGCGCTTTCGCCCGGCTACCTGCAGAAGGAATTCGTCCGCGACGGCCGCCGCTGCTTCAGCTATGCGATGGACCGACCGATGCTGAACTTCTACTCTTATCTGTCCGCGCGCTGGCAGGTGAAGAAGGGCAAATACAAGGACATCCCGATCGAGGTCTACTACGATGCCAAGCATCCGTACAACGTCGACAGGATGATCGAGTCCGTACAGAAGTCCCTGGCGTACTACGAGGCGAATTTCACGCCATACCAGCACCGCCAGGTGCGCATCATCGAATTTCCGGGTTACGAGGATTTCGCGCAGAGCTTCGCCAATACCATTCCGTATTCGGAGTCCGTCGGCTTCATCGCCGATCTGCGCGGCAAGGATGCGGTCGACTACGTGTACTACATCACCGCGCATGAGATCGCGCACCAGTGGTGGGCGCACCAAGTGATCGGCGCCAACATGCAGGGTGCGACGGTGCTGTCGGAATCGCTGTCGCAATACTCTGCCTTGATGGTGATGGAGAAAGCCTACGGCCGGAGCAAGATGCGACAGTTCCTGAAGTACGAACTGGACCGGTATCTTTCCGATCGCGGCGGGGAGATCGTCGAGGAACTGCCGCTGTATCGCGTCGAAAACCAGCCCTACATCCACTACCGCAAGGCATCGCTGGTGTTCTACCGGCTGCGCGACGAGATCGGCGAAGACGCCTTGAATCGCGCCCTGAAGAAATTCCTGCAGGACAAGGGCTACCAGCTGCCGCCTTACGCGACATCGGTCGAACTGCTCGACTACATCCGCGCCGAAGCGGGACCGCAGCATGCGTCCCTGATCGCGGATCTGTTCGAGAAGATCAGCTTTTACGACAACCGGGTCGAAACAGCGACCGCGAAGAAGCGCGCCGACGGCAAGTACGATGTCGTGCTCGATCTGCGTGCGGCCAAGCTCTACGCCGACGGCAAGGGCAAGGAGACGCCGGGCAAACTCGACGATTGGATCGAGGTCGGCGTGTTCGCGCGCGGCCCGTCCGGAGAGGAGGCCGACGAGAAGGTGCTGTATCTCAAGCGGCATCGCATCACCGCCGGACAGCCGAAGCTCACGGTCGTGGTCGATGCGGAGCCTTACGAAGCGGGATTCGATCCCTACAACAAACTCATCGATCGTGTGTCTTTGGACAACCGCAAACGGGTAAGTCTCTGATCGCGGGATGGGCCCGGCAGTGCGCGGGAAGCGTATCGCCGGGCCCGGCTTCCGTCGTCGCCACCGGCGCGACCGGCCATCGGTCGTATCGGCTCAGTAACCGCGGCTGTGGCGCAACCGGCGCGCGATCGCAGCGCGCGCGACCAGCGCGAACAGCACCCCGAACAGAAAACCGGCGATGTGCGCGCTCCAGGCCACCGCACCGAAGGCGGGGCCGATGTAGGCGAACACTACCTGCAGGATCGCCCAGACGCCGATCAGCAGCGACGCCGGCGCGCGGATGAATTCGAGGAACAGGCCCAGCGGTACGACCACGCCGAGCTTGGCGCGCGGGAACAGCGCCAGATAGGCGCCGATCACCGCCGACACCGCGCCGCTTGCGCCGATGATCAGACGCTCGGGCGTGCCGATCATGAACACGGCGGCCAGATTGGCGATGGTCCCGCCCAGCAGGAACAGCGCCAGGAAGCGCCACGGGCCCATCGTGCGTTCCGCCGGCAGCCCGAAGATCAGCAGGAAGACGAGGTTGCCCAGCAGATGCGCCCAGTCCGCGTGCAGGAACATGGCGGTGAACAATCGCAGCCAGCGCTGATCCGTCCACAGCGCGCGCCAGGTGTCGAATGCCGCCGGCCCGCCGGTCAGCGCGCCCCATTCCTGCAGCAGCGCGCGCTGGGTCGCATCCGGTCGGGTGCTGGCCCACAGATAGGCCAGCCACAATGCAGCGAAGACCAGCGGGGTGGCCCAGCGCAGGCCGGATTTCTGACGGGTCGGAAGCTGAACGAACATGGTGTCTGACGATCGCGGAAATCGTGGGGAATGCCCATGAAAGCATGGGTTCCCACAAAAAAGGGGGTTGTTAGCTTTGGGTTAACAGGCAAGGTATAGTGCGTACGGCGTCGTACGTCGGGAGGGGGCTTCCGGCAGGAGCGGCACGGGCAGGGATACAGGCCTGGTCGCGCGACGCAGATCATCATCCTGTCCACGGAGACGCAAGCACAATGCAAACCCAGAATCGTTTCATCCAGATGACCGCGCTCGCGCTGGGCATCGCCGGCGCACTGGCTGTCGGCCAGGCGCAGGCCTCTGGCTTCCAGCTCAAAGAAAACAGCGTCAAAGCCATGGGCCGCGCGTTCGCCGGTTCCGGCGTCGCCACCGGCGACGCATCGGTCGTCGTCAACAACCCGGCGACCATGACCTCGTTCGAGGGCACCACGATCCAGTCCGACATCACGGTCGTCGACCTCAACGCCAGCTTCGATGGTGGCGGTTTTGCCGGTACCGGCACGCCGCTGGCACGTCCACTCACCGGCGGAGACGGCGGCAATGCCGGCAAACCGACTCCGATTCCGGCGATGTCGATCATCCACAAGTTCGACAACGGCCTCGCGGTCGGCGCCATGATCAGCGCGCCGATCGGCTTGAAGACCGAATGGGACAGAGGTTGGGTCGGTCGCTATCAGGCGCTCACCTCCGATCTCAAGACCGTCGACCTGACCCTCTCCGCCGCGTATGAAATCGTGCCGGACCGTTTCTCGGTCGGTGCGGGTCTCGTGTACGAGCGCGCCGAAGCCGAGCTGTCGAAGGCTGTCGATTTCGGCTCGCTGCTGGCGTTCAACTCGGTTCCGGGCTTCGCCCCGCAATCGGCAGACGGTGAAGCGGTCATCACCGGCGACGACACCGGCATCGGCTACATCGTCGGCATGAATTTCCGCCCGACCGACAAGCTGGCCATCGGCGTGTCGCACCGTTCCGAAATCGACCATGAGCTCAGCGGCAAGGCCGACTGGACCGTGCCGGGCAATGCCCGCACCGTATTCAACGGCATCGGCCGCAGCGCGTTGTTCAACGACGGCAAAGCGCTCGCCAAGTTGACCACGCCGAGCGTCACCTCGGTCAGTCTGTCGTACCAGTTCAACGACCAGCTCACGTTCATGGGCGATTTCGCCCAGACCGACTGGCATTCGCTGAAAGAAATCCGCATCGAATTCGCCAATCCGGATCCCGATTCGGTCGAAGACTTCAGCTGGGACGACACCCGCTTCTGGTCGGTCGGCGCAGAGTACAAGCTGTCCGAAGCGTTCACGCTCCGCGCAGGTTATGCCTACGACGAAACGCCGACCACGTTCGCCACGCGCACCCCGCGTCTGCCCGATGAAGACCGCCGCTGGTATTCGTTCGGCCTGACCTGGAACATGAGCGAACAGATCGAGATCAACGCGGCGTATACCCGCATCGAGCCGGATGCGCCGAAAATCGGCATCAACGATTCGAGCCGTCATTCGCTGTTCGGCGAGTTCAGCAGCGACGTGAATCTGTTCGGTATTTCCGGCCGCTACAGCTTCTGATTTTCGCTGTGTCGAGTTGCACGAGAAACCCCGCTTCGGCGGGGTTTTTTTGTTGAGCGCAAGCAATGTCGCGGCTGGCGGCTAAACGCCATGGTCGCCGCAGCGACACTGCCGTTGCGGTTCTGGCCTGGTCACTTGTCGACGCGAACCCAAATCCATGGGGCGCGAAAGAATTGCTTGTGGCCAATCGAAATTCCGTGATAATCATGGGCACGCGTCACACACTGCCAAGCGTTGGATGAGCCGCAGTCAGCCCGCATGACGATGATGCCAAGGACGGTCCGCATGCCAATCCTTCAAGCCTCCACGCCAGTCCGCACGCACTTGGGCCGACGCGCCCGCTGTGCGTCGATCGAATGCATCACAGGACAAACCCCATGACAGAACGACAGGCGCGCGCCGGGCGGCAAGGCCCTGGCGCGATCGCATCCACGCTGCGGACCAATCGCAGGCTTCTGCTGATCCTGGCGTTGCTGGTCGCCGCAGGCGCGGTGGCGGCAGTGCTCACGCCGACGGTACCGCCGACCTTCTGCACCACCAGCGGCTGTTATCCGACCCTGGACAAGGCAGAGGCTGCGATGCGCGCTTCGCCCGGGTATGCCGGCGTCGGATCGCTGGTGGAGCACATGCAGACGGTGCGTTTGAGCGCCACCAGCGTGCGCATGCAGTACTGGCTGCGCGACCGCCCCGTCGAGTCGGTGCGTGGATTGGCGTATTACGCGGCCTATGGTCTGCAAGGCGGGAGTACCGGCAGTTGCACGCTGAGCGACGACCAGAGCACCAAGCCGGGATGGTGCGCAGACGAAGGCGAACTGGTGAACCTCGGCCTGTCGCGCATGCAGGCGGCGTGGGCGAATGTGGGTTGCACCATCACCAGTACAGTGATGCTCAAGGATTACGACGCCCCCGGTCTGAACGGCTCGCCCACGACGCGCGGCATCGTCGATTACGGCTCGCGCAACTACGAGAGCCGGGGTACCTGCACCAGTGGTATGCTAAAAACACAGACCTGGTCGATCGCCAAGCAGCAGCCGGTCTACTGTCGCGCAGGGTTCGGCGCGATCCAGATTCCGGTATCCGAAGCGACGCTGACCACGGCCAATCTGTGCGAGGCGGACCAGCAGGCCATCGCGCAGATCACCATGCCGATCCAACAGTGCCCCAGTTGTCCCGGCAGCCGCCATCCGGTGTATCCGGCGACGGGCGAGAAGCAGCGCGCGGAAGCTGATTTCACGTTCGCTGGGCAGACCTTCACGCGCTACTACCGTTCGCTGCGCCAGTTCCGCAACAACGCGAGCTTTGCCGTGGCTTGGAGTCACAGTTACGCCGAACGTTTTTTGACCACGACGAACGACCATATCGACGAAGAGGGGAACTACGAGGGCTATACCCTCATCAGCGGCAACCGCTACCGGGCCGCCAATTCGCCGGACCGCATCGCGGAGAAGGTCAATGCCGGCGGCATCAGCTGGCGGCTGCGGATGCCGGACGGCGAAGTGCGCGAGTTCGACACCGGCGGTTATCTGATCGCGATCCGCAATCCGAACGACCCGCTGAACGATGTCGTCATCGCGTACAACGCCGACAAGGCGATGTCGACCGTCACCGACGCGCAGGGCCGCGCGCTGCGCTTCGAGTACGCGGACAACCAACTGCAGCGCATCGTGCTGCCCGACGGCACCGAGGTTGCCTACTACTACGATGCGAACCTCAACCTGACTGCCGTGACCTATCCCGGCGGTGCGATCAAGCAGTACCACTACAACGAGTCCGGCTTGGCCGGCGATGTCGACCAGCGCCACCACCTGACCGGCATCACCTCCGAAGACGGCCAGCGTTTCGCCTCGTTCGGCTACGACGCGCGCGGGCGGGTCACTTCAAGCCGCGTGCTGGGGACGCCGAACGAATTGACCACGGTCAGCTATCCGACCGAGGACAGCGCGGTCATCCAGACCGCCGAGGGCGACAGCCGCGCCTACTCCATCGAACCGGGCACCTATCGCCGGATCCTGGGCGCGGCCGACAGCACGGGCACCCAGGGACAGACGTTCGTGCAGGGCCGGCTGGACACCAGCACCGACAAGCGCGGCGTTGTGACCCGCTACGAGTACACAGCGGACTATCGTTCGGCCACGGTCGTCGCGGCGGACACACCGGAACAGCGTCGCGAGGAAGTGACGCGCGACCCGGTCACGCGCCTGATCACCGAAGCGCGGACCCGCGATCATCTGGGCGTGCCAGTGGCGCGCACCACGTGGACATACAACGCCCGCAATCAGGTGCTCGCGCTCACTGCGTTCGACCCCGATGGCGCCACCGGCGCGATGCGCAGCACCGCGATGACCTACTGCGAGACGGTGGATGTGACGGCCGGTACCTGTCCGCTGGTGGGTCTGGTGACGAAGATCGATGGCCCGCGTACAGGCGCGACCGATGTGGTGAGTTACACCTACCGCATGGCGGACGAACCGGCCTGCGCGACGTCGCCGTCGACCTGCGCTTATCGCAAGGGCGATCTGTGGAAGGCGACCAATGCACTCGGTCATCTCGTCGAAGTCCTGCGCAGCGATGGCGCGGATCGACCGCTGTCGGTGCGCGATGCCAACGGCATCGTCACCGATCTGGAATACGACCTGCGCGGCCGGATGATAGCCAGCAAGATACGCGGCACCGACGACGGCAGCGAAGCGGACGATCGCATCACCCGGATCGAGTACGACCCGACCGGCACGGTACACCGGGTGATTCTGCCCAATGGCGTCTACACGCAGTTCGGCTACGACGCGGCGCTGCGGCTGACCTCGGTCGCCGACCCGGCCGGCAACACGATGGTGTTCACGCTGAACGCAGCGGGCGAGCAGCTCAAGGAAGAGACCAGAGACACCAGCGGCGCGCTGCTGCGCGCACTGTCGCAGACCTACGACATGCTGGGCCGGCTGCAGACGCAGTCCGAGGCAGATCTGCAGCCGACGAGATTCGACCACGACCAGGAAGACAACCTCACCCTCACGACCGACGCGCTGAACCACAAGACCGCGCACACCTACGACGCACTGGGCCGGCTCAAGGCCACGCTGCAGGACGTGGACGGTGTGGCGGCGCAGACGCAGTTCCAGTACGACGCGCTGGACCAGCTGACGCAGGTGCTCGATCCCGGCGGCTTGCCGACCACCTACACGTACAACGGCTTCGGCGAGGTGTTGACGCTGCAGAGTCAGGATACCGGCCTGACGACATCGACTTACGACGAAGCGGGCAACCTCAAGACCCGCACCGATGCGCGTGGGATTACCGAGACCTACAGCTACGACCTTCTGAATCGGGTCACGGGCGTGAGCTATCCCGACAGCAGCCGCAACATCACCTACGCCTACGACATCGCGCCGGCCGATTGTCTGAGCGGCGAGCGCTTCAACAAGGGCCAATTGTCGGTGATGACCGACAGCAGCGGCAGCACCGGCTACTGCTACGACCGCTACGGCCAGATGAGCCACAAGCTGCAGCTTACGCAGGGCCGCACGTATGTACTGCGGTATCTCAACACCGATCCGCGCGGCCGGTTGCCGGGGCAGGACTACCTGCTGCAGAACCCGCCGCCGGGCAATCAGTTCATCGGCCTGATCCACCCCGACGGCAGCAGCGTGCGGATCGTGCGCGACGCACAGTCGCGTCCAACAGAATTGAAGGTCACGCTGGTGACAGGGCAGACCAAGACCCTGCTGAGCAGCGCGACCTACTACCCGTTCGGCCCGGTCAGCCGCTGGACATACGGCAACGGCCGCATTCTGCGTCGCTCGCTGAACCAGAACTACCAGCCGGGGTTCGTCGAAGACACTGCGCCGGGCGGCATCAGCGAAGGCTACAGCTTCGATGCAGCGGGCAATCTCGAATCGCTGCGCAAGGCGGATCAACTGGACCCGGCGCGCCGGACATACCGCTATGACGGACTGGATCGATTGACTGAAGTGCGCGACGGCGTGAACGCCCCGAACGGCGCTGTGCTGCAGGCCTACGCCTACGACAAGACCGGCAACCGCACCGGCAAGACGGACGGCGGCACCACAACGGCGTACACCTATGCGCCGGCCCGCCATCATCTGACTCAGATCGGGCTGCAGTCACGCCAATACGATGCGGCTGGCAACACGACGCGTATCGATATGGGTGCAGACAGTCCGATCGAGCCGGGTCCGAGCCCAGACCCCGGGCCTGGCGACCCGGGCCCCGGCGATCCGCCGCCTGGAGAGGCGGCAGCCATGGCGTTCAGCGCCCTATCGACCACCGCCGCAGTCCCGACGCTACGGGAGTTCGTCTACGACGACACCAACCGCATGCGTCAGGTGAAGCACGACGGCGTGGTGGCGATGAACTACCTGTACAACGGCAAAGGCGAGCAGGTCCACAAGACCGGCAGCGACAAGACCATCGCGACGCTGTACGACGAAGCAGGTCACTGGATCGGCGACTACGAAGCGAATGGCCAGCCGATCCAGCAGGCGGTGTGGTTGGACGATCTGCCTGTCGGATTGCTGGTCGGCGCGGGTGCGAATCAGAAGCTGTACTACATCGAAGCGGATGCGCTGGGCACGCCCAGAGTCGTCATCGATCCGGATCGCAATGTTGCGGTGTGGAACTGGGATCTGGCGGGCGAGGCGTTTGGGGACAATGCGCTGAATGAGGATGCTGACGGCGATGGTGTCGCGTTCGTGTTCGATATGCGCTTCCCGGGGCAGCGATACGATGCGGCGAGTGGCCTCAGTCAAAACTACTTCAGAGACTACGACGCCGCGACCGGGCGATATGCGCAAAGCGATCCGATCGGCCTTGATGGTGGTATTAGCACGTATGGCTATGCGAATGGATCGCCAACGACGTATAGCGATCCGGATGGGTTGATTGCGGGCTATTTCGTCGGGATAGGTATACGGCTAGTTTTGCCACGACTTGCAATGAGAGTCAGCGCTAACGCTGCTGCAAGGTATGCCAAGCGTTTGGCAGTACGTAGGGCGGCCTTCTCTGCGGCAAGGGCTGAGGCGTCTGTTGCGAGAGTTACATCCCACAGTGAAGTATTGACGGCGGAATCGGCGGCTTGCAACGCTGGTTCCATTACCGCCGAAGCTGCGCTCACTGGCATGCGTGGCAGTGGTGGTCATGCGATCCGGCATCTCGAAGGTAATCTGATTCCAAAAATTGGATCGCTACAGTCTCGTGTCGATGCTTTCAAGGCGATTGCTGTTCCTATTCTTGAGAATCCACTGCACACTGCCAGTTGGCGTGTCGGTGGTACTGAAGGACGTGCATTTCTGGGTAATGTAAACGGTCAGAATCTAGCAATAGTGATTGCAGAGAATGGCCCATTACAAGGAAGAGTCATTTCTTCATTCGTTCCAGATGCAAATCAATTGCGTCTTATCCTCTCTCGCTAGCGGGTGCTATATGCAGGTTCAAGAAGCGCTTTTAATCGAAGGAACATCAAAATTTGGAATTCTTTGTTATGGAATCTTTAGACCGTCTGAGTTGGATTCCGCATATCAAGCGATTAGCCTATTGGCTAAGCCAGAACAACATGAAATACACACGCTGTTCGACGACCAATGGCCAAACTTTGTGCTACTTATCGAGACTTTCGTAGAAAGTTTTGACGACATACAGAAAGTAATTTCAAACACTTTTTCATGTATGTTCCAGTCAGGTAATTGCTTGGCTGCTTTATGTATGTATGACGGAGGATTTTTTGGTTACGACGATATTTTCGGATACTCTGTAGCAAATCAAACTTATGCTTTTTGTTTTTCTAAAGATCATAGTTTGATCAACCTTGATGCGGATTGTCTCTCCTCGAGCGAGTGGGCATCGATTATTATTAGATGTCGTAAGCGTCTCGATTCATTTTGATAGGACCGTAGGACCGTAGGGTGGGCTTTATGCCTAAGGTCTCCCCACTTATTTTCCATTTTCACTCCGGAATTGCCGCCAGGATTTTGCGCAACGTCTGCAACAACTGCGGTGGCCAATCACATCGGCGCCGCAGCCATTCCAGCCCCCGACGTTGAT
>JAFLDZ010000032.1 GCA_017302135.1 Lysobacterales bacterium | reverse complement strand
GGCTTCGCCTCAGATCGTAGGTTTGAATTGGACTTGAAGTGTTTTCTTTGGTGACTTTCTTTTCAAAAAGAAAGTCACTCGCGCACCAGCGCGAAAAAGGTGCCCGGCTTTACCCGCTCAGCATGAAGCGCCGACACAGACAGCGCCACGAAACATCAGCCAAGGTCACAGGAAGATCGTGCATGAAACCAAATAAGTGAAGCCGAAACAGCACCGCCGACCCTCAAGCCAACAACTCCCCCCGCTGCACCGATGCCTCATCGTGCCCAACCTCCGCATCCGCCACCAACCGCAGCGCCCGCTCCGCAGGACGATACTCCCGCTCCACCCGGCCATTCGCCATCACCAGCACACGCTCCGCACTCACGATGGTTTCCGGACGATGCGCGATCAGGATCTTGGTCAACTTCAGCTTGCGCACCGCCTCATTGACCGCGCGCTCCGAATCCACGTCGAGATGACTCGTCGCCTCGTCCAGAAACAGGATGCTCGGCCGCTTGTACAGCGCACGCGCGAGGATCACGCGCTGCTTCTGGCCGCCCGACAGCGCCGCGCCCATGTCGCCGATCAGGGTCTGATAACCCATCGGCATGCGCATCACATCATCGTGCACCGACGCGGATTGCGCCGCAGCCTCGATCCGCTCGACATCCATGTCTTCGCTGCCGAAGGCGATGTTATCGGCGATCGAACCGGCGAACAGCTGGTCGTCCTGCATCACCGCCGCGACCACATGGCGATAGCGGCGCAGACCGATGTCGGTGATGTCGCGGCCTTCGACCAGAATGCAGCCCGCCTGCGGTTTGAGTAGTCCCAACATCAACTTCATCAGCGTGGTCTTGCCGCAGCCGGACGGGCCGACCAGGGCGATGGTTTCGCCCGGTGCGACGGTCAGCGCGCAGTCGTCGATCACCAGCGGATCGGTGTCGCTGAAGCGATAGCGCAGCCCGCGCACTTCAAGACCCAATGGACGGTCCTGTGGCAGCGCCGGACCGCTGGGTGCGGTCATTTCTTCCGGTTCGGTCAGCACGATATCGGCCAGACGCTCGGCCTGCACGCGCAGGGTGCGGAACGACATCCAGGTGTCGATCAGGCGGCTGACGCCGCCGGTGAACATTTCCTTGTAGGCCAGATAGGCCACCAGCATGCCGGCGCTCATCTGGCCCTGCATCACCAGCAGTGCGGCCAGACCGACCACCAGCAGCCGTTCGACCCCGAACAGCATCTGGTTGGCGAAACCGAAGCGCAGCATGAAGCGCTGGATGTCCAGGCCGAGATTCGCGGTGTCGGCCATCAGCGTGCCGAAAGTCGCGCGGCGCATGGACTCGGCCGCATTGAGTTTCAGCGCCTGGATGCCGCGGATGGATTCGAGCAGATGGGTGTCCTGTTTCGCCGCGGCGGAAAGCTGCTGTTCGGACAGACGCTTGATGGTCGGGAACGTCGCCCAGCGGATCGCCAGATACAGGCTGACCGCGATCACGCTGATCAGCAGCAGTTTCCAGCTGTACGACGCCATCACCGCGACCGCGATCACCACCATCAGGCCGTCGAGCAGGGCTTCGATGAAGCTGGAGCTGAGCGTGTTCTGGATCGCATGCACCGATTCCATCCGCGATACGACATCGCCCAGATGGCGCTTCTGGAAATAGTCCATCGGCAGGCGCAGCAGATGCGCCAGGATGCTGCCGAACCACTGCAGGCCGATGCGGGTGGAGAGATAGGCCAGACACCAGCTGCGCAGCCAGCCGATCGCCGAGGTGATCAGCATCGAAAACAGGAAGCCGACGCTGATCAGCCACAGGAAATCCTTGTCCTGGGTGACCAGCACATCGTCCAGCACCCACTGCATGTAGAACGGAGTCAGCAGTCCGAACAACTGCAGGATCAGCGACAGCGACAGGATCTGCGCGGCCGAACGCTTCAGGCCGGTGACTTGTCCGACCAGATGACGCAGCGAAATGCTGTCGTCGAGTTTGCGTTTCTGGAACGTCGCCGTGGGCGAGAGTTCCAGCGCAACCCCGGTGAACTGGGCCGACGCTTCGCTCATGCGCAATTTGCGCACGCCGATGGCGGGGTCGTGGATCACGATTCCGTTTGCGGTGGCTTTTGCCAGCACCACGAAGTGATCCATGTTCCAGTGCAGGATGCAGGGCGTCTCCAACTGCGGCAGCTCCTCCAGCTCGATCCGCAGCGCACGGCACTGAAGCCCGGAGACGCTGGCGTCGTCGATCAGATTGGCCAGGGTCACGCCGCGCATCGAAGTGGGATATTCGCGCTGCAGCGTGAGGCCGTCCATCTGCCGGCCGTGATAGTCCAGCACCATCGCCAGACAGGTGTGCCCGCATTGCGCGGCTTCGGTTTGCAGCAGGCTTTTGAGTACGGGCATGACGGATCCGTTCGATGATTCGATAGAACTACGTGACGCGATGAGTGAACAGCATGTGGCTAAGACGATCGCGATGACCGCTGGCAGGATTACTGCCAGCGGTCGTCCGCTTGTGGATCAATATATGCAAATGTCACGGTGCCCGTTCGAAGTGGCGCAATCGAGTAACACGTCGGTGGGTGTTGGGTCGGGCGGAATGTCACTGCCGGTGCCACAGAGGACGGTGTCTAACTGCGGACCGCTGTCGTCGCAGGTGTTGCTATCGTAAGTAATGTTCGTTACATCACTTTCGGGATCGGTTTCAAAGCCGATGCTTCTTGCGCCGCTGACATATCTTGTTTCTTCCACGGCAAGCACGCGGCCGAGTACTCGGTTCTTTTTGGTATTCATGTTGAGTCCCTTCTTAAGGTTGTTGAGTGAACGCAGGTGCCATCAGTCGCCTTCGGCCAGCACCAGCGGTGGAGACGCGGCGGCCGAAACCGTCGTACCAGCGAAAAAACCGGACACCCATGCAATCCTGGTGTCCGGGTGGTCAAACGGGCCGGATACAGAGATCCAGATCCGTATCGACGTCGATCAGCGTCCGGAACCGCTGGGGCTGATGATGATGTCGATGATCGTGGTGGAAGTGTCGACCTGGCGGGTGCCGGTGTCCGTGGACTTCGCGGTGTCGCCGGCGCTGCCGAGCGTCCAGCCGCCGGAGACGTCCTTGGTTTCTTCGACGGCCAGGATGCGGCCGAGTACGCGCTTGTCGTTCTGATTCATGTGGAATCCTCAGTGGGTGGTGATGAAGACCGGAAGGGCCTTCGGAAGCGCCGCATGAGCGGCGTTTTCAGAGCGTCCTGGTGTGGAGCGACGACGTCGTGGCGTCCTGCGCGTCGACCGGAATGATGTCGTAGACATAGCCGGTGTCTTTCGGCGGGAATGAGCCGTTGTCGGCGGAAGGCGATGTCGGCCGTGCGCCGGAAACGGCATGGATCTCTTCCACGGCCAGGACGCGGCCAAGTACGCGGTTGTTTTCGTTGTTCATCGTTGTTTCTCGCAATGGGAGGTTGTCTGAAGGCGGATGTTGGTTGCCCGTCTTCGGTGCATGCGCTCGTTGGAATGCATGCGCCGAAGGCGGCCATCGGCCGATCGCCGTCGAAGCGATCGGAGTGCTGCGCACGGCGGAGGCCTCCGTCGTGCGCAGCGATTCGCGGTGGATCAGTTGCCGCTGATCGGGGTCAGAACCGTGCCGGTGCTGCTGTTGATCGAAGCTCCGTTGGCGGCCAAGGCTCGACCGCACACAGCGTTTGACAATGTGTCAAAAGAAGGTTTGGTGAGGTTGTCGTAGAGCGGCAGAGTCGGCCTTGCGCCAGACACGTTCATGGCTTCTTCGACGGCCAGAACGCGGCCGAGGACGCGGTTTTCGTGTTTTCCGTTCATGGGTGAATCTCCTTTGCTTGTGTGGGTAGAAATGGAGCCGCAATCTGCAGCTCTATGTTTCATCGCTGTTTGGGCGTGCTCGCGATGACAGCCATCGGCGCGTCGCTGCCCAGGCGATACGCCAACATTCCGATCGGACGGCAGCGGCCACGCGATGCTCCCGCCTGCATGTCTCTGGTCTTCGGTCATCGCACGTGACGACATGCGATGACCGAAACCCTGTGCCTGTCCGGTTTGAACGGCGGGTTCGGCAGCGAGCGCGGCGAAAAACGCGCCGCGCTCGCTGCCGAGGAATTCCGTATCAGAAGTAATCCGGTGCATCCCGCGCCAGAGGATTGGGGCTGGTATCGGCGGAAGTACCGCTGTCGGCACGGGTACCGCTGTCGGCGGTGGTGCCGCTGTCTGCGGTGGTGCCGCTGTCGGCCATCGTGCCGCTGTCGGACGTGGTGCCGCTGTCGGCCGTCGTGCCGCTATCGAAAAGAACGCCGGTGTCTTCGCTCGGGATGGTCTTGGCGCCGGATACCGCGTTCGTCTCTTCGACAGCGAGGATCCTGCCCAGTACGCGATCTGTTTCTTTGCTCATGCTGTTGTCCTTGAAAAATGATCGGAGGTTGAAGACATGCGATCCGCTTGCCTTCGGTCATCGCCCTCGGTGGAAGGCATTGAGCGAAGCCCCATCGACATCGACGTGATTCGATATTTTTCTTGCCGTGCGCGGTGGGAAGCCCACCGCGCACGGGGTTGCAGAAACACTTTCGATCAGATCCATCTCCGACCTGTCTCAGATCTGATAGTCCGGACGACGCGCGGGGCTGGTGTCGGTGAAATTGCCGCTGTCGGCCGATGTCCCGCTGTCCGCGGTGGTGCCGCTGTCGGCAGTCGTGCCGCTGTCTGCCGTGGTGCCGCTGTCCGAAACCGTGCCGCTATCCGAAACCGTGCCGCTGTCGGCGGTGGTGGTGCTGTCGGACAGTGGGTCGGTTTCGGCAAAGAACGCCAGGGTCAATGGCGGTCTTGCACCGGCCACGGTGTCCAGCTCTTCGACGGCGAGAATGCGGCCGAGTACGCGTTTGTGCTTGGTTTCCATTGCTTTTGATCCTTGATGATTGAACTTCCGGATGGAATGCCCGTGTCACGGGCCTACGCTGTGCCGTAGGTGGAACCCGCCGGCACAGCGACCGCTGTCCGCGCGTCCGCGGGTGCGCATGGGTTCACGCAGCCTCTGCCTGCGCATCCGGCGCGGGCTCTCTGCGCAGTTTGTCCTGCTCGCCGACCGCTTCTGGTTGGGTGGATTCGATCAGCTCGGCAAGGCGCTGCGGGTTCGATGGCTTGCGGTACTGGAAGGCCGCGTCGCCGCTTTCGACGAAGTGGCAGAACGCATCGAACAACGTCAGCTCGTCGCACCACTGTTCGACGAAAATGAACTGGCCGGCTTCGTTGACTTCGAGATAGATCCACTCGTCGTCCGGAGTCACGATGAAGTCGAATGCGCCGGCGACCAGCCCGAGGCTGCGGAGCTGCTTCAGGCACGCCTGGTAGACGCGATCCGGAAGGGCGACGCTGCCGTCGGTCATGTCGCCGTGCTGGTGCAGACGCCAATCCATTTCGCCGTACTCGATCCGCGATGGATCGATCTTCAGCGCGAAGCAACTCTCGCCGAAGAACTGGGCCCTGACTTCGAACTGTTTCTTGACCTGCGCCTGGAAAATGCCGGGTGCGGCGCGCAGCAGCTCGTCTCCGGGAAGATCTTCGCTGCGGACCCGCGCGGTGTACGTGGACAGCGTCTTGTCGTTCTCTTCCCACGCGGCGCCGATGAGGGGCTTGTGGATGACGCTGGGATGGCGGTCGATGAATGCCCGGATCGCCTCCGGGCGGTTGCTGATCAGCGTGTCCGGGATCTGCAGCCCGTTGCGCAACGCGAGTTGCAGCTGTTTCGGCTTGTGGTCGGCATTGCGCGCGGCGTCGTAGGGATTGATCCAGAACGCTTCGCGCAAGAGACTGCGCAGGGACGCATCGGCGAAGCGGATCTGCTGCGACACGTATTCGCGATCGCGGGGATCGACGTGGGACGGGATTTTCGGCCCGAGCATGCGCCGGTTCCAGACCACATCGAAGTCCGACAGCGCATAGCTGCCGTCGATGGTGTGCAGGCGCAACGCGTCCCCGCTTTTTTCGTACGAGAATTCGATCTCGGCGCGTTCCGGGAAATCCGTGCCGAAATAGCGCAGCACGCGATGCCCGCGTCGCTTGAGCGCCGCCTCCGCCAGGATGGCGTGCCAGTCGTCGGGCATGGTGTAGATGAAAACGGTTTTGGACGTATCGGCCATGTGTGCGTTCCGTGTCAGGGGAGGGCGGTGTGGGTTTCGCTATGCGGCGATGCGCTCGCGCAGCCGCGCGAACGGCTGGATCAACCATTCGTACAGGCGGCGCTTTTCGAGAACGATGTCGGCTTCGACGCCGAGGCCAGGGCGCAGTTCGCGCTCGATCCCGTCCTCGTCGAGGACGCGCTGGCGTTCGAGCGCGACGGTGGCGCGATAAGCGCTCTGCGCGCGTCCGCTCGCGATTGCGGTCGTGCCCGTCTGCGCGGGTGGCGCAGGCTCCCGCGAAATCCGCGCGACCCGGCCGCGGTATTGGCCATAGTGCTGGTGCGGATATGCGGGATAGCGCAACAAGACCTCGCCACCGACAGGGATCGATGCGAGCAGGGTTTCTGGAACGAGCAGCTCCGCTTCGAGGCTGCTGTCTTCAGGGCTCGTATTGCCCCCGGCCGGGAATCGTGCTGCGGTCGGGGTATCGACCAGTGTCCCTTCGATGCGGATTTTCCGCGCGTATTCGCCGAGGTACAGGAACGCAACGGCGATGGCGACCGTGCCGATCGCGATCCAGGTCATGGCCCAGTGCGACATGGGTTGGCGCAGGATCAGACTGCCGAGCCAGCGATTGCGCTTGGCCTCCATGACTTCCGAACGGTAGAGCGGCGAATGCGTCACCGGCGCGGTCCACGACCGGGGCCATGCGCTTCGATACGACGACGCGGCAGGCGGGCATCCAGGGCCGACACGGCGCCATGGCGATGAAGGCGGGTCGCGAAGTCGCTGGAAGCGGACATAAGACTCCTCTCGAGAGCTGAAACTCAGGCCGTACGAGCCCGAACCTCTGCCCGGGGCGAGGTTGGCGGCGTGCGCTGCGGTATGGGCTGTGCTTTACTTGAACTGTAATTCGCAGTGGGGATCGGTTTGCGGACATTGAATAAAGCGATGGCCATCACGGATACGCATACGCGGCAGGATTCGGCCGAATCCATCACCGGCCTTTTGGTCGAGGCGCAAGCGGGTGAGGAAAGCGCGTGGAACCGGATCTACGGGCTGGTCTATACCGATCTGCACCGCATCGCGCGTTCCCAGGTCCGGCAGCGCAGCGCCGGCAGGATTTCTGCCACGTCGCTGGTGAGCGAAAGCTGGCTGCGCTTGAGCAGCGCGCATTTCAGTGTCGAGAACCGCCGGCATTTCACCGCACTGGTCGCGCGCGCCATGCGCTTCGTGCTGATGGATGAGGTGCGCAAGGAGATGGCCGAAAAGCGCGGCGATGGCCAACGGCCGTTCTCGCTCGACGAGAGGATCGATGCGGCCGATGACTGCGCGCTCGAGGAGATGGTCGCACTGGATGCCGCGCTGACGCGGTTGTCGCATCTGGATCAACGTTTGGCGCAGTTGGTCGAGATGCGTTATTTCGGCGGTCTGGACGAAGACGAGATCGCGCAACTGCTGGGCGTGACCGAGCGTACGCTCAGGCGCGACTGGCGCAAGGCGCGCGCGTTCCTGTTGACGCAACTGGGCGACAGGTCCGCAGACCTGGTCGAGGAATTGTAGAGAAGGCGCTGCGGAGCGATGGAGTGGCATCGCCGCGATGAAATGCAGAGCGCGATCGAGGGCAGTGCGGTTACAACAGGAACGCATGCTGTCGGCGCAGGGGAAACGGGAAATCGGGAGTGACGATGCAAACGAACGATCCGGTCGCACGAGCGTTGGCGTTGTTCGATCGCTATGCCGAGATGCCGCATGCGGCGCTGTCTGTAGCGTTGGCCGAATTGCAGCGAGAGGATGCCGATGCATGCATCGAGCTTTTGCGCATGCTCGCTGCGGACGAACAGACCCATTCCTTCGCTTCGCCGCTGCAATGGTTCAGCTCTCACGGCGGTGCTGCGGCGGGCGACGAACACAGCGTCGACAGAATCTGGCCGGACGGTACGCGCCTCGGCCCGTGGTGCGTGGATGGCATCATCGGTCTTGGCGGAATGGGCGTGGTCTATGCGGCGCATCGCGCGGATGGGTTGTACGAACGCGAAGTCGCGCTGAAGACGATCCGCACCGAAATCATGTCGCCTGCGCTGCAACAGGCGTTCGCCAAGGAGCGTAACCATCTTGCGAAGCTGGACCATCCCTCGATCGTTGCGTTGCACGATGCGGGGGTTGCCGATGGCGGCCAGCCTTGGCTTGCGATGCAGCGCATCCATGGCGATGCCATCGACCGCTGGTGCGACGCGCACAGCGCCGATCTGCGTACCCGCGTACGCCTGCTGATCGAAACCTGCGATGCGATCGCCTACGCGCATGCGCACGGCGTGCTGCACCAGGACATCAAGCCGTCGAATGTGCTGGTGACCGACGACGGACACGTGAAACTGCTCGATTTCGGCCTGTCGGCGATCGTGGCGCCCCAGGGCGACAGGGGGTTCACCCGGATCGGTGTGAGTTCCGCCTACGCTGCGCCGGAGGTGTTCGAGGGCGCGCCACCGAGCGTCGCCATCGATGTCTATGCGCTGGGTGTGGTGCTGTATCGGTTGTTGTGCGAGGGTTGGCCGCGCACGCCGCGCGCGCTCACGGCGTTGCCCGATGCGCGTGACGACACGACGCACAGCCCCAGCCTGTTGGCGATCAAGGCGGCTCCCGCAGCGACGTTGGCGCGTGGCGTACGCAGCGCACAGGCGCTCTCCAACGCATTGAAAGGGGATCTGGATGCGATCGCGTTGCGTTGCATCAGCTTCGATCCGGTCGCGCGCTATGCATCGGTCGCAGACCTGCAGATCGACCTGCAGGCATGGCTGGACCGCAGGCCAGTGGCGGCGAGCGAAGGTGGGTGGTTCTATCGTACTTCGCGTTTCGTGCGACGCAATGCGCTTGCATTCACCGCCACGATCGTATTGCTGTTGGCTTCGGCCGGGGGTGGGTTGGTCGCTTTACGGCAACAGGAACGTGTCAAGCTCGAAGCGGAAAGCAGCGAAATACTCAGCGACCTGTTCGAGAAATCGCTCGGCGCAGCGACACTGAGCACTCTGGGTGCCGCGCCGTTGAGCTCGCAGACGCTGTTGGAGGACGTGGAACGGCAGTTGCGCGCGACTGCGGGAAATGATCGGCCGCAGCTTCTGGCCCGCGGCTTGTCTGCGTTGGCGCGTTCGTATCTTGTCAGGGCTGATTACAAGAGCGTGGAGCGATTGCTAAGCGAATCGAAAAAACTCGGCGATGGCGATCCGCTGCAGATCGCAAGGGACAATGCGGTTCTGGCGCAGATGTTGAATGAGCGTGGCGATGCGACAGGTGCCGAGCGTCTGGTAAAGGAGGGCTTGAGACTGATTCCGAAGCGGAATGGATTGGACGGCGAAGTGACGCGCATCGATCTTGCGTTTCAGCATGCGAAGTCCCGTCTGACGCAGGGCGATCTTGAAGGGGCATCGGCCATGCTCGACGATGCCGTCGTGTCGGCTGAAAAAATGGGCAAGGACGCAAGGCCGACGCTGGTGGTGTTGTTGCGCTTGCGAAGTTTGGTGAATGCTTCGATGGGACGCTTTGAAAAAGAGAGGGAGGATATTCAAGCGGCGCTTGCAATGATAGATGGCCAGGATATGGCCACGCGCAATAGTGTCCAGATAGTGATTGCGATTAATCTTGCAAGAAAGGGAAAAATAGAAGAGGCGCACCGTCTTACCAGCGAAATACTGGTTCGGACCGAGAAGGAATACGGGCCTGCGCATGTGGAAACGGGTTTGGCATGGCTGGCCGCCGCAAAAACATGGTATGGCGTCAGAGATGTGCGTCGAACCGAAATTGCCCTGGATCAATCGGAATCGATTCTGACGGCACAACTCGGACCAAACGCAAGAACGATCGTGGATGTGATGACGCTGCGCGCCGCGCTTTCGAACAGCCAGGGCGACTTGGACGATGCGATGAAATATATGCGCAGGGCGGTGGAAATTTCAGAGAAATCTTATGGAACCCATTCCAATGCTACGTTTCTCAAGAAAGAGTCCTTGGCGATGTTGATCAACAAGATGGCATCGAAGCAGTCTGGAGCGTTGAAGGCCACCTATTACCGTGAGGCGGAAGCGATTCTCTCGGATATCATCCGCAATGGCGAAAGTCGTGGTCTTCGTGTTGGATACGCGCGTACAGAACGGGTGGCGCCGTTGCTTTTCTTGAATCGGATTGAGGAGGCGGAAAAGGAAGCCCAGATTGGACTTGATGAATCGTTTTCGAAGGACGGAGATAATGGCGAGGAATATCGGAATGCGTCGATCAACATGATGCAGGTGCGGATCGCCCAGGGCCGCTTCGACGAAGCGATTGCGGTGCTTGGCCCGAGAGAAAGGCATTTGTCGTCGATCGATGCGGATCCAGAGGGGCACTACCAGCTTCAGGAGTTGATATTGGACATCGAAATCGCGCGCGGAGATCCGGAGCGCATCCGCACCCAGTACATCAAGCTGAGAAAAATCGCCGAACGATACGGTTTCATGGATGAGATCAATGCCAAGAATGTTCCGGGAGTAGGCTCCGCTGATCGGCGGTGACCAGAAATGAAAAAGGGCGCCGTCGGCGCCCTTCATGTGGATGGACACTGCTTGCGCTCACTTCTTCGGCTTGCCCGCCCTGCGCCGCCCCTGCGCGGCGGCGGCATCCGGGATGCCGGAGGATTGCCACGCGAGCGGGGCTTTCTCCGGAAGGGCGATCTCCGGCAGGCCTTTCGCTTTCAGCGCGGCGTTGGCTTTGGCCAGATCGCCGTCGCGCAGCGCGGCGAAGTCGTTCTCGAGCGCGACGAGCTGGCGGTCGAGCACGCCGGTGTAGGCGATCAGCGTGTCGGCGGGTTTGCCTTCGTAACCGATCAGGCCGCCGTACAGGCCGTCCATGAATTCGCGCAGGCGTTCTTCGCCGGTGATGGCGCCGCCTTCCTTGGTCGCGACGATCTGCTTGCGCAGGGCGTCGGCGCGTTCGGAGAGCGCGCCCAGTTGGCGACGCAGCGGATCGGTCTCCGGCAGTTTTCCGCCGATCGTGTCGGCACCGCCGCGCACGGCCTGCAGTTTGGCGACCAGGTCGCTCATGCGCCCGAACATCCCGTGCACCTTCATGCTCGCATCGAAGTTGAGCTTGCGGTCCGCAACGCTGTATTGGGCGCGACGGTCCAGACCGACGGTGATCTTGTCCTCGTAGACGCGGTCGCCCTTGGTCATCCGCACGGTGTAGGTGCCCGGCGGGACGCGCGGGCCCTGCAGACTGTTGCCGGCGAGCGATGCGGCAGGCGGCACCATCGGTGGCTTGAGGCTCATCGACCAGTACACGCGGTTGAGGCCGCGACGTTTGCTGGTCGGCAGGGTGTCGACGACGTTGCCTTCGGCGTCCAGCACTTCGAGCTTGAGCTTGCCGAACAGATGGCGCGTCTTCTGGTAGTAGGTGATGACCACATCGTTCGGCGCGCTCTGGCCCGAATAGCCGGCATTGCCTTCCGACCAGCCGCCGAACGCGCGGAAGCGCTGCTGCTGCGGGCGACCGGGCAGGAACACCGCTTCCTGCTGCAGCGTCTCGGCGGTGAGCGACCGCAGCGGCGTGAGGTCGTCGATGATCCAGATGCCGCGACCGTGGGTGGCCAGCACCAGATCGTGATCGCGCGGCTGTACCACCAGATCGCGTACCGCCACCGACGGGAAGTCGCCGCCCTTGAACTGCGCCCAGTGCGCGCCGTCGTCGAGCGAGATCCACAGGCCGAACTCGGTGCCGGCATACAGCAGCCCGCGTTTCACCGGGTCCTCGCGCAGCACGTGCGCGTAGCCGCGTACGGTCCGGGGCTGCTGCGGCGTGGCCAGTGCGGTCCACGTCGCGCCGTAATCGCTGACCTTGTACAGCATCGGACCCATGTCGCCGTTGGTGTGGCGGTCGAAGGCGACATAGGCGCTGCCGGCATCGTGCTGGCTGGCGTCGATGTAGGCGACCCACGAATTCGCCGGCACCTTGGCCCCGGCGACCACGTTCTTCCACGACTTGCCGCCGTCGCGGGTGACCTGCACGTTGCCGTCGTCGGTGCCCACCCAGATCACCTTGCCGTCCTTCGGCGATTCGCTGATCGAATAGATGGTGGTGTGCATTTCCGCGGCGGAATTGTCGACGGTGATGCCGCCGGAGAGTTCCTGCTGCTGTTTCTTCGGATCGTTGGTGGTCAGATCCGGCGAGATGCGTTCCCAGGTCTGGCCCTGGTTGCGGGTGCGGTATAGATACTGCGATCCCATGTACAGCGTGCCCTTCTCGTTCGCCGAAAGGTGCAGCGGCGTGTTCCAGTTCCAGCGCAGTTTTTCGCCGGTTTCGCTGCGCGGCTGGATATCGCGCGAATCCAGCGTGCGACGGTTGATGCGCGCGAGGTTGCCGCCCTGGTATTCGGCATAGACGTAATCGGGATCGACCGGATCGGAGAACACCCAGAAGCCGTCGCCGCCGTAGAGGTTCTCCCAGCGCGAATTGGTGATGCCGCCGGGATAGGAGGAATCGCCGACCCAGGAACTGTTGTCCTGCAGACCGCCGTAGACCTGGTAGGGATCCTGGTTGTCGACGCTGACGTGATAGAACTGCGAAATCGGCAGGTTGTTGCCTTTCCACCAGGTTTCGGCGCCGTCTTTCGAATACCAGATGCCGCCGTCGTCGCCGGCGATGACATTCTTCGGGTCGGCCGGATCGATCCACACGTCGTGGAAATCGGCGTGCGCGCCGCCGGTACCGGCGAAGGTCTTGCCGCCGTCGAGGCTCTGGATCAGGCCGAGGTTGGGTTTGAACACCCGGTCCGGGTTGGCCGGGTCGACGATGAGATTGGCGAAGTAGAACGGCCGCCACACCATCATCTGGCTGTCGTCCCGGCGGTCCCAGGTCTTGCCGCCATCGTTGGAGCGGAACAGCGCGCTCTTCACGTTTTCGACCATCGCGTACACGACGTTCGAATTCGACGGCGCCACCGCGACCGCGATGCGGCCGTAGGGTTTTTCTGGCAAGCCGCCGCCGGTGACTTCCTGCCAGCTCTTGCCGCCATCGGCGGAGCGGTACAGACCGCTGCCGGACGGCGACTCGGGACCTTCGCCGCCCGAGCGGAAGGTCCAGCCTTTGCGGCGGAAATCCCACAGCGATGCGAAGATCACGTCCGGATTCTTGGCGTCGACGCTCATCCCCCCGCAGCCGGTCGAGGCGTTGCCGCCCTTGAGCACCTGCGTCCAGGTCTTGCCGCCGTCGCTGGTGCGGTACACGCCGCGTTCGGTCGAATCGCTCCACAGCTTGCCGGTGACGCAGGCCAGCACGGTCTCGCCGTTGCGCGGATCGACACTGAGTTTGACGATGCGTTCGGCATTCGGCAGGCCGACGTTCTTCCAGCTTTCGCCGCCGTCGGTCGAGCGGTACACGCCGTCGCCGATCGACACCGAATTGCGCGTCCACGCTTCGCCGGTACCCACCCAGACATGATCTGGATTGTTCGGATCCAGCGCGAGCGCGCCGATCGACTGCACCGGCTGCTTGTCGAATTTCGGCCGGAACGTGGTGCCGCCGTCGGTGGACTTCCACACGCCGCCGCTGGCGGCGCCTGCGTAGATCGTGAGGCTGCCGTCCTTGCGGCGGACAGCGGCCAGTGCGGAAATGCGGCCGCTCATGGTGGCCGAACCGATGTTGCGGATGCCCAGGCCGGAGATGACGCCCTGGTCCGGCGATGCCGCGGCGACCTGCGCCTCAGCGACGGTGGAGAGCCCCATGGCGAGCGTTGCGCCGATGCTCAGGGTCAGGATTTTGATCGAAGGATGCATGACCGGCTCCGGCTCAGGGTTTTGCGGTGGGGAATGCGAACTGCGCAGCGTCGATCGGCGCGTTCAGCCGGATCGAATCGAGCTGCATCTGTCCCTGTTCCATCGGAAAGTAAATGCCGTCGACCTGCGCGTATTCGCCGAGGTCGCTGGTGTTGACCTGCTCCTGGCCGCGCACGAACTGGTGGTCTTCGATGCGGATTTCGAGGAAATGATCGGGGTCGAGGAACAGCACCTGGCTGTCGCCGTTCTTGAAGGTGACGCGCAATTTGTGCGCATCGGTGCCGTCGATGTCTTCGGTGCCGAGGTATTCGAGCGTGCTGCCCTTGGCTTTCCAGTCCAGGAGCGCGCCGCCGATATCGGCGGCACGGACCAGGCCTTTCGCATCGTCGTCGCTGACTTTCTGCGGCTCGCGGCGGCCCTGGAATGGATTGATGGCCCAGGCCTGCTTGCCGTCCCATGCATTGACGGCGGTCAGCCCCTGCAGCGAGAACTCGAAGCGGCTTTTGTCCGGCGCGATCGCGTAGGAGGCGACCTGCGCCTCCATCCCGCCGCCGAAGCGCATCTTGCCGGCCGCGTTCAGCGATTTGATCGCGCGCAGCTTGTCGGCACCGCCGCGGGCTTCGAGATTCTTCGCGACCAGCGCATCGGCGGTCATGGTGTCCGCCGCAACTGCGGGCAGGGACAGGCCGGCAAGCCCGGCCATCAACACGAGTCGAATGTACATGGAGAGGCTCCTGCGCCGGATGGCGGGCAGATCGCACGGTAGTCCTTCGCGTGCGCAACGCTCAGGGCCGGAAGTCATGCAGCACGCGATGTTGCGTTGCGGAACAACCGCGCGGCGGGAAGCGACGATGACGGTATCGCGAATAGTGCTTCCGGATTGCCCGTTGGCCGGTCACTATCCACCAGCGGCGTGATCACGCCCGGGGCGAGGTTGGGGGCGATATGCGGGGGACACCATGACGGCTGCGGTCGAAATTCCCGTTTGGCTTTTGCTGCTGCTGGTCGCGGCGAGCGGCTATGCCGTGCTGAACAGCATTTTCCTGCCCGGCGTGCGCTGGTTCGTCAGGCGGCGATTGAATCGTGCCATCGAACGGATCAACAGCAGCCTGCGGATCCAGATCCGCCCGTTCCAGCGCACCCGGCGGCAGGTGCTGATCGATCGCCTGAGCTACGACACGCAGGTGATCGCGGAGATCGAAAAGCTGGCCACCGACAGCGACGTGCCCAGACGCGCGCTGCAGAAGAAGGTGCGGACCTATGCCCGCGAAATCGTGCCCTCGTTCAACGCCTACATGTACTACCGCCTCGGCTACTGGCTGGCGCGGCAGATCTCGCGCTTCATCTATCGGGTGAAGGTCGGCGCGGCGGATATCGACAAGCTCCGCCAGATCGATCCGCAGTCCACCGTGGTGTTCGTGATGAACCATCGCAGCAACATGGACTATCTGCTGGTCACCTATCTGGCCGCCAACCAGGCCACGCTGTCCTACGCGGTCGGCGAATGGGCGCGTGTGCTGCCGCTGAATCTGGTGGTCAAGGGCCTCGGCGGCTATTTCGTGCGCCGCGAATCCAACAACCCGCTGTATCGCAAGGTGCTGGAGCGCTACATCCACATGTCCACGCACGAAGGCGTCTGCCAGGCGGTGTATCTGGAAGGCGGCCTGAGCCGCGATGGTAATTTCGGCCGGCCGAAGCTCGGTTTCCTCGACTACATGCTGCGTTCGTTCGATGCCGAGACCGACCGCGACATCGTCTTCATCCCGATCGGCATCAACTACGACCACGTGCTCGAAGACCTGAACATGCTCGCGTGGACCGACCCGCACAGCAAACGCAAAGGCCTCGCGTTCCACCTACGCAACGTGGCGCGGTTCCTGCGCTTCAACCTGTTCGTCGGCGGCGACGCGCGGTTCCGGCGCAACGGCTACGCCAGCGTGAACTTCGGCATCCCCGTGTCCGCGAAGGAATTCTCGGCCGCGAAGCGCATCCAGTTCAAACGCCTGTCGAAGGAACAGCGCTTCGAGCAGGTGGCAGCGCTTGCCGACACGTTGATGGACGGCATCCGCCACGTCATCCCGATCCTGCCGGTGCCATTGATCGCCACCGTCTTCGTGCGCAACCCGCAGACCGGACTGCGTTCCGTCGACCTGATCGTCGAAGTCGACCGCCTGATCGACGAACTGATCCACGGCGGCGCGCCCATGCGCGAAGAAGAGAAGCCGCGCAATTCGACCTTGCTGCAGAGTCTGCAACTGTTGCAACGGCGGGGCGTTTTGATCGAGGAGGATGATCGGTATTTCGCGGGGCCGGAATCCTTGGCGCTGTTGAATTACTACGCCAATTCCATTGCGCATTGGTTGGTGGTGGGGGGGCGTGATGAGGATTCGGCAGCTGCAATGCATGATGCGCGCACAGGCTAGAGCAGTTTCGAGTCAAGTGATAAAGATCGCTCCCTCCCTTTCGTATCGCGAAGAGTGAGAAAAACAGTGCAGCTTGCTCCCGAAAGAACAAGTCGTATGATGGCGGTGAGCGCAGCGAACCCCACCGTCGCGACACATCGAATTCGGAGAAGGCGTTCCGGCGGTGGCTTTGGAGCTGGGTCTGAAGCCGGCCCAGCTTTACGCATGGCGTACGAAGTCTCAGCAACGGCAGGTGCAGCAGTTTATGCAGGCTGTGCTTGCGCGGCTCAAACGTGAGCTGGCGCGTGTAGAAAGAGGAGAGCGCCTTTCTAAAACAGTCGTCGCGCCAGCTTGTTCGCCAGCGCCACCGTTTTTCTGGCGCCCGGCGTTCGGCAACCACCAGCCCCCAGGCGTGGAGTCCATCCATGCTCGGTCACGTGCGCGCCGGGTGTTGGCCGCGGCCAGCACCGACCCCGCTTGCGTTCGAAGATGGGGTCCTGGCTGTCGGCGAAGGCCAGCTCGAAGACATCCTTATGCGAGATTGATCGCGACGGTCGTAGCATTCATGGCGGCGAACACCGAAAGCGGGATTGCATATCATCATTCAAGCCGACCCCGCATCGTGGCATAGGCCACGCTCCTGCGCTACGCTGGCACGCGTCTGTCGCCCCGCTGCGGAGCGGCTTAAACCAGGCATTCGATGTCATTCATTGATCCGCAGCATATCGCCGAGGGAATTGGCCAGTGAAACTTAAAGAGCTCCTCCTTATCACTCTCTCGCTACTAGCGATTGGATGCAGCAAGGCCTCACTAGCTGGCGATACTAGGCTTGTTGGCGTGTGGGAATTATCCCGCTTCGACAACTTGCATCCAATAGA
The DNA here is from genome assembly GCA_017302135.1 of Lysobacterales bacterium. GTDB lineage: Bacteria > Pseudomonadota > Gammaproteobacteria > Xanthomonadales > Xanthomonadaceae > Lysobacter_I. The sequence goes on along the minus strand of JAFLDZ010000032.1, from coordinate 1,097 downwards.
TGCACCGGAGCCAGATGGTGTGCCAAACATGCTGTACATTTTTTATAACAAACGCGAACTTATTTACTTCTACCCCGGAGGCGCGAAAAAACTTCCTGACACTCGGAAAAATTTGCCATTTAAGGAAAGAATTCCGTACGAATTGGACGGAAACAAGTTTCATGGATTCCTAGGCCTGACCAACGATCTATCCGGAGCAGCCGAGGTTAGCTTTCCAGCCGATGACGAGTTCGAAGTTCATTATCCGGATGGCTCAGTTGCTGTTCTTACACGTGTAAGCAAGGATCCAGCCTCGTTCAAGGCGCCTAGACTGCACTGCGTACCGCTGACAGTTCGCGGGTTCAACTACGATCCGAATCAGGTCGCCACTGTTAGGCAAGAGACTCGAAACGCAGCCAGAAATGAAGCTTTCGAAAACAGCATTCTTGGCGGATGGCAGTCTTATTCAGATGATCCGAATCGAATTATTGTGAGAATTGACTTTGAGCCAAAAAACCGCATAAGAAACACTATCATGGACTCCGGGCAGCCCGACCAAGAACCGTTTGTTTTCGAGGGATCCTTTAGCGTAAAAGGCTCATACTTGGTATCAGATCGCCAGTGTTTTTCTCCAGAGAAAATATGGTTCGAAGGAGATGAACTGCGTCTATCGCCTGACCCTGGATTTGTAATACAGTTCAAGCGAGTAAATGATTCCAAGTAGAAGCCATGCGCCCAAGCGGTCGGCATCTAAATACTAGACCAATCTGAGCAAGTAGGGTGGGCCCTGGCTCACCGAAACGAGAATCCACGCACCAGCGCCATCCGCGCGATGATCGTGTAAGTGGCGACGTACACCATGCGCCGCTTCGTTCGATACCGACACGATGTTCTTGCTGCGAACGGTGGGCCAGGGCCCACCCTACGGGTCTAAGGCGTCGGTTAGATTTTCCTTCTCCCCGCATAGCGGGGAGAAGGTGGCGCGCAGCGCCGGATGAGCAACTGTGTTGCCTGTCAAGCGATTTTCGGCTCGCCGACCCATGGTTGGCCATCCCGCAGCATGGCGTTGAGGATGGTGAGTAACTTCCGCATGCACGCCACCAACGCGACTTTCTTGG
>JAFLDZ010000031.1 GCA_017302135.1 Lysobacterales bacterium | reverse complement strand
AAGGAATCGCGCACTGAAGATGCGCTTCTGTTCAAGCTGAGCAACCGGGTCCGCGGCAGTGGCAAGGTAGGAGAGATGGGCACCCTACTGACCCAGGCTTTCCACGAAGTCGTTCAGGCCGCCGGCAAAGCGCGCCGCGCCTTCCTGATCATCGATGAGGGTGACTCCCTCGCTGCCTCGCGGAACCAAGAACATAGCCATCACGAGGACAAGGTGGCCGTGAACACGCTGATCCAAGGCGTCGACGACCTGCGTCGGTTAGCTGGACGCGTCGTGGTTTTTCTATGTACTAATCGCCTATCTGTTCTCGATCCCGCTCTACAACGCCGCGCTGCCATCGTCGAGGAGTTCACACGTCCCGACGATAGCGAGCGCAGTGCGCTGCTGACTATGGATCTGGAAGGTGTCGGCCTCACTGAGCGCGAGATCAAAGAGCTGGCCGTCGCTACCGGCCCTCGCAACAAACAGCCGGGTTGGACCTTTTCCGATATCCGCACCCGGCTGTATCCGGCTGCGCTGGCTCAGGCTTTCCCGGATCGCGCGTTGACGCATAAGGATTTTCTCGATGTCGCGAATGCGCTGCGGCCGTCTCCGGTCATGGAGGATAAGTGATGCCGCGCTCTGCGTTGTCCGGCCGTCGCATCCACATTACCGGCAGCATTGTCGATGACGCCAATGTGGCGACCGCAGCCGAGGTGAATCGCGCCCGTGAGTTTGTGAAGGTCATGGTGTTGGAACTGCTTGCCCAGGGCGCTAACTTTGTCATTCCTGTTGATACCGAGAATCTTCGTGCTGATGGGCAGCCCATCTGTTTCGACTGGCTGGTGTGGGAAACCATTCATAGCAACCTGTCGTGCCGGCCTGCCGACGCGCAGGGACCGCTTGTCATTGCAATCAAGCACCACAAAAACGAAAACCAGATACCGGCCGAGTACCGTTCGGTGTGGAATGCCATGCGGGTATCGCCGTTGGTACAGCAGCAGAGTGCTGCGCACTGGAACATGGCCAGCAAGCGTATGGAGGTCCAAGCGCAGCATGGTGACATCCTGATCGCCGTCGGCGGCGGTGAAGGCGTACTGTTCCTCGCTAACCTATATCACGACGCCTGCAAGCCCGTAATCCCATTGAATTTCAACCTCGGCCCGGCGACCACTGGGGCTTCGCGCCTCTTCGACTTCGGAATATCCGGCAGCAACGCGCAGCGCCTTTTCCAAACAGAGCATGCGGCGACACCGCAGAGCTGGCTCAATCGGATCGAGATGTCTGCGGACAAGTCTGCTATCGATGGCGCGCGCGATGTGATCGGTGTCCTCGAAAACCTGATGCCTCCCAAGGCGTTTGTGATCAGACTGCTCAATACGACGCACCAGGACTACAACGATGTTCAGGCTTTCTTCGACAACGTTGTCCAGCCCGTGATGGAGGGCGAACTGGGGTACAAGCTGACCGTAGTCGATGGTAATCAGCCCTATGACCATGCCCGCATTGACGAGGAGATCTTCAAGAAGCTGCACCGCAGCAGCGTAGTTCTTGCGGATATCACAGGTGTGCGGCCGAACTGTTTCATCGAACTGGGCTATGCTCTTGGCCGTGGGCTGACGACTATGCTGATGGCCAAAGACGGGACCGACCACCCATTCGATATCTATTCTCTTTCAGGCCTCCACTGGAAGACCACCGGTAGTACAGAAGAGCGGCGAGAGGCGTTACGTAAGCATTGGAACGCGATCAAAAACCGTCCACCTCTCGTAGCCCCCGATCCCCTGATCCCCTGATCCCATGAGCCAGAACCGCGAAATCTTCCTGTCGGTGGACATAGAGACGTCGGGTCCGATCCCTGGCGAGTACAGCATGCTCACGATCGGTGCATGCAACGTCGACGAACCCGAGCAGACGTTTTCGTGCGAACTGAAGCCGATCTCTCTCAATGCGGACCCGAAGGCCATGGAGGTGACCGGGCTCTCTCTGGAGAAGCTTTTCGCCGAGGGGCTGCCTCCCGAGGTCGCGATGAAACAGTTTCATGAATGGATGGCCAAGGTCGTCGGCGACGACGGCACGCCTGTGTTCGTCGGGCTCAACGCACCGTTCGACTGGTCGTTCGTCAACTATTACTTTCACCGCTACTTGAAGTTGAATCCCTTCGGCTTTGCTGCGCTGGACATAAAGGCACTTTACATGGGTGCGACGGGCTCAAGCTGGGCAGACACACGCTCCAGCCAGATGTCTGCTCGACTAAGCCCCAAGTCCAAAGGTGACCATCAGGCATTGCACGATGCGCAATACCAAGCTGAGCTCTTCCGTTTGATTAGAGGTATCGTACAGCGGCAGTGCAGCTGATTCATTTACCAACATCCACTCCTTGGTGGTGTTGCCGGATCAACAGCTCGGCCGTCATCCCCATCCTGCACGACCCAACGCCCTGCCCCAACCTCCGCCGATACCCCAGCATCCGCGCCGATCGGACACACAGCTCGCCCCCGAGCGCGCATATCGCCCGAAATACGGTTGCCTGAACAACGCCAAGTCGGGATTCCCGGCGGATCGCTATAATCCGGGGCTGTTCCGATCCCGAGCGACGCGGTGTCCTCCGCAACGATGTCTCCTTCTCAAATGACGCCGGTCGCGATCCGCGCCTATACCGCCACCACTGCGCTGGGCCACGGCCGCGAGGCCCAGGCCGAAGCGCTGCGTGCGCGGCGCAGCGGTCTGCGGCGCAACGATTTCGGCGATGGCGCCGCCGCCGATGCGCGCCTGGACACCTGGATCGGGCGCGTCGATGGTGTGGAAGCGGTGGTCCTGCCGCCCACCCTCGCGCGGTTCGACTGCCGCAACCATCGCCTCGCTTGGCTGGCGCTACAGCAGGATGGCCTGCTCGACGGCGTCGCCGCGCTGCGCACGCGCCACGGCGCCGAGCGCGTGGCGATCGTGATCGGTACATCGACCTCCAGCATCGGCGCCAGCGAAGAGGCCTATACGCGGCTCGATGGCGACACGTTTCCCGCCGATCTGCGCCAGCCGCTGCTGCATACGCCGCATTCGCTCGGACATTTCCTGCAGCTTGCGACCGCGCTGCGCGGCCCCTGCGTGACCGTGGCCACCGCGTGCTCGTCCAGCGCGAAAGTCTTCGCGCAGGCGGCGCGGCTCATTCATGCCGGCGTGGTCGATGCCGCGCTGGTCGGCGGCGTCGATACGCTCTGCGGCAGTGTGCTGTTCGGGTTCAATGCGCTGGGGCTGGTCTCGAAACAGCCGTGCATGCCGTTCGATACGCGTCGCGATGGTCTGTCGCTCGGCGAGGCCGGCGGCTATGCGCTGCTGGAACGCATCGACGACGCGCATGATCCTGACCTGAGACTGTGCGGCTACGGCGAAAGCAGCGATGCCCACCACATGTCGTCGCCGCATCCCGAAGGCCTCGGCGCACGGCTGGCGATGGCCGATGCGATTGCCCGCGCCGGCATCGCGGCGGACGATGTCGGCTATCTGAATCTGCACGGCACCGCGACGCCCGCGAACGACAGCGCCGAAGCGCTCGCGGTGCGCGGCCTGTTCGGCGACGCGCTGCACGCCAGTTCCACCAAAGGCTGGGTCGGGCACACGCTGGGCGCGGCCGGCATCGTCGAATCGGTGTTCGCGCTGATCGCATTGGAAAGCGGCCTGCTGCCCGGCATGCTGCACAGCGGCGAACCACAGCGCGACCCTGCCTGCGGCCCGCAGATCCGCTTCGACGCCGCCGAGCGCGAAATCCGATATGCGATGAACAATTCTTTCGGCTTCGGCGGCAACAACGCGTCGCTGGTGTTCGGGCGCGGCTCGCATGGAAACCGTTGACATGAACCCACTCACCGCCACCATCGAGAGCGTCGGCTACTGGAACAACGGCCTGCCGTCGTGGCAGCAGGCGTGCAATTTCGTCGCTACCGGCGCGTTGCCCGAAGGCGTCGCGGGCAAGCCCGCGCCGCAGCTGCTGCCGCCGAACGAGCGTCGACGCGCGCCGGAATCGGTCGCGGTCGCGCTCGATGTCGCGCTCGCCGCATGTACGGCAGCGGGACGCGACCCTGCGACGCTGCCGTCGGTGTTCACCTCGACCCACGGCGATCTGTCGATCACCGATTACATGTGCGCCACGCTCGCCAGCGATCCCACCGCGATCTCGCCGACGAAATTCCACAACTCGGTGCACAACGCCGCCGCCGGTTACTGGACGATCGGCGCGCACTGCATGCAGGCCGCGACCGCGATCAGCGCTTACGACGCCAGCTTCGCCGAAGGCCTGCTCGAAGCGTTGATGCAGCTCGATGCCGGCGCCGACGCGGTGCTGCTGGTCGGTTACGACACCGGTGCCACCGGGCCGCTGCGCTCGGTGCACGACTGCAGTGGCCTGCTCGGCGGCGCGCTGCTGTTGTCGCGCGGCGGCAACGGCCCGCGCATCTCGGTCCGGCTCGCCGATGGCCAGGCCGACGCGCCGGGCATGCTCGGCCGTCATGCCGGCACCAATCCGATGGTCTCGATGCTGCCGCTGTTCGATGCGCTGGCTTCAGGCAAGACGCAGGCGACACTGCATGCAGGTCCCGGACGGGTGATGTCGGCGGAGATCGCGTATGGATGAGGCCGCGATGCTGGTTCAGACCACCGTGCTCGATCGAAGCGTCCTCGATCGCACCAATGTCGCGGTGGTGATTCCCGCGCTCAACGAAGCGCTGCGCATCCGCGAAGTGGTGGAAGGCGCGCTGGGCGAGTGCGACCGCGTGATCGTGATCGACGATGGCTCCGACGACGACACCGCCGCGAAGATCGCCGACCTGCCGATCACGCTGCTGCGTCACCCGCAGCGCATGGGCAAGGGCGCGAGTCTGCGCGACGGCTTTCGCGAAGCGGAGCGGCTGGGGATGGCGGCGGTCACCACCATCGACGGCGATGGCCAGCATTCGGCCAGCGATATCCCGCGACTGATCGCCGCCGCCAACCGCCATCCCGGCTGCGTGATCATCGGCGCGCGCCTGCGCAAACGCGCGTCGCAGCCGCTGTATCGCAGGATCGGCAACGATTTCGGCGACTGGGGCATCGCCTGGGGCTGCGGCTTCCGGGTGCGCGACACCCAGAGCGGCCAGCGCCTGTATCCGGCGTCGGTCTTCACCCTGCACGACGTTCCCGGCGAAGGCTTCGTGTTCGAAGCGCAGCTGCTGATCTCGGCCGCCCGCCGCGCCGGCGCGCGCGTCGTCGGCGTGCCGATCGAAACCCGTTACCAGACTGCGAATGCGCCGCAGGTATTCCGCAAGAGTCATTTCCGCCTGTTCCGCGATCTGTACGCGATCACGTCGCATGTCGTGGCCCAGGTCTGGCGCTATGGCCACGTGATCCGCGAATACCGGCGCGCGCGCGCGCATCCGCCGATGATCGACGACCCCAGCGGCGAATTCACCGCCGCCCACCGCGAGTGACCGACATGTCTTCCAGCAACAGCGCGAACACCACGCATGATGTGACTACGCACGACGTCGTCGTCCTCGGCGGCGGCTTGGCCGGGCTCACGCTCGCGATCCAGCTCAAGCGTCGCGATCCGGACATCGACATCGCGGTGCTCGAACGCCGCGCGCATCCGGTGCCGGAAGCGGCGTTCAAGGTCGGCGAATCCACGGTCGAGATCGGCGCGCACTACTTCGCCAACGTGCTCGGCCTGCGCGAACATCTGGACAGCGAGCACATCCGAAAATTCGGCTTCCGCTTCTTCTTCAGCGACGGGCGTCGCGACATCGACCGCTGCACCGAACTGGGCGTGAGCCAACTCCTGCCGACGCCGTCGTGGCAGATCGATCGCGGCCGCTTCGAGAATTTCCTCGGCGAAGAAGCGCGCCGGCTCGGCGTGCGCTTCCACGACGGTGCCACCGTGCGCGGTCTGGCGATGAGCGACAGCGACGCGCCGCATGCGATCGCCTTCGAGCACGACGGCGCCACCCGGAATGCGACAGCGCGCTGGGTCGTCGACGCCAGCGGTCGCGCCGGCCTGCTGAAACGCAAATTCGATCTGGCCGCGCCTGAAATCCACGACGCCAACGCGGTGTGGTGGCGCGTCGACGGCATCGTCGATCCGAAGCTGTGGTCGGACGATGCCGACTGGCTGGCGCGCTGCACGCCGCCGGATCGCTGGCGTTCCACCAACCACATGTGCGGCCCGGGCTACTGGTTCTGGCTGATCCCGCTGTCGTCCGGCGCGCATTCGCTGGGCATCGTCTGCGACGCGACGATGCATCCGCTGGAGACGATGAACACCCACGAAAAAGCCATGGCGTGGCTGCGCGAACACCAGCCGCGCGTCGCCGAAGCGCTGGACGCGCCGGAACATCGGCTGCAGGACTTCCTGTTCCTGCGTCATTTCTCCCACGGCTGCAAACAGCTGTTCAGCAACGACCGCTGGGCGTTGACCGGCGAGGCCGGCCTGTTTCCCGACCCGTTCTATTCGCCGGGCAGCGATTTCATCGCGATCTCCAACACCCTGATCTGCGATCTGATCGACAAGGATCGCAGCGGCAAGTCCTACGGCGCCTATGTCGACATCTACCAGCAGCTCCACTTCGGGTTTTTCGAGAACACGATGACGCTGTATCGCGGCCAGTACCCGCTGTTCGGCGACGCGCAGGTGATGCCGGTGAAGGTGATCTGGGACTACACCTATTACTGGTCGCTGCTGGCGCCGCTGTTCTGCAGCGACAAGCTGACCGAGATCGCGCTGCTCGGCCGGCTGCGTCCGCAGTTCGAGCGCGGGCGCGATCTGAACCTGGCGATGCAGGCGCTGCTGCGGACCTGGGGCGAGCGCAACCGCGCTGCGGATCCGCCGGATCCCGCGACCCTCGACGGGCGCCTGCTCGATCAGTTCAACATCGACTGGTTCCACGAGATGAATCGCGCACTGCACGATGCGCTCGACAATGCCGCCTTCGAGCAGCGTATCCGCGACAACCTCTCACGCATGGAATGGCTGGCATTCGAGATATTGGTGCAGGCGCGGGCATCGCATCCCGATATCGACGACTGCGGCATGGCGGCATTGATGCAAGGCATCGCGGTCGAGCCCTTGCTGGCATCGGCCTGGTACGCCACTGCGGCGTAGCGCGGTATCGACGACGCGATGTGGACGAAGCCATGTCGACGACGCGATATCGATGACGAATACCACGAGGGCCGCATTCGCGGCCCTCGTGGCGACTGCATGCGAAGCCGAAGTCAGTCCTCGACTTCAGGCGCGACCATCACCGGCACTTCGACCGTCTTGTCGTAGTTCTCCTGCAGATACGCGCGCAACATGCTGGAAATGCGGATCAGCATGGTCTTGTCGGTGGTGCCGAACGTCCAGGCCGCGCCGAGTGCGTTGGCCTGCTGATAGAAACCGGGTTCGCCCACGACGGTGCCGGTCTGGGCATCGGTCAGTTTCGCGGTGACGTAGACCCACGACTTTCCGGCGAAGCCGCCCGCGAAGAAACGTTTGCCGCCGGAAATGAAGCGGACATGCGTCATCTTCGGTTCGATCTTCAGCGTCAGTGGCGCATCGCCCGCTGGTTTTTCGTTCCATGCCTTGAGCACGGCACCGACGCGTTCGTCGAGGTTGCCCTGCAGGTATTCGCGCGCGACTTCGTTGCCTTTCTGCCCGGCATACGGCGCATCCATCGCGATCGGCGACATCTCGAAGCGCTGATACGTGTTCAATGCCACGGTCGGCGCGGGATTCTTCGCGTCTTCGGCAGGCTTCTTGAATTCCGCGGCACCGACGAACGGCACCGCCGCCAACAGCAGGACTGCCGCGAACACTGTTTGAATGCGCATTGCTTTTCACCTCGTGAGTTGCGGCCGCCTGTGCGGCCGGAATGGAAACATCGCTTCTTCGCTTGAGACGCCGGATTCGAACCCCTGATCCGGCCGGTACCGGCAGTCCACCGGGACTGGATTCAGTGAACCAGACTTCAGCTCATTCCGCCATCAATGCCGATCACCTGGCCGTTGATGTAGCCGGCATCGCGACCGCACAGGAACGCCACCAGCGCGGCGATTTCGTCCGGCGTGCCGGCGCGGCCGGCCGGCACCATCTGTTTGATCTGCTCGGGCGGAAACGCGTGCTGCGCCATCTCGCCCGCGATCACCCCGGGCGCGACCACATTCGCGGTGATGCCGCGGCTGGCCATTTCGCGGGCCAGCGATTTGGTCGCGCCGTGCAGCGCGGCTTTCGCCGCGGCGTAGTTGGTCTGGCCGCGATTGCCGAGCACGCCGGCCACCGACGAAATGCTGACGATGCGGCCCCAGCGCGTGCGCGCCATCGGCAGCAGCAGCGGCTGGGTGACATGGAAGAAGCCGTGCAGCGACACGTCGATCACGCGCTTCCACTGCTCCTCGCGCATGCCCGCCATCGGCGCGTCGTCGTGGATGCCGGCGTTGTTGACCACGATCTGGACCGGGCCTTCCTCGAGAAGCGCATCCAGCGCCGCGCGCGTCGCGTTGCCGTCGGCCACGTCGAAGGCTACCGCCTGCGCGGAACCGCCGTTCGCGATGATGTCATCGCGCACCGCTTCGGCGCGCGCGGGATTGCCGTTCGCATGCACGACGACATGCGTGCCATCGGCCGCGAGCCGCCGGCAGATCGCGCCGCCGAGATCGCCGCTGCCGCCGGTGACGATGGCGCGACGCTGTGGGGTGTTCGACATTCGTTCTCTCCTCTTTTTCGAGTCTTTGCAGGAGCGGCGGCTTTCAAAGGCCGCCGCTCCAACAAAAAAGCATCACATTTGCAGCATCACCGCCGCACGCCCTGCGGCGATCACTTCGCCTGCGTGCAGAATCCTGAAGCCGTATTGCTGACTCGCTGCGCTTTCCGCCAGCAGCTCCGCTTCGCATTCCAGCGCATCGGTCAGATCGTCGATGCGCGCGACGCGCAGTTCGACATTGCGCAGTGCGACCAGGAATCCGACCTTCGGCTCGCCGCCGGCCGCCGCGCCGCGCAGGCCGCCGTGCACCGCCATCGCCTGCGCGCCGTATTCGCACAGATGCACGGCGCGCAAACGCTCGTCGTGGCGCAGCGGATTCGCCGCATCGTGATGGCTGCGGGTGCGCAGACGGATGCGCTGCGCGTCCCAGTCGATCACGTCGTCCCACAGGCACATGCCGCCCTTGTGCGGGATCATCGCTTCGATGTCGTGGCGCGGGATCACGAAACCTTTCCGGTGGGAGCGGCTTCAGCCGCGATCCGCGCAGGGATCGGGCCTGGAGGCCCTCCTACCGCAGGTGTTGTGGAGTGCCGCGCGATCAACAGCGCGAGCACGAAATTGCCGATCACGCCCAGGGTGACGGTCACCCCGATCGCACGCAGCACCGGGATCGACGACAGCGCCAGCAGGAAGAACACCAGCAGCGTCATCAGGCTGCAGACGATCAGCGCGTGCAGCGTGCGCAGCTGATCTTCGTAGTCGTCGCCGGCATGCTCGAAGAACAATGCGTAGTCCAGACCGAGCCCTGCGGCGAGGATCAGCGCCACCAGATGGAACAGCGTCAGTTCGACGCCGAACGCGCGCAGCACCGCGAGCACGATCATGGTGGTCAGTGCCATCGGCAGCAGCACGCGCAGTGCGCGATGCGGCGAACGCAGCGCGAGCCAGACCGTTGCCGCCAGCAGCAGTGCGGCGATCGCGAGCGCCAGCAATACCCGCTCGCGATAGGCTTCGACCAGCGATTCGGAGGCGGTCTTCAGATCGAGCAGTTCGACGCCGGGCGCAGTCAGCGCGCGCGCCACCGCTGCCGGGTCGGTCAGACCGGTCATCGACACCAGCGCCGTCGCGTGATCGCTGTTTTCCAGCAACAGACCGCCGATGCGCGTCGCCAGCGGCGTACCCGCGAGATCGCGCGGAGTCAGCGGCGCGGCGGTGCGCGCGCGTTCGATATCGGCGACGAAATCCTCGAACGCATCGCTGCGGAACGGCGTGGCGGCAACGGCGGCGTCGAGCGATGCGCGCAGCGTTTCCGGCACCGGCAGCTCTGACTGGCGCGCGCGCTGGGTGGCGGCGCTGGGCAACACGCGCGCCGCGCTGTCGTAGCCGGCGATGGCCTTGCGCGCGATCAACCCATCGAGCTTCGGATGCAGGGCTTCGACGCGCTGCAGCGCCTGCTCGGCATCCGCACCGCGCACCGCGAGCAGATAACGCACATCCGGCGCGCCGAGCGCGTCGCGCAGATGCGCGTCCTGCGCCAGCGCATCGGCCGGTACCGGCGTGAGTTTCGACAGATCGTTCTGCCAGAACGCGCCGGGCGCGAACGCGACGATGGCAATGGTCAATGCGGCCAGCGACGCGAGCTGCCACGCGCGCGGTCGCGGCACCCGCGCGACCGCTTTCCAGAGCGTCGCGAGGCGCGGCGATGTGGCGATATCGCCATGCTCGAAACCTCGCGGCGCGGGATCGATCAGCGCCGGCAGCAGCAGTCGCGTGGTCAACGCGGCGACGCCGAGTCCGGCGATGGTGAACACCGCAAGTTGCTGCAAGCCGTCGACGCCGGAAAACAGGAACGTCACATACGCGATGCAGGTCGATGCGACGCCGGTGGCGAGGGTCGGCCAGATCGCGCGCGCGTTCGCCCACGGCGAGAGGCCGGCACGCTGATGGCTGAAGAGATGGATCGGGTAATCCTGGACCACGCCGATCAGGGTGAAACCGAAGGCGACGGTGATGCCGTGCACGCCGTCTGCGAACACGATTGCGACCGCGCCGAGGCCGGCGAGGCCCGCGCTGGCGAGCGGCAGCACGCCGAACAACGGCGTGCGCCAGCTGCGGTAGGCGATCAGCAGCAGCAGGATCAGACCGATGCTGTCGACCATGCCGATCCACGCCGACTCGCGCTGGGTGCGTCCGCCGATCTCGACCGAAAACGCACCGGGGCCGGTGAGGATCATCGTTGCACCGCTGTCGCCGCGCGCTTCGTCGAAGGCGTTCCGGATCGCGGTCACCGCGAATTGTTGCCCGGTCGGATCGAAACCCGCCGCCTTGGTTTCGATCGCGAGCAGCGCTTCCCGCCCGGTCTTGTCGAACCACACGCCGTGCAGGCGCTGCGGCGCATTCGCCGGCTGCAGCGCTTCGGCGATGCGCAGGGTTTCCAGGGTCGGATCGGATGGCAGCAGCGGTTCGATCAGCGCCGCCGCCGGCGAGCCGAGATCCTGCACGCGCGCGTCGAGTTCGTCGCGCAGGTAGGCTTCATCGAGCGGCTGCGCGTCGAGCGTGTTCGACAGCAGATAGCGATACGGGCGGAGGCGTTCGGGAATCGCATCCAGCGCCTGTTCGCCGCCGTTGGCGACGAGGCTGAAGCGATCGTCGGCGGCCAGGGTCTGCGCGATGCGCTGCGACTGCGCGGCGAGCGTTTCGGCCTCGGCGCCGGACAGCGACATCAACAGCAGCCGCGAGCCCGGACCTTCGCCGAGTTCGTCCAGCAGCAGTTTCTGCGCCGGGGTTTCGGCGGAGGGCATGAATTTGCGCAGGTCGCCGCTGACCTGCAGGTGCCCGCCGATGAAGAATCCGGCAGCGATCAATACGATCAGCCAGACGAACGCGAGCGCGGTGCGGAGGGTGGCGCTCATGCTCCCCTCACCCGCCCTCTCGGGCACCCTCTCCCGCATGCGGGAGAGGGAAGAGCTCGCGCAGCGAGCGAGGATAGGAGTGATGGGCTCATTTCACGCCATTCCGGCACAGCGCCTGCAGCGCGGCCGCATCCGTATTCGCCTTCACCGCCAGCGCGGCGCTGGCGAGCAGCGTGCGCTGCAGTGCGCCCTTGACCGGGCGGGTTTCGATGCAGCGCAGTTCCGCGCCCTGACCGTACAGCACGATGTCGCGGACGCGCGCGCCAAGGGCCTTGTCCTTCGGGGTCAGCGTGAGCATCCAGCGCGTGCGGTCGCCCTGCGCGCCGACGCGGTAGACACGTTCGATCTGCGCGCGGTCGCCGGCGAGCAGTGCGCCGAAACTGCTCTGCAGGCTGGCGAGTTCCGGCACCCGCGACAGCGAGAACGTGCGCGGCGGTTTGCCGTCGCGGGCGATGCTGGCCTCGCCGTTGCGCAGCGTCGTGATCTCGCGATAAGGCGTACGCACTTCGCGCACCAGCGTGTCGTCGATCGGGCGCCGGTATTCGCCCGACAGGCGCAGCGGCTGTTTGAGCAGCGGCGAATCGCGCACTTCGACGAATGCGGTGCGCATCGGCGCCGGTCGCGCCAGCGCCTGCAGGATCCAGCCGCTGTCGATGTTCTGCGCGCAAACCGGCGCAGCGAACAGGATGAGCGGCACCAGACAACTACACGGAACGATTCTGCGCGGCATGATCGTCAGCGACATGTTCGTCATCGGTACGCGGCGCCTCGACGCCCCAGAAATCGTAGAAGTTGAACCAGTTGTACGGTGCCTGACGCGCCACATCCTCCAACCGTGCGGCGTAACGCCGGATCAATGCCGCGATCGCATCCTTGCGCTGCGCGCGCGGGATGTCGATGCCGTCGCTGAAGTTCTCGAAGATCAGGTCGTAGCGTTTGCCGCCACGATACAGGCCGAAGGCCAGGGTCACCGGCGCCTTCAGCGCGGCGGCGATCTGCCAGGGCGCCATCGAGAACGGCGCTTCCCGGCCGAAGAACGGCGCCATCACGGTCTGCGCGCCGGGATGCGCGCGATCGACCAGCAGCGCGACCATCGCACCGCTCTGCACCGCCTGCTGGATCTCCAGCATCAGCCCGGGGCCGTCCTGACCGGCATCGATCACGGTCGCCGCGATCTCGGGGTTCAGCGCGTCCAGCAGCTCGGTCAGCGCCCGGTTGTGGGCTTTGTCCAGGACCACGCGGATGGTGTAGTCCGGCCGCTGCCGCGACAGTACCCGCAGCACTTCGAAACTGCCCAGGTGCGAGCCGAATAGCAGCATGCCGCAGCCCCGGTCCAGATGCGCGTGCAGATCTTCCAGGCCACGCACGGTCACGTCGAAACGGCGCGTATTCCCGCCGAGCAGGAACACGCGGTCGAGAATGGTCGCGGCGAAGGTATGCACATGTCTCGCCGCATCCCACAGGGTCGCGCGGCGACCCAGCGCGCGCGACAGCCAGGCGCGCGACGCCGCACGTTCCGGCCCACGACGGATCAGGAAATACAGGGTGATTGGAAACAGCAGCAGGCGTGCGATCCCGCGTCCGCCGTATCGACCGATGGTGCGGATCAGCCACAGCGCGAATCGGCTGCCGCCTTCCGGTCGTTGCTTCCACTGGGTACTCATCGTGTCCCGCTCATGCCGCATGCACCTCGCCGCTGGCGATCAGGATGTCGTCGCGCAGCACCCGGAAACGCCAGCGCGGCGGCGCATCGGACGTGTCGGATGCGTCGGATGCGTCGGATGCGTCGGACAATCGCTGCAGTTCGATCCGCGCGGTCTGTTCCGGCAGCAGCGGCTGCAGGAATTTGACCTGCGGCATCCGCAGCGCGCCGAGCGCGCCGTGCTGCGCTTCGATCGCCGCCAGCACGCGATCCAGCACCACCACGCCGGGCACGATCGGTTGGCCCGGGAAATGGCCCGGCAGGCAGGGATGATCGGCGGGAATGATGAATTCGGTCATGGCGCGGTCAGCGGAAGAAGTCGCGCCAGAAGGCGGGGCCGAGTGTGGCCAGGCGCCGCCCGAAATCGAAGGCGTTGCGATACGGACGCACCGGGAACACCCGCTTGCGCAACTGGAATTCGACCAGCATGAAGCCGCCCATCACCCCGTAGTTGGCGATGTTCGCGATCCACGACCATTGCGCATTGGTGACGGTGACCGGCGCGACGATTCCGGATTGCGCCAACACCCCGTCCGGCACCGCGATCAGTGCTAGTGTGAGATTGACCAGCGTCATCATCGCCAGCAGCAGCGCCCAGGCCAGGGTCAGCTGGCGGGTGTAGCTGTGATGTCGCGGCGTCAGCGGCATGCCGGCCTGCGCGTACAGCGCGCCCACGACCTTGGCGATCAGCGGTTCGCGGCCGGCGCGCAGACTGCGCGCGAACCACCCGCCGATCATCGCCGTGAACACCGATGGCACCAGCAGCAGCGGCGTCAGCGCGTAGGCCGAGCGTGCGAGCACCGTCAGCGCCACGGCGATCGCGACCAGCGCCAGCCATGCCGACACGCGTCGACGCAGCAGGGGTTCGATCAGGACCAGCAGCGCGAGATCGCCCAGCGCGAACATCGCCAGCGTCGGCGAGTGGCGGGTGCCGGCGAAATGGGCCAACGGCAGATACGCCATCAGCAGCAACAGCCGCAGTGCGGCGGTCACACCGTCTTGTGCTGTTCGACGTGCGCCGAGAGCGCGCGCAGGGAACCGAAGATGCGGCGGTTCTCGTCGTTGTCGGAACGCAGCTGGAAACCGTAGCGCTTGCTGATCGCCAGCGACAGTTCGAGCGCGTCGATCGAGTCCAGACCCAGGCCGGCGCCGAACAGCGGCGCATCGGGGTCGATGTCGGCGGCGACGACGCCGTCCAGATTCAGGCTCTCGACCAGCAATTCCGCCAATGCGAGTTCGGCGGGAGTCAATGCAGACATGGCAAACCATCCAGAGAGAAAGGGACACGTCATGCAAAACGACCACAATCGGCAGCTGCACGACGTCATCAGGCGCCCGCCGACCAAGCTGACGCCGGTCGGTCCGAGGGGAGGGCATGCCGGGCCCGGGTCGCCGACCGGCAAGACCGGGCAGCGGCATCGTGCCGCGCGGTATGATGCCAGTCTCAGACTGCAACAAGAAGAGCATGACGGTCCGATTCGGCGCGACACGTACGGGAATGGAGTTCCCCAGAGCGATCCGGCCCAGGGCGGTGCGCGGCACTTCCACGGTTCCGGTCGGGCCCGCCCCAGCGGCGCTGGCTTCCCTCGCTTCGCGGATACGTACGCCATGAGTCGACCGATGACGCACCCAGGTGCGGCGCTTTCTGTCGATTACGTCCAGGCGAGCGCCCCGGACGCCCTGCTCGCCGCCGACACCCTGGCGGTCTTCGGTTTCGGCACCGATGCCCCGCACTGCGACGACCCGCGCTATCTGCGCATCCCGCTGCAGCCGTAC
Source organism: Lysobacterales bacterium (assembly GCA_017302135.1). GTDB lineage: Bacteria > Pseudomonadota > Gammaproteobacteria > Xanthomonadales > Xanthomonadaceae > Lysobacter_I. The sequence goes on along the minus strand of JAFLDZ010000031.1, from coordinate 16,429 downwards.
GGCACCGCCCCGTTCGAGCTCTGGCGCGGCGCCGGCCCGGTCGACCACGGCGCGCACGGGGACGCGCAGAGCGGCCAGATCCGCTGGTCCAGCGACGGCCAACTGACCTTCGGCGTGATCGAGATCGACGAACCGCCGGGCGAACACCCCGACCACAGCGACATCTGCGAGGCTGCCGAGCGCGCCTACACCCAGCTGGTCGGCTTCGTGTCCGGCAGCCGCACCCCGCATCTGTTGCGGGTGTGGAACTACCTCGACGCGATCACCCAGGGCGACGGCGATGCCGAACGCTACCGCCAGTTCTGCGTCGGCCGCGCCCGCGGGCTCGGCCGCTTCGACACCATCGAACTGCCGGCCGCGACCGCGATCGGCCGCTGCGACGGCCAGCGCACGCTGCAGGTCTACTGGCTGTCGGCGGACCGCGGCGGCACGCCGGTGGAGAATCCGCGCCAGGTCAGCGCCTACCGCTACCCGCGCCAGTACGGCCCGCAGTCGCCGAGCTTCGCCCGCGCGATGCTGCCGCCGCCGGGCAGCCGGATGCCGCTGCTGCTCTCCGGCACCGCCAGCGTGGTCGGCCACGCGTCGCTGCATGCCGGCGAACTGCTCGGCCAGATCGGCGAGACCTTCGCCAACTTCGATGCGCTGCTGGCCGAAGCGCGCCGCCATCAGCCGTCGCTGCCGGCGGGGTTCGGCACCGGCACCCGGCTGAAGGTCTACGTGCGCGACGCCGAGGACCTGCCGGTGGTGGCGCAGGCGCTGGACGCCCGCTTCGGAAACTCGGTCCCGCGCATCCTGCTGCACGCCGCGATCTGCCGCCGCGAGCTGGCGGTGGAGATCGACGGCGTCCACGCTTGAATTCGCGGTCCGCGCATCCATCTTGCGCAGTGCCGGTCCGCGCATTCGCGGCCACATGAGGACATCGCCATGGGTTTGATCAGTCTGCTCTGGGGCATCGTCGGGATGCTGCTGATGTTCATCGGGCTGGTGCCGCTGCTGGGCTGGAGCAACTGGCTGATCATCCCGTTCGCCGGCGTCGGCGCGATCATCGCCGCGATCGGCTTCATGCTCACCTCGCCTGAAAAACGCGGCCGCGCGAAAGCCGGGCTGGTCCTCAACGCGATCGTGATCGTGGTTGCCGCGATCCGGCTGAGCATGGGTGGTGGGATCATCTGAAGCCACCCCCGGCAGAGCGGCTTTCAAGCCGCTCTGCCAAAGTCGCTCTACCGCAGGTTGCGCGCCGCGACCAATGCGCGCGTATGGGCGTGCTGCGGCGCCCGCAACACCTCGTCGGCATCGCCGATCTCGACGATGCGCCCCGCGTCCAGCACCGCGATACGCTCGGCCACCGCTGCCGCCGCAGACAGATCGTGGGTGACGAACAGCAGCGCAAGTCCGCGTTCGCGTTTCAGCGTCGCCAGCAGCGCGAGGATTTCGCGACGGTGATGCGCATCGAGCGCGGACACCGCTTCATCGCAGACCAGCAGATCCGGATCGCAGGCCAGCGCGCGCGCGATCGCGATGCGCTGGCGCTGGCCGCCGGAGAACTGGTGCGGCCAGCGCGTGCCCATGTCGGGATCGAGCCCGACCGCCTTCAGCAGTTCGCCGGCTTTCGTGAGACGTGAGGCGGCATCGCCGATACCGTGGATCCGCAGCGGCTCGCCGACGATCTCGGCCACGCGCATGCGCGGATCGAGCGATGCATACGGGTCCTGGAACACCACGCCGATCCGTTTGCGCATGTCGCGCAATGCGGCACCGCGCAGCGCGGTGAGTTCGACATCGTCCAACCACACTCGCCCCTGCGCACCGCGCAGCAGCCGCAGCACCGCGCGGCCGAGCGTGCTCTTGCCGCTGCCGCTTTCGCCCAGCAGCGCCAGGCCTTCGCCGCGATGCAGGATGAGCGAGACATCGTCCAGCGCAGGCTTCGGCGCGCGCGGGTAATGCATGCGCATGGCTTCGGCGCGAAGCAGGGGCGCTTTTATTGTGGGAGGGCCTTCAGGCCCGACAGTCGGGGCTGAAGCCCCTTCCACATGCGGCAGCGTGTCCGCCGCGATCAACTCGCGCGTGTACGCATGCTGCGGATGCGCGAAGACTTCGGCGGTCGCGCCGCGTTCGACCACGTCGCCGCGCTGCAGCACCAGCACGTGTTCGGCATAAGCGCCGACCAATGGCAGATCGTGGCTGATCAGCATCAGGCCGAGACCGTCCTCGCGGCGCAGCGCGTCGAGCAGATCCAGCACATCGCGTGCGATCCGCGCATCGAGCGCCGAGGTCGGTTCGTCGGCGATCAGATACTTCGGCCGGCTGCACAGCGCCAATGCGATCGCGATGCGCTGCCGCTGTCCGCCGGAAAACTGGTGCGGAAAGCGTCGCAGCGACGCTGCGGGCTCCGGCAACTGCACGCGTTCGAGCAGCGCGCGCGCTTCTGTGTCGGACTGGCCGTGCGCGCGCAGGGTTTCGACCAGCTGCGCGCCGATCGTGCGCAGCGGATGCAGCGCCGCGAGCGGATCCTGCGGCACCCAGCCGATCACGCGCCCGCGCAGCGCCGCATGCGAACGCGTATTCAGCGCGATATCGATGCCGTCGTGCGCCAGTTCGCCGCTGGCGCGCAGCCCCGAGGGCAGTAGCCCCAACAGCGACAGCGCGGTGAGACTCTTGCCGCTGCCGCTTTCGCCGACCACGCCGAGACACTGCCCCGGCAGCAGATCCAGATCGAGCGGCCCTAGCAGCCTGCGGCTGCCGACATGCACGTCGAGCCGGCGCAGCGACAGCATCATGCGGCAGCCGGTTCGCGATCGGCGCGCGGCACCGCGTGCACATCCAGCCAATCGCGCAGCGCATCACCGAGAAACTGGAACGCCGCCAGCGTCGCCACCAGAAAGCCCGCCGGAAACAGCAATGTCCACGGTGCGCTGTCGAGTTCCTGAACGCCTTCGGACAACAGCGTGCCCCAGCTCGCGGACGGCTCGTCCACGCTCAATCCGAGGAAACCGAGAAAGCTTTCGACCAGGATGGCCTGCGGCAGAATCAGGCCCAGATACACGAACGCCAGCGGCAGCAGATTCGGCAATGCATGCCAACGCAGCCGCTGCCCGAAACTCGCGCCGGCAGCGGTGGCGGCGAGCATGAACGGCATCTCGCGCAGCCGCGCGCTTTCGGCGCGCATCACCCGCGCCAGATCGATCCACACGTAGCCGCCGATCGCCACCAGCAACAGCCACAGCGAGCGCTCGAACAGGGTCAACAGCAGGATCACGATCAACAGGAACGGCAGCGCACTGGCCATGTCGAGCACGCGCAACATCAGCCGCTCCGGCCAACCGCCCGCGAGCCCGGCGCTGGCGCCAAAGCCCAGGCCCACGATCAGCGCGACCAGACTGGCGAGGAAACCGACGGTCAGCGACAGCCGACCGCCGGCCAGCGTGCGCGCGAACACATCGCGGCCGATGGCGTCGGTGCCGAACCAGTGCCCGCCGACGCCCGGCGCCACCGACAGCGCATCCCAATCCGGGCGATGCGGGTCGAAGCCGATGCACAGCGGCCCCAGCCAGCACAGCAACGTCAACCCGCCGAGGAACAGCAGGCAGACGCGGGCCAACGGCGGCAGGGAGCGGAAGAATCGCATCGGGCGATTGTAGGATGTCTTTTGCAGGATCTTTTGTAGGAGGGGCTTCAGCCCCGAGCTCCAGCCCCGAGTGATTGCAGCGATGTGCGGCTCGGAGCAGAGCTCGGGGCTGAAGCCCCTCCTACAGAGGTTCCGCGCGCGGCGTATCATCCCGCCATGAACTTTCCCTACACCCGGCTCCGCCGCATGCGCCGCAGCGAGTTCTCGCGTCGATTGATGCGAGAACACGTCCTCACCACCAACGACCTCATCTATCCGGTGTTCGTCCACGAGCTGGCCGGCCGTGCGCCGATCGGCTCGATGCCCGGCATCGAACGGCTGTCGATCGATGAACTGCTGAAAGTCGCCGAACAGGCCAGCGAATTGCGCGTGCCGGCGCTCGCGCTGTTCGCGGTGACTGCGCCCGAAGCGAAATCGCTCGACGGCGTGGCCGCCTGGGACGACGACGGCCTGATGCAGCGCGCGGTGCGCGCGCTCAAGCAGCGCTTTCCGGATCTCGGCGTGATCACCGACGTCGCGCTCGACCCCTACACCTCGCACGGTCAGGACGGTCTGATCGACGACAGCGGCTATGTGGTCAACGACGAAACCGTCGAAGCGCTGGTGCAGCAGGCGCTGTCGCACGCGCGCGCCGGCGCCGACGTGGTCGCGCCCAGCGACATGATGGACGGCCGCATCGGCGCGATCCGCGAAGCGCTGGAAGTCGGCGGCCACATCCACACCCGCATCCTCAGCTACGCCGCGAAATACGCCAGCAGCTTCTACGGCCCGTTCCGCGACGCGGTGGGCTCGGCCGGCGCGCTCGGCAAGGGCAACAAGTACAGCTACCAGATGGACCCCGCGAATTCCGACGAAGCGCTGCGCGAAGTCGCGCAGGATCTCGACGAAGGCGCCGATATGATCATGGTCAAACCGGGTCTGCCGTATCTCGATATCGTGCGTCGGGTGAAGGACGAATTCGGCGCACCGACCTTCGTGTATCAGGTCAGCGGCGAATACGCGATGCTGAAAGCCGCCGCACAGAACGGTTGGCTCGACGAACGCGCCTGCGCGCTGGAAGCCCTGGTCGCGTTCAAACGCGCGGGCGCCGATGGCGTACTGACTTATTTCGCACTGGACGCGGCGCGCTGGCTGCGCGACGAGCATTGAACGCGCCCATGACATCGACATTTTCCGTCCGCCGCGCACGTCCCGAGGATGCCGCGGATATCGCGCGCCTGTCCGCGCAGCTCGATCCCGACCTCGATCCGACCACGGTCGCACAGCGCTTCACCCGTCTGGTGGAGCGCCCGACGCACGCGTTCTTCGTGTTGGAAATGACCAATCGCATCGTCGGTTTCAGTGCGGCCGAACACCGCTCCCTGCTGCAGTTCGGCGAACGCGTCGAATTGGTCGCGATGGTGGTCGATGCGGACCTTCAGCGTCAGGGTGGCGGCGGCGCGCTGGTGGCGGCCACGGAGGCGTGGGCTGCAAGGCGTGGCGTCGAGGACATGGTGGTACGCTCCAGCCTGTCGCGCGACGCGTCGCATCCGTTCTATCGACACATCGGATACACGCACCACAAAACCCAGCACGTCTACACACGGTCACTCACGCCATGAAACGCTACGCCGTCTTCGGACATCCAGTGCTGCATTCGCTCTCCCCGAAAATCCATCAAGCCTTCGCGAAACAGTCCGGCATCGCCATGGACTACCTCGCGATCGAATGCGCGCCCGGCGATTTTCCGGGCACGCTGTCGTCGTTCGCGCGCAGCGGCGGCGACGGCGGCAATGTCACCCTGCCGCACAAGCAGCGCGCGGCCGAACTGTGCAATCTGCTGAGCGCGCGCGCCAAGCGCGCTGGCGCGGTCAATACGCTGATCAAGCACGGCACCGGCTGGCTGGGCGACAACACCGACGGCGCCGGTCTGGTGCGCGATCTCACCGGCCGCCACGGCCTGGATCTGCGCGGACGGCGCACGCTGATGCTCGGCGCCGGCGGCGCCGCGCGCGGGGTCGCCCCGGCGCTGCTGGATGCGGGCATCGGCGATCTGTTCGTGGTCAACCGCGACCCGCAGAAAGCCGACGCATTGGCCGATCTGCTCGGCGAACCCGAACGCGTGCATTCGCGCTATTTCGACGACATTGAAACGCTCGGCGAATTCGAGCTGATCATCAACGCCACTTCGGCCACGCGCCACGGCAGCCTGCCGACGCTGCCGATGTCGCTGGTCGGCCCGCGCACCGCTGCGGTCGATCTGAGTTATGGCGAAGCGGCGATTCCGTTTCTCGCCTGGGCGCGCGCCGCAGGCGCACGCGAGGCCATCGACGGCCTCGGCATGCTGATCGAACAGGCGGCGGAAAGCTTCTTCCTGTGGCACGGCGTGCGCCCCGACACCGATCCTGTGTACGCCGAACTGCAGGCGCGGCACGCCGCGCTGGTCACCGGGGACTGAGCGATGGGATCGATGGTGCAGTGGCTCACGCTGCTCGCGTATTCCCTGCCCGAACTCTTCGGTCTGGGCATCGCACTCGCGCTGCTGGGGACCACCGCACGACCCGGGCCCGCGCGCAGACTCGGCCTGATCGGCATCGGCGCGATGCTGTGCGTCTCGCTGCTCGGACTGGGACTCGGTATCTATCAGCAGATCCTGATCGCGAACGCGGCCGGCGATCACGTCTCGATCCAGCGGATGTTCTCGATCCTCAGCGCCGTGCGCATCGTGCTGAACCTGGTGTCGATGGGCGGCGTGCTCACCGTGGTATGGGGGCTGTGCACTGCGACGCGAACGGTCGCGAACGAAGACGGTCGCCTCGAATCGTCATGACACCGGCGTTCGTCGTCAGTCCGTACTCTACGGAGTGGCCCGACATGTTTCGCGACATCCGTGAAGAATTGCTCGACGTGTTCTCGCCGCTTGTCGTCGCCATCGAACATATCGGCAGCACGTCCGTCCCCGGGCTTGCGGCGAAACCGGTCATCGACGTGCTGCTCGGCGCGCAGTCTCTGACCTATATCGAATCGCGGATCGGCCCGCTCGGCGAACGCGGCTACGCCTACGTGTCGAAATACGAGCGCGAGATTCCGATGCGCCGGTATTTCGTGAAGCCCCCCGGCGCATCGCTCCGTGTCCATCTGCATGGGGTCGAGATCGGTTCGCCGATCTGGCGGGAGCATCTGGTGTTTCGGGATGCACTGCGTGGCGATCCTGATCTGCGTTTGCAGTATCAAACCCTGAAGCTTCGGCTTGCGGAAGAATTCGCGGATGACAAGTCGGCGTATACGGATGCGAAGGGGCCGTTCATCCGGGCGGCGCTTGCGGCTGTCGATGAAAGCTGTAGAACGTAGGGTGTATCAGCGAAGCGTCATGCACCTGTCTTGATGTGGTAATCGGCGCATGACGCCTTCGGCTTATGCGCCCTGCTTGCTATTGCAGACCCAACTTTTTTCGTAGGTCCCGGACATCGGGGTTGTTCGGGCCGCAGACGGTTTTGATGTCGATGTTGTGTTTGACGAACAACGCTTCGAGTACGGGGATGCGGCCTTTGGCCACACTGCCTTCTCCAAGGCCCGCTTCGACTGCGGCACGAAAGTCGCAATACGCGCGCCTGCGCTCTCCGAATTGCTCCCACGCCGAGCCGCGTCTGGAGAGCGCGTAGGCATTGTCGCGTGAAAACCGTATTTCCTGCGTCGAATACACGATCGCCTGTATGTAGTGCCGCTCGCGATACGCGAGGTTCGCGGCCGTCGCCAATGCGTTGTCTTCCGGTCCGGATTGCAGCGATTCCCGATACTCGTCCAGTGCATTCCCGTACCATTCCCGTTTCAGGAAGCGATACCCATCCATGCCGACACGGCGGGCGCGCAGCAGCGAAAGCCGTGGATTGCGCGCGACATGAGGCTCGGATTCATCCACCAGCGCATCCATCTCGCGCAAGGAACCGCCCCACTTCGGTTGAAGAAAGTTGATGAGCGTGTCGCGGACATAGTAGGAATGCGGCGATTGCCTGATCGCGCTGGCGAAAGTCTCGCCGATTTTCTCGCTGTTGCCGGCCAGCATTTGCGTGTTGATCAACGTCCTGTAGGCCGGTATCAGCCTCGGCTGGAGAATCGACGCTTTTCTGAGCAGGATTTCCGCTTCTTTCGCAAGCGTCATCGCACTCTTCATCTGTTTTTCATCCGTTTCCGACGAAGACTTCTCTCCGCGGGCCTCCCATGCGCGATGGTCCAGCAAGTTTCCACGCGTCATATTGGCGTATGCATCGTCAGGTGCGGCTTCCAGCCAGCGCAGCGTGTAGTCATCCGCTTCCTGCGGGTTTTTCCAGCTGCGGATCGGAAAAGACCGATGGATCAGGTATTCGGGGTCTTCGCCGGAATAATGGCGTCGCAGGATATCCGTGTAATGCGCTTCGAGGCCCGCCCAGTCCTTGGCATCGATCATGCGCTTGATGGCCGGCAAATGATCGACCGGCGTATGCATATCCATGCACATGGCTTCGATCAGGGCTTTCGGCCATTGGAATCCGGAAGGCGTCGGATAGCTCAGGCACCGTTTCACCGGATCGACCACTGCTTCGGCCTGATCGATCTCGACAACATGCGCCATGAATTCCTGAAGCTTCATCGGATTGGCAGCGTCATGCTTGAACCATTGGCATCCACTCAAGGTAACAAGACTGATTGCCACACAAATGAACAAGCAGAACTTTGCATTGATTCGTTTCATCTCAGCCATCGGAAGTTCTGTCTCGCTGGGTAGATTGCAAACCGACTATTTCAAGCCGACTGTTTCAAATCGACTGTTTCAAATCGACTGTTTCAAATCGACTGTTTCCAATAGACTTTTTCAAGCCGACTTTTTCAAATTGTAGCGTTCTACCTATAGCAACCCGCTGCGCTTGATCGACAGATACTGCTCCACCAGCGCCGCAGGCAGTTGTTCGCAGGTGACGTCGAGCACGGTGACGCGGTGGTTGCGCAGGATTTCGTGCGCGGCGGCGCGTTGGGCGATGTAGCGGCTGGCGGCGGCGGCGCGGACGGCGCTGCGTACGTCGTCGACGGGTTGATCCAGCGCTTCGTCGAGGTCGCGTTCGCGCAGGCTGGCGACGACGACGAGATGCCGGCGCTGCAGCAGGCGCACCGAGCCGAGCACGTCCTCGATGTCTTCGTCGCGCAGATTGGTCACCAGCATCACCAGCGCGCGGCGGCGCTGGCGCAGGGCGAGTTCGGTGGAGGCGGCGAGATAATCGGTGGCGACCGGCGTGGGCTGCAGGTCGTAGCTGGCGCGCAGCAGGGTGTCGATGGCGGCCATGCCGCGCTGCGGCGCGACCCAGCGCTGTTCGCCGCCGACCGTGAACAGGCCGACCGCATCGCCGCGCTTGAGCGCGATGTAAGAGACCACCAGGGTCGCGTCCAGCGCGCGATCGAAATGCGACAGCCCGCCTTCGTGCGCGAGCATGCGCCGGCCGGTGTCGACCACCATCAGCAGCTGCTGGTTCTTTTCGTCCTGGTATTCGCGCGAAATGAGTTTTCGCGCGCGCGCCGTGGCCTTCCAGTCGATCTGGCGCATGCTGTCGCCGACGCGGTACTCGCGCATCTGGTGGAAGTCGGTGCCTTCGCCGCGACGGCGTTTGATATGCGCGCCGACCAGCCGCGAGGCCTGTTCGGCGCTGAACAGCGCGAAGCCTGCGAGCGGCGCGAAATTCGGAAACACGCGCACCGACTGCGGCACGCCGACGACGCGCGACTGCCGCCACAGCCGCAGCCCCGAATGCAGCCGCAATTGCGTGCCTTCGAAGCGGAAATTGCCGCGCACCTGCGGACGCAGGCGATAGCTCAGCGTGGACACGCTGTCGGCGGCGAGGGTCAGCGTGCGCGGCATGTCGCGCGCGACGCCTTCGGAGATGTCCCAGTCGCCCGGATGCAGATCGTGCACGGTGACGCGCTGGCGGCGGCCGTAGTGTTCGATCCGCAGTTCGACATCGCGGGTCACGCCGATCGGCCAGGCCTCGGGCAGGGCGCGCGCGACTTCGGGCGTGGGCGCGCGCATCAGCCGCCACAGATCGATCGCGCCCAGCACCACCAGCACCGCGAACGCGATCAGCCAATGGCGCGCAGGCACAGCGCCCATGCTCACTGCCAGGCCGAGCGCAGCCCACGCGACCAGCGCCCACACCATCGCGGGCGCGGGTCGCGGCCACGCGCGCACGACGCGCGCTGCTGCCGGCAGCGGAAGCGCGGGTTTCGGTGTCGCGCTGGCGGTCGTCGCACTCACTGCCGGGGCGCTTCGACCTTGGCGAGCAGCGCTTCCAGCACCTGATCCGGCGTCTGGCCTTCGATCTGCATTTCCGGCGACAGCGCGATGCGATGGCGCAATGCCGGCTTGGCGATGCTGCGGATGTCGTCGGGAGTGACGAAGTCGCGGCCGGCCAGCACCGCCTGCGCGCGCGCCGCACGCACCAGCGCGAGACTGCCGCGCGGACCGGCGCCGAGCGCGATGCCCGGCCACTTGCGCGTGGTGGTCACGATGCGCACCGCGTAATCGATCACCGCCGCATCGACAGTCACCTGCGCGGTGCCCTGCTGCATCGCGACGATCTCCTCGGCGCTGAGCACGCTGGCGACCTGCGACAGATCGAAATGCGCGGCGGCGCGGCCGTGGCTCACGGCGGTGACCATGCTGACTTCGTCGGCGTGCGAGGGATAGTCGATCAGCACTTTCAGCAGGAAACGGTCCAGCTGCGCTTCGGGCAGCGGATAGGTGCCTTCCTGTTCGACCGGATTCTGCGTGGCCAAGGTCATGAACGGCGCCGGCAGCGGATGGCTGCTGCCTTCGATGGTGACCTGCTGTTCCTGCATCGCTTCGAGCAGTGCGGACTGGGTTTTCGCCGGTGCGCGATTGATTTCGTCGGCCAGCAGCAGATTGGTGAAGATCGGCCCGCGGCGAATGGCGAAGCGTTCGGTCTTCGGGTCGTAGACCGCGTGGCCGCTGACGTCGCTGGGCATCAGGTCGGGGGTGAACTGCACGCGGCCGTAGCCGCAGCCCAGCGCCTGCCCAAGCGCGCGCACCAGCAAAGTTTTGCCGAGGCCGGGCACGCCTTCGATCAGCACGTGGCCGCCGGCGAGCAGCACGATCAGGATCTGATCGAGCACATCGTCCTGGCCGATGAAGGCCTTGGCGACTTCGTCGCGCACGGCGGCGGCGCGCGCGACCAGTGCTTCGCCGACGATGGGAGGAAGCGCAGGCGCGCCGTCGGCGGACGCGTGGGTCGAGAGCGTGGTCATAGGCGTTTTCTCAGCTGCAGAAGTTTGGTGATGCGGACGACGAAATCCTTGGTGTCGCCGCTGCGCGGATAGCGCAGCGCGGCTTCGATGTCGGCGACGGTCATGCCGGTGCGCTTGGCGATGGCGTCGATCTGCGCCGGGCCTTCGAGCGCGGCGGCGTAGGGATCGCGCTGGCGCAGTCGGCGCAGGAAGGCGTCGTGGACGGCGGTGTAGAGCGTGGCGCGTCGTCCGTAGCGATACAGGTGATCGCCGCTGGCCTGCACGTGTTCCAGCAGCGAACGGCGATCCGGCGGCGGCGATGGCCGCGCCGGGCCGAGGCGTTCGGCGCGCATCCACAGCCACACGAACAGCGCCAGCAGCAGCGGCAGCAGCACGCGCCAGGCGTGATCCAGCAACAGCCGCCACAGCGGCGGCATGTTGGCGCTGTAGATCAGATGGAAAGTGCCGGCGCGCGCGTAGTTCGGCGCCAGCAATTGCCGGGTGAGGGCGCGATGCGGCTTGTCTTCGAGCTTCGCGTTGACGAGGAAATCCAGATCGGCGAGCACATCGATGCTGCCTTCGCCCCACGGTACGCGCGCGTATCCGTATTCCGCACTGTCGTCATCGCCCCAGGTCGCGAGGACTTCGACATCGTCTCCGGTGAAGTAGAACCAGCGTCCGTCGCAGAATTCGGCGTGCTCGTCCATCTTCGCCACCTGCAGACCGAGACAATTCGATTCGCGGCCGGTCGGCTTTTCGTCGGCCAGCGCATCGTCGGCCGGCGCCTTTTCGACAGCCTCCTCATCGACCGAGACCTCGTCCACGAACGCATCTTCGACAAACGCCTCATCCACCGGCGCGATGCCGATGTCGCTCAGCAGCGGGACCGTATATTCGCTGATCACCGCGTTCGGCGGCGGCGTGCGCACGATCAGATGGCCGCCGGCTTCGACCCAGGCCAGCAGACGCGCGCTGTCGGCCGCAGGCAAGGTGCGCGTATCGCCGAGCAGCAGCAGGGTGTCGGCCGGTTTCAGCGGATGGGTGTCGAGGGCGAGACGCTGGCGCGAATCGACGCGTTGGCCGTCCTTGCCCAGCGCGATCTTCAGCGCGTACAGCGGGTTGTACGAGGCTTCGCCTTTCGGCGGCAGATCGATGGTTTTGACCACACGCTTGTAGGTGTGCATCCACCACGCGACGAAACCGCCGACCAGGCCCGTGACCACCAGCGCGATCAGTAAGACGCGGATGGCATCCGCACGCCGGCTCACGACTGCCACCCGAAGCGTTGCGCGAGGGTCTGCAGCAGCGCATCGAATTCATCGGCGGCCGGCAGGCGTTGGCCGTACGCGGCGTACTGCCAGATGCGGACCATGCGCTGGAAGATGTCGCGGTCTTCCGCCACCGGCATGCGTCGCGACAGGCGCAGGCATTCGGCTTCGGTCGCGCCCGGCGGCAGATGCGCATCGACGCGCGCGCTCATCGCTTCGACGCTGGCGCGATACAGCAATGCCAGCGCGCGTCGCGGTTGACCTTCGGCCCACAGCCGGCGCGCGACCGTCGCGATATCCGGCGGCAGCGGTTCGTTGTGGGAAATCGCGGTCATGTCGACCGGCATCGGTTCGTCTTCAGGCTTTGCCGCAGCACCAAGCAGCCACGGCCACCAGCGTTTCGCGGTGATCGCCAGCATCAGCACCAGCACGCCGAGAAGGAACCACAGGCCGTATTCGGCGACGAAACCGACCAGCGCCGCCAGCCATTTCAATTCCGGAACATCGGCTTCTTCCGGTTCCTTGTCCTTCTGCTTGTCGCGCCGTTCCCACGTGGTGGTTTTCTGTTTCGGGCGCAGCAGCGGATCCTGATAGGCCTTGCCGACCGCTTTGCGGAACGCAGTGTGATCGGCGGTGTCTTCGCCGAAGATCTCCTCCAGCGTCGAGGTTTCGATCTTCTCTTCCGGTTCGGCGGCCGCCTTGGTCTTGTCGTTCGCGCCGGTCTTCGCGGCGGCATCCGGCGCGGCGGCGGCATCGGCGGGCGCGCTGTCGTCCTGCGCGTCTTTCGCGGCATCCGGCACGACGATCGGCGGCGCGCCAGCGGCGGTCTGCGCAGCGGACTGCTTCGCTCGCGCCGTCTCTTCCTGCGTCGTCTTCTCCGGAAACGGACAGGTCCCGTCGTCGCGTTCGCTGGCCTGCGTCGGCATCGCCATCGGCAACAGCAGCGCGAACGCCAGCAGGGCGATCGGCAGGGCGATCGACACGATCGCGCCGCCTGCCGCTTCCAGGCGCTTGCGCATGCGCCGGAATGCGATCTCCAGATCCCAGGCTTCCAGCTGCGTGCGGCGGTTGAGATACAGACCGAAACCGGCGCCGATGTAGAACGGTTCGATGAAACCGGCGGCCAGCCAGTCCAGCAGATTCAGCGCGATCAGCGCCCATGCCGGCGGCGCTTCGGTGATCATTGCCCACGCTGCGCGCGCCGCTTCGGGCAGCAATTCGTTGGGCACCGCGATCGCCGTCAGCAGCAGCAGCGACAGTTCGATGGCGAGAATGAAGTTCGCGCACATCACGAACAGCTGCACCGCATAGCCACCCAGACCGACGCCGATCACCCGGCGACGCTCGCCGAGCCGTGCGGGGTCGGCGCCTTCCAGCAGATCGATCGGCAGCATCACCGCGCGCAGCGGGCTGAACCGGCGCCAGGTGAGATAGCCGCGCATCGGCCGCCAACCCCAGGTCAGCTGCGCACGCAGGGTTTCGGCGACGCTGGGCACGCTGCCGAAGACCGCGCGCGACAGCACGTACATCGGGATGCGATCGAACGCCGGCCGCAGCCACCAGAACAGCAGCCCCGCCAACCAGATGTGGCCGATCGCCCAGGCCGCGAGATTCAGAACGACGAACACAGCACCGGTGACCAGCAGCCACGGGATCCAGATCGCACGGGCATGTTTGCGCACCAGCGCGCTGCCCAGCTCCATCGCCTCCCAGGGCGAACGCGGGCGCAGTTCGACGGTCAGGGTTTCAAGCTTCATGGCGACGCGTCTCGTTGCCGTCCCTGGCGCGACGCTGCGGGCTCCGGATCGCCCGGCCCGGCCATCCTTGGCCGGGCGCTCAGCGGATCACGCGGCGGTGCCGCGTTAGCGGATCCACTTCGCCCGCCTAATGCCAGCCAGAGCAAGGTCAGCGTCCACAGCACGCCGCCGACGGTGAATTTCACCATCGCCGGGATCCAGCCGATCGACGACCAGAACGCTTCCACGAATGCGGCGAACACCAGCATCGCGAAGATGCCGAGACACAGTTTCGCGCCGACCTTGCCGCCTTCGATCAGCGCATCGACGCGCCGTCGTCGTCCGGGCGCGACCAGATCCAGCCCGATCCGCAGACCGGCAGCGCCCGCAAGCACGATCGCGGTCAGCTCAGGCGCGGAGTGCCCGGCGACGAAACGCCAGAACGGGTCGCCGTGACCGACGCCCTGCAGATGGCCGGCGACGCCGCCGATCATCACGCCGTTCATGATCAGCACGAAGATCGTGCCGATACCGGCGAGCAGTCCGCTGGCGAAGGTGCGCAGGGCGATGCTGACGTTGTTCATGACATAGAAACCGAACATCGCCAGATCGTCGCCGCTCTCGCGTCCCAGCTTGCGCTGCGGATCGGCGGGGTCGTACATCTCTTCCATGCCGGCGACCGCGCCGGGCTCGTAGACGCTGTAGATCAACTCGGGCGAGATCTGCACCGCCACGAACGAACCGACCAGTGGCACCACGAACAGCAGCAGCGCAGCCAGCAGGCAGCCGCGCTGGGCGCGGACCAGACGCGGAAAGTCGGCGAGGAAGAATTCCAGCGCGCGGCGCCACTGCGGCGGCGGCGCGCGATAGAACACCGCATGGCCGCGCTGGGTCAGCGCCTGCAGGCGTTCCACCACCTGCGGGCTGTAGCCGCGGCTGCGCGCCAGCGACAGCTGCTGGCAGAGGCGGCGATACCGTGCCGGCACGTCCTCGTCGCGCAGACCCTGCCACTGGCTTTGCCTGGCGCGCGCCTCACGCGGGCTGTCGCCGCGCGCGACCAGCCAGGCCTCGAATTCGGTCCATTCGGCGGCGTGCCGGGCGATGAACGCCTCCTGCTTCATCACCGCCTGCTTCATGCTGGATGCGGACGTGCTCATTGCCGCCCCAGCAGCCAATTGGCGACCGCCTGCAGCCGCAGCACGCCCAACGCGCCGCCCACACCGACCACCGGCGCGGCGATGTCGGCCAGTTCCGCGCGGCGTTCCGGCGTGAGCTGTGTCGCACGCTCGGAGAACGCGATCACTGCCGCCTGTTCCTGCTGCTGCAACGGCTTCAGCGGCGCCTGCGCGCCCTCCACCGGCGGGCGCAGGCTCTGCCGGTCGCGCGGCGCATGGATCACCATGGTCTTGGCGACCATATCGCCGAGCCTCCGGCCCCAGGGATCGGCGAACCCCGCGACCAGGCCCACGCCGTAGCCGACCGGCAGAAAGTCGACGGTGCGCAGCAGATTGCGGGTGATCGAGGCCAGCCAACCCACCGGCGCGCCGTCATCGGCGACCACCCGCAGCTCCAGCGCGCGCTTGCCCGGCGTCTGTCCGTCGAACAGCACTTCGCAGAGGATCGGATACCCCCAGAACACCATGAAGTAGACCAGCAGATAGATGCCGTAGCCGGCCTTGCCGATCAGACTGACCACCAGCGAGGTGACCAGCAGGATGCCCCAGCGGATCGCGGTGTCGATCAGCCAGGCGATCGAGCGCGGCACCGGGCCCGCCGCCGGCAGGCGCAGGGCCACGCCTTCGGGCGTGTAGACATTGCGGACGGTGTCGAGCGCGGTCGCGCGAACGGTCATCGAACCACGGTCCCGACGATGCGGCGAGCTGCCTTCGGCGTGTATGCGCAGCCGCTGTCCGGCCGCGTCGATGTCGCCCCGCTTCTGTCCCGCATCCTGTGCCCCGGATCCCGTCGTCTGTCGTCGTATTCGGCGGTTACTCTACCTTGACGACCCGCTGGTTTCCCACCGTTCCGGAACGAATCTTCGCCATGGCCGCCGCCCGCCCGCCACCGCCGATGGACTGCCGCCCGGGCTGCGGCGCCTGCTGCATCGCGCCCTCGATCGCCTCGCCGATTCCGGGCATGCCGCACGGCAAACCCGCCGGCATCCCCTGCGTGCAATTGGACGACGAGCTGCGCTGCCGATTGTTCGGCCTGCCCGAGCGTCCGGGGTTCTGCGCCTCGCTGCGGCCGGAGCGGGAGATGTGCGGAACATCGCGCGATGAAGCGATGACGGTGTTGGCGTTGTTGGAGATTGCGACGCGGCCGTGAGCCGTGTGTGATCTCCTCGACAACAGCGCCCCTTGTAAGTTATCTCCCTGCGTCAGGCCGTTGCCCCTGTGATTTCGAGATCGTGGATGAGCCTGGGTCGGCGCAGGGTTGATCTTCATCACCCGAACAGTTGCCAGGGCGCAAAGCCCGTTTCTGCAAGGCAGGGTTCCCGAGGATACGAGCATGAATGAATGTTGGGTTGGAGTGGATGTCTCGAAGGCGCGGTTGGA
>JAFLDZ010000030.1 GCA_017302135.1 Lysobacterales bacterium | reverse complement strand
GTCGGCGAAGTACGACACGACGTACGCCTTGTGCGCGCGACCGCTGTCGTCGACATAGATCATCAATTCCGATTTTTCGGCGGCGGTGCGCATGAAGCCGACGCGATTGCCCAGGCCGGCGCTCTTGGCGATCAGCAGCGCGGAGTTGCTGTTCAAGCGCGGTTTGCCGGCGGGAATTTCGCTGGCGAGGCCGGTGACTTTCTGGCCGAACAGGGTGCGGATATTGCCGCTTTCATCTTCATTGACGATGACGTGTTCGCCGAAGATCGGCAGGCCGCGGAAGGTCTGCTGGTAGCGGTGGTTGCGCACGCCCAGATCGGTTTTGCGATCGAGCAGGAACAGACGCGAATCGGCGTCCAGGCCGAGCGCTTGTTCGTGGCGGGAATGGACCATGTTCACCGCTCCGGACGCGGCGATGGCGGCGTTGCTCTGCTTGACCCGCGCCATATCCTCACGATGGAGGTCGGCGCGACCGGCGGCAGAAGCCCCCGTGGTCACCAAAGCCAGCGCGGTCGCGGCGGCCAGTACATTGAAATATCGATATCGATTCACAGCTTTCTCTCTCCATGACGCGTTGTGATTGAAATACCGCTGCTGGAATACCGCTGGCGGCACTGTGCGGTTGCCCCCGCATCCGTGTGCACACGCACTGCCTGCCCCCATCCGCACGCGAGGTGCGGCCGGCAGGTCAAGGCGTGACACAACGAAGTCGTCCGCAAGGCCCCCTGACGGACGACTAGACCGACCCTAAGCGGAACTGACGCAGTACGTCAACTGTTGCCCCTCCAACTGCCGCTGCCGTCGCGCGGGGGGCGACAGGCTGTCAAAGAAATGACGATTTCGGCAATCGAACTTGCGACCGGGTTCACGGTCTTCGCAGGTTCCCGGATCGCTGCATACGATTTCTATTGCATCGCAACATGCCTCTGCGCCGACTCGCCGCCTGAAGCTGCGCCCTGCTGCGGCTGGGCCCGATCGCGAGACATGGCCGGTCTGGCGCGACCGGCCCATCGCCATCGCGTCATCGGAAACGAAAATATCCCGGCCAAGGCCGGAGAAACGAAAAAGTCCCGGCCAAGGCCGGGACTTCGAGAAACGGTCGTGTCCCCGAGAGACACCCACCGCCCGAGGGAGGCGGTGGGTGGCCTGGGGTGATGCGTCCGGTTACGGCGTCCGCGTCGCCTTGAGGTTCACGCCCGAATACGCGGTGTACGCACGTACGTTGATGTAGTACACACTGCCTGCGGTCGGATTGTTGAAGGTACAGGTTTCGGCATTGCCGCCGAGGTACGGACGGCAGGTGTAGAGCGTGGTGGTCGGCGCCGCGCCCAGACGGACGTACAGATCAGCATCGCCGGTGCCGCCGGACGTCGCAACCACCAGCTTGGTGGTGCCCGCCGGAATGGTCACGGTGTAGTTCGACGACACGCCGCCCGCCGCGCGCGACGGCAGATTCACGTTCAGCACGACCGTTCCGGTACCGCCGCCACCGCCACCGCAGGTCGCACCGACCGAGGTGAACGCCGCAGTGACGTCCGCAACGGTGTAGCCGAGGTTGGTGGCCGCCGTCTGCACGCCGCACACACCCTGGTTGAAGTCGGTGCTGGCGGTCCAGTACAGATCATTCGCACGCGCGAACACCTGGAACGCCTTCTGCGTATTCCAGCCCGGCTTGGTCGCCAGCAGATAGAACGCCTTGTTGTACACGCCCGACGAATAATGCACGTCCATGCCGGCGGTGTAGTTCGAAGTGTGGCCGATCGAACTGCCGTCCTGCGGCGGGTTGGCCATGTAACGCAACGCACCGGTGGCCTTGAAGATATCCGCACCGACCAGGAAGTCGTTGGTGCCGCGCATGTAGTACTCGGCCGCTTCACCGGCGATGTCCGAATAAGCTTCGTTGATGCCGCCCGACTGACCGGAGTAGGTCAGGTTGGAGTTCTGCGACGTGAAGCCGTGCGAAACCTCATGCGAGGCCACGTCGAGGCTGACCAGTGGATAGAACGTGGTGCCGCCGTCGCCGAAGGTCATCGCCGAGCCGTCCCAGAATGCATTCTGGTAGTTGGTCGAGTAGTGCACGCGCATGGTCAGCTGGAACGTCAGCGGCGGCTTGCCGATGTACGCGTTGTACATGTTGTAGATCACGCTGCCGAAGTAGTGCGCATCGTTCAGCGGCGAGAACGCGCCGTTGATCGTCTTCACCGTATTGCGCGGACAGGTGTATGCGAACGCGGTCGTGCCGGAGGTGCCGCCGTTGAGGTTCACGGTCTTCACGTTGGCGTTGTTCATGGTGCAGGTGGTGCCCGACTGGGTCACATCCATGAAGCCGAAGTTGGTGCCGTACTCGTACTGGCCGGTCTTGGTATTGCCGCCGGGGCCGGTGCCGATCAGCGCATGCTGCAGGTTGTCCCACTGCTTCAGCACGCGGCCGTTCTGGGCGTTGACGATCACCGTCGGACGCATCGGCGCGCCGCCGTTGCGGGTGTCGGCGAAGTACGACACGACGTACGCCTTGTGCGCGCGACCGCTGTCGTCGACATAGATCATCAATTCCGATTTTTCGGCGGCGGTGCGCATGAAGCCGACGCGATTGCCCAGGCCGGCGCTCTTGGCGATCAGCAGCGCGGAGTTGCTGTTCAAGCGCGGCTTGCCGGCGGGAATTTCGCTGGCGAGGCCGGTGACTTTCTGGCCGAACAACGTGCTGATGTTGCCATTCGTGTCTTCATTGACGACGACGTGCTCGCCGAAGATCGGCAGGCCGCGGAAGGTCTGCTGGTAGCGGTGGTTGCGCACGCCCAGATCGGTTTTGCGATCGAGCAGCAACAAACGCGAATCGGCATCCAGACCCAGCGCTTGCGCGTGACGGGTGTGGACCATGTCCGCGATGCCGGCTTTGGCGATGGCGACATTGTTCTGATTGATTTTGGCGACGTCCTCGCGATGGAGGTCGGCGCGGCCGGCGGCGGAAGCGCCGGTGGACACCAGAGCCAGCGCGGTCGCGACGGCCAGTACGTTCAAATGCTGATATCGATTCACAGTTTCTCTCCTTGACACCGATGTGATTGGAATTGTTTGCTGCGGTTGCCCCCGAACAGCAGACGCACGAGCCCGTGCCGACCGCACCAGAGTGCAAGCCGGACGCATGAGTCGGTACGTAGCGATTACCACCCGAACTGCTCCTTATCGGATGGTCGAATCGACCCTAATCGCAATGCAAGGCGTGCGTCAACCACGAAACCGCGAATAGCGCGCTGCGACTTCCGGCGCGTGACAGAGTGCCGAATCGATGGCGATTGGGTGACAGCAAGTCGAGACGGATTTCACGCTATCGCAGCGGAAAACCGCCACGGCGCATGATGTCTACTGCGCAGCAGCAGGACCTTGCGCCCCGCTCCGGATCACGCTCGCGCCGCTGAACGGCGCCGATGGGAGGGAACAAGGCCTCGGGAGGGCGAAAACCTCCGGGCTTGGCAATCAGCGCATGCCGGTTTCAGAACATGCCGGTTTCGAGCCGCGCGACCTCGGACATCATGCTGCGGCTCCACGGCGGGTCGAAGACCAGCTCGACATCGGCCTCGGTCACGGTCGGGATCATTTCGAGCTTGCCGCGGACGTCGTCGACGAGGATCTCACCCATGCCGCAGGCCGGGGCGGTCAGGGTCATCCGCACGTCGATCCGGCGCTGGCCGTCGTCGCCGCGAACCACGGTGGCCTCGTAGACCAGGCCGAGGTCGACGATGTTGATCGGGATTTCCGGGTCGAAACAGGTCCGCAGTTGGGTCCAGACCAGCTTTTCGACTTCCTCGTCGCTGGCGCCCTCGGGCAACTCGATCGGCGGGGGCGGCTCTTTGCCGATGGCGTCGGCGTCCTGCCCGGCGATCCGCATCAGATTGCCTTCGACGAAGACCGTCCAACTGCCGCCCAGCGCCTGGGTGATGTAGCCGACGCTGCCGGCGGGCAGGGTCACGACATCGCCTGCCGGCACCAGCACGGCGGCGCAATCGCGTTCGAAACGGACGGGTTCACTGCTGCGGGAATACACGTGGGTTCGGGGCGCGGCGAAAAAGTCGCGGATTCAGGCGCTTGGGGTGCGCATATTCTACCGGACTGACCTGTGGTCATGTCTGTGCGCTATAAAGGCCGGGTTCGCCGGGTTCGCCCGGCGGCGCCGGGTCGGGGGAGGTCCGGCGCCGCATCTTTCGACTCCTCAAGGAGAGACCATCACATGTTCCAAATGACCTATGCACTGCGCCGGAACGGCCTGTGCACCGCCCTCGCCATCGCCCTCGCCGGGACTGTCGCCCTGCCCGCCCACGCCCAGGACACCGCCCCGGGCGGCGCCGACGAGCTGGACCGCATCGTCGTCACCGCGCAGAAACGCGAGCAGCAGATCGAGGACGTGCCGCTGTCGATCAGCGCCTATTCCGGCGATTTCCTGCAGGAGCAGGGCATCAGCGACTACGGCGACCTCGGCAGTCTGGTGCCCGGCCTGGAAGTCCAGACCCAGAGCGTGAGCAATCCCAGCGTCTCGATCCGCGGCATCACCGCCGACCTCGACGACCCGACCCAGGAGCCGCGCATCTCGCTGTTCCAGGACGGCGTATCGATCAGCCGCTCGCGCGGTTCGTCGGTGGAAATGTTCGACATGGCGCGCGTGGAAGTGCTGCGCGGCCCGCAGGGCACGCTCTTCGGCCGCGCCGCCGAGATCGGCGCCATCCACTTCATCCAGAACAAGGCCCGCACCGGCACGTCCGGCAACTTCGAGCTGGGCGTCGGCAGCCACGATCAACGCAAGTTCACCGGCGCCTACAACACCGATCTGGGCGACAACGTGCAGGGCCGCATCGCGGCGTTCTACGAAACCCGCGACGGCTACGTCGAGAACCTCGACGGCGGCACCCTGCAGGGCAAGGACACCCGCGCCCTGCGCGGCTCGCTGCACGTGGACATCGGCGAAAGCAGCGGCATCGACGTGATCCTCAACTACCAGAAGGACACACCGCCGGGCACCGCCTTCCGCAGCCAGGTCATTCCGAACCTGCAGGGCAGTCTCGATCCGTACACCGCCAATTCGCAGCGCGGCACCGAACTCGGCACCGACCGCGACGTCTACGGCGCCACCGTACTCGGCGACTTCGCGATCAACGACAACTGGTCGCTGTCCACCATCACCGGCTGGCGCCGCCACGACGGTCTCGACAAGTTCGACTCCGACGGCTCGCAGGCCGATCTGATCGAATTCACCGAAGACGCCTGGGGCAACCAGTTCAGTCAGGAAGTGCGTTTCAACTTCGACAACGGCGGCAAGTTCACCGGCTTCGTCGGCGGCTCGTATTTCGACGAAAACGCCAATCGCGATCTGCACTACCAGGCCGACGAACGCCAGCTGTATGCGCTGCTGTCGCCGCAGATCAACACCAACACTGCGGGCCTGCTCGGCTCGGCGCTGGCGAACTATTATTTCCCGATCGTCCCGCTGCTGAATCCGGATGCGACACCGAACACTTCGCGCACGTCGACCTGGCTGCCGGTACCCGGCATCGTCACTCCCACGCCGACGAATCCGGCAGGCTTCCTGCAGGTCCCGCTCAATCCGGACCACCGCGAAACCTTCGGCAACGATGTCGACATCCGCGCATTCGAACTGTTCGCCGACGGCACCTGGCGGTTCAACGACCAGTGGTCGCTGACCATGGGCCTGCGCGGCTCGCGCGAGTCGGTCGAGTACGGTTATTTCGCCGACCCGGGCAATGCATCGAGCCTCGGCTTCCTGCTCTCCGGCCGCGGCACGCCCGCGTGCGGCGCTCCGCCCTGCAACAACCTGCTGTTCCCGGCGACGGCCGGCCGGCTCAGCGCGAGCGAAACCTACAACTCCTGGGTCGGTCGCGCCGTGCTCGGCTACGCGCTCAGCCCCGACATCAACACCTACGCCAGCGTGTCGCGCGGCCGTCGTCCGAACATGATCAACGTCAGCGATCTCGGCAGCGAGGAAGTCGACGCGGAAATCGTGTGGAGCTACGAGCTCGGCATGAAAGGCAACGCCGCAGCCGGCCGCTTCGTCTACGACCTGTCGCTGTTCTACTACGACTACAACGATTTCCAGGCCTCGGTGGTGAACGATGCGCCGCCGCCGTTCTTCGTGACCAAGAACGCCGGCAAAGCGCATGCGCTCGGCTTCGAAGCTTCGCTGTTCGGACGCTTCAACGACAACGTCAACGGCTGGTTCAACTACGCCTATATCGATGGCGGCTTCAACGCCTTCGACGACGATGGCACGTATCAGGCGCTCGCCGGCAATCGTTTCCGGATGACGCCGAAGCAGTCCGTCTCGATCGGTCTGGACTGGACGATTCCGCTGACCAGCGGCGACAGCCTGTATGTGCGTCCGAGCTACAGCTGGCGCTCGCAGGTCTATTTCGAGGACCAGAACCAGCCGGGCATCGAACAGGACGGCTACGGCCTGCTCAACCTGCGCGCCGGCTGGCGCTTCAACGAGAAGTGGGAAGTCGGCATCTGGGGCAACAACCTCGCCGATGAGGAATATCTGACCGACGCCGGCAACACCGGCCTGTTGTTCGGTATCCCGACCGTGATCGCCGGGCCGGACCGCAGCTTCGGCGTGAACCTGCGCGCGAAGTTCTGATCGGTGTTGATCGCTGCGGGGCCCGCCATGGGCCCCGCAGCAGTCGAACGCATCACGCATCCTGGAATCGCATGATGGGCGGATCCGCACTCGTTCCCGCTCTGGTCTGCGGTCTGATCTCCGGCGGTGTTTTCCTCCCCGTCTATACGGGCTGCTTCGCACTGTTTGCGCGGCGCGCGAATGCAAAAGGCGGACGACAAGCCGCTCTCCTGTTGGCCGGCACCTTGTTCGCGATGCTCGCCTGCACGGCGACGATGGTATTGCCGCTGTGGCTGGCCGATCTGTTACCGCTGGGCGCACAGTCGCGCAGTTGGGCACTCGCTTTCTTCGCCGGCGTCGCGGGCTACAAACTGCTCGCATTCCTGTCGCGTCGAACATCGCCTCACGCCTGAATCATCCCAAGTCGACCATCGCCTCCGCCGTCGCACTCCGCTACCCTGTCGCGATGAGCACCCTATCTGCACCCCACACCCCACCGCGCACGCGCGTGGTCGCGCCGCTGTTGCTCGTGATTCTCGGTATCTGCGGCATGACCGCGATCTGGACGATGCTGGCGTTGATCGTCGACCGCCAGTGCGCGTGGGTCGCGGCATTGACCGCCGCCGACATCGCGCTGCTGCTGCGGCTCGCGCGCGCCGCGCCAGGGTTGCCGCGCGCGGCCACCACCGTCGTCGCCACGCTGGCGACCATCGTGTTAGCCAATTGGGTCATCGCTGCGGTCCAGGTCGGCGGTCCGATGGGGCTGGGACTGACCGATTCCGTGCAGCGTCTGGGCACCGACTATGCGCAGACGCTGCTCGGCCTGGCCAATCAGCCTGCGGAACTGGCGTGGTATGCGGTCGCGGTGATCATCGCGCTTTGGCTGGGGCGCTGAGTCAGTCCGGGAAACCAGACAGCAAAATCAGTCCGGGGAAACAACCGCCCGGATGCGCGGCAACAACAGCCCGGTGCGCGCTTTGTACACCGCCCACTCCGGATAACGCGACATGCTGTCGTCCTTGCGCAGCATGTTCGGAAGAAACAAGCCCAGCCACACCCAGGCCAGCACGGCCCACGGCAGCCAATGCCCGGCGACGATCGCGAAGCTCGCATAGATCATCATCTCGCCGAGATAGTTCGGGTTGCGGGTCCGCGCGAAGAAGCCATCGCTGATCAAGCCGCGCCGCACGCGCAGCACGAAATATTTCTGCGCATCGGCACCCACCATCAGCGCGACACCCAATGCATACAGCACGATGACCGCGCCCAACACGGCAGGGGGCTGTTCGATCCGCTGCGTGACGATCAACCACGGCGCGATCCAGTACAGCCCCAGCACCGACACCCATGCGTTGACCGCGCCGCCGATGGTGATCTTCTTCTGCCAGCCCGGGTCGGGGAAGATCCCTTCCTTGAGCAGCCAGATCAAACCATAGCTGCCGTGCAGGCCGAAATACGTCCATGCCGTCGGCGTCCATACGTCGTAGATGGCCATCAACGCCAATACGAAGACCGGCGTGCCACCCTTCTGCAGGTTGATCGCGGTTGCCAGCGTGAGGATTTTCGGGCCACCGAGAAAATCGTCGGTGAGGTAGTCGCGGACTTTCAGGAAACGCGTCAATTGCGGATGCATTGTGTCGAAACTCCTGGATGCAAACATGTCTTCATCATCAGCTTCCCTCCGCGTCGCCCCGCAGCCCACCGGCCAGTCGTGCGAGCAGTGCCGGCTCGGCCTGCAGATAAGCGGCGAACGGCAGTGCGATGCAGCGTTCGACCACCGCCGATACGCTTGGGCTCGACAAGCGGTCCTTCGTCGGCCGGCCGTATTCTGGATCGTCCAGACGGACGCAGACGACCGCTCTCAAACCTGACGTGAGCACACGTTCGATGTCCGCGCGATGCCGTCCCCGACACGCATCGGGCAGCGCCTGACGCACGCCGGATACCAGGCCGCGCAGCAGGCCATCCACGTGCGTGCCGCCGTCGGTGGTGCGCATCACGTTGGCGAAACTGTCCAACGATGTGCCCGGGGACCTGCACCACAGCGCAGCGACTTCAACGAGGATCGATTCGTCCGAGGAGGTGCAAACGAACGTGTCCGTCAGCGGTTCCGCGCCAAGAAACGCATCGGACGCACGGACATACGCTGCCAGTCCTTCCGGCTCATGGAACACATGCGCGCGCCGGTCCTTGAACGCCAGCGTCAGTCGCGGGAACAGACAGGCCATTTCCCTGAGCCGCGCGAGCACCGGCCCCGGGTCCAGCCCGGTGTCCGAAAAGATCTGCGGATCCGGGGCGAATACAATGCGGGTACCGGCCGTGTCGGCCACACCGCTTTCACGCAGCATCGACACCGCGAGTCCACGCTCGAACCGCTGCCCGTAGCGTCGACCATCGCGAGAGACCTGCAATTCCAGCCACTCTGAAAGTGCGCAGACCACGAACAGGCCGACGCCACGCGTACCGATATGTTCGTGCGGGGCGTGGCCATCGAGGGTCGGGCCGGTGTGGAATGAGGTCAGGGCCCGTTCCGCGAACGACACGCCGTCGATCTCATCCACACGGATGCCGCGACCGTTGTCTTCGACGCTGATCGCGCCGTCTTCGCCGACCTCGATCACGATCCGGTCGCAGTGTCCCGCCAGATGCTCGTCGAGCGCATTCGCGACGACTTCCCACAGCAGGTGAGCCAAACCAGAACCATCCCAGGGATTGCCGATGTACATCCCGGGCCGCCGACGTATCGCTTCAAGCGAATGCGGATTCACGACGCCTCCACCGTGACGGCTCCCGCGTGACGGAAACGATGCCCACCAGCCTGCGCCGACGGCTTCAACGCGACGAATCCTGTTCGCTGTCGCCGGCCATCAGCACGCCGAGTCCCATGCCCGCGCCCGCAGCGCCGCCACCGCCACCGCCACCACCACCACCTCCGCCACTCCGACCGCCGCCTTCGCCCTTGCCTTCGCGCCCGCCGCCGCCATCGCCTTTGCCTTTCGCGCCGGACGGCCGGGTCGGCCCCTGCTGCGGAATCGACAGATCCGCCGGAACCGGCTCCAGATCCAGCACGCGGCGGATGAAATCGCGCAGCGACACAACAAGCTCCGCCGTGTGCACCGGCCGCCCCGCAGCCATCTCGGTGGCCGCCCGCGCCGCCAGGCGCACCTGTTCGTCGGTGCCCAGCAGCAGGATGTCGGACAGTGCCGCTTCCACCGCATCGCGGATACGCCGCGAGCGGTCGGAGCTGTTGTCCGCAAGCAGCATCGGCGGTACCGCAGCATCCGACGCAACGGCGGCATCGCCGGAAAGGGCCGAGGATTCGCTGCGACGGCGCAGGTCGCGCAGATGGGTGGGATCCACCGACAGATCGCCCGAGAACGAACCACCAAGGGTCTTGTACGCCGCGATCAGCGTGCGCAGGCGCTCGTTGATCTGCCGGTTCTCGCGCTCGCGCCGCTGCTGGACGGTCTGCATCACGATCAATCGAATGCCCACACCGATCAGCGTGATCACCACCAGGCCGAACAGCGTCGTCAGCACCGCCTGCCATGAACTGAAATCGAGACCACGCATGCGGGGCTCCGCGCTTCTGGCATCGATGCGATGCCTGGGATGGACATGACCCCACCATAGCGCAGATGCGCGCGGCGCAGATCATCGTCGTGGGTTCGCGCAGGGCGGCATCGCTGAAGCATTGTCCGCCCTGCGCGAATGAGAGCGGGGTGGATGACATCGCCAGCGATCAGCCCATCACCACATTTTCAAGCGTGAACTCGAACGGTGTGGCCTGCGGCCCTGCCCCGCCACCGGTCATCACGATGTCCGCGCTCTGGATGCCCAGCAGCGAGAGTTCGGTATTGATATCGGACAGGATCGCGGAATTCATGACTTCGCCTTCTTCCACCTGCGACACCACGCCGATGAACAGCGTGGGTTTGAAGCTGAAGACCGCCTTTTGCCCGGGCGCGATGCCCGTCTTGATGAACAGCAGTTTTCCGGATTTGTAGAGACCTGCGGAAATCGCGCCTCTTGCCAGATCGTTGCGGCACTGCACTTCGCTGGCAGACGAGGCCGGGCCTTGCAGCTTCAGCTCATCGCCCGACGGCGTGAGCACCATGCTGAAGAGTTGCCCGTTTTCCGCCGGAAGCTGCGGCGTGTAGTTGCCCCAGCTGTCGCTCGCGGCGATGGTGGTGGCCATCGGATACACGAACGGGTGATTGTCGCCCTGCCCCAGATAGCGGATCACCTGCCAGGCAACCGCCATTTCATCGAAATCGGTGGACAGGTTCTTCTGGAAGATCACGATCTCCGAATTGTTGGTGTCGTTCGAGCGGTTGATCAGAATCAGCTTGATGTCCATGCACACACTCCCTTGTTGAACATGCTGGCGCGGCCTGCGCCGGTCTTGTCGCGGCTCTATCCTAATGCCTGTCCGCAGACGCGGTGGATTCCTGTTGGGCGCTGCCGATGACGCACTGCATCATGCCCTTTCGTGCAATGGCGGCGACACTCCGGAACGATCACGATCGGCTGTCGTCGCCCGTCATCGATGGGCCGGCCTTCCGGGGAGGATACCCATGCACCACAGCACGTCGAACTTCGTTCCGGCTCTTCTGTCCACGGCCTCTTCGGCACTCCTGGCACTCGCCTTGCCCGCACTGGGCGCAGCCGCCCTGCTGCTGCCGGGTCAGGCGCTTGCGCTGACCTGCGGCACCAACAACGGTTTCACCTGCACCGGCACGGCCACCCAGTACGCGGGCGGCTTCAACCCCGGGGTGGGCAGCGGCGGCTTCGGTGGCGCCAGCGCCTGCACGCCCACGCGCACGCCGGTGGTCTACATCCACGGCAACGGCGACAGCGCGATCAGTCTCGACATGCCACCCAGCGCGGTGACCGGCTACACCACGCCCGCCAATTCCGTGTACGACGAACTCAAGGCGCGCGGCTACAAGGACTGCGAACTGTTCGGCATCACCTATCTCGATGCCAGCGAACGCGGCGCGCCGCAGAACAACTACCACAAACCGGCGAAGTACCAGATCCTCAAGACCTTCATCGACGCGGTGAAGACGCACACCGGCCGCAGCCAGGTGGACATCGTCGCGCACTCGATGGGTTCGAGCATGGCGTTGGCGATGGTGAAGTACTACAACTACTCGGGCAGCGTACGCCGCTTCGTCAACATCGCCGGCGGCCTGCGCGGGCTGAACACCTGTTATTCCACCGGCTATATGTCGGCGCTCGCGCCCACCTGCAATGCCGAAGCCTACGTGTATCCGTACGACTACTACACCTTCGGCTACTACCCCAGCACCGGCGTGATGTTCTACGGCTACAACCGCTGGACCGGCAGCGGCACCACCAGCCTGCGCGCGATGCCGAGCCAGTATCCGTCGATCAGCTTCTACACCATCACCGGCGGCCTTTACGACCAGGTGCATTGCTTCACCACCAGCTACACCACCGGCTGCAGCAGCGGTGCGCTGTTCAACACCACCACCAATGTCAAAGCACAGGTCGATATCGGCGTCGGCAGCAGCACCTATGCCTTCGATTGGGATTGGGCCGACGGCGGCCCGTACAACTTCGGCGGCGGCGACACCAGCAACGGCATCGGCCATTTCCGTTCGAAGACCAACGCCGGGCGGATCGTCTACAACATGCTGGCCACCACCTGCACCACCGGCTGTGCGAACGGCTACGTGGGCGTGAATGGGCCGGCGTTCAACCGCTGAGGCATGGCAGCGTAGGGTGGCGGTGAGCGCAGCGAACCCCACCATCCCGGCATATCCGACGCGGCACGCATCAAAAAAATCGGTCGCTTTGCGGGCGACCGAGACCTATACGTGACATCGATGGTGGGGTTCGCTGCGCTCACCGCCACCCTACTGGCTACACCGGGATCGACTGCGGATAACGGAACAGGTCGCCCGGGTCGTATTTGCGTTTCACCGCCTGCAGACGCGGCAGATTTTCGCCGTAGTACGCGTGCAGGTAATCGCGCTGACTAGGATCGATGAAGTTCTGGTAGCAGTACGCCGATGTGTACGCTTCCATTCGGTCGTGGAAGCGCGACAGCCACTGCTGGTTCTTCGCCAGCACGTCGGGCGAATCGGCCGGCGTCCATTCCAGTTCGGCGCTGGTGATCATCGACGCGCCGCGATGCACGAAGGCGGTGTCGGCCGGCGACACCGCATCGATCCGTCCGCCCATCAGGAAGAATTTCCAGGTCGCGGCGACAGTGGTGCCCGGCCATGCGCGCAGGTTCGCCAGAATGGTGTCGATGGCTTCGCCCGACAGCGCACCGCGCGCGAACCGCGAACGCTCGTGCGAATACTCGGGCGTGCCGTCCTCGGACAGGAATTCCTGCGCGTCCCAGTACGGTCGCTCTTCGACGACCGATTTGTCGGGTCGATGCACCGACAACACCGGCGCCAGCAGCGCCAACAGCTCGGCCTGCGGGCCGGCGAGCTGGCCGAGGATCGACAGCTTCAAGCCCGGCGCGCCGGCCTCGGCCTTCACGCTGAGCTTCATGCCCAACGCATCCGGCGCGGCCAATGCCATCGTCTGCAGCGCCGCGAACACCTCGGCGATGCGGTCGGTCCAGCTCATCTCGAACACCGTGAACATGCCGACCGGAAACGTCTGGAATGTGAAGGATGTATGGATGCCGAAGTTGCCGCCGCCCGCGCCGCGAATGGCCCAGAACAGATCGGCGTTCTCGGTCGCGCTGCAGTTCAACGCGCGGCCATCGGCCAGCACGATCCGCGTCGCGGTCAAGCCGTCGCAGGTCAGCCCGTGCGCGCGCATGTTGAAACCGATCCCGCCGCCCAGCACCAGCCCGGCCACGCCGACATCGCGGCAGCGCCCGTGCGTGACCGCGCGATCGTACGGCCGGCACGCGGCATAGACATGCTTGTTGCGCGCGCCGCCGCCCAGCGTGGCGATCCCGGTCGCGCCGTCGACATCGACGCGATTCATCGACGACACATCGATCATCAACCCGGTCGTCGTCGAATAGCCCGCGTACGAATGCCCACCGCTGCGCGCGACCAACGGCACCCGGTTCGCCTGCGCCCAGCGCAGACAGGCCTGCACATCCGCCTCACCTGCGCATTGCGCGATGCCCTGCGGCAGCGTCGAGGCGTATTGCAGTGCCCATGGCCGCGCCCGCGCCGCGAACTCCGGCGACCCTGGCATCAACAGCGGCCCCTGCATCGAACGCGCCAGCTCCGACCAGGGTAACGCGCTTGATTCCGGCAGCGATGCGCAGCCGCTCAACCATCCCAGCGACGGCAAGCCCAGACAGAACGCAGCCGCAGTGCCTGCGCGCAGGAATCGGCGGCGCGATGACGAGAAAGAATGTGTCCGATCGATCGATGAATCCTGCATCGTTGAAACCTCCCTGTTGGTGTTGTGTCAGTCCATGAACCGTCACGGTGTTTCCCATGCCGGTATTCGTAGGGTGGGGTGAGCGCAGCGATGCCCACCATCCCGAGGCATCAGCCGCAACCTGCATGAAAAAAAATATGTGACCGCTTGAACACATATGCAGCAATCGGTTGCCGATGTCCAAACGGAAAAACAACCTGATGCTTTCTCGATCTCTCATGGCGGGTGGGCATCGCTGCGCTCACCCCACCCTACTCGCTATGCATGTTCGATGACAATGGTCGAGTGCGTATTCGGCGCCGCATGACCGACGTTGGACTCCGGGCCTCGGATCATCGCCGCTGCCAACATGTTGCGAAGCTGATCTTCAAGCTCCTGGCCGTCGAGCAGATCGGAATCTTCCATCACGGCAGACCACAACACGCACGTCAGCGACCGCGACAGCACGAACTGGCTGGCTGGAGACAGCGCCAAACCATCGCCCATCGCCAATTCGGCCAAGCTCCGCCCGATATACTGGTCCAGAACGCGCATCGC
Organism: Lysobacterales bacterium; assembly: GCA_017302135.1. Lineage (GTDB taxonomy): Bacteria > Pseudomonadota > Gammaproteobacteria > Xanthomonadales > Xanthomonadaceae > Lysobacter_I. Next base: position 19,720 of record JAFLDZ010000030.1, on the reverse strand, counting down.
ATCGATCATCTTTGCGGCCATTTCTTTTCTGGTCACCGCGCGGACCACCGCCCGCAGCATTTTTCGATTGCTGCGGGCATCGGCGATCATCACCGCAACCAAGCGCGATATCGCCTCACTGGAAGGTTGGTCGCGGGATGCGGCCAGCGTGATTTTCAATCGTTCAATCAATCTGTCGCGATGCGCGATCCCCATCGCCATCAGCAGGGAGTCGCGATCGTGAAAGTACTGGTAGAGCGTACCGATACTGAATCCGGACACTTCGGAGATCCGATTCGTCGTGATCCTGTCGGCACCCTCGCGCTCGATGATCTGCAGGGTCGCCTCGTAGATCGCGTCGACCGTACTATGGGACCTCGCCTGTCTGGGGCGGCGCCTGACCATTTTCGCGGCTTTCATGACATGCCCTCGAGGAAGCCGGCCATCGGGCGTTCGCGACAACGGCAAGGATATCGGCAAGTCGATCGATGGCCGTGTTGCGACAGGAATGACGCCGTTGGCCACAGGGGCGATGGCCAAGACATGAGAAAAAACCGAGCACGGTCGCGGACAGTGCAATTTCTACTGAAGTTTTTTCCACTGTTATCAATCACTTGACCGCAATCCTTTTGCGTATGGAAACATGATCATAACGCGACTTGTCGCGCACCCGAAAGCTGACGAAACTTGGAACGCCATGCATCAGAAGACGGCGTGACAGGATTCACGACCAACGATGGCCGTCTGTTTGGACTAGCAGGTTACTGAAATACCTCCATCCAGGAGGTATTTCAGTTCGCACGTCCGGCACATGTCCGGACGTGCTCACGGCGAATCAATCGCTTACGCGCTTGCTTCGCCGACGCAGCCATCCATGGCTGCATTAACAGGCTGCTGAAAACCTGCTTTCGCAGGTATTTCAATAGCCTGCTGGCACTTCCGGAATCCGGAAGCAACTGAAGACGACCACCCACACCACATTAAGGAAAATCATGAAAAAACATCGCAGTTCGATCAAGCTCGGCCTTCTGGCAGCGGGCATCGCGGCAAGCTCGCTGGTTGCGGCCGGCAACGGCAACATCGCGACACAAGCCATAGATTCCAATCAGAGCAATCGCACGCCGGTCGTCTCGCTGACCCCGACGATGGGCGATGTCGGTTTCGAGATTTTCGATGGGCAGACGCAGCGCTACAGCCTCTCTACGCTGCCGAAGAATGCCACCGATGCCATCGTCTACATCGATGTCGACAGCATCGAATGGAACAAGAAGAAGATGCAGGCCGTTCTCGATCTCGCCAGGGACCTGAACTGGGTCGTGATGGCGGAGAGCGGAACATGGAACGTACCGCGCCTGCACGCCTTCGTCGCCGCGTACTACCCGCGCGTGAATACGAAGAATCTCCAGAACGTCGCGGTACGGATCTCCTGGGACAACGGGCGCGCCGTCGCGACCGACCTCGCACCGGACGCAGCAGCGGTCGAAGTGGGCATCGACTATCTGCAGACCACCGCAGGAAAGGCATTGCTTGCCAATGAGATGACGACCAGGACCGTGGCGCCGGGCAGCAACTACGCATGGTTCGCCAACAACGCCTACCAGGCCACCGCAAGCAGTCGACAAGTAGGCACCCGCTTCTACTCGGTGGCGCTGAACCGCGATGTCGTGAAAGTCTGGAAAAGCACCAGCAACGGCACGACGGACTGCATCGTCTCGTGGCGTGGCAGCGCAACCACCGGTGACTGGCTCGCGAACATCGAAAATCAGTTCGGGTCGTCGGTCGCCGTACCGGGAGAGGCGTCGAACGCCGCAAGGATCGGTAGCGGGTATGCCAGCCGGCTCAACAGTTACAAAGCCGCAGTCGATGCCGTTGCCTGCAGCAATGCCTACGGCGTGACGGGCCACAGCCTAGGCGGCGGCATGGCCGAAGCGTATTCGTTCACCATCCGCAGCAAACGACCGAGTCTGGAAGCCTACAACCCGGCGCGCGTCGGCAACGCCAGCTTCCGCACGCAGTTGGTGTCTGCATTGGGCAGCGCGAAAGTCGAAGTGTTCTGCAGGAACCTGGACCCGGTCTGGGCCGTCCCGGTGGGACTGGAGCACGTCGGCAGCAACAACGGCTGCACCTACTGGGGCAGCTCGGTGTCCTGGATCAATCTCGTCGCGAATCACGCCATGACGCTGTGGCTGTAAGCATGTGTCGTAAACGCTGAGTCTTCGAAGACCAGCAACCAGACGTGGCGGACCCCGGTCCGCCACGTCGTTTGATGAACACCCGGACCGCATCTCCACGCGCGGGATTCGTAGGGTGGCGGTGAGCGCAGCGAACCCCACCATCGACGTCACGCATAACTCTCGGCCGCCCGCAAAGCGGCCGATTCTTTTGATGCGTGCCGCGTCGGATATGCCGGGATGGTGGGGTTCGCTGCGCTCACCGCCACCCTACGAGAGTTCACCTTACGCGTTACGAGAGTCCACCTTACGCGTTGTTTTTGCAGACAATAAGCTTTATCTCATTGATCGGCAAACAGAAAAATTGGGGAGACCTTAGGTGCAAGACCCGCCTTACGGGTTGTCGGCGCATCCCGTTGCGTCACAGATACCGCGATGTCCTACTGCATTGAAATCCACATCACTCACGGTTTCGCGTTCCGTTTACGACAGGTTTAAGCCTGCGGAGTTCATCCGAATATTGAATCAAGCTGAGTCTCTCTACTTTTCTGACGCACAAGCATAGCGACAAACTCGCGCCGGATTTTTTCCAAGTTCCTCTTTGAGTGCGGAGCGATTACCCGAGAAAGATCTTTTATCATTTGACTTTCCGGACTGAATTCAGAAAATTTTATTTTTTCATGCTGAGAAGAGTATTTTTCCGAAAAATCCATAGGCTCCATATCATCGCCTGAACCTTCTTCTCTCTGCGATTCCGCAAGACAGTTCCGATATACAAATGCAACTGTATTAATCAAATAAAAGCTACTTGACGACGACACGCTGAGCGGGATTTGCTTACCCAGCCGTAGGAACTCATAGCTGTCAGATATAAGTGAAAACCAAGTACCCATTCCAACCCGAACTTTATATGAATTTCCTGGGAAAACTTTTCTCAATGCTGGAATTAGCCAAAATCGTTCAACAACAGATGGATTTAGTTCATATAACAAATCCAGAACCTTTTCAAAAGCAAATTCAAATGATTTTTTGTTTGAATATTTTTCTATAAGCTTCCTCTGATGATCTCCTCCAACCTCAGAAATAAACTTAGCCGTAAAATATTCTTGAAATGATCTGTGAGCGAATGATAGCTCAAGCCCATCCTCGATCAAAAGACAAACAGCTTGGCGAGCATCATCAATGAAGCTAGCGGAGTCTTCACTAGTTCCACATATTTTAGTGGCTCGAACCGTAGCTTTTATTGCATATTCTTGTGAGAACTTAAACTTTCTCTCGTCATATGTAACCAGTGAAAAAGCTGAGAAAAGTGCTGAAAACTGGTTTATATCAAGCGAAGTTAGACGATGCCGCTTAAAACCGAACTTTAGTGCATCATGGCGTTGATAAAGCGCCTCATATGCCAACTGATAGAAGGTTGTCATCCGACCAGGAATTGATGAGCTGTCCGTGTATGTCAGAAGCATTATTGAGAGCAGCAATGGATTGGACAGAAAATATTCATGAGTGTCGTACAGGCCACCGATTAATTCTTTTACAAATCTATTTTTTATTTCTTCATCAAACGGAACCTTTTGCACAAGATCACACGCATGCATCAAGCTTAAACTTGCAATTTCAACACGGCTAAATTCCGCCCAAGAATCCAGATGAGTATCTGGCCTAGATGAGACAAAAACCAAGCATCCCGTTTCTTTTGCTAACTCATTAATTTGACGCTCGACTTTCTTTCTAGAATCAGGCTCAACCTCATCATAACCATCAAGCAAGAAAGCAACTGCTCCCGCCTGTATGACTCGATCAACAAACTGCCTAGTGAGCCCAAAGCCATGATCATCAAAAACCTTATAAACTGCATCTTTTATTGATGTTGACGACGGACCAATCTCTCTAAGCTCAATAAATACTGGCATACGATTCGCGCCCGCTAGGCAATCGAGCAGCAGATGCCTCATTAGAATAGTTTTTCCTGACCCTCCAGTGCCAGTAACTATCACCCGCTTAGATATTACTTCAAGATCAGCCACGCCAACTCTTTGAACAGTATTCCCTTTCTTGTCAGATATGGCCGCAGGCACATAAAAATCATAAAGCGGACAAGGCGCGCTTCTAATGAAAAATGTTTTCAGCTTTGCGTATTTTTCAACAAGACTTTCTGCATATCTGGTATGGGCAATTCGAGTCTCCCAAGATAGTTCAGAACCTATTTTCTTGAAAGCAAAACCACCAGCCCTTCCTAAAGCTGTCAGAATTTTTTCACCATATTGCACACTCAGCTGAATCAAGTCCGCGTTGACATCCATAAGCATCCTTTTCCATTCTAAAAAATTGAAGTGTCGTAGCCCAGCGTAGAGCTGAAGCCAAAACCCAAGGCTGTACATCGCACCTCAAAAACGTCGTATTACTTGTAATCCGACCAGCACATTGACCGTATTCCTCACGCGGCAAATGGCTGCACCCTAAGCGCTGCTTTTATCTCGAAAAACTCCGAGTATCGCTACGCAATACCCGGGCTACGAAATACCTAACGACTCGAAACTATCGTCGGCGCCAACGACGCACAGTCGTCGCACACAAGAGCTCCGGCCTCACCAGCCCACCCATAACGGCGCACCCTTACGCTGCACAACGCCCCTGTCGCAAAAAACCCTTAACCACGCTACGGCCACCCCCACGACCCAGCCAACCTGTCACAAACGACAGGCTGACCAGCCCGGCCCAGCGCTGCCCCACAACCCCACTACCGCTGCCTTGGCAGCTCCTGCCCCTGCTGCTGCTCCCGCTCCTGAGTCGGCGCCGCCACCGCCTGCTGCCGCTGCACTTCCACCTGCTGCACACTCTCGCGCGCAGGAATATTCGCCGCATCCTCCAGCCGGACATTCGATTGGAAGTTCGGTTCGCGGCCGGGGCCGTTGGGGAAGTAGGAGGTGAACAAACGGTCGCCATAAACGCCGATGTCCTGCGGTTCGCGGACGACGCTTTCGCGGCGCCGGTATTCGGCCACGCCGGCGGCGGCGATGTTTTCGGTCTGCTCCGGGGTGAAGCCGCCGCCGTTGCGCTGCACGGCGCTGCGCATCTGGTCGAACAGTGCGCGGTCCTGCGGGCTGAGGCGTTCGATGGCCTGCGCGTTGGTTTCCTGCGCGGGCGGTGCGTCCGGCGTGGCGCGGCCTTCGCGGGTGGGGGCGTCCTGCAGGCGGATGCCCATGTCGCCGGGCGCGTAGTTTTCCACTCGCAGTGATTCGCCCTGTCCGTTGGTGACGGTGAGGTTGCTGCCGTCGACGACGTAGGTGAACTGGCCGTTGGCGCTGCGATAGGTGTTGGCCGGGTCGCCTTCATTGCGCACGCCGCCGTTCAGCAGTTCATCGCGTCCGCGTTCGTTGCGCCAGCGCAGTTCGCCGCGACCGTCGCTGTCCATCACGGTGTCGCCGGCATTGGCGACGTAGGTGTCGTGGCCGATGCCGCCTTCCATGCGGTCGCGACCGGCGCCGCCGATCAGCACATCGTTGCCGCGATGCGCGCGCAGGGTGTCGTCGCCGCCGTTGCCGATCAGCAGATCGTTGCTGTCGACTTCGCGCGGCGCGGTGCCGCGCGTCATCCGCTGCGAATCGATGGTGGCGGCGTGGTCGGGATCGACATCCTGGGTGGTGTTGTTGCGCTGATCGACGCGCAGACCGGGGCCGGTGCGCAGATCGCGGCCGGGGTCCATGAAGATGGCGTCGGCCGCGAAGGCATTGTTGGCCAGACGGTCGGCGATATCCGGATGATCGGTGCGCAGATCGGCGAGCAGACGGTCGCGCGCGGGTTCCAGCGCGGCACTGATGGTTGGCACTTCGCCGAACAACGCCACCAGATCCGGATTGTTGCGGTTCGAGGTGGCGACCGCGTTGTGCGCGAGCGGCTGCGCGGTGCCGTCGAAACCGGTGCCCCATTCGCGCTCGTTGCGGGCGATGTCGTCGCGATGGAGTTGCAGCATGCGATAGACGCCGCGCGCTTCGTCGCTGGTGACGTTCTGGGGATCGTCGTAGAGGCCGAAGGCCTGCGCCTCCATGCCGCGCCGCGCGCGAATGCCGAGTTCGATGTCCGGATCGGGATTGGTGCCGCGACTGTTGTAGCGCAGTTGATACCAAGCCTCGGCGCGATCGCCGTCGGCGACGGCCTCGGTGAAGCCCTGCATGTGCGTATCGACGCGGCCGGGGCCGCGGTTGTAGGTAACCGACACCAGCGCCGCGCGTTCGTCCGACAGCGGCATGTTCAGACGGTTCGCGGGGCCCTCGTAATTCGGCAGGCTCGCGTTTTCGAGCAGGCTGCGCGCTTCATCGCGGGTGATCTGCACGGGAAAGGCGAGACCGAGCGCGGTCCTCTGATTCGCCGGTGCGTTGTCGATCGCGGTCAGCTGTCGCCTTTCCCTGTCGGAAAGCTGGACACCGGCCTGATCGAACAACTCGACGTTGTTGTTGCGGTTGAAGGTGTAGCCGTAACCGATGGTGGCCATACCGTCGCGGGCGTCGTATGGGGCGGCACGGTAACCCTCGAAGCGCTGGATCATCGCGATGGTGCGACGGACGTATTCTTCCCGGGTCAATTCATCGTATTCCACGGCAGTCTCCTTGAAGCGTGGCGCACAGCGTTAAGGCAAACGACGGATGCTTGCGACAGTCACTCGGGCCATCGGCATGGCGCATCCTTGACGGCTTTCATGTGTTCGATCTGATGAGCGCTGATGTCGCGCGTGAGCGCCTGTCGCTGCGGAATGATGGTGGGCTCCGGAAATTCGCCCGATTTCACCATGCCGACGAGCCGCCATTGGAGACGGTTGCCCGAGCGCTCGGCCGTGGCCAGATATTTCGCGCCGCTGCGGGTGGCGTCGATCACCACCGTGGCCTTGTTGCCGCTGACGATGCCAAGCACGGTGCCGGGCTGGCCTTCGTCGAGACGGCCCAGGCCCACGGTGGCGACCTGATGTTCGCCACAGAGGCGGTCGCCGTCCTGGACGAGATAGAGGCTGAAACCGCCGCAGTCGCGGTCGGGATTCGCCTTGTCGCACCACTTCACCGACCACGCGCCGTTGAAGTCGGGTTTGGCGGCATGCGCGGGCATGCCGACGAGCAGGGCCGAGAGCGCGAAAGCCAGCATGAAAGCGGTTCGGTTCAGCATGACGGGTTCCCTGTCGCGGCATCGATGGGGCCACGCTACGGCCGGACCGGTGCCGGGTCAAGCCGCCTTCTGTGGCGGTTGCGCTGGCGATTTATCCCTGCGCCAACGCGAACTCGATCGCCGCGCAGACCGCTGCCGCCTGCGCGGCATTGCATTGCTCGGGCGTGGCGCGCGGGCTGTCGGGGTAGACCTCGGTGGTGGTGCGGTAACGCGCGGCGGTGATGCCTGCGCACAGGCCGAGCGGGCCGACCGGATAATTGATGACGCCCGGCGCGACCACGGCCGAGCCGATGATCTCGCCGTTGGCATCGGCCGGTGCGATGTGGGTGACCTTCGCCACCGCCGCGATGATCGCCTGCTGGAATGCGGGCTGCGGGTCTTCGCTGTCGCCGACCAGATAGAAACCGTCGGGGATTTCGCCGGGCTCCAACGTCTTGCCGTCGCGTGCGGCCAGTGCGGGCCGGAATTCGGATTCGTCGCTGTCGGTGGTTTCGTGCAGATCGATATGCACGAGGATGCGCTCGCGCAACGGTGCGACGAGTCGCATCAGTGCGGCGGATTCCTGCGCCGGGCTGTCTTCGCGGAACGAACGGTTGGGATCGATCGCATCGGGATTCCAGCGATGGATGCGCTCGTAGGCCCACGGGCTGACGCAGGGCGCGATCAGCAGATTGACGCGACCGGCATAGTCCGCTGCATGCAGGTCGGCGAATCGCAGTGCGCCGTGCACGCCGCTGGTTTCGTAACCGTGCACGCCGCCGGTGACCAGCACGCAGGGCAATGCGTCGTGCCAGTCGCGACTATTGAGCGCGAACAGCGGATAGGTGTCGGGCGGGTATTCGAGCTGTCCGTACTGCACCGCGTCGAAGCGCGCGCGCAGTCGTTCGATCGCGCTGAGCACGTCCGCCGCGTAGCTGCGATGACGGATCTGGCGCGAACGCCATTCGGCGATTTCGGCGGCGCCCCATGGCTGGCCGGGTGTGCCGATCGGGTAAGGGGCGGTGTCGGTCATCGGATGGCTCGCTCCGCAGTGATATCGGTGAACGCCGCAACACAGTAGCATTGCGCCGAAGCATGACGCCGGGCGCCGCAAGCCGTGCGGATCTCCGCGGTCGGCATCCCGATCCGCCCATACTCACTCGTGCACCGTCACGGACCCGCCCAAGACCACCCCATGACCGAACCCAGCCGACTCTCCAAGCGCGTGGCCGAACTGGCCCGCTGCTCGCGCGCCGATGCCGACCTCTACATCGAAGGCGGCTGGGTGTCGGTGGACGGCAAGGTCATCGAGGCACCGCAGCATCCGGTGACGGACGAATGCATCGAGATCGATCCCGACGCGGTGCTGACAGCGCCCGAGCCCGCGACGATGCTGCTGCACAAGCCGGCCGGTTTCGATGCGATCGGCGGACGCAAGCCGGCCGCGACGCTGGTCACACCCACCTCGCGCTGGGCGGAAGATCCGTCCGGCATCCGCCAGTTGCAGAACCATTTCATCCGCTTGACGCCGCTGGTGCCGCTGGACACCGATGCCAGCGGCTTGATGGTGCTGACCCAGAACGGCCGCGTGTGGCGCCGGCTGACCGAGGATGCCGATCAGATCGAACAGGAATACATCGTCGAAGTGAGCGGCGAGATCGGGCCGTACGGCCTGCGCCGTCTCAACGAGGGGTTGAGCTATCAGGGACGCGAACTGCTGCCGTGCAAGGTGAGCTGGCAGAACGAATTCCGGCTGCGCTTCGCCATCCGCGCCGTGCGGCCCGGACAGATCCGCGACATGTGCGCGCAGGTGGGGCTGCAGGTGACGTCGATGCGACGGCTGCGCATCGGCCGGTTCTCGCTGGGCAAACTGCCGGTGGGCGAATGGCGCTATCTGCCGGCAGGCGAGAAGTTCTGACGCGCGACGTGCTCAGGAGGAACCGCGCACGCGCAATGTCAGGCCCTTGAGGAAATTGCGCAGCAGCTGATCGCCGCAGGCGCGATAGTTGTGGTGGCCGGGCTGGCGGAACAGCGCGCTCAATTCCGGTTTCGAAATCGGAAAGCCGGCGACCGCGAAGACATCGTGCAGATCGACATCCTTCAGCTCGAACGCGACGCGCAGTTTCTTCAGCACCAGATTGTTGGTGACGCGCTTCTCGACCGGCCGCGCCGGCAGGCTGTCGTTGCGGCCCCGGAAATAGATCACCAGGCCGTCGAGGAAGTGCGCAAGCACGCGGTCGCTGCACTCGACGTAATCGGGATCGTCCTCCCGGCGCACGAACGCCTGCACCTCCGCTTTCTCGAACGGCAATGCCGGGTCGACCAGCTTCGCGATCTCCACGACCTTGATGTCGCTGAGATCGAGCATGTAGCGGATGCTGCGCAGCACGTCGTTGTTGATCATGGGGCTCGGCCACGGAAGCGATCCGCGAGTATATCGCCCGCGACAACATACCCAGCGCAGCATGAGCGGAGCGATTAAGCTCACCGGGTCTCCACTACCCAGTGATGCCATGCCGCACTACTCAGGCCCGCTGCTCACCCGCCCGCTGGGCGAAGCGCTGACCGCCGCGCGCGATGCCGGCGCGGGCACATGGGCCGGCTCGCTGGATCTCGGCCGCACCAGCGGCGAAGCGCTGTTGCACGCGGACGCATGGGAATGGCGCGGGCAGCGCTATCCGTGGCCCGGCAAGCTCAAGGACCGCACGATCCATTACTGGGATGGCGACGAGTTCGCGGCCGTATCGCGCTATTCCGGCGCGCTGATCAAACTGGTGCCGACCGAATGGGGCGCACCGACTTTCGAGATCGACGGCATCAAGATGCTGCCCACGGCGAAGGCATCGCCGATCGAGGATGCGCGGCGCAAGGTCGCGCTGGTGCAGCCGCAGGGCAAGATCGTGCTCGATACCTGCGGTGGACTGGGCTACTTCGCTGCGTGCTGCCTCGAAGCCGGTGCGGCGCAGATACTGTCGTTCGAGAAGAATGAAGACGTGCTGTGGCTGCGCACGATCAACCCATGGTCGCCGGATCCTGAAGCGCCCGCCAGCGACGGGCGCCTGCAACTGACCCATGGCGATGTGACGCAGGCGATCGCGCAGATCACCGATGCTTCGGTGGATGCACTGCTGCACGACCCGCCGCGATTCGGTATCGCTGGAGAGTTGTATTCGCAGGTGTTCTACGATCAGCTCGCCCGCGTGCTGCGTCGCGGCGGCCGCTTGTTCCACTACACCGGCAGCCCGAACACGCTCACCAGCGGGCGCAATGTGCCGCGTGAAGTCGCGACCCGATTGGAAAAATCGGGATTCAAGGTGGAACTGGCGCTGGATGGGGTGCTGGGGATGAAACGGTAGTTGCGTTGGCGGGCGCTATCCCGCCCAACGCGTTCAGACCGTCCGCTCCTTCGTTTCCCGCTCAACTCAGCAGCCGCGCGATCTCGTCGTCCTTCTCTTCCCACACGCCGTTCATCCATTGCTGGAAACGGGCACGGAAGGCGCGATCTTCCTGATAGTTGCCGCCAGCCAATGCGTCCGGGATGGGGCGCTCGCGGATCGCCACGCGCACTTCCGGGATACGGCCGGCGATCAGATCCAGTATCGAAGGTCGCCCTCCCGGATAAGCGATCGTGACGTCCAATATCGCGTGCAGGCTGTCGCCCATGGCATCGATCACGAACGCCACACCGCCGGACTTCGGCTTGAGCAAATGACGATACGGCGACAACTGCGCGGCTTGCTTCTCCGGCGTGATCCGGGTGCCCTCCACGAAGTTCATGATCGCGACGGGAACGGCGCGGAACTTCTCGCAGGCACGACGCGTGGCCTCCATGTCGCGCTTGCCCAGTTCCGGATGTTTCGCGACCTGCCGGTGCGAGTAGCGCCCCATGAACGGAAAATCCAGCGCCCACCAGCACAGCCCCAACACTGGCACCCAAAACAACTGCCGCTTCAGGAAGAACCGGAGAAACGGAATCCGCCGGTTGAACACCTTCTGCAGCACCAGGATATCCACCCCGCTCTGGTGATTGGCCAGCACCAGATAGTGTCCATCCCGCTGCAGCGTGGCATCCCCGCTCACATCGAAGCGGGTGCGGGTGAAGCCGTCGATCATCGCGCTGTTGACCGCGATCCAGTTCTCCGCGAACCCCGTCAACACCGGGTTGCAGGCGCGCCGCGCACGTTCGAACGGCAGAATCGCCTTGAACAACGCCATCGCCAACAGCGGCAAGGCATGCATCAGGGTATTGGCCACAATCAACAGCAGGATCGGGACGACACGCAACCACACCATGAAGGACACCGGCATCAACCCCATCGACGAAGACCAAAGCCTATCAAACATCCGTCAAAGGGACTGGGACGAGCGCCGTTTTCCATGCACTCGAAGGGGTGGCCCAGCACGCCAGCAAGGCGTCGTGTGGCCTTGGGCATCAAGCACGCCGGCCCGCTGACGATGGTTTTCGACGCCGGGTCGGTGCTCGCGACATTCTCGATCATCACGCTCAGAACACCACCGGGCGTGGCTTCGATCCTGTCGCTCCCGCTTACCAGATCCGCACGCGATCCTCCGGCGCACGCCACATCGGCTGGCCTGGCTTCACCCCGAACGCTTCGTAGAATGCGGGGATGTTCGACATCGGCCCCAGGACGCGCCATTTCGCGGGCGCATGCACATCCGAGAGCAGGCGTTGACGCAGGCGCTGCTCGCGCTGCTGGCTCATCCAGCCCAGCGCGTAGCCCAGGAAGTAGCGCTGCACCGGCGTCAGTCCGCCGATCTTCTTGCCGGCCTTGTATTGCCCGGTCTTCTCGAACGCTTCGAGACCGAGCAGTACGCCGCCGTAGTCGGCGATGTTCTCGCCGAGGCTGGCCTTGCCGTTGATGTGCAGGCCCGGCAGCGGCTCGTAGGCGTCGAACTGCGCCACCATCTTCTGCGCGGCGACGTTGAAACGATCGGTGTCCTCTTGCGTCCACCAGCCGGACAAGTTGCCCTGCATGTCGTACTGGCGGCCTTCGTCGTCGAAGCCGTGGGTGATCTCGTGGCCGATCGTGCTGGCGGCGACATAACCGTAGGCCACCGCGTCATCCACCTGCGCATCCGGCACGCCGGGCACCATGAAGATCGCCGCCGGCAGCACGATCTCGTTGTTGGACGGGTTGTAGTAGGCGTTGTAGGTCTGCGGCGTCATCTCCCATTCGGTGCGGTCCACCGGCTTGCCGAACTTCGAGAGATTGTCCCGGAACCGCCAACGCGCGGCGGCCATCACGTTGGCGGCGTAGGAATCGCGGCCGATGACCAGCGCGGAATAATCCTTCCACGTGTCCGGATAACCGACCTTGGGCGTCACCGCCGCCAGCTTGGCCAGCGCTCTGGTCTTGGTGTCGTCGCCCATCCAGTCGAGACGCTGGATGCGGTCGCGGAAGGTGCCACGGATCGCTTCGACCATCGCCGTGTAGCGCTGCTTGGAGGCGGCGGGAAAGTATTCCTTGACGAAGATGCGGCCCAGCACCATGCCCAGCGCGTCGTTCTGCTCATCGAGCGCACGCTTCCAGCGCGGGCGCTGTTCCTTCTGCCCCGACATCGCCTGACCGTGGAAGCGGAAATGCTCGGCATCGAACGCGGACGACAGATACGTCGCGTAGTCGTCGACCAGGTGATAGCGCAGGTAATCCCGCAGCACCGGCAGCGGCGTCTCGCGCAGCAGGCGATCTTCGGCGGCGAAGAATTCGGGCTGCCCCACCAGCAGGTAATCCGGTTTCACGCCCCATGCGGCGAGACGCGCGGCCCAGTCGATCGATGGCGTGTATTTCGCGGTGAACTCCGCAGGCGTCAGTTTGTTGTAGTTCTTCTCGGGATCCCGCAGGTCTTCGAGCCTGCGCGAGGCCTGCGCCAGCGCGGTCTCGAACGCCATCACTTGTGTGGCCGTGGCTTTCGCGGCCTGCGGTTCGCGGCCGAGCAGCGCGAAGGTGCGCGCGATGTGATCGACATAGTCCGCGCGGATCTTCGCCACGCCCGCTTCCGGATTGAAATAGAAATCCCGCTCCGGCAGGCCCAGACCGCCCTGCCGTACCTGCACCGCCATCGTCGCGCTGTCCTTGTCGTCCTGACCCACGCCGAAGCGGAACAGCACGCCCACGCCGATGGGTTTGAACGCGAACGCCGCGTCGATCGCGCCGGCCGGCGAATCGATCGCATCGATCCGCGCCAGCTCCGCATCCAGCGGATGCGCGCCGAGGCGATCCGCCTTCTCCGCGTCCATCGCCGTGGACCAGAAATCGCCGATCTTCTGCTGATCGCTGCCGCGCGCGGTTTTCATCAGCGCCGCCGATTCGCTGATCGTCCGCAGGCGCGTGTACAGCTCGTTGTCGACCTCGTTGCCGATGCCCCAGGTGGATTCGGACGCGGGAATCGGATGCGCCTTCAGCCAGCCGCCGTTCGCGTACTGGAAGAAGTCCACGCCCGGATCCGCCGACGTATCCAGATGCGCCGCCAGGAAATCCTTCGGCGCGTTGGCGGCGGAAATGTTACCGATAGAAAAGACCAGCGCCGCCGACAGCAGCACGATGCGGAGGGAGGGAATCGATCGGGTCATGGATGTCTCTACGGCAGGACAATCCGCGACTTTGCCCACCGGACGGCTGGCGGGCAAGCGCCGGAGGTCATGCGGACGGGGACGATTCTCGCCGATGCAGTAGCGCCGACCGCCGCAAGGTGAATCCCATCGACTTCACACCGCCATACAAACGGATCACGATAATCGACCCCACCGTGGACCGACCCACTCGACACAGGAGAACGCGACATGGCTCCCACCAGTACGATCCCCAAGAACACGATCTGCCTCTGGTTCGACGGCGCCGCGCTCGATGCCGCGACGTTCTACGCGGAGACCTTCCCCGACAGCGCGGTCACGGCCGTGCATCACGCGCCGGGCGATTACCCTTCCGGCCAGCAGGGCGACGTGCTGACGGTCGAGTTCACCGTGCTGGGCATTCCGTGCCTTGGCTTGAACGGCGGGCCGATGGTCAAGCACAGCGAAGCGTTCTCGTTCCAGGTGGCCACCGACGATCAGGCCGAAACGGATCGACTGTGGGACGCGATCGTCGGCAACGGCGGCCAGGAAAGCGAATGCGGCTGGTGCAAGGACCGCTGGGGCCTGTCGTGGCAGATCACCCCGCGCGTCCTCATCGAAGCCTACACCGACCCCGACCCGGCGGTCGCCAAACGCGCCTTCGAGGCGATGATGACGATGCGCAAGATCGATGTCGCCGCCATCGAGGCGGCGAGGCGCGGTTGAGGTCGCAACGCGCCCTGCCGCCGGCCATTCGCGCGACGTCGGCGCGTGTATAGTTCGCCAGCATGGCGGGCATGGCGCCCGGCCACGAATCGCGGAGAGTAGTCATGGGTCTTGTACAGGCGGTCACGGGTGCGGTCGGCGGCATGTTCGCGGACCAGTGGAAGGACTTCTACACGGTGCCGGCCGGCCTGCCGTCCACGGCAGCGCTGTTCGCGGCGGTCCCGCAGGGCACCAATGCCGGGCGCGGCTCCAACACCAGCGGCTCCTCCAACATCATCACCAACGGTTCGAAGATCGTCGTGCCCGAGGGCTACGGGCTGCTGCTGTTCCAGGACGGCAAGATCACCGGCTTCGTCGCCGAGCCCGGCGGCTACGAGTGGCGGTCGGACGACCTCAACTCGAAGTCCATCTTCGCCGGCGACGGCATCGTCAGCCCGCTGATCACGCAGAGCTGGGAACGCTTCAAGTTCGGCGGCCAGCCGGGTTCGCAGCAGGCTGCGTTCTTCGTCTCGCTGAAGGAACTGCCGGACAACCGTTTCGGTACGCAGTCCGAGATCTACTGGGACGACGGTTTCCTCAACACCCAGGTCGGCGCGGTCACGCGCGGCTCGTACACGCTGAAGATCGTCGATCCGATCCTGTTCGTGAAGAATTTCGTGCCGGCCAGCTATCTGCAGCCCGGCCAGGTCTTCGATTTCACCGACCACGAGAACGCCGCCGCCAGCCAGTTGTTCAACGAAGTGGTCGGTTCGCTCGCGCCCGCCTTCAGCCTGTACACGAACGATCCCAGCAAGGGCAATCGCATCACCAAGCTGCAGCAGGATTCGCTCGGCTTCGCGAAAAGCCTGTCCGATGCGGTCGAACAGGGCTACCAGTGGAAGTCCGATCGCGGCCTGGCCATCGTCAAGACCGCCATCGTCTCGATCGAGTACGACGCGAACACCCGCGAATTGCTGAAGACCGTGCAGCGCGCCGACGCGCTGTCCGGTTCGCGCGGCAATTCCAACCTGCAGGCCAGCGTCGCTCAGGGCATCCAGTCCGCCGGAGAGAATGGTGGCGCCGCCGGCCTGGTGGGCGTGGGCATGGCCTCGGGCATGCTCGGCGTCGGAAGCATGCAGCAGCCGGTGGCGCCCGCCGCGCCCGCTGCGGATGACCCGGTCGCCAAGCTGAAGAAAGCCAAGGAGATGCTCGACCTCGGCCTGATCACCCAGGACGACTACGACGCGCTCAAGGCCAAGGCGCTGGGCCTCTAAACCGCAGGCGCGCCGCGACCATGTCCGACCCCAAGACCCCTCCGCCGTTGCCGGCACAGCCCGTCAACGGCCCGGGTTCGCCGCAGGACGTGCCGCCGTTGCCCGGCAGCCTGCCGATCGACCCGGCCACCCTGCCCGACGCGATCCGCGAGGAATTGGAGGCGCCCGATCCGGTCGCCATCGACACCGCCGCGGCCGAGCTCAGCGACGGCCTCAACCGCTGTCCGAAATGCGGCTCGACCGACATCCGCCACAAGCTCGGCACCGACCTGCTGGTCTGCCTGTACTGCCGCAACGAATGGGACGGCGCGCGGGTCGAAGAACTCTTCGGATTCGGCGAAGGCATCGACCAGCTCAAGGGCACGGTCATCGCCTCGGGCGCGCGCGACATCGCCGCCGACGCCGCCGTGCTGATGACCTTCAAATGCACCGGCTGCGGCGCCGAGGTCACGGTCAACACCGAAAGCGCGATGACCGCGCGCTGCCACTGGTGCCGCCACGTGTTCGGCGTGAACGAGCAGGTCGCCAACGGCGCGGTGCCCGACGCGGTGCTGCCCTTCCACATCAAGAAGGACGACGCGGTCGCGCGCATCCGCCAGTTCGTCGACAAGCGGCGGCTGTTTGCGCTGAAGGAATTCAAGGAACAGTTCACGCCCGAGAACGTCGTCGGCGTGTACCTGCCGTACATGATCGTCGACGGCAACGCTAGCGCCGACGTCGCGGGCAAGGGCGAGATCAAGACCCGCCAATACACGCGCGGCACCGACAACAACAAGAAGACCTACTACGACGCCGACATCTACCGGGTGCAACGTCACGTCGATTTCACCGTCGACGACCTGCCGCTGGAATCGTCCACCGAACGCGGCAATCTGGACGTGCGCGTCAACACCAACAACATCATCAACACCATCCTGCCGTTCGACACCAAGAACGCGGTGAAGTGGAATGCGTCATACCTGTCGGGCTTCACCTCGGAGAAGCGCAACAGCAACGTCGATCACCTGCAACCGCGCCTGGAAGACCAGTTGCTGTCGATCGCCCGCGCCAAGGTCGAGGCCTCGGTGCGCCGCTACGATCGCGGCGTGCGCTGGGAACGGGAAAAACTCGACGTCCACGGCACGCGCTGGGTCTCGATGTATCTGCCGGTCTGGCTGTACTCGTACCACCAGCCCGGCGCCAAAGGCGGCATGCTGCACTACATCGCGGTCAACGGCCGCACCGGCGAGACCATGGGCAGCGTGCCGGTGCAGCAGTGGAAACTGCTGCTGGCCGCGCTCACCGTCGGCACCATCCTCGAAACCATCGCCATCGCGATCCTGGCAGGTTCCTCATGAGCGACGACGGCGGACTCTGGCTGCTGGCGGCCGGCCCGGTCGGCGCGACTGCGCTGTACTGGACCCTGTACCGGTATTACCGCAACACCGACAAGTCGCACGGCTTCGAGCACGAGACCAAGGTCGAGGCGCAGCCGGTCACGGGGTCGGAGTTGGACACCAAGGTCGGCGAGATCGAAGGCACCCAGCAGACGCGCATCGACGGCGACAACGTGGGCGCATACCGCGCACGCGTCCAGCGGATCAGCGACGAGTCTTCCTGAGCAGCACCGGCAACACGTCCGGTGGCGGTGAGCGCAGCGAGCCACACCATTCGCGCTCGGCGTTGCTCAGCGTGTTCGGGTTGAAGCGATAAAACGGCGTCGGAGTGGGCTCATGCAAAGCCCACCCCGACACCTGTGCAACGGTCTTTCAATTGGCGATCGCACCCGCGTGCGTCGCGCGCCGGAATTCGGGATCGGCGAACAGCTCGCCCAGCAGCTTCTGGACGGACGCCGAATAACCCGTGATCGCGGCCGGAATGGCGATCGCACCGATGAACGAGGATTCCCACGTGTTCTCGATGCGGATCGTGCGCGTGTACACCTGTTCGCCGCCACGGGTGACGACGAAATCCGCCGCCAACGTCGCTTTGCCCTGACTGGCGCCGGCAGCGCTCATCCGGTTTTCGACCAGCCGTCCGCTGACGACGGTCGCCGCCATCGGCTGGAATCGGCCGGCTTCGCGAAGCTCGGTGGCCAGCGCATCTTTCAGGTACGTGGCGAACGTGCCGTCGCTGCCTCCGTTGAGCGAGGAACCGCGCATGCCGAGACGGCGGTTCTCGACACCGGCGGCCGCATCGAAACGACCGACATCCAGCTTGTCCCGATCGGACAGCAGGCGCTCGGTGTTGTCGATGCTGGGCTGGTAGGTGAGTGCCGGCGTGCTGACGCAGCCGGCAAGGGCGGCGAGCAGAGCGCCGCAGATCAGCAGATGGATGGACGGGCGCATGCGGGTTTACTCGAACGCGCCTTTGCTGGACAGCTCTTTCAGCCCGTTCCAGATCAGCTGGTCCATGATCACGTTCACCGCATCGGCCGGCGTCATCGGGGTCAGGCCTTCCGGACCGGCCTTGTTGCCGATCGTGGAATGCATCGCGTGCTTGACCGTCGTTTCGGTGGCTTTGCCGTCGCGGGTGTAGGTCATCGTGCACACGTAACCATCGGTGACCATCGAGCCGACGAGGCCGAAGGTGAGGCCGGTGCCGAAGCCCTTGGCCGCTGCGTTATCGGTGATCGCGACATTGTCGATCATCACCTTCAGCACACCGCCGGACGGCGCGTCGCCCGCACTGGCGATTTCCTTGAACAGACCGGATTCGGCCGCGACCGCGACCACCCGGGGACGGATCTGCGAGGTCGCCGCAGCGTTGGCCGCACCCTTGCTGCGGAATTCGAACAGGACCTGCACCGGCTTGGGCTCGGGCGCGACCACCAGATCGCCCTTGCCCGCCTTCGGCAGCGCCGGATCGACGTAGGATTTCATGGAAATGCAGCCGCTGAGGCCTGCGATCATCATGGTCGCGAGCGCGAGCAGACGCGCCGCATGGGTGATGCGGAAAGACATGGACATTGACTTGCTCCCCTTTGGTTTTTGTGACGTACGGTTAAAAATCCGCAGCGCCTTTATACGCGATCGGATCGCCTGCAAAAAGGGGGCGCACGATAAGAAAAAACAATCGAATGGCAGCGGTGGGGCGGGCTCAAGCGCGCTTTGCGGGTTGACACCTCAAAAGTGGCGGCGCATCTTGGGTTCGGCGTCTTCATCCTGTGCAGAATCGCAAACGGAATACCGAAAATCCCGCAAAAAGAATCGTTTTCAAATACCGTAAGCAGTGGGCACCGGATCGCGCCATCTTCTCAAATACCATCGAGATACAAGGATCAATCTCATGAATACGAAGGCACCGTTCAAGGCAGGGCTCGCTCTTGTCGGCATGCTCGTGATGGGCATGGCGCTGGCCGCCACATACTCTGGCGCAAGCTACATCCGCACAGACGGCTCGATGATCGTAGGGCATGGCTATACGAAGAACACGGTCTTATCAAGCTGGATCAGCACGCAATGCTATCTCGTCGTTCCCGGCTGGGGTACGGCCGCAACTGGACCTTATATCTCGCGGCAAAACACTTATGGCCCAGTAAACGGATATGCCGAATTGGCGCAGCAGTACCATCGAGGCGAACGCATGTACGCGACCTGCGTTCATCGCGTTGCGGTAAACAACGTACTACAGGCAGCATGGTGGTCGCAGTCCAGCACGATCACGATCCCGTAAGCAGCACGGCGAGGCCCTTTCCGCTTTCGATGCGGGTTTGGCCGCACCCCACGTCGCCTGGGACGTGAAGATTCGATGCGCCATCAGAGCGCAAGGCGGGCTCAAGCCTAAGGTCTCCCCACTTATTTTCCATTTTCACTCCGGAATTGCCGCCAGGATTTTGCGCAACGTCTGCAACAACTGCGGTGGCCAATCACATCGGCGCCGCAGCCATTCCAGCCCCCGACGTTGAT
>JAFLDZ010000003.1 GCA_017302135.1 Lysobacterales bacterium | reverse complement strand
TCCAACCGCGCCTTCGAGACATCCACTCCAACCCAACATTCATTCATGCTCGTATCCTCGGGAACCCTGCCTTGCAGAAACGGGCTTTGCGCCCTGGCAACTGTTCGGGTGATGAAGATCAACCCTGCGCCGACCCAGGCTCATCCACGATCTCGAAATCACAGGGGCAACGGCCTGACGCAGGGAGATAACTTACAAGGGGCAACGGCCTGACGCAGGGAGATAACTTACAAGGGAGATAACTTACAAGGGAGATAACTTACAAGGGGCGAACGCAGCCGCAATACGTCACGAAGAGCGCCCCTCTGACCCTTCGGGCACCCTCCGTCCGGCCCTCGTGCACAGCACTCGGGCGTTCATCGGCGCGCGAGGCAATGCCTCGCAAACGCGCCTTTTCACCCCCGTGCCTCGCACGGGGAGAGGGATCAGCTTTGGGCTTGCTGTGCGACATGGGATCTGCCGCAGAAAGACAGCGCCGACGGATACGTTTCTACGCCGGCATGATGATCAAAAGCAACATCCAAAAGCATGAAGGGCGCCTCGCGGCGCCCTTCCTCTCATGACTGCGCATGAACCCCGCGATCCGGTTTCGGCCTCACCCGCCGGAACGCTTGAATCCCGAAGTTGATCAAGGTGATCGCGACAATCACCACCATCACGAACTTGACGGTGCTGTCGCTGCTGTCGGCCATGAACACCGGGCCATCGAGGACGGTCCACAGCATCACGCCGCAGGTGATCAGGCTCAACGTGGTTTCCATGCGACGCATGTTGACCGACCATCGTCCGCCGAGTATCGCGGCGGTCAACATCGGGATGTTGAGCAGCAGCAGTACCAGCAGGATCGGGGCCTGGCGGTGGCGGAAGGGTTCGGCATAGGTGAGTGCGGTGTAAGCCTCCTGTGCGGCGCGGCCTTGCCAGACGACATCCAACAGCCAGCGCGGCTCGATCAGCACGAACACGCCGCACAGGATGCCGACGATGCCCGCTGCCATCGCGATGCGATTCGCGTGCGTGCGTTTGCCTGTACGCGGCGTCCACACGGCAGCGTTCGGGCGTCTGCGGCGCGAGCGTGCGGCCAGTGCGAACCCGACAACCAGCATCCCCGGCCACCACAGCGAAGGGATGACGATGCCCAACCACCATTGGCTCAATGGCGTCAGGACGTCCCATCCCGATCCGATGGGCTGCTGCAGGACTTCCAGCAGTCCCGCGCACCAGATCACCGCCAGGCCGATGAGCGTGGCGCGGCGGAATGCGTGCCCGTCGGCGGGATCGATGATGGTCAGGGTGGGGCGATAGCGCGCGGCGACCTCGTTGGGATGGCCGAACGCCTGCAGCAGTGCCATTGTCATCGCCGCATCCGCAGGGCGACCAGCGGCGTCGGCCTTGGCCTGCAGTTCCTCGTGCAGCAGCGCGCGCAGTTCGAACGCGACATCGCCGCGCTGCGCGCGCGGCAGCTTCAGGGCGACATCGGAGACATAGTTTTCGATCAATTCGTTGATGGTCGTGTCGTTCGCATTCATGGTCAGTCCTCTTTCAACAGTCGATCCATGGCGGCGTTCATGCCTTGCCATGACCCGGTGAGCTTGTCGAGCAACGTGCGGCCGTCCGCGTTCAGCGCGTAGTAGCGGCGGGGCGGGCCGTCCTCGATCTTCCATTCGCTGGCGAGCACGCCCTGGGCTTCCAGACGACGCAACAGCGGATACAGCGTGCCTTCCTCGATCGGCATGCCTTTCTCCACCAGCGCCTGCCGCAGTTCATAGCCGTAGCGCGGCGTGCGCAGCTGCGACAACGTGGCCAGCACCAGCACCCCGCGGCGCAGCTCCAGTTCGAGTTTTGCGAATGTGTCGATATCACCCATGGGGCGCACAGTACTGTGTGGCACACAGTCTGTCAATCCCGATCTTCGACGTGTTGTCGCCGACGTTGCCTACGCGCCGCCCGAAACGACGAAGGGCGCCTTTCGGCGCCCTTCGGGTGACTGCTTCGCGATGTCCTGCGAGGCTTATTTCAGGCCTGAGGCCTTGCGCAGATCGTCGGCCTTGTCGGTCTTTTCCCACGAGAACGCGGTGGCGGTGTGCTGCTTGCCGGCGCCGTCGGTGTAGGTGACTTCCTTCGGCTTGCGGCCGAAGTGGCCGTAGGCGGCAGTGGCCTGGTAGACCGGGTGGATCAGGTCGAGCATCTTCACGATGCCGTACGGACGCAGGTCGAAGTGCGCGCGGATCAACTTTTCGATCTTGTCGTCGGGCAGCTTGCCGGTGCCAAAGGTGGTGACCGAGATGCTGGTGGGTTCGGCGACGCCGATGGCGTAGCTGACCTGCACTTCGCAGCGGTCGGCGAGGCCGGCAGCAACGATGTTCTTGGCGACATAGCGCGCGGCGTAGGCGGCCGAGCGGTCGACCTTGGACGGGTCCTTGCCCGAGAACGCGCCGCCGCCGTGACGGGCCATGCCGCCGTAGGTGTCGACGATGATCTTGCGGCCGGTCAGGCCGCAGTCGCCGACCGGGCCGCCGATCACGAAGATGCCGGTCGGGTTGATGTGCACCTTGTTCTTCGGCAGCGTTTCCAGCCACTTCTTCGGCAGCACCGGCTTGAGGATGGTCTCGTACACGCCTTCGACCAGATCCTTGTGCTTGATGCCCGGGTCGTGCTGCGTGGACAACACCACGGCGTCGAGACCGATGACCTGATGCTGGTTGTCGTAGCGCAGCGTGACCTGCGACTTGGCGTCGGGGCGCAGCCACTTCAGCTTGCCGTTCTTGCGGACCTTGGCCTGCTGCTCGACCAGACGGTGCGAGTAGTAGATCGGCGCCGGCATGAATTCCGGGGCTTCGTTGCAGGCGTAGCCGAACATCAGGCCCTGGTCGCCGGCGCCCTGTTCTTCGGGCTTCTTGGCTTTCTTGCTGGTGCCGTCGACGCCGGCGGCGATGTCGGGCGACTGCTTGCCGAGCATGTTGATGATGGCGCAGGTATGGCCGTCGAAGCCGACATCCGAATTGTTGTAGCCGATGTCGTTGATGACCTTGCGGGCCAGCGATTCGATGTCCACCCAGGCGCTGGTGGTGACTTCGCCGGCGACGATGGCCGCGCCGGTCTTCACCATGGTTTCGCAGGCGACGCGCGCGCGCTTGTCCTGGGCCAGGATCGCGTCGAGCACGGCGTCGGAAATCTGGTCCGCCATCTTGTCCGGGTGGCCTTCGGACACGGACTCGGAGGTGAAGAGGTAGCTGGACATCGACAGGGCTTCCTTTGAGTGAATGGATTCATCCCTTGATCGGGATGAAAAGATGGGCGCGCATGATACACCCGGTGGCAGACCCTTGCATGGGCGCCGCCCGGACCCGCCCGCCGGGGTGGGAAGTGTCACGCAATCGCCGCAACGGCGCCATCGCAGTGTCGCGAGTCGTGGTCAGGCTGGCGGCCAATTCCGGCCGACCACGACTCGCCCATGCGCCCGCTCGAACAGCAGCTTGAAAGACGCTACCCGCAATGGTTTTCCGGCCGCCGTGCCGGCCTGACCCGGCCGTTGTTGCGGACTTTGGGCCGTTGGTCGCGCTTCGACGAGATCGGCGCGTTCCTGGAACGCAGCGGCGACACGCGGGACTTCGCGTTCGTCACCGCCGCGCTGGGCTTCCTGCAGGCCGACTACCGCGTCGATCCGCAGGCGCTGGCCGCCATCCCGGCCTCGGGGCGGCTGCTGATCGTCGCCAACCATCCATCGGGTGCGCTGGATGCGCTGGCCCTGCTCGACGCTGTCGGCCGGGTGCGCCACGACGTCAAGATCGTCGCCAACGATGTGCTGTCGATGCTCGAACCGCTGTCCGGCCTGCTGTTGCCGGTGCGGGTGTTCGGTGGTCGCGCCAGCGCCGAAAGTCTGCGATCGATCGATCAGGCCTTGGCGGCCGAGCAATGCGTCATCGTGTTTCCGGCCGGCGAAGTCTCCCGGTTGGGTCTGCGCGGCGTCCGCGACACCCGCTGGCGTCAGGGCTTCGTGCGCTTTGCGCGCCATTCCGGCGCACCGGTGCAGCCGGTGCGGATCGTCGCCCGCAACTCGGCGCTGTTCTACGGCGCGTCCGCGCTGTACAAGCCGGCGGCAACCGCGCTGCTGGCGCGCGAGATGTTCTCGCGCCAGCAGCGCCGCACCGAGCTGTATATCGGCCCGCTACTGCAGCTCGACCCGGAGCGCGAGAACGCGCAACTGCTGCAGGAAGTCCGGCATGCGCTGTACGCGCTGGGCCGTCGCCGCGAAGTGCCGTCAGGCCCGGAGCCGCTGCCGGCGGCGATCGCGCCTGCCATGCTGGCGGCTGCGGTCGCGGCCACCGAATTGCTCGGCACAACCGGCGACGGCAAGGAAATCCGCCTCGCCAGACTGGCGCACGGCGCGGAGCTTGCGCGCGATCCGCTGATGCGCGAACTCGGCCGGCTGCGCGAGTTGACCTTCCGCGAAGTGGGCGAGGGCACCGGCCGTGCCCGCGATCTCGACGCGTGGGACGCGCACTACGACCACATTCTGGTGTGGGATGCGCAGGCGACGAAAATCGCCGGCGCCTATCGCGTCGCCCGCGGCGCGCGCGTGCTCGCGCGGCAAGGCTTGTCCGGGCTGTATACCGCTTCGCTGTTCCGCTATGCCGATGAGGCGCTGCCGCGCATCGCGCAGGGCATGGAGTTGGGCCGCAGTTTCGTGGCGCCGGAGTACTGGGGCAGTCGCAGTCTGGACTACCTGTGGCAGGGCATCGGTGCGTATCTGCGCCGCTATCCGCAGGTGCGCTATCTGTTCGGCGCGGTGTCGATCAGCGCGGCGCTGCCGCTGCCTGCGCGCGAGCAGTTGGTCGCGTACTACTCGCATTTCTACGGCAGCCGCGCGACCACCGGCGAGCACGCGCTTGCGGCTTCGTTGCGGCCTTTCCGCTATTTCGCGGCGCCGCCGAGCTTCGGCGATATGGATGCGGACACCGCGTTCGGCGTGCTCAAGGGCAACCTTTCCGCGCACGGCGCATCGGTGCCGGTGCTGTACAAGCAGTACACCGAACTGTGCGAGCCCGGCGGCGCGCGGTTCCTCGCATTCGGCGTGGACCCTGCTTTCAGCGACAGCATCGACGGCTTGATCGAGGTCGATCTGCAGACGGTGCTGCCGAAGAAGCGCCAGCGGTATCTGCAGGCGCGGCAGATCGCGGCGTGACAGCGCCGGCCGCCGGCCGACGGCGCGCGGTGTTCCTGTCCGATCTGCATCTGGGCACGAAACACTGCCATGCCGCCGAGCTCGCGGAATTCCTGACCGGGCTGGACTGCGAGCGGCTGTATCTGGTCGGCGACATCGTCGACCTGTGGTGGATGACATCGCGGCGCGCACGCTGGGGCGCGGCGGAAAACCGGGTGATCGAACGGTTGCATGCGCTACGTCGGGCCGGCACCGAGATCGTCTACATTCCCGGCAATCACGATCGACCGTTCCGGCATCTGTGTGGTCTCGCGATGCCGGCCATCCGCGTGCGGCGTCGGGCGATCCACGTCACCGCCGATGGCCGACGTCTGTTGGTGGTGCACGGCGACGACTACGACGCGGTGACCCACTTCGGCAATCTGCAGGAAAAATTCGGCGACTGGCTCTACTACCGCATCCTCACCGGGAATCAGTGGCTCAACCGGCTGCGTCGTCGCGCAGGTCTGCGCTACTGGTCGCTGTCGGAATTCCTCAAGCGTCGGAGCGGTGCTGCCGAACGTTACATCGCGCGCTTCGTCGATGCCGGCTTCCAGGATGCCCGCCGCCGTGGTCTGGACGGCATCGTCTGCGGCCATATTCATCGTGCAGCGCTGTTCGAACGCGATGGCATGATCTACGCCAACGACGGCGACTGGGTCGAAAGCCTCACTGCATTCGTCGAAGAGCACGACGGCTGCCTGCGTCTGTTGTCGCATCGCGGCGAAACATTGGCCGAACTGCCGGCGCGCGTGCGTGAGCAGGCTGTCGAGCAACGGCAAGCCGCCTGATCGCTGCAAGCCGCGTTCGCTCGCTGGCATGCGCGGATGATTTGTGACAATCTCCCAGCGCGCGCTGCGGATGCAGGCTGCGATTGATCGATCAGGTACAAAAGGACATTGTGCGATGGAGCGTCGGATTCAGGGGAACGATGCGGTCGGCTCGAACAGACATGGCATCCATGTCTGGACGCAGGCGGTGCCGAATCTCGCAGCATCGATTCTCGCGATCTGCATCGCCGCCGTACCGGTCATCCCTGCGGCTGCGCAAGCCCAGGCCGACACCGAAACCGATGCCGGGCGCACCGACCCGATCCAGACGCTCGACGAGGAGCGCATCACCGCCAATGCGGTGCCGACCACCGCTGCTGCGGCCAGCCAACACGTTACTGTTTTGCGTCGAGCGGAGCTGGATGCCTTCCGCGGCCAGAGTGTCGCCGACATTCTTTCGCGCCAGGCCGGCGTGGTCATCGATCGCAGCGCGCGCAGCGGCGGTTTCGGATCGCTGTACCTGCGCGGCGCCGATCCCAGCCACGTCGTGGTGCTGATCGACCACGTCCGCCAGAACGATCCGCTGTCTTCGCGCGGCAGTGCGGTCGATCTCAATACGTTGTCCAGCGACGATGTGGAGCGGATCGAAATCGTGCGCGGCAACGCCAGCGTCGTGAATCTCGAAGCGATGGCCGGTCTGATCCATATCTTCACCCGACGCGCGGCGCCGGGCGCCAGTGCGGGCGGCAGCGTCGGCGGCGATGCGCTGCGCGGCGGACAGGCATCGTGGTCCGGGGCCGGTCTGCGTCTGAGCGCGACTCAGCGCGACGACAGCGGCGATGCCGGCGCGTTCAACCGGACCCGCGCCGCGAACGCCGGCTGGGAGCACGACATCGACGACGTGTTGTCGCTGCGCGCGGCCGTGCGTTTCAGCGACAGCGACAACCGGGGTTTCCCCGACGACAGCGGCGGTGCGCGCCATGCGGTGGTGCGCGATGTGGAATCGCGGCGCAGCGACAGCCGTCAGTTCTCGGTGCGCGGCGAATTCCGCCCGGCGGCGGGCACGTTGGAAATGCAATTGGCGACGATGTCGCGCGACGGCGACGAGTCGTCGCCCGGGGTCGCGCCGGGGCTGCGCGATCCGTTCGGCCTGCCGTCGATCATCGCGCGGACCGATTACCGCCGCGATGAGATGCTGGCCGCGTGGCGGATGGCGCTCGGCGAATCCACGCTGTTCACGGCGGGCGTGCAGCATCAGCGCGAACGCGGACGTTTCGACAGCGTCATCGATTTCGGAGGCTTTCTACTGCCGGCGGCGTTCGAATTGCGCCGCGAGACGAGCAGTGCCTTCGCCGAAGCGCGCTGGCAGCGCGGCGATTGGACGGTGCAGGGCGGCGCGCGCTACGAGCGACCGACGGATGGGGAAAACAACGGTGGCGGAGAAGCCACCACCCATCCGATGCTGTCGCTGCAGCGCTCGCTGGGCGATGGCCGCGGCCAATGGGGCGCGTCGATCGCGCGTTCGTCCAAGCTGCCGAGTTTCTATGCGCTGGGACATCCGCTGGTCGGCAATGCCTTGCTCGCACCGGAGCGCGCGCTGCATCGCGAACTGTATTACGCGAATGCCGCCGATGCGGCGTGGCCGACCCGGATCACCCTGTTCAGCGCGCGCTATCGCAATCTGGTCGATTTCGATGCCGGCCCGCCGCCGCAGTTGGTCAATCGCGCACGGATCGAAGCCGATGGTCTGGAATGGCGCAGCAGTCATCGCTTCGGCAACGATTGGCGCCTTCAGTTGGACGGCACCTGGATGCGCGTGCGCGATCCCGATGGCGGCGCAACGCTGCGTCATCGGCCGCGATTGCAGGCCGGTGCGCAGTTGGGTCTGCCGATCGGCGAGAGGCGCGAGCTGTCGCTGATGGTGCGGCATCTCGGCCGGCGTTTCGATTCTTCCATTCCCACCGGCGATCGCTGGCTGGGCGCGTCGACGGTGCTGGATATCGCGCTGCGTCAACGCTGGGGCCCGGTGCAGTACGTGCTGGCCTTGGACAATGCCACCGATGCGCGCGCCGAAGAGAGCATCGGCAGCGAGATGCCCGGGCGCCGGCTGCGACTGTCGCTGCAGTGGGCTGCGCCGTGAGCAGGCTCGTCCCCGCGACGCGGTCCGGTCGTGCCGAATGGCTGCGGCTGGGTGCATTCGCCGCAGTGCTGTTGGCCTGCGTGCTGGTGCCGTTCGCGCTGTGGGGCGATGCGCTCGATCGCGTCGCGCCGCAATGGCTCGATGCGCAGGACGCGCGACTGTGGATCGCCGCGTTCGGCATCGCGCTGCTGATCGCCGACGTTGTGTTGCCGGTCCCCAGCAGCGTGGTGGCGATGGGACTGTGCTGGAGTCTCGGGCCGGTGTGGGGCGGCGCGTGCGTGGCCGCGGGCGCCTGGCTGTCATTCGTCGTCGGCTATGGTCTGGGCCGGCTGGTGCCCGAATCGAGGTTGCGTCAATGGGTTGGCCCCGCGCTGTGGGACCGCCTGCGCGATTGCGCGTCGGATCGCGCGTTGTGGTGGATCGCCGCCGCGCGGCCGTTGCCGGTGCTGGCCGAAGTCAGCGCGCTGCTCGCCGGCGTGTGGCGGGTGTCGCCGCTGCGCGCGTTCGCCCATGCCGCCGCTGCGGCCTGCGTGCTCGGCGCGCTGTACGGCGCCAGCGTCTGGCTCGGACGCAACGGGCCGCATATCACCGCGACGGCACTCGCGCTGCTGGCGCTGCCGGCGGCCACCTGGTGGCTGCATCGCATCGTCGTGCGCCGGCTGTTGTCGCCGACGCGGCCCGAGACCCCCCTTTCCACTGATCAGGAGGCGCCATGACCGTCCCGCATCGCTCGTCGTCGTTCCATGCGTTCGTTCGCATCGCCGTCGCGTCGCTCGTCGTCTGGGTCTGCGTCTGCGCCAGCGCCGCGGAAGGCGCGAGCGAAACACCAGCCGAACGCCACGTCTATTACACCGGCGGCGTCCACAACGATCTCGGATGTCTGCCGCCGGAGCGCTGCATCCATCCGCGCAAGGCCGGCGAGCCGACCGATCCGCTGTATCCGCAGTGGTGGGTCAGCACCTGGACGATGTACCGGGTGTTCGCGAACTACGACAAGTTTCCGCCGCCGTACGCGTCGCCGCCGGCGGGGCTGACGCCCGCGGACTACCAGGTGTCGTACGGCGCGAGCTATTACGATTCGACCTATGTGCCGAAGGATCGCGACGGCGAAGGCGCGATGATGGAGTACTACGACAAATACTGCCTGCCGATCTTCCCGTCGGCGAACAGTTTCAGCTGCGCCTTCGTCTCGCTGGGCAACAAGGCCTACTTCCTGCGCTACGCCGACCGCCCGGCGGGCACGCCGCAGTGCTGCAAGTTCTCGCCGCGGAACCATCCGCCGCGGCGCGATTTCATCAAGCACCTGCCCTACGACGCCGCGCGCAGCGCGCATCTGGGCGGCGCCATCCAGGCCTACGCGCGCGAAGTCGGCCCGCAGAAGATCCTGTTCGGTTACGCCTTCTGGCGCACGCCGACGTCCGACGATCCGGTCGATCCCGCTTCGGTGCCGTACCGCCATCCGCAGTCGTTCTATTTCTCCGGCTCGCCGACCGATCCGCCGGATGCGCCGATCGTCAGCCAGAACTACGACAGCTTCCGCGCGCAGCGCCCCGATCCGCGCCACACCTGGGATCAGGTCGCGCAGATGTGCCCGGTCGAGCCGGAGTGGTGCTGTCTGTTCGAAGGCGATTGCCCCGACAAGCAGCGCGGCGCGAAGGGGCTGAGGGACACGCCCGCGGGCGCGAGCTGGTCGGACATGAATCCGGACGTGCGCCGCTGAGGCGGACGGCGCTCGTCCCGCACGCGGTACCGACGCACGCATGAAGCACAGAACGCACGAAACACAACACGCACGAAACACAGAAACAGGAGGTTTCCGATGAGCTATCTCGACGCGCCCCGGCTGCATTTCTCCGGTTGGTTCCAGGCCGATGTCTCGACCATCAACAACGATGTGCGCACGTTTCAGAACGCATCGTTCGTGCCGGAGTACCAGCAGCTGAACCAGAACGGCAGCTGGAATCCGGAAGGCACCGGCGTTTATCGCTTTCTCGACTGCGTGGTCACCGGCGGCGTGCTCGACGGTCTGACGCTGGTCGATGCCAGCCAGGACCCGGCGATCGGCATGTTGGTGGAGAACGCCGACCGCCGCGCGCCGGGCAAACTGGTGGATCTCGATCCGCAGCAGCAGATGGTCTCGGAAATCTGGGGCATGCAGGTGCGGTTGCTGGATGCGGCGCGCCGCGAAGCGCTGTGCGGGGAGTACGTCCCCGGTCCGTTCTGCAATCTGTGGAAGCGGCAGCAGACCGGCGTGGCGCGCGACCAGCAGCTCGCGGCGAATTACCAGTCGGTGCTGGACGCGACCGTCTGGGCCGGGCATCTGGATTCGCCGCTGCTGCGCGCGCTGCGCGATCGCAGCGACGACGGCATGCTCTCGATCTGCTTCAACGTCTACGGTTACGGGCGCGATTCCACGATTCCGCGCTACACGATGGGGCATCTGGCCGGCAGCATCGGTCCGTATCGCCGCGGCGAGCCGAAGCAATACGTGTTCGGCCGGCAGATGGTCGCCGACACCAGCGCGTCGCTGATGGTGCCCGCGGGCGGCGTCTACAACGTGCAGGGGCGCTTCGATGCCGGCGGGCGATCGCTGACCCTGGACCTCGGCAACACCTTTCCGATCGAGGACGCCAACAGCGGCCTGATGGACATCGGCCAGGTGCTGGTGGGCGTGCTGCGCGGCAATCCGCAGGCGACCCTGGCGACGGTGGATGCCTCGCAGGTGGCGATCGTCGGCGAAGTGCCGTATCGCAATCCGGACTGGTACACGCAGACCGCGGGCGTGCAGGGTTTCGATCTGTCCGGCCTGCCGGAGGCGATGGAGCTGCTGCAGGAACACCCGCTGGCGCTGCTGTCGCCGGTGCCGTCGTCGACCGCGTTCAAGGTGCTGCTGCAGGAAACCATCGACGGCCTGTACCTGCGTGCGGACCAGTTCGTGTTCCGCCTGGACCCGGGCGAGACCGGAACGCTGGAACTGCGCGCCAGCCGCTTCGGCCAACCGCTGGCCGAGGCCGACATCGCACTCACGCCGACCCAGGGACTGATGGGCGGTTCCGGCGGCGGCGCGACGATGTCGCCGCCGACGCGGCCGGAGGCGGCGATCCCCGATATCGCCACGCCGGCCGACGCGTTCGCGTTTCCCGGCCGCGTGCGCACCGACGGCGACGGTTACGCCGCGGCCGCGTTGCGCATGAGCGATGCGGGTCCGGGCACGCCGCGCGGTTACATCGCCGGGCAGTTGTACGGCGTCGCCTATCGCCTCGACCGGCAGCCGGCGGGCTATCTCTCGAACCCGCTCAACTACGTCAGCGTGCTGGCCTACAGCGGCAAGACCGTGCCCGATTCGCCGACCTGGTACGACGATATCCAGCCGGTGTTCGCGCAGTACGGCAATCTCTATCCGATCATGAGCCGCTACGTGGTCGATCTGAACGATTACGCCTCGGTGTGCACGCGGGTGAAGGCGCTGCATCTCGCTTTCTCGCTGCCGCGGCGCGATTCCAATCACATGCCGGTGACCCGCGACCTCGGCCGCGGCGATCGCGACACCATCCTCAAATGGCTGTCCACGCCCGATGTCGACGGTCTGCCGCGTCTCGGCCGCCCGGCGATGCCGCCGACCGCGGTCGCGTCGGGAGTTCCGTCCGAAGCGGCGCAGCCGGTCCCCGCATCGTCCACGCCCGCGCAGCCCGATCTCGGCCTGCTGCCGGAACAGGGCGGTGGCAAGACCGCCTTCCTTCTGCAATTCGAACGTCGCCGCCGCGGCGCGGCGCCGTCGGGAGACGCCCCATGATCCGCCTGCACGCATCCGTCATCGAAGGCATCCGTCAGGCCGATACGCCGGCCGAGCTGCATCGTTACCTGCAGAACGCGATCGAGCTGGAACACAGCACGATCCCGCCGTATCTCACGGCGATGTTCTCGCTGCGCCCGGGCGTCAATCGCCGCATCGGCGAGCTGATCCGCAGCATCGTGATCCAGGAGATGCTGCACATGAGCATCGCCGCCAACATCCTGATCGCAATCGGCGGCCGGCCGCAGATCAACACGCCCGGCTTCGTACCGAAATACCCGGGCCCGCTGCCGATGCAGGTCGGCGACGGCCTGATCGTGGGCATCGAAGCGTTCTCGATGCCGGTGGTGAAGAACGTGTTCATGGCGATCGAACAGCCGGAAGACGAAATCCCCGTGCGATTGATGGCCGCGCAGCCCGAATACGCCACCATCGGCCAGTTCTACGACGCCATCCAGGCGCAGATCCGGGCGCTGGGCAACGACATCTTCGTCGTGCCGACCGCACCGCCGCAGCTGGTCGCGCCGCACTGGTTCCCGCCTGACAAGCTGTATCCGATTGTCGATGTCGACTCCGCCTGCCGCGCCATCGATCTGATCAAGATCGAAGGCGAGGGCACCTCGACGACGCCGTTCCAGTCGCCGGACGACCCCGCGCATTTCTACAAGTTCGGTTCGATCGTCGCAGGCCGCGAGCTGATCGCCACCCCGACCGGCTACGCCTACGGCGGCGCACCGATCCCGTTCGATCCCGACGGCGTCTGGCCGCTGCGTCCGAACTGCCGGATCGCCGACTTCAAGCCCGGCACCCAGGCGCGCACCCGCATCGAGCAGTTCGCTTACAACTACTCGGCGCTGTTGAACTCGCTGCATCTCGCCTTCAACGGCCAGCCGGAGCGGCTGGATGCCGCGATCGGACTGATGTACGACCTGCGCGTGCTGGCGGCGGCGATGATGCAGACCGTGGCCGATCCGGTCACCGGGCTCACCGTCGGCCCGAGCTACGAGTACGTGCGCGCGCAGGGCGGCATGTCGTGAGCGACCACCCGTCGCGGCGCAATCGCCATCCCGGGGTGATGTTCGAGATCATCGCGAAGGATCAGGACAGGGCCAAGGCGTTCTACGCCGCGGTTTTCGGCTGGACCTACGACAGCGGCACCGGCGGCTTCGCCTACGTGCATTTCCCGGTCGAAGCGACGCCGCTGCTCGGCGGCATCGGCCAGGCCCAGAAGGACGTGCCCGGCTTCGAGCCCGGGCACAACTTCTACCTGCGGGTCGAGTCGCTCGAAGCCACCATCGACGCGGCGGTCGCCGTCGGCGGACACCGGTTCGTGCCGCCGGCGGCGATCGACGGCTACCGTTTCGCGATGATCCGCGACCCCGAGGGCAATCCGATCGGACTGATCGAACCTTTCCTGTCCTGAGCCGCACGTCGCGGCGCATCCCGCCCGCGACCGGTGTCGACGGCACAACTCGCAGCACGACTTCATGGAGTGATCGCAATGAGTTATCCAGACCCGCTGAGGCTGCATTCCGCCGGACGCACCTTGCCCAGCCCGACCCTTGGCATCACTGTCGGTTTCGTGCTTTATCCCGGCTGCACCCTGCTCGATTTCGCCGGGGCCACCCAGGTGTTCGCATACACCCCCGGCTTCAATGTCGTGTGGATCGCCGCGAGCCTCGACCCGATCCCCACGACCGAAGGCGTCTCGGTGTTGCCGAACGCCACCTTCGACGATCATCCGCCGCTGTCGATCCTGTTCGTGCCCGGTGGCGGCAGCGACGGCGTGTCCGCAGCGATGCTGGATCCAGGCTTTCAGGCATGGTTGAAAGCGGCCGCAGCCAAGGCCGAGTGGGCGGGTTCTGTCTGCACCGGCGCTTTTATTCTGGCTGCGGCCGGCCTGTTCGACGGCTGCGAAGCGACCACTTACTGGAGCGCGCGGCCGGTGCTGGAACTGTTTCCGCAGATCGAAGTCGTGCCGGGTTATCCACGCTGGCATCTGGATGAAGACAAGAAGCGCTTCAGCGGCGGCGGCATTTCCTCATCCATCGATCTTGCGCTGGCGCTGGTCGAAACCATTGCCGGGCTGCAGGCGGCACAGACCAGCCAGTTGTTCGTGCAGTACGCGCCATCGCCGCCGGTGCATGCGGGCGACCCCACCGAAGCGTCGCCGGAGCTGGTGATCAGCGTGACCCAGTCGCAGGCGTCGTTCACCGCAGGACTGGTCGCGGCGACGCGCCAGGTATTGGGCCAGGGCTGAGGCGCGGTGACGCGGCACCGTATCGGCGGTTAGCATCCGCCGATGGATTCCCTCAGTCAGATCGTTCTGGGCGGCGCGCTCGTCGCCGCCATCGCTCCCGCAAGTCACCGTCGCGCGGCCTTGCTGGCCGGCGCGGCGCTGGGCACGCTGCCGGATCTCGACAGCCTTCCGCTGGCGCTGCTGTTCGACGATCCGGTGATGCGCATGACCTGGCATCGCAGCGTCAGCCATTCGCTGTTCGTGCTGCCTTTCGTCGCCGCGGTGATCTGGTGGCTGTACAAGCGTCGCGGCGGGCGCGTGGCGGCATCGCCGGTGCGCTGGTTTTTCGCGATGCAGTCGGCCTTGATCACCCATCCGCTGCTGGACGCCTTCACCGTCTACGGCACCCAACTGTGGTGGCCGTTGGGCGTGCCGCCGACGATGTGGTCCAGCATGTTCATCATCGACCCGCTGTACACGCTGTGGCTGCTGATCGCCTGCAGCGTGGCCTGGGTCGCGCGCGAACGGATCGCCGCGCAGCGCGTCCTGATCGCCGGACTGGCGTTGAGCACGGCGTATCTGGGTTGGTCGCTGGCCGCCAAAGCGATGGTCGAGCGCGCCGCCGAAGACGCGCTGGCGCAGATCGGCCTGCAGGACGCGCCGCGCTTCAGCGTGCCGATGCCGTTCAACACCCTGCTGTGGCGGGTGGTGGCGATGACGCCCGATGGATATGTCGAAGGCGAGCGTTCGCTGGTGGCGGATCGTGGCGCCATGCGCTTCCGCGCGCAGCCTTCGGATGTGGCCGCGCTGCGCGAGGTCGCCGACTACGAGGCCGTCGCACGCCTGCGCTGGTTCAATCATGGCTTCATGAAAGCGCAGGAGCGCGATGGAACGCTGATCCTGTCCGACCTGCGCATGGGGCTGGAACCGGACTACATCTTCAACTTCATCGTCGCGAAGCGGAACAGCCCAACGTGGCGCGAGATTCCGCCGCAGCAACTGACGTGGCCATGGAATGCCGCGGGGCGACTGCGTGACATGTGGGGGCGTATCTGGAAAGAACCTCAGCAGTGAGAGGATGACGGTCCGTTGGGCATCGCTGGATGGACGCTGGCGCGAGTGGTCCGACCACTGAATACTGCTGGCCGACACGGAAAATTAACCGGATGGAATCGCGGACTTAACATCTTCGGGAGCAGTTTGGCGTTGCCGAAACGATAGCTGGATGCGGGATTCAACGTCTGTTGCGGATGTCGTCGATCATGTCGTCGATCACGTCGTCGTCGGCCCGGCCTGCAGGGATTCGCAATCCACTGCCTTCGCGAATCGCCGTCGGCCGCTTACTGCAGGAAGTCGAGTGAACCTCCGGTCGAATGACCGTCCGTCTGATCAACATGGAGTGATTGAAGATGAAGAAGATGCTGATTCCGCTCGTTGTGCTCTGCGCCGCGATTTCGGTGCCGTCCGTGGCCAGTGCAGGTTGGACCAATATTCCGGTCGCCCCGCCGCTCTCGTCGTTTGCGTCTGCGCGCGCCTGCAAGACCGGGGCGAACGGTCCTTACGGGCCGGTCTGGAACATCAATTACCAGGTCTTCAGGAACAATGCGGTGATTACCGCGATCGAGGCGCGCACATACCGTTACAACACCAATCCGCCAGCATTCGTGAACCGCGGTTTCAACAACAATTGGTTGAATGGCACGATTGCGGGCACTGGCGGCGCCGTGGGTTCGCAATTGTTCGACGACCGCTATTTCTTCTACGTACACAGCGGCAGCACATTTTCAATATTTGGCCCGGTATTGCCCGGGCAGATCGCGAACTGCTGATCGCCGCGATCGGCCGCAACAGGAGGATGCTGGCTTCTCCGCCAGCATCATCCTCGTCGATGCGGATCTCCGCATCATCTCCTGGCGCGGTCATGCCGCAGCCGGCCACTCCGGCGAAACGCCAGCGATCAACGCATCGAAATAATCGCGCGTCAATCTAGACTGCGCATCGGCGGTGTCCACGCGATTGACAACGGCGCGAAATGCGGCGCGCTGTGCGTCGGAATGCTCCGGACGGTCTTTCGCATACCAGCCCAGATGCTTGCGCGCGATGCGCACGCCCTGCAGCTCGCCGTAGAACGCGTGCAGATGGTCGAGATGGCCGAGCAGGACGTCGCGGATCTCTTGCAGGGAAGGCGGCGGCAGCGTCTCGCCGGTGGCGAGGTAGTGCGCGACTTCGCGGAAAATCCACGGTCGGCCCTGCGCGGCGCGACCGATCATCACCGCATCGCAGCCGGTGGCGTCGAGCACCGCGCGCGCTTTTTCCGGCGAATCGATATCGCCGTTGGCGATCACCGGAATCGCCAGCAGTGATTTGATGTGGGCCACGCTGTCGTATTCGGCGCTGCCGGTGTACTGCTGGTCGCGGGTGCGGCCGTGCACCGTGAGCGCGGCGATGCCGCTGGCCTCGGCGATGCGTGCGATCACCGGCGCGTTGCGCTGGCCGGCGGCCCAGCCGGTGCGGATCTTCAGCGTCACCGGCACGTCGACCGCACGTACGACCGCTTCGAGAATCCGCGCGACCAGCGCTTCGTCGCGCATCAGCGCCGAACCCGCCCAGGCGTTGCAGACTTTCTTCGCCGGACAGCCCATGTTGATATCGATGATCTGTGCGCCGTGATCGACGTTGTAGCGCGCGGCATCGGCAAGCGCTTGGGGTTCGGTGCCGGCGATCTGCACGCTGACCGGCGCGGGCTCGCCGTCGTGGTCCATCCGGTGCTGCGATTTGCGGGTGTTCCACAGTCGCGGATCGGAAATCGTCATTTCCGACACCGCCATCCCCGCGCCGAGTCGTTTGCACAACTGCCGGAACGGTTTGTCGGTGACTCCGGCCATCGGGGCCAGGATCACGCGGGGTGCGATGCTGTAGGGGCCGATCTGCATCGGCGCATTGTAAGCGGGGCGCGTCGGCCCGGCCGGAGCCGGGCGTCATGGCCTACATGCAGCGCTTTACTTGGCCGCGAGATTCTGGACTTTGACGCCGGGTGCGTTGGTCATCACCGAGCGGATGCCGTTGTCGCGCGAAGACGCGCTTTTGTACATCTCGCTCTTGCCGATGGACTCGCCGTTCCTGGCCATCAGCGAAAAGTACGGGCTGCCGTCCTTCGCGACCTTCTTGTCGAAGTTCGACTCGGATTGCGCGTGCTTGCGCACCGATTCGATGCCGTTCTCGCAACCCTGCAGCGTGCTGTAGCCCTCGCTGGTCAGGATCACCTGGCCGTTGGCGGCCTTCAGGTTGAACTGGAACTCGCCGTCCTTGCGCTTGCTGATCTCGAACTTGCCGGCCATCGGAACCTCCTGAGCGTTGTGGTGGGGCTGCTGGGTGGTACTGCTGATTGGTGCGCCGAGATTAGCAGCGGTCGGCGGCGAAAACAGCCGTCATTCCGGGAATCTTGTGTCCATCTCCACGCGGTTGGGCATCGACAGCGCGGCGCCGGGGCGTTCGGTGGACAGCGCGGCGTAACGGTTGGCTTCGCGCAGATGCACCGCGAACGCAGCGCCCGGGCGCTGCGCCAGCGCTGCGGCCAACGCACCGTTGAATGCGTCGCCAGCGCCGGTGGTGTCGACCGGTGTGGCCGGTTCTGCGGCCAGCCGATACCACGCGCTGTCGTCGCCACGGGTGGCGTTGTCGGGATGCGAGACGAAGCAGCCGGCGGCGCCCAGCGTGACCACCACGGTGCCGCCGGGCAGCAGATCGCGGCACAGCGCGTGCAGTCGCGGCGAGTCCAGGCTGGCGATGGCTTCGCCGTCGATGCGTTCGCCGAGATGGCGGGCGAACAGCC
The DNA here is from genome assembly GCA_017302135.1 of Lysobacterales bacterium. Lineage (GTDB taxonomy): Bacteria > Pseudomonadota > Gammaproteobacteria > Xanthomonadales > Xanthomonadaceae > Lysobacter_I. The sequence continues at coordinate 423,112 of JAFLDZ010000003.1, read as the reverse complement.
CGGCGCATTCGGTTTCGTTCGGGGTGAGGATGTCGGCCTGCGCCAGCAGCTCGCGCGGCAGGGCCACGTTCGCCGGGGCCGGATTGAGCATGGCGATGCGGCCCGATTCGCGGGCCAGGCGCAATGCCGCCGCGACCGCCTCCAGCGGCGATTCCAGCTGCGCCAGCGTTACCGCGGCTTCGGCGATGGCCGCAGCCTGGGCATCGATGAAATCGGCCGAGAGTACGGCGTTGGCGCCGGGGCCGACGACGATGCTGTTGCGGCCCTGGGCATCGACGAAGATGCCGGCGCTGCCGGTGGGGACATCGGCGGTCTGGTCGCGCAGGTCGATGCTGTCGGCGGTCGCAAGCGCGCGCGCGTGATGGCCGCCGAGGTCGTTGCCCAGCGCGCATACGAATGCGGTCCGGGCGCCGCTGCGCGCGGCGGCGGTGGCCTGGTTGAAGCCTTTGCCGCCGGGCCCGCTGGCGTAATCGCCGCTGAGGGTGGCGCCGGGCTGCGGCAGGGTGTCGCTGCGCCAGACGTGATCGACATTGAACGAACCGACGACGACGACCTGGGCGGTAAGGGTATTGGGGGATGTGTTCGACATGTTGCGGGCGCTCTGAAAAAGACACCCCCGGATCGCTCCGGAGGTGTCGGTGGAACAGGGATTGGATGGTCAGGACGAGTCCGGCGGGGGCCGGGGCTTGTCTCTGTCAACGCAAATGGATCAGCACACCGGCAATGGTGGCGGTCATCAGGGTGGCGATCGAGCCGCCGAGCACCGCGCGCATGCCGAAGCGGGCGAGGTCGCTGCGGCGTTCGGGCGCGAGGCTGCCGATGCCGCCGATCTGGATCGCGATCGAGGCGAAGTTGGCGAAGCCGCACAGCGCGTAGGTCAGGATCAGGCGCGAGTTTTCGCTGATCGCGCCCGGGCCGTCGCCGACCGGCGTCTGCGACAGTTGCAGATAGGCGATGAACTCGTTCAGCACCACCTTCTGGCCGATCAGGCCGCCGGCGATCACCGCGTCGTTCCATTCGATGCCGATCACCCAGGCGATCGGCGCCAGCACGTAGCCGAGGATCAGGCCGAGATTCAGCCGCACCTTGTGCTGCGCCGCATCGACGACACCGTCGTTGAGCATCATGTTGAGGCTCTGATAGCTGCTCAGATGCAGGTCGCCGACCCAGCCGATGATGTAGTTGACCATCGCGATCAGCGCGACGAACGCCAACAGCATCGCGGCGATGTTGATCGCCAGTTTCATGCCGTCCGATGCGCCCGCTGCGGCGGCGTCGATGAGGTTCTTGCTTTCCTTCTCGACGTGCACCGTGACCCGGCCGCCGGTGAGCGGCGTGCCGGTTTCGGGGATCAGGATCTTGGCGATCAGCAGGGTGGCCGGTGCGGCCATGATCGATGCGGCCAAGAAGTGCTTGGCGTACATCTGCTGCAGTTCGCCGTCGGTGCCGGCGAGCATGCCGATGTAGATCGCCATCACCCCGCCGGCGATGTGCGCCATGCCGCCGATCATCATCGTCAGCAGCTCGGACTCGGTCATCTTGTTGATGTAGGGACGCACCGTCAGCGGCGCTTCGGTCTGGCCGATGAACACGCTGGCGCAGACGCTGGTGGTTTCGGCGCCGGACACCTTCATCACTTTGGTGATGGCCATCGCCATGACCCGCACCACCCACTGCATCACGCCGAGGTGGTAGAGCACCGCCATGAACGAGGCGAAGAAGATCACGGTCGGCAGCGCGTGGAAGATGAAGACGAAACCGTATTTGTCCTGGTCGGCGAAGCCGCCGAGGATCATCTTCGAGCCTTCGGTGGTGAACCCGATCAGGGTCACGAACACCTTGCCCAAACCTTCGAAGATCGCGCCACCCCACGTGGTCATCAGCACGAACGCCGCGAAGGCGATCTGCAAGGCGACCCCGGTCCCGACCAGTTTCCAGTCCACCGCCCGCTTGTTGTTCGAGAACGTCCACGCGATGCAGATCAGCACCGCCAGTCCGAACAGGCCGAAGCCGATCCGCGTCAAAGCTTCCATCAATTCGCTCCCCAGGCCATCGGCCGAACCCGCGCAGGGTAGGCCAGCGGGGCGGGCCGGGGCAACTGTCGGGATTGAGATGCAGGTCGGGCCTTGGCCTACACGTCCCGCGCCACCACCCGATTGCAGCCTTCCTGCTTGGCCACCTGCAGTCGGCGGTCGGCGCTGCGCAACAGCGACGACACGTCGTTGCCGTCGCTGGGATAGGCGGCGAGCCCACCGCTGAAGGTGATGCGCAGCGGGTCGCCGCCGCGTTCGGGCACGAACGGCCGTTCCGCCATCATGTGCCGCAGCCGGTCCAGCCGTTCCCAGGCGTTGCCGATCGGGCAGCGCAGCAGCAGGACGAATTCCTGGCCGCCGATCCGCACCAGCCGTTCCTTCGAATGCAGGATCTCGCGCATCGAGCCGGCGATGTGGCGGATCGCGCGGTCGCCGGCAAGATGACCGTACTCGACGTTGATGCGCTTGAAGTCATCGAGGTCGAGCAGCGCCAAGGTCAGCGATTCGCCTTCCTCGCGCACCGTTTCCAGGATCATCGGCATCCGTTGCACCAACCAGGCGCGGTTCGGCAGCCCGGTCAGACCGTCGCTGCCGGAGGATTCGATCAGCCGCTGCATCCGGTAGACAATCGTCGTGGTCAGCAGCGTCATCAACAGCATCAGCACCAGCCGTTCGACCTGGCCACCGATCGAGACGGTGCCGTAGTCGATCGACATCAACTCATCCGGCGAATGGACCCGGGTCAGCAGTGCGGCCACCAGCACGCCGTACTGCAGCATCGCCATCGCACCCGCGTACAGCGTCAGCCGCCCATCGTTGCGCAGTGCGGTCATGCCGATCGAGAACAGGTAGAAGCACCACACCACCATGCTGTTGAACGGCGCCACCGGATCGCTGAAGTGCAGCAGTCCGACCACCAGCGTGGTGGTGGTGACGTCGTAAGTGGTGGTGGCGTAGGGCAGCCAGCCGTGGCGGCGGCGATGACCGGCCAGCACCAGCCAGATCTGCGCGCAGATATTGATGAAGATCGAAGCGCCCAGGCCGATCATCAGTTCGGTGGTGCTGCCGGCGCCGAGGTTGCCGATGATCGCCACCGGCGGCAGCAGCAGCGTCAGCGCCGACAACAGTGCGCGGACGCGGGCCACCAGCAGTTCGCCGCCGGCGCCGAGATCGAGCATGACTTCGTCCGGACGCGAGAACAGCGTCCGCAGCAGGTCCCGCTTCCAACCGCCGGTGATGCTCATGCCGTGCCGAAATCCCGATGTCGATATGGATACAGGATAGCGTCGCGCGCCGCACTTGAGGGTGCGCGGTCGAGGCCGCTGCATCATGGTGTCGCTCCCGCGACGCAACATGGCCTTATGATGACGATTCGTTGAGTCAGCTTAAGGAAGAGGTTCGATGAACATCCGCAACGATCGCAAACATCATTGGAACGCTGTCATCGCCGTCGCAGGCGTGATCGGCACGCTGCTCCTGACCTGCGCCCCGACCGCCAACGCGCAGTCGGGCCTGAGAATGGATCAGGTCTACATGCTCCAGCCGCACAACAGCTACGAGCACAGCGCGCAACTTTCGAACTGGCTCAATGCCGGTTACCGCACGCTGGAACTGGATGTGCAGGACCAGACCTCCTGGTGGACGTATCCACGCGGGCCGTACGTGGCCCACGATGGCGGCCCGGTCAACAACAACTGCAGCGGCACCGCCGATCGCCTGGCCGATTGCCTCGACGACATCGTCGCCTGGCAGAACGCACATCCCGGCGAGGCGCCGGTCGTGGTCTTCATCGACATGAAGACGCGTCCCGACAACCTGCTCAGTGCATGGGGCGGCAGCAGGATCGACGCGCTGGACAGCTTCGTCTCCGGTTATCTGGGCGCGCGTCTTTACCGCTACAGCGACCTTCGCAACCATATCGCCGGCGGGGCGGGAGCGACCGCGCGCGAGAAATTGAAGGCAGTGGGTTGGCCAGGGTTCGATGCGCTGCGCGGCAGGATCATCGTCGGCTTCACCGGCGGCCGCATCGGCGCGGTAAATCAGGGCATGGCGGACATGATCGGGCTTCGCGGCGCCGCCGCCAATGCGTTCATGTGCCCCGACATCGATGCGCCGGATCCCGGCGAGGTATCGGGTACGGTCGATGGCATGTCCGCCGCCGCATCGGGGCAGATGCTGTGCGCCAACGTCAAGGCGGGCGACCACTATCAACTCGTCGCCAATCGCACGGCGGAATATCGCCAGATGATGCATCTGTGGAGCGCTGCCGGCGACTTCAACAGCACCAGTTTCGAGGCCACCTACATTGCGATGGCGCATGGGGTCTCGGCGGTCGGGATGGACGTGACCAATTCACTTTCTGATCCCAACGTCTTCATGCCGACATGGACCTCCACCATCCCGCTGGTCGGCGTGCGCCGGGGCCTGCCGGGTTACTTCACGCTGCGGCCGAAAAGCGCCAGCGGCACGCGTTGCATCGGTACCCGCAACAATGGTTATTCGAACGGTTCGCAGATCGACCAGGAGTTCTGCACGGGCGGCTCCGACCAGCAGTTCGTGTACACCGCCGAGGGCCAGCTCCGGCCCAGAGGCAGCAATCCCTATTGCATGGACATTTCCGGCGGCAGCGCCGGCAGCGGCAAGGCGATGCATCTGTGGAACTGCGATGGCGGCAGTTCGGAAAAATGGCGATTGACACCCAGTGGACAGCTGCGCAGCGTCAACAACAGCAGCTATTGCGCCACCGTGCCCGGCGGCAGCCTGTCGACAGGCCTCCAATTGCGGACGGAGGTTTGCGGCACCTCGCTATCGCAACAGTTCGAGCTGTTGGGGGTTGCCGATTGGCCGCAAACGTCGTTTTAAGGCAAACGGATCAAGGGTTGCGTGATTCGGTCTTCCCCGGCTGAGGCAGTTGGGCGTCGACGGAGACGCCCTGCACCGCGACCCATGCCGCCAGTGCCAGGAACAGCGCCGCCGCAGCGATGCGCGCGGCCTTGAGCGGCAGTTTCGCGGCGAAGCGGCTGCCCAGCAGCACCACCGGCACGTTCGCCAGCAGCATGCCGAGCGTGGTGCCCATCACCACCGGCCACAGCAGCGGCGATTTCGCCGCCAGCACGACGGTGGCGATCTGGGTCTTGTCGCCGATTTCGGCAAGAAAGAAAGCGATGACGGTGGCGATAAACGCACCGCGCGCGGGCAACTTCTCGCTGTCCTCGTCGATCTTGTCGGGCTTCAGCGTCCACAGGCCGATCGCGAAGAAGCTGCCGGCGACGATCCAGCGCAGCACGTCCGGGGTGAGGTAACTCGCGGCCAGTGCGCCGAGCCATGCGGCGAGCGCATGGTTGAGCACGGTGGCGACGAAGATGCCGGCGATGATCGGCCATGGCCGGCGGAAGCGCGCGGCCAGCAACAGGGCGAGCAGTTGGGTCTTGTCGCCGATTTCGGCGATCGCGACCACCAGCGTGGACATGCCCAGCGTCGACAGTGCGTCGGGGCTGGAAAGCGGGGAAACATCCATGGGAACTCCAAGGCCGGGCTTCAGTGGACGCGAAAGCAAACGCCGCGCAGCCCGGCCGGGTGGCGCAGCGGATGCCTTCGGTCTCGCCCGAAGCCGATCGTGTCGGCATCCCCTGCGCCATGGCCTGCCGGCCAAGAATGTTGACGCAGGGGCCGCAGCGGCCGGTGGCCATTGCGGCGGACTACTCCCCGGAGGGCGGATTCCCCAGAACGATGTCCCGGAGAAACAAGCCGGCATTGTAACCATTCGGTCCCGGCGTGGCGCACGGGTACACTGACCGCACCTCCCATCGCATACCGGAACCGCCATGCGCTATCGCCGTCTCGGCTCCACAGGTCTGCAGGTGTCCGCGCTGTCGTTCGGCGCCTGGATCACGTTCGGCAAACAGATCGGCCGCAGCGGCGCGCGCGATCTGGTCGCTGCCGCCTGGGACCACGGGGTGAATTTCTTCGACAACGCCGAGGCCTACGCCAACGGCGAGGCCGAACGCGTGATGGGCGACGTGATCGCCGATCTGCGTCTGCCGCGCGACGGCTTCGCGGTGTCGAGCAAGGTGATGTTCGGCTCGGCCGAGGATCCGCGGCCGATGCAGAAAGGCCTGTCTCGCAAGCACGTGCGCGACGCTTGCGAAGGTGCGCTGAAGCGGCTGCGCGTGGATTATCTCGATCTTTACTTCTGCCATCGCCCCGACCCCGATACGTCGATCGAGGAAACGGTGTGGGCGATGGATACGCTGATCCGCCAGGGCAAGGTGCTGTACTGGGGCACCTCGGAATGGTCGGCCGCGGAGATCCGGGAAGCCGCGAAGATCGCCAAGCACCACTCGCTGCATGGGCCGTCGATGGAACAGCCGCAGTACAACCTCCTGCATCGCGAGCGCGTCGAACTGGAATACGCGCCGCTGTACGCCGAACTCGGCCTCGGCACGACGACGTGGTCGCCGCTGGGTTCCGGGCTGCTCACCGGCAAATACAACGAAGCGATTCCCGACGACGCGCGCCTCGGTCTGGAAGATCACGGCTGGCTGCAGCGCATGGTCCTCGGCGACAGTCAGGCCGGTCGCCTGCAGCGCGCGCGGAAATTCAGCGCGCTCGCCGCGGAACTCGGACTGCCGCCGGCGCCGCTGGCGATCGCCTGGTGCCTGCGCAATCCGCACGTGTCGACGGTGATCCTCGGCGCCAGCCGGGTCGAGCAACTGCTGCAGAATCTGCAGGCACTCACGCTCGCCGACACCGTCGAAGATGCGGTGTGGCGACGGGTGGAAGCCGCGACCAGCTGACGCCGGAAAAACGACGCCCCGTTGAGGGGCGTCGTGGCTGACGCGCTTCAATCCACACGAGGTGGCGGCGGCGGTGGCACTGGCGGCGCGGGAGGTGCCGGCGGCATCGGCGGCATGGGCATCGCGCCGTTGCCGTCGTCTTCCCAGGTCTGTACCTGGCCGTCCTTGTCGATCATCACGATCTTGCGATGCGTCATCGTCGCCGCGCCATCGGGTGCGTGCGGCGCGGCGCCGGCCTTTGGTGGGCGTGGCGGTGCGGGCGGTGCCGGTGGTGCGGGTGGCATGGGCGGCATGGGCGGCATCGCCGGGAAGACCATCGCTTCGGGCACCTTCAATTGCGCGCTGCCGGCTTTACGGTCCCGCAGGTAATCGACTGCGACGATACTGTCCGCCGGCTTGTCTCGCAGCGCATCCATCACAGCGCGCGGCGTCGCGACCGTTTTGCCGTCGACGCGTTGGATCACATCGCCCGCCTGCAATTGGCCCAGCGACGGTCCGCTGCTGAGCACCAGCACGCCGGCGTTGGTGCCGAAATAGCGCCCGAGCGATGCATCCACCGACGCCAGATTCAAACCGTTCCAGCGGAACGCTTCGGCCAGTCGCTGTTGGCCCTGGCAGGCTTCGCCGGGCTTGCAGTCGAAGCGGAACACATGGGTCTGCATATCGTGCGGACCTTTCATTCCGGCGCGGTCGATGCCGACCGGCGCGCGCATCATCTGTTCTTGCGCTTGTTTCCGGCATGCCTCCTGATCGCCCTTGCAGTCGATCCGGATCACGCGCTTGTCGATGCGCGGCGCACCGTGCGCACCGCCTTGCCCTGCGTCGTCCCGGAAGACGAACACCTGCGGTGCATCGCCCATGCCCGGGAAACGAGCGCCATCCGGCCCTTCGACATCGAGCTCTTCGACATCGAGCCCTTCGAAACCGAGGCGATCGGCTTCGATATCGATGACGCCATCTTCAAGCTGGCGGACGACGACGTTGCCGTCGGGACGCATCATCCTGCCGTCGCCGGAGAAGACCATGATCCGGCTGTCCAGCCGGGGCTTGAGGGCGACTTCCGTTTCCTTGTCGCCGCGCGCGTAGAGCAGTTTTACCGTGGTGTTCTCATCGATGCGCTGCAACTGCTTGCGCGCGTTTTCGACCCGCGCTTCGGGCGAGCCGCCTTCGATGGTCTTGCCGTCGATGCGCAGCAGCCGGTCGCCGTTCTTGATGCCCGCTGCCGCTGCTGCGCCATCCGGGGTGACTCCGGCGATGCGCACGCCGCCGCCGGCATCCGGCGCGAACAGCACGCCGATCACCGGACGCGATGCCGGGAACGCGCGATCGAAGCGGGCGCCGGAGCCGACGCCATCTCCGCCGTACCGGCGCGTGAGTTCGGCCAGGCGCTTGCCTGCGCGGATCACTTCTTCGCGCGCGGCGTCGATCTGTTTCCGCTGTTCGGGTGTCGGTGCTTTGGATTGGGTCAGGGCCGCACCGGCGAACGACAATCCACAGACGACGGCCAGGGCGAGAAGATGGGGGCGAAGCGGTCTCATGGGAGGAACCTCGGGCAGGGAAGCGAACAGGAGGGAAACGAACAGGAGGGAAACGAACAGGAGGGAAACGAACAGGAGAAAAGGAAACATCAATCGATGCTGACCAGCGCGCCATCCAGCCGGCCGCCGTCGGCGGCCAGCAGGCGCAGATTGCTTTCGAAGCCTGCCGAACGCTGCAGCGTGTCGACGCGCGCCTGCCACAGCGCCCGCTGTTCGCCGGCCGCCAGCCCCGGTTGCGCCAACTGCGCGTCGATCGTCGCGAGTTCGGCATCGAAGGCGCTGGCCAGCGCTGCGGCCGGCCCGCTTTCGACCCGCGTATCGCGTGCGAAGCTCAACAGGGTTTCGAGTTGCGCGGATGCGGTGTACAGGGTTTCCAGGGCCGCATCGGTATCGTCCTGCGCATGCGGAATATTGGCTGCGGAAAGTGCCGGCGTCGTGCGCGGTTGCGCGCGGCCTGCACTGCGTCGCGCGTTGTGCGCATGCGCTGGATGCGCGGTGTTCGCCGCGATCGACAACGTCTTCGCGGAATGAGCGGCGGAATGGCTGGCGGGGCTGGCGATGCTGGACGGGTCGACGCCCCGATCGTCGGCGACGATGGTGGCGGATGGGACGGCGGCGGCGTTCGGCGTGCGGCCAATCGTATCGGGCGATGTCGCGACGATTGCAGCGTCATGCGCCGCGTCGCGCAGCATCCACGCCGCTGGCAACAACGTCAGCGCGAACAGCGATGCCGCCAGTGCCATCCATGTGCGGTTGCGCGCTTGTGTCTTCTGATGATGAAGCTGTGCGGCGATCGCCGGCCACACGGATGCGGGCGGCGCTTCCAACGGCAGCGCGGCGAACACATCGCTCCAGTCGGAGGGGTTCGAACCGGTTGAATGCGCGGAACGGCTGGCGTCAGCCATGGGCGGCCTCGCGGAGTGGCAGTGCGGTGGGTTCGAGCAGTTCGCGCAGACGACGCGTGCCGCGCGCGAGTTGGGATTTCGAGAAGCTGGGCGTCCGCTGCATCAGCGCGGCGATCTCGTCGTGGGTGTAGCCCTCGGCGTGATACAGCCACAGCACGGTGCGGGTATTCGCCGGCAGTGCGTCGAGCGCACGCTGCAGGCAGGCGGCATCGGCAGCGGCGGGCGGTGGCGGGGTGCGGTCGTCGACCCAATCGGTTTCTTCGGTGTTGTTCGCATCTTCATCGTCGCTGCGGCGACGCCGACGCAGCGCCATCAGCGCTTCATTGATTGCGATCTGTCGCAGCCAGCCCCAGAACGGACTGCCATCGGGATGCCCGGCGCCGCCACGGTCTGCGCGGCCGCCACGAAACTCGCCGATCCGGGCAATGACCTTCAGCATGGTGTCCTGCAGCACGTCCGCCGCCTGCTCGCGCTCGCCGCAGATACGCAGTGCCAGGGTGAACACGGGCCGCTCGAACCAGCGGTAGACCTGCTCGAACGCCGCGTGCTCGCCCCGACGCATGCGCACGAGCAGGGCGTCGGGCACATCGATGGCGAAACTGGAGGGGCGTGAGGTCATCTCATCATCTGGATGCATCAGTAGGCGAAAGCGTCGCAGGCCAGCGAAAGTCACTGGCTCCCCGCCGGCCAGACCCTATACTGACCCCATTCCAGTGGGGAGGTTTCGACATGGGCGGTGGATTTTTTCTGGCGGCAGTCGTGGTATTCGCGGGTATCGTCGTGCTGTTCAAGGCGGTGCGCATGGTGCCGCAGGGTTACGAATGGACGGTCGAGACCTTCGGCAAATACACCCGCACGCTCGCGCCGGGCCTGCATATCCTGATGCCGATCTATCAGGGCGTCGGTCGCAAGATCAACATGATGGAGCAGGTGATGGACGTGCCCAGCCAGGACGTCATCACCAAGGACAACGCCGTGGTCAAAGTGGACGGCGTGGTGTACTTCCAGGTGCTCGACGCCGCCAAGGCCGCGTACGAAGTCGCCCAGCTCGAAGTGGCCATCCTCAATCTGGTCATGACCAATATCCGCACCGCGATCGGCTCGATGGATCTCGACGAGTCGCTGTCCAAGCGCGATGAGATCAACGCCAAGGTGCTGACCGCCGTCGACCACGCCACCCATCCCTGGGGACTGAAGGTCAACCGCATCGAACTCAAGGACATCCAGCCGCCGCGCGATCTGATCGCCTCGATGCAGCAGCAGAAAATGGCCGAACAGAACAAGCGCGCGGCGGTGCTCGAGGCCGAGGGCGTGCGCCAGTCGGCGATCCTGCGCGCCGAGGGCGAGAAGCAGGCGGCGGTGCTGGAAGCCGAGGGCAAGCGCGAAGCCTCGTTCCGCGAAGCCGAAGCCCGCGAGCGCCTGGCCGAAGCCGAAGCGAAAGCGACGCAGATGGTGTCCGACGCCATCGCCAGCGGCAACGTCAACGCCATCAACTACTTCATCGCCCAGAAATACATCGAAGCGTTCAAGTCGCTGGCCGAAGCGCCGAACCAGAAGTTCATCCTGATGCCGATGGAGTCCGCAGGCATCCTCGGCTCGCTCGCGGGCATCACCGAGCTCGCCAAGGAAGCGTTGAGCCACCAGCAGGCCAACAAGCCGCCGGCGATGCCGCGCAGTGGAGGCTGACATGCGTTGGGATGCGATCATCTGGGCGGCGATCGCGCTGCTGCTGTTCGCGGCCGAGGCGATGCTGCCGGGCGCTTTCATGCTCTGGATGGGCATCGCGGCGTCGGTGGTGTTCCTTGGCGTGCTGATCGTGCCGGGCATGTCGATCCTCGCCCAGGCCGTCGCGTTCATCGCGCTCAGCTTCATCTCGATCCAGGCGTACCGGACGTATTCCCGCGGACGGGAGATACTGAGCGACCAGCCCGCGCTGAACCGCCGCACCGAGCAGCTGGTGGGTCGCGTGGTAGCCCTGGATCGCGCGATCGAGCGTGGTGCGGGTCGCGTGCAGATCGCCGATGCCTATTGGGAAGTGAGCGGCCCCGATCTGCCGGCGGGTGCCGACGTGCGCATCGTCGGCGCGGAAGGCATGACCCTGCGCGTCGAGGCGGTCGAGTAAATCGGCAACAGGATCCATCAAACATCAATGAGGTCTTCCGCGATGACGAAGCGTTCGTACCTGATCTGCGCCATCGGCGTGGGTTTCTCGATACTTTCCGCCACGGCGTTGGCCACCGGTCCGCAGAGCGACAATCTGGTCGGTCTCAACGTGCCGCCATACCCCGCAGGGCTGGATGAACTGCAGGGCTCCTGCATCCCGGGCGGTCCGTTGCCGGCCCAGGTCTGCGATTACAGTCTGACGGTGGTCGGCAGATTCGCCACCGATCCGGCGATGGAAGCAACGTCCACGCAATTGCTGGCGATGCGCAATCTCGACCCGGGCGCGCGACAGGCGCGCTGGAACGTGACCGACGCGGTCGCCGTGCCGAAACCGCGCAAAGGCTATGCACTGCAGATCGGCACATGCCGGATCGATCGTGTCGTCAGTCCCAACGTCGCCGCCTTCGTCCGCCACGGCAACCGCGAGTATTCACGGGATGTGCGCTGGGCACGACGGTTCGATATCGCCAGCGGCAGGTTGGTGCCGATTGCGAGCAAGCGGGTCGACTGCATGAATGAAGGGCTCGGCATCTAGCCGCAATCGCGAGGCGAGCAGCAGTTCTCAGCGGCGCGCCATGCGCAGGCGTGTGGTCCGCATCGTTACAAGCGCGGCGCCCACGCGACGTCCCGCTCTGGGATAATGCCGACCTTTCCGACGGGACCGGCACCATGACGCAGAAGACCATCCTCAACGACGCCCATCGCGCGCTCGGCGCAAAGATGGTCGACTTCGGCGGCTGGGATATGCCGATCAGCTACGGTTCGCAGATCGACGAACACCACCAGGTGCGACGCGACGCGGGCATGTTCGATGTCTCGCACATGACCGTGGTCGACCTGCGCGGCGCGCGTACCCGCGAATTCCTGCGCCACCTCGTCGCCAATTCGGTCGACAAACTTCAGAAACCGGGCAAGGCCCTGTACACCTGCATGCTCAACCCGCAGGGCGGCGTGATCGACGACCTCATCGTCTATTTCCTGTCCGCGGATTTCTTCCGCCTCATCGTCAACGCCGCCACCCGCGACAAGGACCTGGCGTGGATCGGCCAGCAAGCCGCCGCCTTCGACGTGAGCGTCACCGAACGTCCCGAGTTGGCGATGATCGCGGTGCAGGGGCCCAACGCGCGCGAACGCGTTCTCGGCCTGCTCTCCGCCGACACAGCGCCGGCCGCCGGCAAGATCGGCAAGTTCGTCGCGACCGAGGCGGTGACGAAGGACGGCACGCCGTTGTTCGTGGCGCGCACCGGCTACACCGGCGAGGACGGTTTCGAGATCGTCGTGCCCGAAGACCAGGCGGTCGCGCTGTGGGATGCGCTGCTCGCCGTCGGCGTGAAGCCGGCCGGCCTCGGCGCGCGCGACACGCTGCGTCTGGAAGCCGGCATGAATCTCTACGGCCAGGATATGGACGACACCGTCAGTCCATACGAAGCGGCCTTGGCGTGGACCGTATCGCTGGATGCGGATGCCGAAGGCAAGCCGCGCGACTTCATCGGTCGCGCTGCGCTGGAAGCGCAGAAGGCCGCTGGTGCGTCGCGGCAGATGGTCGGTCTGGTGATGGACGAAAAGGGCGTGCTGCGTCATGGCCAGACCGTACTCACCGCTGCCGGCGGCGGTGAAATCCTCTCCGGCACCTTCTCGCCGACCCTGGGCAAGGCGATCGCGTTCGCGCGCGTGCCGGCCGGCGACCTTGGCGAGGTGCGCGTCGACATCCGCGGCAAGGCGGTACCCGTGCGCGTCGTCAAGTTTCCGTTCGTGCGCGACGGCAAAGCGCAGGAAAGTATTTGATCCGCGCCGCCACACTTCTACACTAGTCACGTCCGTCCCTTTCCACCGCCAACCCCTGCGGAGCCCACGATGAGCGAGATCCCCGGCGACCTGAAATTCCTGAAGTCCCACGAGTGGGCCCGCGTCGAAGGCGACGGCAAGATCACCGTGGGCATCTCCGATCATGCCCAGGGCCTCCTCGGCGATCTGGTCTACGTCGAACTGCCGAACGTGGGCGACCGCATCGAAGTCGGCAATGCCTGCGCCGTGGTCGAGTCGGTGAAGGCCGCATCCGACGTGTATGCGCCGATCAGCGGCACGATCACGGCGGTCAACGTCGCGCTGGCCGACAAGCCGGAGACCATCAACGAGGATGCCTACGGCGAAGGTTGGCTGTTCGTGGTCGAGGCCGAAGACAACGACCAGCTCAACGATCTGCTCGCGCCGGACGACTACGCCGAATTGCTGGAAGAAGACGGTCACTGAACCTGCATTCCCGCGAGCGGCAGCGTCGTCCGCTGCGCGCCCGGTGCTCCCGAAGCCGCTCGCATCGTCCGCGAGCGGCTTTTTCTTTGTGCAGCTGTCGCGGGGTGCGCATGGATGTCAGGTCCTCCGCGATGCGGTTTCGTATCCGCTCGCGATGCGGATCCGGAACGTGGCGTGCCTCTGCGCTGGTGCCGAACGCGCACCCGAACGCGTCGCGATCCACCTCTCGACACCGTCTCGACACGTGCGATGCGTCGCTTCGGCACCGCGAAACGTGTCGAAAAGTTCGCGCACTTTCGCGCAATCGGGGTTGTGCGACACGAAAAACCGACCATTCGACGAAAGGACGAAAGCGCTACGTTCACTCGCCGGCACGTGTGTCGGATGCGCATCGCCGCCATCGTCTCCGATCGGTGCGTAAACACGGCGTGCGTCGCAGGCCGCAAATAAAACCGCTGGAAAAAAGATGTTTTTTTTCGTGCGTGCCGATCGTCGGGTGCGCCGAGCACAGGTGATCGAGAGGGGCGCCCGCGACGATCGACGGTGCGTGCGGCGCGGCGCGGAGGTGCGTCGCGGGATTTTTTTTCGCGCGGGGTGTTGACAGTGGAAAAAAGCGTGATTAGGTTTCGCCCCAAGTGTCGCCATAACAGAAGTGAGTGAGTCGGATCAAGACGAAAACGCGAAGCGCAAACGGATCTTCCTTCCGGACCTCCATTCCGGCGGAAGCAGGCTTCGTCTCCTCCGCAAAAACAGCGACGCGCCACGACGCGCCCGCCCTTATCGCCGAACCCGCGACCTTGCCGGTCACGGGTTTTCTGTTGCCCCGCGTGGATGCGCGTCGCGATGGAGCGAGCAGGCGATGGTTGCAGGTGCAACGAATATCCGGGTCTCGCAGCAGTCGCGAGTCCGGCAGGAATCCGTACCGGCTTGCCTTGTGCGCCGGCGGTGGAAGGCGGGTCCGACTCCCGCAATCCGGTTGTTGACTGGGCCGTAATATCCAATGCAAGTTCACTGACGAGGAGCCATCCCATGGCTGTTAAAAAAGCTGCAAAGAAAACCGCGAAGAAAGCGGCGAAGAAAACCGTGAAGAAAGCCGCCAAGAAGGCCGTCCGCAAGACCGCCAAGAAGGCTGCCAAGAAAGCCACGAAGAAGGTCGCCAAGAAGGCTGCCAAGAAAACCGTGAAGAAGGCTGCCAAGAAGGCCGCCAAGAAAACCGCGAAGAAGGCTGCCAAGAAAGTAGCCAAGAAGCCGGCCAAGAAAGCTGCCAAGAAGACCGCGAAGAAGGCCGCCAAAAAAGCCGCCAAGAAGCCGGCTAAAAAGGCTGCCAAGAAAGTCGCAAAAAAAAAGGCTAAGAAAGCTGTGAAGCGCACCAAGAAGGCTGCGCCGGACGCCATGCCGGCAGCACCCGCGCCGATGATGTAATCAGCAACACCCCGATTAGCGGTATCCGAAACTCCCTCTCCGCGTGCCCAGGCGGAGAGGGAGTTTTTTTATGGGCGACAGCCGCCAAGCCCGGCACGGAGGCCGCGGCTTCGATCTGCCCGTCTCTGCGCTAGGATGTGGTCCGGTCCCAAGCTCCGGAGGTCGTCATGTCGATCCTGAAACGGTTGCTCGTTGCGTTGCTGTTGCTCGTGGGTGCGGTGATCGCAGGCGGCTTCGCACTGCCTGCCAGTACCCATGTCGAACGTTCCGTCAGCATTGCCCGCCCGCCGGCGGAGGTGTTCGCGATGCTCAATTCCTATCGCCGCTTCAACGAATGGTCGCCGTGGCATGGGCTCGACCCCAAGACCGCCTACACATACGAAGGCCCGGACGAAGGCGTCGGTGCCGGGATGCGCTGGTCCAGCGAGCAGTCCAATGTCGGCAAGGGCAGACAGACGATCATCGCAAGCGTTGCCAACGAGACAGTCGGCACCCGGCTCGAATTCGAAGGGCAGAACGATGCGCTTGCAACGTTCACGCTGACGGCGGAAGGCGACGGTACCCGGGTCGTCTGGTCGTTCGATACCGAGCACGGCAAGAATCCGGTCTCGCGTTGGTTCGGTTTGATGCTCGATCGCTGGGTCGGTGGCGATTTCGCGCGCGGACTGGGGAAACTCAAGACCGTGCTGGAAAGCAGCGCACCGGACAGCGGCAACGGCTGATCGCGCGTTGCCGCAACATCAACTGCAGCAGAGTCAAACTGCAGCAGAATCAGTGAGAACAAGAAGCCAAGAGCGCCGCGCGGGCGTGATTACTCAGGCTTTGCGTTCGACATTGAAGCTTCCACGCCGCCGCTCGATGCGGGCGGTTCCGGCAACGCCGGCAGGCCTTGTGCGTAAAGACCTTCCTCCAGCGGCTCCGGTTCGGTGTCGAGCCAACGCTGCGGCGTCACGCCGATGGCGCGGTCGAGAATCGTCGGCAGCAGACCCGATGGCGCTGCGCTGTTGGCGTTCCAGAGGATCGCCACGCCGAGGTCGCGCTCGGGCATCAGCGCGATCACACCGCGGTAGCCCTGCACGGCGCCGCCGTGGAAGACAACGCGATGGCCCACATAGTCGTAGACGCGCCAGCCGAGGCCGTAGCCTGCGGAGTTCAGACGGTCGCGGCGCCACTGCGAACCGCGGGTCTCGCCGGGAGTATCGATGAGAGGCGCATGCAGCGTCGCCAACAGCGAGCCCGACAGCACATCGGGACGGTAACCGCCCTGGGCGAGCAGCCATTGCGCCATGTCGCTGATGCTGGCGTTGACGCCCGCTGCGGGCGCGACCCGGTAGTAGGTGGGCTTGGGCATGACCGCAGTCCAGCCGCGTTTACCGCGGATGTGCGGTTTCGCCCAGCGCGTGCTGGCAGCGATGCCTTCCAGACCATAGCTGGCATCGGTCATCCCGAGCGGTTTGAACAACCGTCGTGCGACGACCTGATCGAACGGCAGGCCGCTGGCGCCCTGGACCACATCGCCGATCAGGCTGTAGGCGATGTTCTGATAGGCGTAGCACTCGCCGGGCGCGCACTTCATCGGCGCGTACGCGATCTTCTGCACCAGTGCGGGATATTCGGCGTAACCCTCGAGATCGCGATCGAACGCATTGCTGCCGATGCCGACGCGATGGCTCAGCACATCGGCCACGTCGAGTTGCAGGGTGGCCTGCGGTTCGGAGAGTTGCAGCGTCGGGTAGTAGTCGACGATGCGGCTGTCCCAACGCAACTTGCCGTCGGCGATGAGCATCGCGGTGGCGGTGGAGGCGAATGACTTGGACAACGAGGCGAGCCGGAACACGGTATGCGCGTCGACGGCTTCCGGCTGGCCGACATCGGTGACGCCGTAGCCGCGCGCGCTGACGACACGCCCGCCCTGCACGATCGCCATCGCCAAGCCCGGCACTTTTTGTCCCGCGACGAGGCTCTCGGCCAGCTTTTCGAATTCATGGACATCGAAATTGGCGGCGATCGGCTGGATCTGCAGACCGGCCCCGGGATACACGCGCGCCATCGTCGCTTTGGGCGAATAAACGCTGCCGAAATTGCCCGGCAGCGGGCCGTTCGCGCCTGAGGTGTTCCAGCGCAGCGGCGTCTGCGCAGACAGTCCGGCCGCCAGCGGCAGCAGCATCGTCACCAGACCGGTCTGGCACGCCAGGAGGATGGCGCGGGTCCGGGCGGAACGACGCGATCCGCTATGCAGACCGCTATGCCGAGTCTTGTCTTTCATCGCGAGCCACCCCTGCGTATGCTTCGCTTGCGGGTAAGTTGGTGAGGGAGTGCCAGATCCGCCTGCCTGTCGCCAACAAACGTGTCGGTAACCAGCGTGTCGGTGGATATCGCTTCCGGGTCTTCGGGCCGATCATAGCGCCTGTTCCGTCTTTTGCATGAACAAGGGGAGATTCGATGCTTATTTTGTTGATCCTGCTCGCAATTCTCGCCGCCGTCGCGTTCTGGGCCATCGCGGTCTACAACGGTCTGGTCACGTCCAGGAACGGCTACAAGAACGCATTCGCCCAGATCGACGTTCAGCTGCAGCGGCGATTCGACCTGATCCCCAACCTCGTCGAGACCGTCAAGGGCTACCTCAAGCACGAGCGCGAGACCCTCGATGCGGTGATCTCGGCGCGCTCCGCCGCGCAGTCGGGCCTGACCGCAGCCAAGGCCAATCCGGGCGATCCCGAAGCGATGGCGACGCTCGCCGCTGCGCAGGGCCAGCTCAACGCGGGTTTGGGCCGTCTGCTCGCCATCGCGGAGGCCTACCCGGACCTGAAGGCCAACCAGAACATGATGCAGCTCACCGAAGAGCTGACCAGCACCGAGAACAAGGTCGCGTTCGCACGGCAGGCGTTCAACGATGCGGTGATGGCCTTCAACAACCGGCGCGAAGTGTTTCCGTCCAGCATGATCGCCGGCATGTTCAATTTCACCGCCGCTGCGCAGCTCGCGATTCCGGCCGACAAGCCCGAAATGCGCGATGCGCCTAAAGTGCAGTTCTGAGCGTATCGGAACGGCCGACACGATTTACGGTACGCGGATGGCGTTGAGCTGCCCGCGCATCCGGCGTTCGCCGCCGGCATTTCCTTCCTTCTGATCTTCGAGCTCGTCGCGGACATGAATTTCTTCGAACATCAGGCGGCTGCGCGCAAGGCCTCCACCCGACTGGTGCTGCTGTTCGTTCTGGCGGTGATCGGGATCGTGTGCGCGGTCGATGTAGCGGTTCTGATCGCCATCGCCTCGCAGGACGAAAGCACGCCGGCACAGGCTGCGGCGATGTTGATCTTCGCTTCGGTGGTCACGATCGCGATCATCGGCCTGGGTTCGATGTACCGCATCGCCAGCCTGCGCGGTGGCGGTGAGACGGTGGCGCTGCAGATGGGCGGCGTGCCGGTGCCCGAGCAGACGCGCGATCCGCAACTGCGGCGGCTGCGCAATGTGGTCGAAGAGATCGCGATCGCGTCCGGCGTACCGATGCCGAAACTCTATGTGCTGGAACACGAGGCCGGCATCAACGCCTTCGCCGCCGGCTATTCCCCGTCCGATGCGGTGGTCGCGGTCACCCGCGGCGCGCTCGAACGGCTCAACCGCGACGAGCTGCAGGGCGTGATCGCCCACGAATTCAGCCATATCCTCAACGGCGACATGCGCCTAAACATCCGCCTGATCGGCGTGCTGTTCGGCATTCTGATGATGGCGATCATCGGCCGCAAGATTCTCGAGCACGGCCGCTTCGGCGGTCGCGACAAAGGCGCCGGTGCGGTATTGGTCGCGGCATTGGTGGCGATGGCCATCGGTTATCTCGGTCTGTTCTTCGGCCGCATGATCAAGGCGGGCGTCAGCCGATCGCGCGAGATGCTCGCCGACGCTTCGGCCGTGCAGTTCACGCGCCAGACCGTCGGGCTTGCGGGTGCGCTGAAGAAGATCGGCGGCGTCGGCGATGGTGCCAAACTCGAACATGCCGGCGATGCCGAGGAAGTCAGCCACATGCTGTTCGGCGACGGTATCGGCCTCAGTGGCTTGTTCGCCACCCACCCACCGTTGTTGGATCGGATCCAGGCGCTGGACCCCAGCTTTCGCAAAGACCAGCTTGCGACTCTGCATCAGCGCTGGCTGAGTCAGCCGCCGAACGGTCTGGAAGAAGACGCGCGGCTGGGGCTGGTGGATGGCGATACCTCACGGCTGCCGGGATCGGAAGCCGTATTCATCGTCAGCCCGCCGATGGTGGTCGCCCAGGTCGCGCACCCGGCGGCGGACGACTACCGCCGCGCCGATGCGATCGTCTCGACGATTCCGGAACCGCTGCGCACGCTGGCATCGAGCCGCGACGACGTGGTGCCGCTGATGCTGGCGCTGCTGCTCGACGACGATGACTCGGTGCGCAGCAAGCAGCACACCGAGATCGCTGCACGGCTCGGTCGCGAGATCGCGGTACTGACCGACGCATTGCGCAGCGAACAACTCGGCGCGCTGCATCCGATGCAGCGTTTGCCCTTGGCGGCGCTGGCGTTCCCGGTGCTGCGTCTGCGCCCGCGCCCGGAGCTCAACCTGGTGCTCGACACGCTGCACGCGGTAGTCAATACCGACGGTCATGTGTCGGTGTTCGAGTATTGCCTCGGCACCCTGCTGCAGCACCAGTTACGCGAATCGCTCGACCCGTCGCAGCATGTGCAGTTCGGGCGGCAGAAGATCGCCACTGCCAAGCGCGAAGCTTCGATCCTGCTGGCGTTGGTCGCCCAGGCCGGACACGACAACCCCCACGATGCGCTGCGCGCCTACCTCGCAGGCCTGCAGCGCGTGCTGCCGCACGAACACCTCGACTACGCGCCACCGCCGGAGGGCGTGCTCGCCCTGGAAGCGGTATGGCCGGTGCTCAACAGTTTGAACCCCGCCGCCAAGCAGGCGATGGTCGAAGCTGTCACCGCCGCGGTCGGCCACGATGGCCGCATCAGCGTGAGCGAAGCCGAACTGCTGCGCACCGTCTGCGGCGTGATGCACTGTCCGTTGCCGCCGATGCTGGAGCGCGGTTAGAAGTTTTTTGCCGGCCGGGTGCTGGCGACCTGGGCCGTATTGCGTGTCCGGAGCTTTTATTCCTTGTCAATCAGATCAATTCTGGAGCATCCATGCTAACGATGAAATCAGTTGCAGAGTTCCCTGCGCAAGCCAAGTCCTGGTTGCTGGTCTTGTCTGCCGCTTGCGGTCTGCTTATCGCCTCCCTACCGGTCAATGCCCAGTCGCGTACCGAGCGTGGCGAGTTGACTTACGCCATCGTCAAAAAATGGGGTGTGGTCGTGCAGACGCAGCACCACAAGAACGTGCGGCGCTGGGCGCAGCAGATGGTGCCGTTGTTCGCCAAGGCACCGATCGGGCGTTTACGCGCTGCGGCGGTGGCCACGACCTTCGAGGGAATGAACGACGAGCTCATGGGTATTGCCGCATCGAAGACACCGATCACCGCATCGCTACTGGGCGATCCCCACAGTGATTTGATGTTCACGCCGATGTTGCCATGCAGGATTCTCGATACGCGGTTCTTCGCCGAGCCGCTAGCGGCAGGCGAGATCCGGAACTTTCTGGCGACCGGCAACAGCTTTGCCAGCCAAGGTGGTGATTTTTGCCAAATTCCGAACAACCTCGGCGCGGTGTTTCTCAGCGTGACCGTGGTTCAGCCTGACAGCGCGGGTTATCTGACACTTTACCCGTCGGGCACTGTGTTTCGTCCCTTGGCGGCCAACGTCAATTTCACGGCAGGCCAGATCATCAACAATCAGGCGGTGGTGGGCATGTACAACAACAGTGCTTTCAGCAGCACATTCTCGTTGTATACCTATGCCCGTAGCCATGTCGTGATCGACATCGTCGGTTACTTCAAGCCGGCACAGATATATCCGTCGCAGCTTGACTGCAGCATTGCCACCAAAACGGAAACGGTGACCAGCCAGTCCACCCATACAACCGAACTGCGTTGCCCGGATAGCACGACGATGGCGACGCTCGCATGCAATGCGAGAGATCCCAATGGCTCGCCATTCGCTGGCGCGGCTGACGCTGTGATCATGGGCTCGGACATAGAGGGCGGCATATCATTCGACACCGGCACATGTTTTTACAAAACCGGGGCTACGCAGACGTTGACTACGAAAGCGCGCTGCTGTCGGTACCGCACTTTCCGCTAGCCCGGGAGTGATGACGGAGTCATCGCGCCTTGCCGGGCGCGTTGGCTTGCCGGATCAGTTCAGACTGCCTGGCGCAATGCGCTTCAGGAAGGCGGTGAAGCCGCTCTCGTCGTCTTCATCGGCGAAATCCCTGAACTCACCGGCATCGTAGAACCGGCCGTAGCAGAACTTGCAGCTCTCGAAGCGGATATGCGGCTGGTGCGGGTCCACCATGTGGATCAGCGGATAGTGATCGCAGGCCGGGCAGAGCAGCGTGACCGGCGCGGGAGCGGTCGGATCGAAGAAAGCGTCTTCGGTAGGTGCTGTGGGTTCGGACAGATCGATCTGTTCGGCTTCCTCGCGCAGTTGCTCATGCGCCATGAGCTCGAACCACATGCCCTTGCAGCCTTCGCAGCGGTGGACGGGCTCGTCGAGTCCGTCGAGAAGATGCATCGAGGCGTTGCATTTGGGGCATTGCATGGGCGGCGGCCGGTATCGGTGGACAGAGCCGCCATTTTGCCGGAGCACGGCGATGCCGTCTTCCTTGCGTTTTCAGTCGCCCAGCAGTTTCACGAACCGTGCCGCGCCGTCCGAAAACCCGCAGGCGCGGTAGAAGGCGTGGGCTTCGGTGCGATGGCTGGCGCTGGTGACTTCCAGCCGCGCGGCCCCGCCGGTGCGCGCACGGCGCTCGGCATCGCGCAGCAGCAGGCGGCCCAGGCCGTGGCCCTGTGCGTCCGTCGACACCACCAGCGCGGTGACCCGGCAGGTGGTGGTGCCCAGCGGCAGGTAATACATGTAGTCCAGCGCCAGCAGGCCGCAGACCGCGCCGCGATGGCGGGCGAGGATCAGGGCCTGGCGGTCGTTGTGCAGAACGGTGGCGATCCGCTCGGCAGCATCGGCCGCCTCGCAGGGATAGCCCAGTTGGGTCAGCAGCGCGGCGACGTCGTCGGCATCGGCCGGCACCGCGCCGCGCAGGTCGAAACCTTCCGCCGCGTGATCGTGCGTTGCGCTGCTCACGACTCAGCGGGTGCCGTAGATGACCACCGTCTTGCCGCGGGCATGCAGCTTGCCGTCCACCTGCAGCTTCTTGAGGACCCGGCCGGCCATTTCGCGCGAGCAACCGACCAGACGGGCCAGTTCCTGTCGCGACACGCGCAGTTGGGTGCCCTG
Source organism: Lysobacterales bacterium (assembly GCA_017302135.1). Taxonomy (GTDB): domain Bacteria; phylum Pseudomonadota; class Gammaproteobacteria; order Xanthomonadales; family Xanthomonadaceae; genus Lysobacter_I. The sequence continues at coordinate 400,647 of JAFLDZ010000003.1, read as the reverse complement.
CGGATGGCTCATCGCTTCGGGCTCGCGGGTCAGATCGTGCAGCGCGCGGATGATGCGATCGGTCACGTCGAGGAACGCCAGACGACCGGCCTTGCGGCTGGTGTCGAGCAGGCGGCGCGAAAGCTGGGCGCCGATGGCGTAGATCAACTGTGCGGCGTCGCCGCCCATCGGCCCTTCGAGCAACTGGTACAGGCGGTCGTAACCGATTTCGGCCAGCTCGCACTGGGTACGGGTACGCAGGATGACTTCGCGGCGGTCGCTTTCGACGAACAGCCCCATCTCGCCGACGAATTCGCCCGGGCCGAAATAACCCAGGACCAGCTCGCGACCGTCGTCTTCCTCGGTGATGATGCTGACCGAGCCGGAGATCACGTAATAGAGGGTGCCAGCGGGGTCGCCCGGGCGGAAGACTTCGGTCCGGGGCGGATAACGGCGGCGATGGCAGTGCGATAGGAACCGCTCGATCGTCGCCACGGTCGGGGCGAGCGGGTTCGCATTGCGGCGAAGAGGTGTCAGCGTGGCCACGGGAGGAGTGTTCATGCGAGCCGTAACATGGGGATAGCCAAGAGTAGGCCTTTGTCACGTTTCGGGCAAACGCCGGTCGTAGACTGCGCGTGATCGCAGCGCCGATGCTGCGCTGCAGCGCAGGTTCCCCCCGGGGGGCTGCAATGCCGCATAATCGCGCCCCCAACCTCCCGTCCCAAAGGAATCGATGCCGTGGTCAAGCCACTGCCGCGTCTGAAGCTGCAAGGCTTCAACAACCTGACCAAAGCGCTGTCGTTCAACATCTACGACGTGTGCTATGCGGTATCCGAAGAGGAGCGCCAGCGTTACATCGCCTACATCGACGAGGAATACAACGCCGACCGGCTGACCCAGATCCTCTCCGACGTGGCCGAGATCATCGGCGCGAACATCCTCAATATCGCCCGTCAGGACTACGACCCGCAGGGCGCGTCGGTGACCATCCTGATTTCCGAGGAACCGGTGATCGACAAGAAGGACGCCGGCAAGGAGATCATCTCCGACGCGGTCGTCGCGCACATGGACAAGTCGCATATCACGGTACACACCTACCCGGAGACGCATCCGGACAACGGCATCGCGACGTTCCGCGCCGACATCGATGTCGCCACCTGCGGCGTGATCTCGCCGCTGAAGGCGCTGAACTACCTGATCGAAAGCCTGGAATCCGACATCGTCATCATGGATTACCGGGTGCGCGGCTTCACCCGCGACATCAAGGGCCGCAAGCACTACATCGACCACAAGATCAACTCGATCCAGGACTACCTGGCGAAGAACGTCAAATCCCGCTACGAGATGCTGGACGTCAACGTGTATCAGGAAAACCTGTTCCACACGAAGATGCACATGAAGGAATTCGACCTCGACAACTACCTGTTCGAGGAGAAGGCCAAGAACCTCTCGTTCAAGGAACGCATGAAGATCGAAGCCCGTCTTCGCCGCGAGATCGAAGAGCTGTACCAGGGCCGCAACCTGGTCGAGTGATCCATCGGCATGCGCGGCAACAAAAAGACCGGCTTTCAGCCGGTCTTTTTTGTTCTACTAGTCGTTCTGCGATGCAGTAACGACCGGGCAGACGGCCGGCGTGCGCCGCTGGATGGCCTCGAAATAGCGGTAATAGCGCATCGCATGCCGGTTCATGCGCGGCACGGCCGCCTCCAGTCTTGGCCACAGCTCGCGAAAACCAGTCTTGCGCAGCAGTTTGGCGTATTCGCGGTACTCCCGAGGGGTATTTCCCGCGATCAACATGTCGACGACGCGCCGTCGGATGCGTATCGAAAGCGCATCCGACAGCGTGCTCTGGCGCAGCGCGCGCGCAGTGCGTGCCTTGAGATTCGCGCCGAAGGGGAACTTCCGGTCCTCTTCGATGAATTCGACACCGATGACAGCGCAGGCCGGATCGCCCGCGAGGATGCCCTCGATGACCGCGTCCATGATCGGGTAGATCCAGCGGACATCGCCGTGCTCGTGGACCTTCAGCGCCAGCGGGCGAGGCGCTTCGACGCCATGGCGCCCGGCATGGTCGGCATAGCGTGCCTGCACGGCGGCTGCGCTCCAGTCTCCCTTTCCGTTGTAATCGCGGATCTGCATGGCAGCGATGGGACGCCTCTGTTTCGGTGTGGCGGTTATATCCGGTACGCCACCGCTTTCATCAACTTCGACGCGGCCGCCATGAGCGTCGGCACAGGTTGCGGCAGGAGCCGCGCGCCGGCAGCTTCGGCATGGTCGGCATGGCGGATCTCATCGTCCTTCATCACCGTCAGGATCGCGCGGCTGCGCGCGTCTGCAGGCGGCAGCGTCTGCAGGTGTTCTTCGAGGTGCGCTTCGACCTGGCGTTCGGTCTCGACCACGAAACCGAGGTTCCAGCCATCGCCACGCAGGCCGGCGAGCACGCCGATGGCGTAACTCCCGGCATACCAGACCGGGTTGAGCAGACTGGGGCGGCTGTCGAGCTCGCGCAGGCGGTCTGCGCACCAGGCGAGATGGTCGGTCTCCTCCTGTGCGGCGGCCTGCAATTGCGCCCGTGTTTGCGGATCGCGCGCGACCGCCGCCTGACCGACGTACAACGCCTGTGCGCAGACCTCGCCGACGTGGTTGATCCGCATCAGCCCGGCCGCATGCCGGCGCTCGGTTTCATCGAGCACCACATCGGCCTCGCCAGCGCCCGGGTTGGCGCGCCCGGCGCGCGGTGCGCCGGCGACGGTCTCCAGCGCGTTCTGCGCATCGGCAAGCAGGCGGTCGAGGGGCGAAAGGGCGCGGTTCGTGTTCATGCCGACATTCTCATGCGAGACATTCCGAGAGGAATTCCAGTGGATGTTGTACCGGCAGCGCAGTGCCGTTCGCCAGATGCAGCCGGCAGCCGATATTGGCGCTGAGCAGCCGGGTCGCGCCGCTGGCGGCGAGTTGGTCCAGCAGCGGTTGGCGCAGACGCGCGGCGCGTCCCGGATCGGTCAGCATCTGCGTCCCGGCCGCGCCGCAACAGCCGAAGCCGGCGTCGAGGACGACCACTTCGAGTGCCGGCACCCGCGCCAGCAGCGCGCGCAGGGCTCCATCGCTGCGGACCACGTTGCGCTGGGTGCAGGGCAAATGCAGGGCGATGCGTTCCGGCCGGGCCGCCAACCGCAGCCGATCGGCGCTTTCGGCGATCACATCGATGGCATCGCGGACAATGCTTTGCCCGCGCAGGCTATCGGCGAGGGTGTCGTGACAGCCGCTGGCAAGACTGAGCACCGTGGAAGCTCCGGCGAACGCCTGACGATTCGTCGCGGCGAGCGCAGCGGCTCGTTCCATTGCGCCGGCATGGGCGTGCAGGCTGCCGCAGCAGGTTTGCCCGGTCGGCGTCGTGAAGGTCGATCCGATGGCGTCGCCCAATCGGTGGATCGCCGCATGCAGCGACGCTTCGTAGCTGCGGCCCAAGCAGCCGAGGAACAGCGCGGCAGCGGGTGCAGACTCGTGCTGCTGATCGCGAGGCGGGATGTGAGATGCCGGTGGTCGTGGCAGTGGCCGGGCGGCACGCGGCAGCAGCGGCCAGGTTCCGCGATAGACGGCCATCAGTACCGACAGCGTCCGAGGGCGTGCGGTGAGCCACTCGGCCGTTCGCTGCCGCAACCCGGCTGGCCTGCGGGCGCGTTGGCGGGTACGTGCAGCCGTCAGCAGCGCCCCATAGCGCACCCCCGCCGGGCAGACTGCTTCGCAGCGGCGGCAACCCAGGCAATGGTCCAGATGAAGTTCGCCAGTCTCGGTCGGAGCCGAAAGTCCGGTTTCCCATGCTTTGGCCAAGGCGATCCGGCCCCGTGGCGATTCAGCTTCGATCGGCTCGAGCGCGTAGGTTGGGCAGGATGGCAGACACAGGCCGCACTGCACGCAGTGGTCGGCCAGCGTTTGCAGGGATAAGGTGGAGTCGGCAGCGCAGGGTGGGGCAATGGTCACACCGGATATCTTCCCGGAAGACGCTGGATTTCGCGAGGAGACGCCAACGGGCAGGTCACCCTGCCGGTTTCGCTTGGCCAAGCGACTTGCGGCGCCCCGCCCGGCCGGCTATGATCCCGCTTCTTTGTGGCCCCGCCTCTGCGGTTCCATGACGACAACGCGAGGCGAAATTCACCGGGGACGCCCCGATTGAATCAGTCCGACCAGGTACCACTCACAAGAGCTCCTCCATGAAGACTTTCACTGCCAAGTCCGAGACCGTCCAGCGCGACTGGTACCTCGTTGACGCTTCCGGCAAGACGCTCGGCCGTTTGGCCGCCGAGCTCGCCAGCCGCCTCCGCGGCAAGCACAAGCCGGTTTACACCCCGCACGTCGATACAGGTGATTACCTGGTCGTGATCAACGCCGAGAAGATCGCGGTGACCGGCAACAAATTGAACGACAAGCTCTATCACCGCTTCACCGGCTACATCGGCAACCTGAAGACCGAAACGCTCGCCCAGGCGCTGGAACGTCATCCGGAGCGCGTGATCGAGATCGCCGTGAAAGGCATGCTGCCGAAGAACCCGCTCGGCCGCGCCATGTACAAGAAGCTCAAGGTGTACAAGGGTGCCGAACACCCGCACGCCGCCCAGCAGCCGCAAGTCCTGGATATCTAAACGATGGCTACTCAGCAGAATTACGGCACCGGCCGTCGCAAATCCTCTATTGCCCGCGTGTTCCTGCGCAAGGGTACCGGCACCATCACCGTCAACGACCGTCCTATCGACGAGTTCTTCGGCCGTGAAACCGCGCGCATGATCGTTCGTCAGCCGCTTGTGCTGACCAAGACCAACGAGCAGTTCGACATCGTCGCCACCACGACCGGAGGCGGCACCACCGGTCAGGCGGGTGCGATCCGTCTCGGTATCGCCCGCGCCCTGGTCGAGTACGACGAGACTTTGAAGTCCGAGCTGCGCAAAGCCGGTTTCATGACCCGCGACGCCCGCGAAGTCGAACGCAAAAAGGTCGGTTTGCACAAAGCCCGTCGCGCAAGCCAGTTCTCGAAGCGTTAAGCACGACAGGCTGGTCTGTCGCTGGGGCGGGGTTTTCTCCGGTTCCGGCGACGACGTACTGGCGTTACAATCGTCGCGCTGCAGTTCTACAGCCCCGTCGCCAAGCGGTAAGGCACCTGACTCTGACTCAGGCATTCGGTGGTTCGAATCCATCCGGGGCTGCCACTACGGAAAACCCGCCGCAAGGCGGGTTTTTTATTGGCGCCCGTGAGAGTATCGGCACCGAAGGCAGTGGGCGAACATGCGAATCGCCTATAAATGCGCTCGTTTTTAAGACCACCTACTCAGTTTGAAACGGGCATTGGTCATACCTGTCATTTCTTACAGGTACACGATATCGGCCAGCTCCGGATATGGTCACCCGGTCGGCGTCTGCCGACTGGATTATTCAACAGGGGATGTTGTGCTCGATTTTTTCAGGAAGTTGTTTGGGGGTGGGCAGGGACCGAGATCGCAGGCATTGCCGCAAGGCGTCCCGCCCGTGGAACAGCGCCGTGCCGGTTTCGGCATCGCATACGACGCCGGATTGGTGCCAGCGCTGAAACGTGATCACGCCGATCTGGTCAAGCTTTACGGCGCGATCGGAGATTGCGCGCAGCAGGGCGATTTCCAGCAGGTGCCGCAAATGCTCATGGCGTTCAAGGTGCATCTTGAAGGGCACCTGATCGCCGAAAATGTCCGTTTCTACAATTACGTGGAAAACGCGATGCAGGGCGATTCCGATAGCACCGCACTGGTGCGCAGCTTCCGTCGCGAGATGAATGCGATCGCGCGCGGTGTCGTCGATTTCGTCAAGAAATATCAGCTCAGCACTTTCGATCAGCAGGCCCGCGAAGAATTCATGGCGGATTACAAGACGGTCTATGGACTGTTGGCGCAACGCATCGAGCGTGAAGAGGCCAGCCTCTACCCGCTCTACATGCCGACTTAAGACATGCCGACGTAAAGTCCGGGGGACAAACTTCCAGAGCGCTCTTCAAAGGCCACACGCACAGGTTTCAGCGACACAAGGATGTATCGCTTTCGGGCGACTGTTTAGGCGGTCGCGCCGAAGGGACTGGGTCCGGCGCAAGCTGGTCCCGAAAGTCCGGACAGATCACGGAAGGTTCGTTCGGACGTTCCCGCTTCACCCCAAAAAACCAAGCGATGGAACCAGGAGGCTTTATGAAAAAGGAAGTGGCTGCAAAAGAAGGTGCTGCAAAAGAAGGTGCTGCAAAAGAAGGTGATGTCGTGCTGACCCCGGCCATGCGCCGACTGCGGCACGAACTGGAAACGCATCCGGTATTCGCCGAAATCGCGCATACCGAAGCGCTCCAGAGCTTCATGCAAGTGCATGTATTCGCTGTGTGGGATTTCATGTCGCTGGCCAAGCGGCTGCAGCGGGACTTGACGTGCGTGGAACTGCCATGGGTGCCACCGAGCGATCCGGTAGCGGCTCGGCTCATCAACGATATCGTGCTCGCTGAAGAAAGCGATGTCGACGCCCAAGGCAACCCAGCCAGTCACCTCGATCTGTACTTGACCGCGATGCACGATGTCGGTGCATCGACCGAGCAGTTCGATCTTTTCATGCGCAAACTGCGCGCAGGCGCCTCGTTGAGTGATGCGCTTGCCGAAGCCGAGGTTCCGCAATTCGTACGCGATTTCGTCCAGCACACGATCGGTACATGCATGCACGGCAGTCTCCTGGAGGTGATGGCGAGTTTCTTCTACGGTCGCGAGAACGTCATCCCCGACATGTTCCAGAGCCTGCTCGATCATTGGGGGCTGAGCGAGGAACAAGCGCCTGGCTTCGTGTATTACCTGCAGCGTCACATCGAGCTGGATGGCGACACCCACGGCCCCGCAGCGAGCCGCATGATCAATGCCGAGCTCGCGCGCAACGCCGACGGATTGGCGAGCACGCGGGAAGCGGCGCGGCAAGCGCTGTTGGCACGACGAGCGCTGTGGGACGGGGCTGCGGCACAGTTGCGCGAGCTGTTCGCCCCTGAACGGGCGGCGTTGGCCAGAAAGCCGTCCCTGGTCGTCGCGGCCTGAACTGCGGGCTTCACCCGCCAATCCGCAGGTCCAATGTCGCGCACGCCTTCACAACGGCGTGCGCGACGGATGTCATCGGGCCATGCGCCCTTCTTCCTGGCGACGGGGTCTATCGTCTCCAGATGCGGACCTGCTTCTGAAAGACGCACGATTCGCAAGCTCCCTATGCCGCCCGTGCGACTGCAACGAATGGCGACGCGCCGACCGTCAGCAGGTTTTCTTCGACCGGCATGCGGAATGCCAGGCTCATGACATTGCCGATTTTCCGGCTCATGCCCAGGCGCTCGACCCGCAGCCCCAAATGCCTCAGCATTCTTTCAACCGGCGCACTGGTCACGCCGACCAGATCCTCGATTCCGTGCGTTCCGGCGAAACGAAACATTTCGGCGAGCATCGCGGCCGGCACATGACCGAAACCGAAGCCATCGCCGGCGCATGCGCTGTTGATCGCGAACCGGCTGACTTCCCAGACTGCAGATGATGACGGCGCCGGTGCGCCATCGAGCAGGAACGGGAAAATATCGCGCAGCATGTTCGGCCCGGCTGTCGGCAACAACCGGCTGCAGCCGAGCGCATTCGACGCCCCGTCGTGCGCGACCAGATAGTGTGGGCCTATCAAATCGAACCAATCGTGTTCGCGCCCGTTATCGACCCGCACCTCCCAGCCGAGTCTGCGATGAAAAACATCCGAGCGCAGTCTGTACATACTGTCCAGAAGCGGTGCGCCGAGTCCATTTTCGCCCGCGCGCGCGATGATGATCGATGCCATGGTGTCTCCTTGTGTCGTGGAAGGAGACACAAGTGAGCGCAACGGCTGTCAGAACTTGCAGCTGATCGACCTTACAGGTTGATGCAGGTCCGTTTCAGGTGTTCAGTACGCCACGAATCGCCGGTAAACCTGACGTATCGACGGTCGCTGGCGCATGAATCAATGTGAAAATTGATTGCTTAAGACAATCAAATACTGATTGATGATCAGCAATGCATAAACCGGAGAAGAGGCGTGCGCGAAACCGCCTGGTGTTCTCCGCCTGGAGTCGGTTCAGTTGCGCAGCGAAATGATCAAACCCAGCGACACTGCGCGGGCGATCGCGGCCTGGCGGCCGCTGACGCCCAGTTTGTGGGTGGCGTTCTGGAGATGGAAGATCGACGTCCGCTCGCTGATGTTGAGCAGTTGCCCGATCTCCCAACTGGTCTTGCCTTCTGCCGCCCATGAGAGGCATTCGCGTTCGCGTTTGGTCAGCGCCGGCAACCGCGACGGGGTCTTGGAGCGCACGAATTGACGCGCGGCTTCATGCACGAAATGCGCGAGCAGGTGCAGTTCGGGCAGGATCGTTTCGTAATCGGCGGCGGGCAGGTGGCGGGATGCATACGACATGAGTCCCCATGACACTCCGGGGCCATGCAGCGGCACGCTGACGCCGCTGCGGAGTCCGAATTCACGGGCTTCGCCGAACATATGGCGGATCTTCTGCAGATGGGGGTCGACGATCCTGCGGTGATGGAACTGTGCTTCGTCCCATGCGAGCGGGATGGCGTGATCGTGGCAGTGGCTGATGATCGGGTCGATGCTGATGTAGTCCACCGCGAAGTAATGGGTTACCCAGGCTTCCGGGTACGTGCCCATGCGCAGTTGGTTCGGGTGGTCGTTGACCAACGGCAGGTCCACCGCATAGAACCAGTAATCGATGCCGAGCGGCTTGACCACGCGATCGATCTCCACGGTCAACACCTCGGTGCTCGGCGCGTCTTCGAACGCGCGCAATCGGTCGATATCGATTCGCATCCTGCTTGCCATGGCTGTCCCTGTAATGCCGCCTGTAGTCGAGACGATGGTGTTCATCGGCGAGCCGCGACGAGGAGGCGGCATAGGCGTACAAATTCGCGAGCGTGTCCCCGTCATGCCCGGTCTGAGCGATTAAAGTAACAGGCTTGTCACGAAGTGTGTGTGTTGCAGCACCACGAGTTTGCAATGACCGTTGCGGGCATGGAAGTTACACTTGAAACTATCGCCGGGCATATGGCCCGGCCGCCCTTGGACTACAGCCGAGATCGCTGCATGGTCGCCACCTTCCGCGCGCCGTTCACTTCACCCGCTACGGTCGTCGATGCGCTGCGCCGCAGCGGCTATGCGGCACTTGCCGCAGACGATGTCGCGATGCTCTGCGGCGTACCTTTGGATGCATTACTGGCACTTGCGCCCAGTTGGAACGACTTGCCACCCGACGACTATCTGCGCGACGGCGGGCGCTATCGGCAGCGGCGGCACGCCTGCTTCGTGGTCCGCGCCGATGGCTGCGTGCAGGTGCCGCATCGTGCCCACTACCAGCCGCTGGATTACAACGCGTTGCATGGCGGCATTCAACGCTGGTTCGCGCCGATGGCGCCTGCGACCATCGCTTCGTCCGCCTGGTCGCCGTTGCTGTGGGCGCTGGGCGAGTCTCTCCGGGAGCTCCGCCCGGTCGATGCCTGGTATGTGGAAGCGCACCAGTTCCGGATCGACACCGTCGACGGTATCGGTCGGCCGACGCCCGAGGGCGCGCATCGCGACGGCGTCGATTTTGTTGCGGTGTTTCTCGTCGACAGGCACGCGATCCGTGGTGGCGAGACCCGGGTGTTCGATGCCGATGGTCCGGACGGCCAGCGCTTCACGCTGACCGAGCCGTGGAGTCTGTTGTTGCTCGACGACACCCGGATGATCCACGAGACCACGCCGATCCAGCCGCAGCCGGGCGCAGCAGGCGGCTATCGCGACACACTCGTGCTCACCTATCGTGCCGGGGGCTTCCAGTCGGAGGCCTGAGTGACGCCCGTTGGCGATCAGTTACAATTGAAACCAATTTGGTTGGTCCGATTCATTCTATCCGGCTCAATTGATCCGATTCAGTTGATCCGATTCAGTTGATCAAATCCACACAGGTGGTTCGAGGTTCCGATGAAGCTTGGCAGTCTGAAAGAAGGTGGGCGTGACGGTACGCTGATCGTGGTTTCGCGCGATCTTGCCCGCGCTGTGCGCGCCGAGGGCATCGCTCCTACCCTGCAGCGCGCCCTGGAGGACTGGTCGAACGCCGCGCCGCGTCTGAATGCGCTGTCCGAAGCGCTGAACGCGGGCGAAGCCGAAGGCGTGTTCGAACTCGATATGACACTGTTGGCGTCCCCGCTGCCGCGCGCGTACGAGTTCGTCGACGGCAGCGCCTATCTGCCGCACGTCGCGCGTGTGCGCCGCGCGCGCGGCGCCGAAGTGCCGGAAAGCTTTTACGTCGACCCGCTGATGTACCAGGCGGTCAGCGCCGGCTTCTATGGTCCGCGCGACCCGGTGCGGGTGCCGAGCGAAGACTACGGCATCGATCTGGAGGCCGAGGTCGTGATCGTCACCGACGACGTTCCGATGGCGGTGACGCCGCAGCAGGCGGCAGGCCACATCCAGCTGATCGGTCTGGTCAACGATGTGTCGCTGCGCAATCTGATTCCGAACGAACTGGCGAAGGGTTTCGGCTTCCTCCAATCCAAACCGCGCTCGGCGCTGTCGCCGGTGTTCGTCACCCCTGATGAGCTCGGCGATGCCTGGCAGGGCAACAAAGTCCATCTGCCGCTGTTGACCCACATCAACGGCATCTGGTTCGGTGCGCCGGAAGCGGGCATCGACATGCAGTTCGACTTCGCGCAGCTCGTTGCGCATGCCGCCAAGACCCGCCCGCTGTCGGCCGGCACCATCGTCGGTTCGGGGACGGTCGCCAACGAGGACACCTCGCTGGGCGCATCCTGCTTCGCGGAGAAGCGAACGGTCGAAACGCTGGAGACAGGCAAGCCGATCACGCCCTTCATGCAGTACGGGGATACGGTCCGGATCGAGATGCACAGCCGCGATGGCGACGACATCTTCGGTGCGATCGAACAGCGGATCGAACGCCCGGCTGCGTGATGATGGATGTGGCGTCGCTGTGCGGGCGGGTCGCCTCCGGCGAACGTTTCGGTTATCTCTGCTTCTGGGGACACCGCCCGCGCGCCGATGGCGCGCCTTCCGCTGCGTGCTTCAGCCAGTGGTTCCCGGCAGCGTTCACGATCGACGAGATCCGCTACGCCACCGCCGAGCATTGGATGATGGCGGAGAAGGCGCGACTGTTCGGCGATGATGCGGCGCTGGTGCGAGTGCTCGCGAAGGCCGAGCCTGGTGCTGCGAAGGCGGCCGGCCGCGCCGTCCGTGGGTTTGACGACGCACTCTGGCTTCACCATCGCTTCGAGATCGTGGTGCGTGGCAATCGCGCCAAGTTCGAGCAGCATCCGCTGTTGCGGGACTTCCTGCTCGCCACCGGCGACCAGGTGCTGGTCGAAGCCAGCCCGGTCGACCCGGTCTGGGGGATCGGGCTTGCCGCAGGCGACCACCGCGCGCAAGATCCGCTGCAATGGCAGGGACTCAACCTGCTCGGATTCGCCCTGATGGCGGTCCGCGATGCGCTTGGAGAACAGGCATGACCGATGATTTGCGGCTCTACGGTTACTGGCGTTCCAGCGCCGCATATCGGGTGCGGATCGGCCTGAATCTGAAAGGCTTGGCTTACGACTCAGTGCCGGTGCATCTGATCCGCGACGGTGGCGAACAACATCATCCCGCATTCGCGCAGACCAATCCGCAGAAACTCATCCCCGTGCTGCAGCACGGCGAGCGATTGATCCGCCAGTCGCTGGCGATCCTCGAATATATCGACGAAGTCTGGTCGGATGCGCCTTCGCTGCTGCCGGCGACCGCGCGTGGTCGCGCGCGGGTGCGCGCGCTGTCGATGATGGTGGCCTGCGACATCCACCCACTGAACAATCTGCGCGTGCTGCAGTACCTCGAACGCGAATGGCATGCGCCGCAGCCCGAGCGCGACGAATGGGTGCGGCATTGGATCCGCGAGGGTTTCGATGCCTTCGAGGCGCTGCTGGCCGACGATCCGGCCACCGGCACGTTCTGCGAAGGCGACCAGCCCACCATCGCCGACTGCTGTCTGGTCCCGCAGGTGTACAACGCACGCCGCTTCGCTGTGGATATGACGCCTTACCCGACGGTCCGGCGGATCGAAGAGGCATGCCTGGCGCTACCGGCGTTCGATGCCGCGCGTCCGGAACGACAGGCGGACGCACCTGCCATCTGAAACGAAAACGCCCCGATCAGGACCGGGGCGTTGAGCTGCACGATCGGCGTGCTCAGTGCGAGAACGAAGAGCCGCCATCGCCACCTTCGAACGCCACCGCATAGGGGTCGTGCTCGCTGCCGCCGCTGCCTTCGGAGAGCCGGAACTTCAGCGCGAGGCCATCCCGCGAGTCGGCGGCGCGCAGCGCTTCCTCCATGCTGATGCGGCCTTCCTTGTACAGCCGGAACAGGCACTGGTCGAACGACTCCATGCCTTCTTCCAGCGACTCCTCCATCGCGGCTTTGATTTCGTGGATCTGGCCACGACGCAACAGGTCGCGGACCATCGGCGTGTTGATCAGTACTTCGGACGCAGGCAGGCGACGCCCGTCTGCGCCTACGACCAGACGTTGACTGACCACGGACTTGAGGTTCAGGGCCAGATTCATCAGCACGTTCTTGTGCGCGCTTTCCGGGAAGAAGTTGAGGATGCGCTCGATCGTCTGGTCGGCGTTGTTCGAGTGCAGCGTCGCCAGGCACAGATGGCCTGTCTCGGCGAAAGCGATCGCCGCTTCCATCGTGGTGGCGTCCAGGATTTCGCCGATCAGGATCACGTCCGGGGCTTCGCGCATCGCGTTTTTCAACGCGTTGTGGAAAGCATGGGTATCCAGACCGACTTCGCGCTGGTTGACCAGCGATTTCTTGTGCCGGTGGAGGTATTCGATCGGATCCTCGATGGTGAGGATATGGCCGGCGGCCGTGGTGTTGCGGTAGTCGATCATCGATGCGAGCGTGGTCGACTTGCCCGAGCCTGTGGAGCCGACGATCAGCACGAGGCCGCGCGGGGCCATGATGATGTTCTTCAGTACCTGCGGCAGTTGCAGTTCCTCGATGCTGGGGATCACGCTGCGGATCGCGCGGATCACCATGCCCACTTCGCCGCGCTGCTTGAACACGTTCACGCGGAAGCGGCCGGCATCGGCCAGCGACAGCGCCATGTTCAGCTCCAGATCGCGCTCGAAGTCCGGTACCTGGCCTTCATCCATCAGCGAATAGGCGATTTTCTTGACCATGCCCGGTGGCAGGCCGGTATTGCCGAGCGGATACAGCTTGCCTTCGACTTTGATATGCACCGGCGCGCCGGTGGTCAGGAACATGTCGGAGGCGTTTTTATCCGTCATCAGCTTCAGGAAATAGCCGATGTCCATTGTTGAACCTCCCCGAACAGCCGTTGGCTGCGCTGTGGCTGCGGCGTTGCAACCGCCGCGAATGCTGATGACAATGGCGCGCGCGGATCGATCGATTCACCCGCCATCGATTCAATCACCGGCACGCTCCCCATGACTCCAAGCTTCGCACAAATGTCGCGCGTCCCGCAGCACCCTCATGCGCTGCGTCACGGCGCTGCAGGGATCGCGCTTGTGATCGCGCTCACGTTTTCGCTCTTCGTCTCTGCGCGAACGCCGGTGCCGACCCAGGATCTGGAGGCTGCCCAGGCCGCAATCCTGCGGGCGGAAGCCGCCGATGCCGACCAGTACGCGGGCGAGTCCCTGCTGCGCGCCAAGAACGCCTTGAGCCAGGCGCAAGCTGCAGTGACCGCACGCAAGCCTGCCGATGCGATCGGTCTGGCCCAACTGGCCGCAGCCGAAGCCGACTACGCACAGGCGCGCAGCCGGGAAGCGTCGCTGCAGAGCGAATTGGCCCGCCGCCGCGCTGAAATCATCGAATTGCGCCAGCGCCTCGGCATCGAGGGCGCGCCATGACCATGCATCGCTCGCCGACAGCGCTGGCGTTTGCGTTGGCATGGATGTTGCCCTTCGCTGTGGCAACAGCCGCTGAGCCCGATCCCGATGTCGTCCGGCTCGGCCAGCGTCTGCAGGCCATCGAAGCGGATCCGCAGCGCAACGCCTTCGCTGCATACGAACGGCTGCAGGCCCGGCAGGCGCTACAGGCGTTGCAGGCGGCGAAACGCAAGCTGCGGCCGCAGGTTCTGCAGATCGCCAAGATCAGGATCGAGGCGGCCGAGATCGCATCGCGTACCGAGGCCAATCGTGCCGAGCTGCGGCGCCTGGAGATCGAGCGCAGCGAACTGCTCGTCGAGGCCAGTCGCCGCGACGCCGAGCGCGCCCGCGCCGAGTCCGAGCGCCTGCGGGTCGAGGCCCAGATCCGCGCCGAGGAAACCGCACGGCTGCGCGAGGCGGTAGAGGCCGAGGCGCGGGAGCGTCAGGAGGCGGAGGGCCTGCTCGATAGCGTCGCCGGGAGCGAGACGGAAAAGCTCCGGATTGCCCGCGAACGAGAGGCTGAACTGGCCCGCCGCGAGGCCGAATTGACCGCTGGTGGGCCGGTCGAACCGATGGTCAAGCCGAAACCCAAACCCAAGCCGAAACCGAAGCCGAAACCGAAGCCGAAACCGAAGCCGAAACCCAAACCGAAACCCAAACCGAAATCACCCGGTACCTGATACATCTTGCAGTCAGCATGTTTTGTAAAATGATTCAAAATCAGCAGGTTGGATGCGCCGCCAAGCCGATTTCCAGATGCGGCGGCATGCGGCCAGAGCATTGATATGCGATATCGCGCGTGCACGGCTTGCCCAGCGCGGAGGAGAAGAGTAGGGTCGGTTTTACGGGGGCGGTTCGCCTCCAGACGACGAGCAGAGCCGATGACGCAGATGCACGACGATCCCAAGGAGAATGCCGCCGGAAGTGAAGTCCGTGCGGGCGCTCCGGTCCGGGCGTCCGCACCGCCGATTCCCTGGTCGTTACCATCACGCCCTGTGCCGCGTCCGGCCGGGGCGTTTTCATTTCCAGTCTCGACACCCCACTGTTTTCGGAGCCAAGTTTTAAAACCCACGTTCCCATCCCGAGGTCCGGTCGTTGTGTCCGGGCCGATCATCGTGCTGTGAGGAGGAATCCATGTTCGAAGGGCAATCCCAGACCGAGCTCGAAGCCTTGATGAAGGCGAATACCGAATTCCGTCAGCTCTATCATCGCCACAAGGAACTCGACAAACAGGTGCTGGATGCCGAGCTCGGCGTGTTGCCGATCGACGACACCCGGCTTGTGCAGATGAAACGCGAGAAACTTGCCGCGAAGGATCGCCTCACCCGGATGTACGACGCGCTGCATCACTGAATCCGTACCATTCGGCCTGTGGACGGCGGCGGCTCCAGCCTGCCGCCGTCCCGATCTGTCGCCATTTCGGAACGTCGGCGTCCCGCCCCCTCACCCGACGATGCGATAATCCGGCCTTTCCCCAGCGAGCTGGCGCCGGCATGTCGAATCTTCCCTCGGTCCGCGAATCTTCCGTTCACGACTCTGTTCTCGACCTGATCGCCGACACGCCGATCGTTCGTGCGCAACGCCTCGATACCGGTGTCTGCACGCTTTACCTGAAGCTCGAATGCCAGAACCCGGGTGGTTCGATCAAGGACCGGATCGGCCTGCGCATGATCGAAGCCGCCGAGCAGCGCGGCGACATCCAGCCCGGCGCCACCCTGGTCGAAGGCACCGCCGGCAACACCGGGATCGGTCTGGCGCTGGTCGCCCAGCAGAAGGGCTACCGACTGATTCTCGTCGTCCCCGACAAGATGAGCCGCGAGAAGATCTTCAACCTCAAGGCCATGGGTGCCGAGGTCGTGTTGACCCGTTCGGACGTGGCCAAGGGCCACCCTGACTACTACCAGGACATGGCCGCGCGTATCGCCCGGGAGACCCCGGGTGCCTACTTCATCAATCAATTCGGCAATCCCGACAATCCGGCCGCGCACCAGTTCGTCACCGGCCCCGAGATCCTGGCGCAGATGCGCGAGGTCGGCGGGCTCGACGCCATCGTGTTCGGCTGCGGCAGCTCCGGCACCATGACCGGGCTGTCGCGCTGCTTCGCGGAGCATTCGCCGCACACCGAGTTGATTCTGGCCGACCCGGTCGGTTCGATCCTTGCCGAGTACATCAACGACGGCCGTCTCAACGAGAAGTCGGGCAGTTGGATGGTCGAAGGCATCGGCGAGGACTTCCTCCCCGACATCTCGGACTTCAGCCGGGTCAAGAAGGCGTACGCCGTGACCGACAAGGAAAGTTTCCTTGCGGCGCGCGAACTGCTGCGTTGCGAGGGCGTTCTGGGCGGTTCTTCGACCGGCACCCTGCTGACGGCGGCATTGAAATACTGCCGCGAACAGACCACTCCGAAGAACGTGCTGGTGTTCGTGTGCGATACCGGCAACAAGTACCTGTCGAAGCAGTACAACGATTACTGGATGCTCGACAACGGCTTCCTGGAGCGCGAACAGCACGGCGACCTGCGCGACCTGATCCTGCGCCCCTACACCCGTCGCGATACGGTGGTGGTCGGCCCCAACGATCTGCTGGTGACCGCCTACCAGCGCATGAAGCTGTACGAGATTTCGCAGTTGCCTGTGATGGACGGCGAGCGGATCGTCGGCATCCTCGACGAGAGCGATGTGCTGCTGCATGTCTACGGCGACGAAGCCCGGTTCCGCGACCCCGCCTCGACCGCCATGGTCAGCAAGCTCGACAAGCTGGACGTGCGCTCTCCGGTCGAGGCCCTGCTGCCGGTGTTCGACCGGGGCCACGTCGCCATCGTCATGGACGGCGAACGCTTCCTGGGCCTGATCACCCGGATCGACTTGCTGAACTATCTGCGCCGCCGCGTTCAGTAATCGAACGGTCGAAGCCGGGCCACGATGTTAAAATCGGCGGCCTTTTTCATCGGAATCGCCTGAGATGAGCCAGTCCGACCACGCCGACCTCTCAAGCGACTGGGGGCTTGGTACCAAGGCCATCCACGCGGGTCAGAGCCCCGATCCCACCACCGGGGCGGTGATGACGCCGATCTATGCGACCTCGACCTACGCCCAGAGCAGCCCCGGGGTGCATCAGGGGTTCGAGTATTCCCGCACCCACAACCCGACCCGCTTCGCGTATGAGCGCTGCGTCGCCGGTCTCGAAGGCGGCAGTCGCGGCTTCGCCTTCGCCTCGGGTCTCGCGGCAACCTCGACGATCCTCGAACTGCTCGACACCGGCAGCCACGTGGTCTGCATGGACGATGTGTACGGGGGCACGTTCCGCCTGTTCGAACGCGTGCGCCGGCGCAGCGCCGGGCTCGATTTCAGCTTCGTCGATCTGACCGACCCCGCTGCCTTCGAGGCGGCCATCCAACCGAATACGCGCATGGTCTGGGTCGAAACGCCGACCAATCCGATGCTCAAGATCGTCGACCTCAAGGCAGTGAGCGCGATCGCCAAAAAGCACTGTCTGCTGATGGTCGCCGACAACACTTTCGCCTCGCCGATCCTGCAGCGTCCGCTCGAACACGGTGCGGACATCGTCATGCACTCGGCCACCAAATATCTCAATGGCCACTCCGACATGGTCGGCGGCATGGCGGTGGTCGGCGACAACGCCGAACTCGCCGAGCAGATGGCGTTCCTGCAGAACTCGGTCGGCGCGGTGCAGGGGCCATTCGACAGTTTCCTCGCCCTGCGCGGCCTGAAGACCCTGCACCTGCGGATGCAGGCGCACTGCGCGAACGCGATGGCGTTGGCCGAATGGCTGCAGACGCATCCGGCGATCGAAGCGGTGATTTATCCGGGTCTGAAAGATCACCCGCAGCATGCGCTTGCAGCGCGTCAGATGGACGGTTTCGGTGGCATCGTTTCGATCCGCCTGAAGGGCGGCTTCGAAGGCGCCAAACGCTTCTGCGAACGCACTCACCTGTTTACCCTCGCCGAGTCGCTTGGTGGTGTCGAAAGCCTGGTCAACCATCCTGCCGTCATGACCCATGCGTCCGTGCCGATCGAGCGTCGCGCCGTGCTCGGCATTCATGACGATCTGGTGAGATTGAGCGTGGGCGTGGAATCTGTTGAGGATTTGCGCGCCGATCTGGAGCAGGCGCTCGCACGATGAATCACGGCGCTCTGACCGATGCGCATCGTCCCTTCCCAGCGGGTCCTCGCAGTTTGTTGGAGGGCTTTTGGAGAGGGCGCCGCCTGATCGGTCAATTGATCAAGCGTGAAGTACTCGGTCGTTACCGTGGCTCGATCATGGGCGTCGCCTGGTCGTTCCTGTACCCGATCCTGATGCTGGCGGTCTACACCTTCGTGTTCTCGGTGGTGTTCGAGGCGAAGTGGCCGGGCCTGCTCGAAGGCCAAAGCAAGTCGAGATTCGCCCTGCTTCTGTTCATCGGTGTCATTGCCCACGGATTGATCGCAGAGGTGCTCATCAGGGCGCCGGGATTGATCGTCGCGAATGCCAATTATGTGAAAAAAGTGGTATTCCCCCTCGAAACGCTCGGCTGGGGTCTGGTCGGATCCGCGGCATTTCATTCGTCCATCAGTATCGCGATACTGCTTGCGGCAAAGTGGCTGCTCGAGGGTTCCGTGCCTGCGACCGCGCTGTGGTTGCCGTTGATCCTGCTGCCGCTCGGTTTCTTCGCGCTCGGCATGACGTGGCTACTGTCATCGCTGGGTGTTTTCATTCGCGATATCGGTCAGATCACGAGCGTGCTCTCGACGGTGCTGATGTTTCTCGCTCCGGTTTTCTATCCGATCGCTGCGTTGCCGGAGAGCTTTCGTCCTTGGGTATACGCCAATCCGTTGACGCTGGTCATCGAGCAGAGCCGCGCGGCGCTGTTTGCGAATGCCGCTCCGGATGCGATGCCTTTACTGCGCTATTACGTCATATCGATCGTGTTCATGGCGTTCGGCTATTGGTGGTTCCAGAAATCCCGCCGAGGATTCGCCGATGTCCTTTGAGCAGCATGCGCATGCCGTGCCCGACGAGGTTGATCTTGCGATCGTCGTTGAAGGTGTGGGCAAGTGCTATCAGATCTACGAGCGGCCGCAGGATCGGTTGAAGCAAGCGCTTCTGCCTCGCTTGGGTCGATGGATCGGTCTGCGGAGCGCGAATTATTTCCGCGAGTTCTGGGCGCTGCGCGATATTTCGTTCACCGTGGCGCGCGGCGAAACCGTCGGTATCATCGGCCGCAACGGTTCGGGCAAATCGACCCTGCTGCAGATCATTTGCGGCACCCTGTCGCCGACCCTCGGTCGCGTCGCCGTTTCGGGCCGGATCGGGGCGCTGCTTGAGTTGGGCAGCGGCTTCAATCCGGAATTCACCGGCCGCGAGAACGTCTTCATGAACGGCGCGATCCTGGGCATGGGCGCAGAGGAAATCGCCGCGAAATACGCCGATATCGTCGCATTCGCGGACATCGGCGATTTCATCGAACAGCCGGTCAAGACGTATTCAAGCGGAATGTACGTGCGGCTCGCATTCGCGGTGATAGCGCATGCCGATGCGGATATTCTTGTCATCGATGAAGCATTGTCGGTCGGCGATGTCTTCTTCGCCCAGAAGTGCATGCGTTTTCTGCGCGAGTTCCAGGCGCATGGGACGGTGCTGTTCGTGAGTCACGACGCTGGCGCGGTAATGAATCTTTGTGATCGCGTGTTCTGGATAGACGATGGCGGCAAGGCGATGGACGGCCCGGCAAAGCCGGTATGCGAAGCGTATCTGGCCAGCACGTATGGGCACCGCCCCAAGTCGCCAGCAGCACAGGTGAGCGCGGATTCTACGGGCACGACTGAAAACGACCCAGCCGATATCGCGATGCAGATGCCCGTTGACGATGGGCGATGCGACGCGGACTATTTCGATCCGACTCTCGACCATAGTCATGTGCGGGTATTCCGCTTCGATCCGCGGAGCGTGGGCTTTGGCGATGGCGGTGCCAGTATCGTCTCGGCCCGGCTCGAGAGTGCCGAGGGGAACGTCATCTCCCATGTGGACGGCGGCGATATCGTTCGTCTGGTGGTACTTGCCCAGGCGCATCGGGATATCCCGCGACCCATCATCGGATTTCTGCTCAAGGATCGCCTCGGCCAGCAATTGTTCGGAACCAACACTTATATCGATTCGGGTCCGGCTGCGCCGCCGATCGCCGCATCGAAAAGCGTAGAAGCCATGTTCGAGTTTCGCATGCCCTATCTGCCGCCCGGACGCTATACGGTCGATATCGCGATCGCGGATGGCGATGTCGTGGATCACGTCCAGGCCGCATGGATTTATGACGGGCTGGTGCTTGAGTCCGTGTGCGATACCCGATCGACCGGTCTGGTTGGCATTCCCTATCGCGCCATCACCTTGCGGTCGATTGATGCAGGTCGGACTGAAGTCGATCCAACTGCCGCGCAAGGTGTGTCCTGATGAAGATCGATGCTCGCGAAGTTCGATGCAGTGCCGTGCGGCGTAAATCGTCGACTCACTGCAGGCAGTGCCAGAGCCCATCTTCGATCATTCAGACAGCGATCCGGAGTTAACCAATATGCACGTCAGTTCCTATGAACACATGCAGCGATTGGTCAACGAAAGACTCGACCGCGAGCGCTCCCTCCATGCGATGGATATAGGCTCCTATGATGTCAATGGGTCTTATCGAACGTTGTTCGATAGCCCAAACTGGCGTTATACGGGTATCGATCTCGAAGCTGGGCCTGGTGTCGACATCGTATTGAGCTCGCCATATCGCTTCCCGGTGGCAACCGCAAGCGCCGACGTGGTGCTGTCGGGCCAGGCGTTCGAGCATGTCGAGTTCTTCTGGTTGACTTGGCTGGAAATGCTTCGTGTGCTCAAGCCAGGCGGACTGATCTTCCTGATCGCTCCATCGCGCGGGCCTGAACATCGCTATCCGCAAGACTGCTGGCGATTCTATCCCGACGGATATCGTGCGCTGGCAAAATTCGGCCGCTGCGAACTCTTGGATGTATCCACGGACTGGGAACCTCACCCGGACCAATGGAGCGGCCCGTGGGGAGATACCGTGGGCGTATTCCGGGGCCACGGCCTCAGCCTCCGGCAACGGCTTGTTTCGTCGTTGATGCGCAGCACGTTCGCAGGCAAGGAACGCGCAGAATGAGTCCCGGTACACGCATGAAAATAAACGCCGCCATGTCGCTGATTCCGGCGAACATACCGCCGAGTGCATGGATTGGACACCTCCCGTTTGCATTCTGGCTGATCGAAGAAGCGAAGCCGCGGATGCTTGTCGAACTCGGCAGCCATCACGGCACCTCGTATCTCGGGTTTTGCCAGGCGGTACAGCATTGTGCGATCGATACTCGATGCTTCGCCGTCGATACGTGGTCTGGCGATGAGCACTCCGGCTTGTATGGCGACGATGTATTCAACAATCTATGGCAATACAATCAAGAGCATTACGGTGGCTTTTCGGCTCTGATGCGCATGACCTTCGATGAGGCGTGCGGCTATTTCGCCGATGGCAGCATCGATGTTTTGCATATCGATGGCCTGCATACGTATGAAGCGGTCAAACACGATTTCGAGGCATGGCTGCCGAAAATGTCGCCGCGGGGCGTGGTCCTGTTCCACGACACCATGGTTCGCGAACGCAACTTCGGCGTGTGGAAGCTGTGGTCGGAGTTGATCGAACGCTACCCGGCTTTCGAGTTCCAGCATACTCACGGCCTTGGCGTATTGCTGGTCGGCGCCGAACAGCCGCAGGCGCTGCGGGATCTGGCCGCATTGGTCGACAGCGAGGGCGAAGTGGCGGCATTGCGTCTCTTCGACGCGCTCGGAAGCCGGCTCTATGCCGGTACCGATGCGGCCTTGCGTACCCGTGTCTCCGAGCTGGAAGCGGAGCTGGCGATATCGCGTGGCGAACTCGACGTTGCGCTGGCGCATCGATTGCAAGAAGCGCGTCGCGAAATCGCGGCGCAATGGGAGCACGAGGTTCAATCCGCGCGCGACGAGACCGCTGCCTGCTGGTCGCAGCGGGTGATCGACGCGCGCAACGAAACCGCCGCCGAGCTGTCGCATCACGTGCATGCCCTCCAGCAGGCTGTCGCCGCAGACTGGGCGGCACGACTCGATGCCGCAGTGGCCGAGAATGCGAATATCAGGGCGGTTGCCGGGGAGCGGGCGCAGCGTCTGGAGGCCGACCTTGCGGAGCGCGATCATCTGTTGCGGATCCAGGCGACCACGCACGAGCAACAGACTTCCCTGCTTGCCGAGCTCAGCGTCGCGCTCGAAGCGCAGGCCGCCGCGCTCGCCGAGAAAGACGCCGCGATCCGAATGCAGGCCGCTGCGCTCGCCGAGAAAGACGCTACGCTCGGAATCCAAGCCGTCGCGCTCGCCGAGAACAGCGCCAGATTCGCCGAGATCGAAGCCTCGACCAGTTGGAGGATGACGGCACCGGCCCGGCGATTGGCAAAGCTTCTGCGCGGATCGCGTCGTTCCGTGCGATGAGCGGACCGGGCCTGCACATGAGTGAACGAGTGCGCGACACGGCATCACGTCACGTCGACAGGATGCTGTCTCTTGCCGCGACGCCGGAAGCGGACGATCACGTGGCGCTGCCGGCGGCGCTTGCGCCTGCGCATCCTCGCGTCCGCGCCATCGCTTTTTACGAAACCGGCCTCGCGCGTCGTGGCGGAAGCAAAGCCGGGCCGCTGCCGATCCGCAGCGACTGGGGACGCGTGCTGTCGTCGGCGCCGCGTTTCCTCGGTCACGAACAGCCGCGACTGCCGGGCGAACTCGGCGCTTATGACGCACTTTGCCCGGAGGTGCTCGCCAGACAGGTGATGCTGGCGCGCCTGCATGGGCTGTCTGCATTCTGTTTCCGCCATCGCGCATCATCCGGCAGCGTGTCCGACTCGGAATTTCTCGGGCGGTATCTTGCCGATTCCGGGCTGGATTTTCCGTACTGCCTGTCCTGGGTCGAGAGCGCGGCTGAGGGATCGACATCGTGCGTTCCGGATATGGCTTCGCGCGGTTCCGCCGCACGCGATTTCTGCAGGGGCGCGATCGGGTATCTTCGCGATCCGCGCTACGTGCGGATCGGCGATCGCCCCTTGATCGTGGTCGAACATCCGGAATGCATGGGCGATCCGGTCGATGTCATCGCGCACTGGCGCGATACGTGCGGGGAAGCTGGAATCTCCGCACCTTTCGTGATTGCGATGAATACCTCCAGCGATCCACGCCCGCAAGGATTCGATGCGGCGCTCGCGCTGCCTCGCCCCGATGCGTGCCTCGATTCCCTGCCATTTCTCGACATCGACGCGGACCTGATCGATCCGGATTTCCACGGAAAAGCGTTCGATTACGCCGTGCATGCGATGCGGCAGGCAGCGCGTGCGCCGCAGGACTATCCGGAATTGCGCGGCGTATTGCCCCGATGGGACGACGAACCGCGCCGACCGGGCTCCGGTTGCGTTTCAAAGGGCGCCTCTCCGGAGGCTTACCGCCAATGGCTCGGCGCTGCGGTCGCCCATGCCGAATCGCATCCTGTCGCGGGCGAAAGCATCGTTTTCGTGCACGCGTGGAACGGTTGGATGGACGGTGCCGTTCTCGAACCCGATCTTCATCACGGCTATGCGTCGCTCCACGCCACGCGCAGTGCTCTGATTACGCAACGACGGCATCCGCGATTGGCGCTGATGGTCCACGATGCCCACGCCCATGGGGCGCAATATCTCGCATTGAGTCTGCTGGCCGAATTCAAGCGGATGGGCGTGGATGTCGAGACGTTGTTGCTCGGAAACGGTTGGCTGGAACCCCGATTCGAGGCGCTCGCGCCGTTGCACCGGCTGTACACGATGGATGCGACAGAACAGACGGCATTGGCGGCGGATCTGCGCGCGCGCGGGTTCGAGGCCGTGATCGCCAACACCACGGTCTGCGGAAGGGCCATCGGGTCGTTTCGCGACGCGGGCATGCGGGTCGTCGCGCTCATCCATGAACTGCCGGGGCTGATCGCCAAGTACGGCCTGCAGGATGCGCTGACCAGACTGGCCGATGCCAGCGATCACGTCGTGGTGTCGTCGCATCCGGTGCGCGAGGGCGTGCTCTCGATCTTGGGGCAGGCTGCGCACGTGGAATCAAAGCTGGTGCTGCAACCGCAGGGCCTCTATACCCGGAATCGTTATCGTGGCGCTATTGACGGAACCGATGCCCGAGTCCGTCTGCGCGATCGTATGGGGCTGCCGCATCATGTCGCGATCGTGCTCGCGGTTGGTTTTGCGGACATGCGCAAGGGCGTCGATCTTCTTGCCCAAGCGGCGATACGCGCTTGCGCGCACCGCGACGATCTTTACTTCATCTGGGTCGGACAGCGCGATTCCGGGATGTGTGCTGGAGTGGATGCGGTTCTTGAGAACGCTGGAATCGTTGATCGCTTCCGGTTCGTCGGCCCGGATTTCGACACCGACGATTATTTCGCGGGCGCCGACGTCTACGCACTGTGTTCGCGGGAGGATCCGTTGCCGACCGTGGCGCTTGAAAGCCTGGCCGTTGGCACGCCCGTCATAGCGTTTTCGGGGACCGGGGGCGCCGCAGACCTGATCGATGGCAGGGCCGGCTACGCCGTGCGCGCATTCGATGTGGATGCCTATGCCGCAGCGTTGTTGCATGTGATCAACAATCCGATGCTGCGTATGCGGTTGGGCGCTGTCGGCAGGGATATCGTCGATCGCGATTTCTCCTTCCGCAAGTACGCCATCGGTCTGCTGGCGATGTGCGGAGACGACACGCCGCGGGTTTCGGCCGTCGTGCCCAACTACAACTACGCGCGTTATCTGCCCGAACGCATCGACAGCATATCCGCGCAGAGCTTTCCGCTCGCGGAAGTGGTCGTGCTGGACGACGCGTCCTCCGACAACAGTCTCGATATCCTGCGCATGCTGCGCCTGTACAGCCATCCGGAGCCTCTGGTCGTCCGGGCCGATGCCAACTCCGGATCCGTTTTCCACCAGTGGTTGGCGGGCGTCAGGCGAACCGAAAGCGAATTCGTATGGATCGCCGAGGCCGACGATGCCGCGGATCCTGCGTTGATCGAGACACTGATGCGCGCCATGAGCGCGGACACGCGGATCGTGATGGCCTATGCGCAGTCCTGCCGGATTGATGCTACCGGAGCGATACTCGCGCCGGACTACCTCGGTTATACCGACGATATTTCCGTGGACCGGTGGCGTTCGCCATACACCGTCAGCGGCGCCGAGGAAGTGGAGCGCGCGCTGGCGGTCAAGAACACCGTCCCGAACGTGAGCGCAGCGCTGTTCCGCCGCGATGCCCTGCAGCACGTGCTCGAATACAATATCGACGAGTTGGCGGGTTACAGGGTCGCCGGCGATTGGGTGGTTTACCTGCGCCTTTTGAAGCTCGGATACATCCACTACGTCCCGGATGTGCTGAATCGACACCGCTACCACGCGAAAAGCGTCACCGGCACGACCGATTTGGAGCGTCATTACCGGGAGGTGGCGGCGGTGCAAGCGCTGGCTCGGCGGCTATACCGCGTCGGCGACGCCACCGTCGCTCTCGCGGAAGACTACGCCGCCCGTCTGCGAAGCCATTTCGGCTTGGCGGAGCCATGCCGATGAAGTCGCGTAGGGGAGCGCTTCGCGCAGTCTCGCAATTCCGTTCCAGTGACGGCGCCGCGATACGCGACCCAGTGGATTGAACGCCAAGACGACCGATTGACGAAGATAACTGTAAGGACCGGATCGGATGCAAGCCGAAGGCCGCATGAACCAAAAGAAAAAGCTGAGTTTTTTCACCATCTGCTCGAAGAATTTCTTCGCGTACGCCCATACGCTTTTCGATTCCGTGCGCGAGCATTACCCCGATGCCAATTTCTACGTCGCCTTGTGCGATCGGCGGGATGGCATGATCGAACGCGAGCGCGAGCCATTCGAAATCATCGAGCTCGATCAGCTCGATATCCCGGCGCTGCCGGGCATGATCGAGCGCTACAACATCACCGAACTCAATACGTCAATCAAGCCGTTCGTATTCGACTACCTGTTTTCGCGCTGCGGCGAAGAGAATGTGGTGTATGTGGATCCGGACATCCTCATCATCAGCCCTTTGCGGGAAGTGGAGGAATTGCTCGCGCAGGGCGCCGAGGCGGTGATGACGCCGCATGTCCTCGATCCGGCCGAAGGCGTCGAGATCGACGACATCAAAATGCTGCAGCTCGGCATCTATAACCTGGGTTTCCTCGCGCTGCGGCGCACGCCTCGGGTCATCGAGATCGTGCGCTGGTGGGCTCGAAGGCTGGAATACGCCTGCGTCATCGATTTGCCGCAGGGCCTGTTCGTCGACCAGAAGTGGGCGGACCTGTTGCCGGCTTACATCCCCGGCGCCCGCATCCTGCAGCATCCCGGCTACAACGTCGCTTACTGGAATCTGCAGCAACGCGACGTGCGCCGCAGCTCGGGCATCTGGACATCCAACGGCCTGCCGCTGCGTTTCGTGCATTTCAGCGGCAATAATCTCAGGGACGAGAAGGTGTTTTCGCGACACAGCTGGCAATTGAACGCCGACAACGTCGGCGAGATCAACGAACTTCTGAAGACATACCGCGCGCTTGTGTTCGCCAACGATCATGAGCGTTATTCGGCACTGCCCTATGCGTTCAGCTGGAACGGCGCATCGGGCGTGAATCTGCATACGCCGGAGTCCGTCGCCGTCTCCGCCTCGGCCAGCGTGCAGGCGGAGTCCGTGTCGAGAGAGCAGGACACAGCCGAGGCCGTCTTGCCGACAGCGACGGTGCAGCCCGTGGCGCGCAGTGTCGCCGCCCCGCCAGCGCCAGCGCCGGCCCGGGCAGGGAGCCGCATACGCAACGCGCTGACCACGCTACGCCGCGCTCGCGATCATTCCGGCGGCTGGATGGCGATGGCCGCGAAAGGCGCGTCTGTCTACCGTCGCGGCGGCCTGCGTCTGGTCCGCGATACCATTCTCCAGCTCAACGTGATCTATCCGATCGTGCATCGCAACGGCGTGCGCCGGGCGGTGCCTGTGGCTAATTACAAGAATGCCGGCGCCGTCAATGCGGTTGCCGGCATGCCCACCGGAAGGGGCAAGCTGCTGTTCATCGACTGGTCGACGCCGCGACCCGACTGCGATGCCGGGTCGATCACTGCGTTCTATCTGATGAAGATCCTGGTCGATCTCGGCTTCGAAGTGGTATTCATCCCCAGCGATCTGATGATGCTCGGCCATTACACGCGCCAGTTGCAGGACATCGGGGTAACTTGCCTCAGCGGCGACGAGATCGGCACGATCGAGGCGCATCTGGCCGCGTCCGGCCCAGACTACCGCTATGCCTTCCTGTGCCGTGCACCGATCGCCGATCTGTACATCGATCAGATCCGCCGGCATGCGCCCACCGCCAAGATCATCCTCAACACCTCCGATCTGCACTATCTGCGCGACATCCGCGAAGCGGAAATCGAAGGGTCGGCGGAGAAACTGGAGGCCGCACTGCGCTGGAAAGCCTGCGAGCTGAACGTGATCGACCGCTGCGACTACAGCATCGTGATGAGCGATTACGAGCTGGAAGTGCTGTCCAAAGAGCTGCCGGATGCGAGCATCCATCTGCTGCCGCTGATGTTCGTCGATATTCCGGGCCGCAATGGAGGCTATGCGGCGCGAAGCGACATGCTGTTCATCGGCGGCTTCCCGCATACGCCGAATGTCGATGCCGTGGTGTATTTCTGCGAACAGGTATGGCCGTCTGTGCGCGCACGGCTGCCCGAGGTCAAGGTGCACCTGATCGGCAACGCGCCGCCGCCCCAGGTGCATGCGCTGGCCTCGATCTCCGGCGTCGAAGTGGTCGGCTATGTGGAAGATCTCAAGCCCTGGTTCGACCGCATCCGCATCAGCGTCGCCCCGTTGCGCTACGGCGCCGGCATCAAGGGCAAGCTCGGCACCAGTCTGAGCTTCGGCGTGCCGTCGGTCGCGACATCCATCGCCGTCGAAGGCATGCGCGTGCGCGACGGAGAGCAGATACTCGTTGCCGACGATCCGCAGGCGTTCGCCGATCAGGTCGTGCGTCTGTATACCGATGCGTCGCTATGGGACCGGATCAGCGAGGCTGGTCTCGATTTCGTCACCGACACCTATTCTCTGCATGCGGGTTTGAAGCGGATCGACGCCTTCATGAGCATGGTCGCTGTGGGCATGCCCGTATTTCCCGCGACTTCGGTGAAATCGCGGGAGGACTACGACCGCTACCATGCACAGATGGTCGACCGTTACCCGCTGCGCACTGCGCACGAGGAAGCGCTGATCCCCGCCGGCGTCGAGTCTTTATCGATCGAGGCCTATTGCGCAGCCTGTCGACGCCCTTCGCGGTTCGAGTGCGGGTTCGCCGACAGTCGGGAAATGCGCAGCGACGGCGGGCCGATGCCGAACTGGTGCGAGCATCTTGACTGCACCCAATGCGGCTTCATCAGCCGCATCCGCGCGGCCATTCACGCTTTCGGCTCGCGCCTCGCGCCGTCGATCGATTCGCTGATCTACATCAGCGGGCAGACCGAGCCGCTTTACCGCTGGATGCGCGAGCGTTATCCGCACACCCGGGCCAGCGGGCACCCCGCCGACCAGATGCTCTCCGGCGAAGACATGAATGCATCTGGCAACGAAGACATCGCACCGACCACGTGGCCGGCGGCAAGCTTCGATTTCTTCCTGTCCTTCGATGCGCCCGAGGACATTTCCGAGCCCGCCACCGCCTTGGCCGAATACTTCAGAGTGCTCCGCCCGGGCGGGGCGATGCTGTGGGCGGGGCCATTCGCGTTGGGGGAAGGTTCTCGTTCGCCCGACGATACTGTGGTCGGTGCAAATGTCGAGGACGCGGTAGATGTGTCGCATCCGATGGAGCCCATGCAGCGCGGCGATCCGGGCGAGCAGGAAGGCGCGGCGCAGCGCTCCCGGCACTTCGGCCTGCTGCTGCTCGATCAACTGCGCGATGCCGGATTCGTCGACTGCGAGCTGCTGTTCTACTGGTCGCCCAGGTTCGCGCACCTCGGCCGCGAACAGATGATGTGCATCGCGCGCAAGCCGGCCGCATGAATGCGATGCGGGGCGCGGATCGCGCTCCGATCCCGTCTTCCGCGCGATGCGATTTGCATCCCTACAACGATCGAATCACCGAAACAAGGCTACCCATGAAAAAGATGCTGCTGCTCATAGGCGTTATGCTGACCGGACTCTTAGGCTGTCAGAAACAGCCCGACGCAACCCCTGCGACCACGGCCGATACGGCCACGGTCCCGTCTGTCCCCGATGGCGCCGTCGGCGCCGGACGCGGCGCGTCCGTGCTTTGGCGGAGCGCGAAGAGCGGCGAGAACCGGATCTGGCGCTTCCAAGGCGAAGCGCCTCCAACCATTGCCACCCTCTGGGCGGTCGAACCGGAATGGTCGCCGCTGGCGTTCGTGCCGCAGGGTTGGGGCGAGAACGATCTTGTGGTCTGGCGTAACGCCAACAGCGGCGAGATCCGCCTATGGAAAGTACACGACGAAGCCGAAGAGCCGGTATTCGAAGTGCTGCCGCCGGCGGGTGCGGACTGGCGTATTGCCGCCGTGCTGGATGTGAATGCGGACGGCAATGCCGATCTGGTCTGGACCCGGGGCGACGGCGATGTCGCGGTGTGGACGCTGCGCGAAGGCAAGGTCGTCGAGCAGGCGGTGATCGGAAACACCGGCAGCGGTTGGACGCTGACCCAGGCCGGCGACTTCGATGGCGATGGATGCGGCGATCTGTTCTGGCGCAGGGACGACCGGGCCTCGGCGACCGTCTGGATGCTGAAGGGCGCTGCGATCCGGGACTCCCGCGGCATGGCCGATGCCGGTGAACAGTGGACCCTGCTGGCGGCCGGCCGTTTCGACGATGCGCCAGGAGCCGACCTCCTTTGGCGCGACGGCAGCGGAAATCTGGCGATCTGGGGCGGCGCCGATCCGGCGCATGCGTCCACCATGCCCCGCCAGGCGGTGGCCGCATGGACGTTGATTGCCGCACTGGACCTGGACGATAACGGTCGCGACGATCTGCTGTGGAACAATGGGGAAAGCAACCAGTTGGGAGCGTGGATGCTCGCTGCGGACGGGACTATCGCAGACAGTACGTTGCCGCCTGTCGGCAGCGATTGGACTGCGACATCTTCCGCCCTGGTAGCCCCCTGAAACCTGCGGATTCCCGGTAAAGCAACGCATCGCGGCCCCGGCGCGCGCCGAGCCGACTTCAGTCGCGTCATTTGGATGTCACCATGAAAGAATGCAGTAAATCTATCGCTCGACGGCTCTCGGACTCCAATTTCAGCAATCGGTATTTCGTCGGGCATGGCATTGATATCGGCGGCAAGCCCGATCCGCTGGCGCTGTATGCCGGCATGTTCTCGCGTATGTCCACAGTCAAGACGTGGGACTGGGATGATGGGGATGCGCAGTATCTGAACAGCGCGGCAGACCATTCGTTCGATTTCGTCCATAGCAGCCACTGCCTTGAGCACTTGGTCGATCCTCGTGAAGGCCTGAAGAACTGGTTCCGGGTACTCAGGCCCGGCGGCCATCTGGTGATCACGGTTCCGGACGAAGACATGTACGAACAGGGCGTGTTCCCGAGCACGTTCAACCGTGACCACAAGTGGACCTTCACCATCTATAAGCCAGCGTCTTGGAGCGATCGTTCGATCAATGTGATCGACCTGGTGCGCGAGCTGGGCGCTGAGGCAGAGCTTCTGCGGATCGAGCAGCTCTCGGCGACGTATCGCTTTGATATGCCCCGGTTCGATCAGACGCTGACGCCGGTCGGCGAATGTGGAATCGAGTTCGTGGTGCGTAGACGTCCGCAGTCCGAAGTCGAGGTGCGAGGCCGCTGGCAGCGCCCGGCAACAATGGATGATCGCGAACTGCGTATCCACTTCAATCAATACCGGCAGGATATGCGGTCGATGAAGAGCTCGAACCAGGGCGCAGCGCCATTCCAGAACGACGATCCGCTGTGAGCCCTTCGATGATGATTCGAGCACGCGCGCCGTTGCGCCTGGGACTTGCTGGCGGGGGCACGGATGTGTCGCCGTATTGCGATCAATATGGCGGCTATGTCCTCAACGCTACCATCGACCGCTATGCCTATGCGGTGATCAAGCCGCTCGACGATCAGATGGTCCGCTTCATCGCCAGCGACCGCCAGAGTACGGTCGAGCTGCCCCTGCAGGCATCGTATCCGCTGGACGGAGATCTGGCGCTGCACAGGGCCGTCTACAACGAAATCGTCGCGAACTACAACGGCGGCAAGCCCCTGGCCGTCGAGTTGACGACGTTCTGCGATTCTCCGATCGGCTCCGGGCTGGGGTCGTCCTCGACCCTGGTGGTGGTGATGATTCGCGCGTTCACCGAATTGTTGAATCTGCCGCTCGACGACTATTCCATCGCGCATCTGGCTTACAAGATCGAGCGGGTCGACTGCGGCCTCAAGGGCGGAAAGCAGGACCAGTATTCGGCGACGTTCGGCGGCTTCAACTTCATGGAGTTCTACGAAAACGATCGCGTGATCGTCAACTCGCTTCGCATCAAGAATTGGGTGCTGTGCGAACTCGAAGCGTCGCTGTTGCTGTATTACTCGGGCGTATCCCGAGAATCCGCCAGGATCATTTCCGACCAGAGCGAAAACGTCAAACTCCAGGATTCCGGCACCATCGAAGCGATGCATCGTTTGAAGCAGGAAGCGCAAAGCATGAAAGTGGCGCTGCTGAAAGGCAATTTCGCCGAGATGGTGGATTCGATGCGGTTGGGCTGGGAAAGCAAGAAAAGCACCGCAAGTTCGGTATCGACGCCGATCATCGAGGCGATCTACGAGACAGCCATCAATGCCGGCGCGTTGGCCGGGAAAGTGTCGGGCGCGGGCGGTGGCGGCTTCATGATGTTCTTCGTGCAGCCCGATCGCCGCATGGATGTGATTCGCGCGCTCGGGGCATTCGACGGACAAGTCAGCAATTGCCACTTCACCAAAAACGGGACGCAAGCCTGGAGGATCGAATGAAGCGCGAAATCATCGAAAAGCTGGAGCGGGCCACCCAGGTCATGAGGGCGCTTGCCGACGACCAGGAGATCCAGCGCCAGTTGGAGCTGTGCGCGATGAAGTGCATCGAGGCGCTGAATACCGGCGGAAAGCTGATGCTCGCAGGCAACGGTGGTAGCGCAGCGGACGCCCAGCATATCGCCGCCGAGTTCGTCAGTCGTTTCGCTTTCGACCGCCCCGGGCTGCCGGCGATCGCGCTCACCACCGACACATCGATCCTGACCGCGATCGGCAACGATTACGGGTACGAGAAGCTGTTCGCGCGCCAGATCCAGGCGCTCGGCCGCAGCGGCGATGTCTTCATCGCTTACTCCACCTCGGGGCGATCGCCCAACATCCTGCTCGGCCTGCGCGAAGCGCGTGCCCGCGGGCTGCTGTGCATCGGTATGACCGGCGCTGGCGGCGCGGAAATGCAAGGCTCGTGCGACATCCTGCTGCGGGTGCCCGCGACCGAGACCGCCGAAATCCAGCAGGGGCACGCGGTGCTCGGCCACATCATCACCGGCCTGGTCGAAAGCGCGATTTTCGGTAAGCACGCGTGAAAGAAGCCATCGTGCTCGCGGGCGGCTTCGGCACGCGTCTGCGCAGCGTGGTCAGCAATGTACCCAAGCCGATGGCGATGGTGGCCGGGAGGCCGTTTCTGGAGCTGCTGCTTGCGAATCTCGCGCGCAACGGTTTCGAACGGATCGTGTTGTCGGTCGGCTATCTGGCCGAGACGATCAGAGC
Organism: Lysobacterales bacterium; assembly: GCA_017302135.1. GTDB lineage: Bacteria > Pseudomonadota > Gammaproteobacteria > Xanthomonadales > Xanthomonadaceae > Lysobacter_I. Next base: position 367,855 of record JAFLDZ010000003.1, on the reverse strand, counting down.
GCACTTCGGCGCCGAGTATCGCGGCATGTCGCTTGTATACGCGGTCGAATCTACGCCGCTGGGCACCGGCGGTGCGATCCGCGCCGCGCTGACATGCTGCGGCGCCGAACATGTCTATGTGTTCAACGGCGATACCTATCTGGGTCTGGATACTGCGGCTGCCGATGCGCTGTGGTCGCAGCGGCATTGTCCGGTGATCGTTGCGCTGCGCGTAGAAGATACCGCTCGTTACGGCAGACTTGAGGTCGATGCTGACGGACGCATCCTGCGTTTCCTGGAAAAGGACGCCAGCGGCGGGCCCGGCCTGATCAATGCAGGCTGTTACGTGCTGCCGACAGCGATCGCGCGCGAATTCCCCGAGGCGGAGCGCTTCTCCTTCGAGACGGACTACCTGCGCGAAGCGGTGATGCGGCGGGTATTTCTCAGCCTTGCGACCGACGCGGAATTCATTGATATCGGCACACCGGATGACTACGCGCGTGCCCAGACCCTGCTGAGCGCCACCGGCGCATGAACGGCGGGGAGCGGGCGCTCTTTCTCGACCGCGACGGCGTGATCAACCACGATACGGGCTATACCCATCGCTGGGAAGATTTCGTCTGCATCGACGGCATCTTCGACCTCGCCCGCGCCGCACGGACGCGCGGCTACCGGCTGTTCGTGGTCACCAATCAGGCCGGCATCGGCCGGGGGCTGTACAGCGAAGCGCAGTTCCTCGCGCTGAGCGGCGCGATGGAGCAAGCATTCGCCGCCGAGGGCGCACCGATCGACAAGGTTTATTTCGATCCGACCCATCCCGAGCATGGCATCGGCGCTTACCGTCGCGATTCGCCGATGCGCAAGCCCAATCCCGGCATGCTCTTTGCCGCTGCGGCCGAATATGGCGTGTCGTTGCCGGATTGCGTGATCGTCGGCGACAAACTCTCCGACATTCTCGCTGGCCAACGCGCCGGGCTGCGCACGACGCTGCTATACCGGCCGGACGGCGCTCCGCCGCCCGAGGAAGCCGGTATCGAGGCGACGCCTACTGCGGTGATCGCGCGTTTGGTGGATGCGATCCCCTGGCTCCCAGGCTGACCCCGGCGGGCGTTTCTCGGTGTGCGACGCTGTGCCGAGGCAAAAAAAAGCCGCCTCGCGAAGGAGGCGGCTTGCAAAGAGAACCGTCTGGACGAAGGATCAGGGAATGATCGACCAGGCTGGGGCGTAGCCTCCGAGGAACGGCGTATCGAAGGTGCCGTCGCCGCGGCTGCGCCACAGGTAGAGATAGCCGCTGGACGCGTTGGCCCAGACGATGTCACCACGGCCATCGCCGTCCAAGTCACCTGTGGTGGCGATACGGTAGGCGGTGCCGACGGTGAAGACACCGGTGCTCGCCACGGTCGCGCCGTTCATCCACCAGTACGCCATCTGGCCGGTGGTCGCGTTTTCCCAGACGATATCCGAACGACCGTCGCCGTTGATGTCCGGCGTGCCGACAATGCTCCATGTGGTGGTATAGCCGGCCACGAAGGGCGTGTCGAAGGTGCCGTCGCCGCGGCTGCGCCAGAGATACAGGTAGCCGGTCGATGCATTCCCCCAGAGGATATCGCCACGGCCGTCGCCATCGAAGTCGCCGGTACCGACGATGCGATAGGCGGTGCCGACGGAGAAGATGCCGGTGCTGCTGACGGTCGCGCCGTTCATCAGCCAATACGCCATCTGGCCGGTACCGGTGTTTTCCCAGATCAAGTCGTCGCGACCGTCGCCGTTGATGTCGGCGGTCTTGGCGATGGCCCAACCTGCGCCGATGGCGCCAAGGAACGGGGTGTCGAAGGTGCCATCACCACGGCTGCGCCACAGATAGTGATAGTTGGTGGCGTTATCGCGCCAGATGATATCGGACCGGCCATCGCCATCCAGATCGCCGGTGCCGGCAATGCGGAAGGTCGGGCCGACAGAGAGCAGACCCGTGCTGACAGTCGTGGTGTTGTTCATCAACCAATAGGCCATCGACGAGGTGCTGCTGTTGAACCAGATCAAGTCGGAGGTGCCGTTTCCGTTCAGATCGTTGCGGACCTTTCCGCCGAACGGCACCACCGGAGCGCGGAACTGCGCCACGAGCGGCATCGAAATGTTCAGACTGCGGGCGTTATCGGCGGCGGCTGTGCCGGTCGGGCGGCCGGTATCGGCGTAATTGACGCTCGGGTTGCCGAAATAGTTGATCGAGAACTGGCTGCTGTTGGCCAGACGGTAGGCCATCACGGTGTAGAAACCGGTCGTGGTCGTCTCGCGGTAGCCGTACGAATAGGAATGCATGCCGGTATCCGGCGGCGTACCCGCATCTTCGATATTGTGCTGCTGGCCCATGTTGTGGCCGAGCTCATGGGCGAGGGTTTCTTCGCGGCAGAAGTAGGTCCGGCCGTCGGTTTCGTCCACGTCGGTGCCGTCGCTCACGATGGAGTAGCCGAACGGCGCGTCGGTGTTATCGATGGCGAAACCGCCGCCGCCCAACAACCATGCAATGCCGCAGCCCTGATGCTGCGGGGCCTGGAACGGGCGGACCAGCGACACCAGATCGGCGCCGTAAGTGTCGCGTGCCGTACGCAGCGGGACCAGCTCGGTCGGAATGGCCTGCGCGGTGCAGCCAGTGGTGGTGCAGGTGAAGCCGGTGACGGCTTCCAGCGCGGTTTCGTTGCTGTTGGTGTCGGTGTAGCTGACCTGCACCGTGCGCACCAGACGGATGCGCGGGGTGACCGAGCTGTTCACGTAGCCTTGATTGGTGATCGCGACCAGGTTGGCGAGGCGGGTGTTGGCGTTCGCGGCCGAACCGTATTTGGTGACCATGCCGTTGGTGAAGCCCAGCGCCACATCGATGGTGTTCGCGGCGCTGGCGGCTTCGTCGCTGCTTGCGGTGTATGCGGCTGCAGCAATCAGCTTCTTCGCGCTGATCGCCGCGACCACGCTGGATGGGATCAGCGTATCGGACGCATCGGCGTCGCGGCCGAGGTTGCCGTCGAGCATCTTGGTGGGATCGCTTTCGACCAGCCACGAGCGGCCTGCGGACATCGTCAGGCGAAGGGCTTCGGTGTCGCGCTGGGCGATGCGGCCGAACACAGCGTTCTCGCCGAACGTGATCACGGCGTCGAGTCCGTCGGCGGTCGTGCCGACCCAGGACCAGTTACCGTCGAGGCCTTCCTCATGGCGCAGGTAATCGATGTGCATCGTGCCGCCCGAGGGCATCGGCAGTTCGATCGACTTGCCCGGCGCCGCAGCGTTCAGGGCATGCGCCTCGCTGAGCTGGACCGCGTGGTAAGTCTGGGCGCCACGATGGGCAGGCTGCTGGGTCCGATCATAGGCCAGCAGGGTGCCGCGATCGGGCATGGCGGCGAAGGCAGCGACGCGGCCCGCCTGCAAACGCGACGGCTGGGTCAGCGAGGTGGCGGCCTTCGAATGGGCGTCGGTGCGCGCGACAGTCTGCGCGACCTCCGATTCGGACGAACAACCGCCGACGACGAGCGCCACGGTGAGAGTGAGGGCAAGCTTGCGCATAGGAGGATGGTCTCGACATCGTGCCCCGACTACGGAGCGTGAGTGGCTAGCATACGCCCAAGCACAGTAGCGCCGCATCCTGCAGTCGTGTCCTGGCAGCCCGGGCTTGAGAGGGAGGGCGCACCCGTAACCATACCGGGTTCACACTTCGCAACATCTTCAAAAATGACGACCGATGCTGACGGCCGATTCTAGCCCGGTCCTTCCAGACAACTCCAGTGCGCAACGGCACATAGTCGTCTTCAGCGGTCGCAATAAGGCTGCGGGGAAACCTTGGTGCCGCGCGAAGCCCGCGCCCGGGTTCTTCTCCCGGGCGGGGTATCAGCGCCCCGGGATACGGCAACAGCGCAGCCCCGCGCGGAGATCCGCCGACGTCGCGCCCTTGTTCTTCGCCGAACAGATGCTGCCCGAAGACGACACGATCGGCATATCCCACGAACTCGACTCGCAGTTCAGACCGGCCGGGCCGTAACCGGCCGGGCAGGTGGTCGTCGCCACCAGATTCGCGGTCCCGCCCACCGGTACGCTGACGACATTCAACATGACGTTGACGCATTCGACCGGCGAAGAGCGCGGGTTGTCGAAGTAACCGACGATGTCGACGACGTAGTGCGCCTGGAACAGGGAGTAGATCGTGAAATCAAAGGAAGCCGCCGGACTCGGGATCTTGCTGATGATCGCGTTGTTGGCGATCTGGCCTGCGGCGTAGTTGAGGCTGGACGTGGCCGGACGCGCAGCACCGAACGGAAATACAGTCGCGTAACCCGCTTGTGCTGGACCAACCACCGTGACGTTGAGCGCGACCGCAGATGGCGCCTCGGTATTCATGGCGCAATTGCTGGCGCTTCCTCCCTGACCGGCGTAACTGATCTCGCCGGCAGCCGCAAAGCTGCGTGACGCGTTCTCTCCGATGGCCCCGGCGACCGTGTTGCGGGTATCGACGATCCGGCAGGGTGTGACCGGGGTGTAGACCAGATCCTGGGTGACGTCGCCCAGCGCGCGGGCGACGATTCTGGATTTCAGGGCCGAAGCGCCCGGTGGAAGGTTGGCCAGCGCGGCGATCACCCGGTCGTCGGAGAGCCGGTGGCCGACGCCGTTCAGCGCCGCCATCGCGCCCTCGAACGTCTCGCGCTGCAACGCAGCCCGGATGTTCGCGGGATCGCCCTTCGCGAACTGTGGGACCAGGCGCATCGCCCAGTCGTGCACATCGACATCGTAGACCGTATGGACGTACCCACCCCATTTGCGCACGAACAGGCGGACGGCGCTCCCGCGCTGGGACGGCGTGGCCGGCGCTGCGGCAGCGGCGCTTGAGGCAGCGACGCTTGAAGCAGTGAGATCACCTGCAAGTGCAGGGTCTATGATCGCGAGCAAGAGCGCCGTGCTCATGAAAGTCGTACGTATCGACATGTGAAACTCCCTTGAGATCGATGCGATTGGGATGCGAGCCCGGATCGGACACAGGGCGATCAGGGGCTGGCCGAGATTAGCGGTTTTTCTTCGTTGCGGACCAGCGCGCTTTGCGCAGGACGCAGGTCTGGTTCACACAATCCGATCGCACGCAGGCAGCGTCGCTTATCTACGTCCGGCGGCGAGCGCAGCGCACTGGTCCGGACCATCTGTGGCACCAATGCTGGTGATTCTCGTGTTCCAGCGCCAATCACCCGGATCGTCTCCATGCGCTGGGTGGGCTGCGCTTTTTCAGGACCCAAGAAGGTTGGCAACACTCAAGTCCGGCCTGGGTTGCGAGGGACGACCGGCTGCGTGACCCATTCCAGTGATTTTTTCCGTAATCATGGAGTACGGGCAACTTTTCGCCCGTCTAGACTCTCGGAGATGAAGATGTCAACACGATTCCCTTATTCCGCTAGCGTACTATCGCTCGCGCTCGTTGCATTCGCGGCGACTGCGTCCGCACAGCCTCCCGGTGCGGGTGCGCAACAGGGCCGCGCCGCGGTCTCTGCGGGCACCGCCTCGCCGAAAGAGCGCGGTCAACTGACTCGGCAGTTCGTAACCAAGTGGGGCGCTTATGTCCAACGTGTCTACAACGTCCCGGTGGGCGTTTGGGCGAAGCGCATGGTGCCGAATTTCGTCAGCGCCGATGCCAGCAATTTCCGCAACGCGCTCAAGCGGGATACGTTCGAGGGTGCGATGGCCGAGCTCAACGGCACCGGCCAGCGACTCAGCGACGCCCAAGCGATCGACCGTCTGGCGAAGCTGCCGCCCGGTGTCAGCGGTTCGAAGGCCGATATCATCGCCGCCAAGTTCGGCGATCTGAATCAGGACCTGGTCTACACCCCGGTGGCACCATGCCGCATCCTCGACACTCGCAGCACCGCCGCCGGCGCCATTGCCGGCAACAGCACGCGCAGCTTCGTTGCGATCAACGCCAGCAGCTTCACCAGCCAGGGCGGCAGCGCGACCAACTGCGGTACGCTGGGTCTTAGCGCCACCGCCGTCGCGATCAATCTGACGGCAGTCACGCCCGCTACCGGCGGTTACGCCACCGCCTATCCCTTCGGTACCGCCCAGCCGGTCGCTGCCAGCGTCAATTACACGGCCGGCGCGGTCGTCAACAACGCGCTGATCGTGCAGATACCGAACCCGCTGTCTTCTTTCGACTTTACCGTTTACACCTTCGCCCAGTCGCACTACGTGGCTGACATCGTCGGCTATTTCGCGCCGCCGCTGGCCACGGCGCTGCAGTGCCAGGACACCGCGAATACCCTGGTCAATGATATTCCTGTGAACGGCACCGCAAACGCATCCGCTCCGGCCTGCCCGACCGGCTACACCCAGACCGCAACCAACTGCGAAACCTCAAGCTGGCTGATGCCGATCGTGTTCTTCCATGCCGGTACCTGCTCGGCGCGCAATAACGACTCGTCACCGCAGGATCTCCGCGCCTCGCGGACTTGTTGCCGCGTGCCGGGCCGCTGATCGCTTCAATACTGTCGTGTACCTGAAGAGCCGGGGAAACCCGGCTCTTTTGATGCACAGCGTGCTGCGCCGCAGAATCCGGCACACCTAACGGCGGTGATGCGGGCACGTCGACCGGGCCGCTGGCCGTATTTCCCGGCGATTCACGTTGTTCACCAAGTGGAATTTTCTGCCAAACGTGATCGGGTGAGATATGAAGCGTGCGTTCAATCGTGTTGTGGCGATGATCGCTGTGATCGTCGTCTGCGTCGCACTGCCGGGTATGGCGGCGCCGAAGCAAGTCATCACCGATACCGCCGCCGGAGTGCTGACACCTGCACAGCGCGGCGCGATGGCGCGCGCTTACGTGTTGAAGTGGGGCGGCTATGTGCAGCAGGTCTACCGGGTGCCGGTGAAGGTCTGGGCCAGTCGCATGGTGCCTACCTTTGTGCATGCCGACGCGGACAATTTCCGCAATGCGCTCAAGCGCACGACCTACGAGGGGGCATCGGCGGTATTGAGTGGTGTCGGCACGAAAATTTCGGACGAAAAGGTGATCGATACCATGGCGCGATCCAGCCTCGTGCCGGCGTCGGCAAAGATCGTGGCGAACGCGCTGGGCAGCGCTGCGTCGGATCTGGTGTATACGCCGATCACGCCTTGCCGGATATTGGATACGCGGGTTGCGGGCGGCCCGCTGGGCGGCGGCTTCAGCCGTGATTTCAATGCGGTGGTGGGCTCGGGCGGCAATTTCGGCAGCCAGGGCGGCAGTGCGACCGATTGCGGCGCTGTGGCTGCAGGGCAGGCGGCGGTGGTGATCAATCTCACCGCGGTGACTCCATCGGGCGCGGGCTACGCGACGGTGTATCCGTACGGCGCGACGCGTCCGCTGGCTTCCAGCATGAACTACACAGCAGGCGCGATCGTCAACAACACGGTGGTGGCCAAGCTGCCGAATCCGCTGACGACCAAAGACTTCACCATCTTCTCGTTCGCCACCTCCGATTTCGTGGCCGATATCGTCGGCTACTACGCGGCGCCGCAGGCGACCGCGCTGGAATGCATCACGGTCAGCGGCACCGCAGCCAGCGTGCCGGCCAACACTTATGGCTACGGATTCGGCGTGAGTTGCCCTGTTGGTTACGGTTCCACCAACGCGGGTTTCCAGGCGGCGCAGAAGGTGGTGATGGCGGATGGGTTCATGGGCCCGATATCGGGCACTTTCTTCGTCTACAACCTGGACAGCAATGCGCAGGTGGTGACGCCGTGGGTCCACTGCTGCCGCGTGCCTGGGCGCTGAGCGACCCGCTTTCGCCTATGCTGCTTGGGTGGCGGCGTGAACAAGCGGCCGACCAGCGCGATATCCGCCATTCCGAATCACTGGAGTTGATATGAAAAGACAGTTGGGTGTTCTGATCGTGAGCGCGACATTGGCGTTCGGCATTTCACCGGCAGGCATGGCCGCACCAAAGCTGTCGACTGCAAGCGTCAATAGTCGACCGGCGACGCCGGCCGAGCGCGGCGCGATGGCCAAGGCCTATGTGCTGAAGTGGGGCGCGTATGTGCAGGAGGTCTACAAAGTCCCGGTCGGTGTCTGGGCCAAACGGATGGTGCCGACGTTCGTCGGCGCCGATGCCACCAACTTCCGGCGCGCATTGCAGCGCAACACCTACGAAGGCGCTTCGGCGGAGCTGAGTGGCGCAGGAAGGAAGCTCTCGGACACTCAGGTCATCGATACGATGGCGCGTGCGGGCATCGTGGAAGCCTCGGTCAGGGAGAGGCTGGTGGCCAGAGCATTGGGTTCGGTCAGCTCGGATCTGGTCTACACGCCGATCACGCCGTGCCGGATTCTGGATACTCGGGTGGCGGGTGGCGCGATCGCTGGCAACTTCAGCCGCGATTTCAACGCGGTGGTGGGCTCGGGCGGCAATTTCAGCAGCCAGGGCGGTAGCGCCACCGACTGCGGCGGGGTGGCCGCAGGGCAGGCGGCAGCGGTGATCAACGTCACGGCGGTGACCCCGACAGGCGGGGGCTTCGCCACGGTGTATCCGTTCGGGGCCACGCGTCCTCTGGCGTCGAGCGTGAACTACACTGCGGGAGCGGTCGTCAACAATACGGTGGTGACCAAGCTGCCGAATCCGCTGACCACCAAGGACTTCTCGATCTACACGTTCGCGACGTCCGATTTCGTGGCCGACATCGTCGGCTACTACGCGCCGCCGCAGGCGACCGCGCTTGACTGCGCGACGGTCTCCGGAACTCCGACCAATGTGAACGCCGGTGCCTATGCGTCGCTTCCCACCCTGTTCTGCGCTGCCAACTACACGCCGGTCGGCCTGTCCATTTCCGCGGGCGAGAATGTGCTGGTCGCGGACAGTTATACCGCTGGCAATGCCGGGCAGATATTCGTCAGGAGCCTGAGTGCCAATGCCCAGAACGTGACCGCGAAGCTGATGTGCTGCCGCGTGCCGGGGCGCTGATCGATCCAACCGTTGTCGCAAATGAAAAGAGCCGGGGAAACCCGGCTCTTTTTTTGTCGCCCGGAAATACGCGATCCGGTTACAGCGCCGCCTGCAGCTCCGGCAGCAGCTTGAACAGATCGCCGACCAGACCGATGTCGGCGATCTCGAAGATCGGCGCTTCGCCGTCCTTGTTGATGGCCACGATCGTGCCGGCGTCCTTGATGCCGGTGAGATGCTGGATCGCGCCGCTGATACCGACTGCGACGTACAGCTCGGGGGCGATGATCTTGCCGGTCTGGCCGACCTGCATTTCGTTGGGCACGTAGCCGGCGTCGACCGCTGCGCGCGAGGCGCCCACACCGGCGCCGAGTTTGTCGGCCAGGTCGTAGATGATCTTGAAGTTCTCGGCCGAGCCCACGCCACGGCCGCCGGAGACCACGCGACGGGCGCTCTGCAGATCCGGGCGGTCCGATTTGCCGGCGGCGAGGCCGACGTAGCGGGTATGCGCAGGCAGTGCGGCATCGACTGACATGGCTTCGATGGTGGCGCCGCCGCCGCGCGCGGCTTCAGGCCATGAGGCGGTGCGCACGGTGGCGACCACGACGCGGTCGGTGGCGGCTTCGACAGTGATGATGGCGTTGCCGGCGTAGATCGGGCGCTTGAAGGTGTGGCTGCCCTCGACCGCCATGATGTCGGAGACCTGCGACACGCCCAGCAGGGCGGCGACGCAAGGCATCAGGTCCTTGCCGAACGTGGTGCTGGGGCCGAACACATGGCTGTAGTTTGCGGCGGCTTGTGCGATCTGCGGTGCCAGCATCTGGGCGATGGCGTTCGCGTTGGCGGCGTTGGCGATGGTCAGCACTTTCGACACGCCGGAAAGAGTTGCAGCATCGGCGGCGACGCCGGTGGGATCAGCGGCCAGCACCAATACGTCGATGGCGTCGGGATTCAGCGCTTTCGCAGCCGAGACGCACTTGGCGGTGGAGGCATTGAGTTTGCCGTCGAGATGTTCGGCAATGATGAGAACTTTGGACATCGGTGATTCCTCTGGTTCCGTCATTCCCGCGAATGCGGGAATCCAGTGTCTTGACGCGGATTTGAAAAGAAGGTCGCTGGATGACCAGCCTTCGGCTGTTGAAAAACACTCCCGCATCCGCAGGGATGACGAGTCGTTACAACAGACCTTTTGCCTTGAGCGCGGCGACCAGTTCGGCTGCGTCCTTCACCATCACGCCCTTGCTGCGCTTGGCCGGTGGGGCGTAGTGGGTGGTCTTCAGGGTGTCGCCCGATTCGACGCCAAGATCGGCGAACTGGATGGTTTCCAGCGGCTTGCTCTTGGCCTTCATGATGTCCGGCAGCTTGATGAAGCGCGGCTCGTTGAGGCGCAGGTCGGTGGTGACCACGGCGGGCAGGTCGATTTCCAGCGTTTCGAGGCCTGCGTCGACTTCGCGCACTACGGTCGCTTTCCCGTCGACGATGTCCAGCTTGCCGGCGAAGGTCGCCTGCGGGCGACCCCACAGCGTGGCCAGCATCTGGCCGGTCTGGTTGGCGTCGTCGTCGATCGCCTGCTTGCCCAGGAGTACGAGATCGGGCTGCTCCTTCTCGATCAGTTTCAGCAGCGCGCGTGCGGCGGTGAGCGGCTGCATGCCCGCATCGCTGACGATGTGCACGGCGCGATTCGCGCCCATCGCCAGGCCGTTGCGCAGATGCGGCTGGGCATCGGCTGGCGCGATGGTGACGACCACGACTTCGGTGGCGATGCCTTTGTCGCGCAGGCGCAGGGCTTCTTCCAGCGCGATGTCGTCGAAGGGATTGGGCGACAGCTTGACGCCGTCGGTGACCACGCCGGAGCCGTCGGGCTTGACCTGGATGCGGACGTTGTAGTCCACCACGCGCTTGTAACCGACGAGGATCTTCATCGTTCGGAATGTCCTGGGAGCGGAAGAAGAGCCCGTTGATCTTGCCGGCGGGCCAGAAACCGGAATTTTAGCGGTTCGAGGGGGCCGCCGCGAGTCGCTGCGGCCCTTGGGCGAACGGGGTCATGCCGCCTTGATCAGATCGGCCGCGCGCTCCGCGATCATGATCGTCGGCGCGTTGGTGTTGCCACCGATCAGGCAGGGCATGACCGAGGCGTCGATCACGCGCAGACCCTCGACGCCGTTGACCCGCAGCGACGGATCGACCACGGCGTCTGCGTCGCTGCCCATGCGGCAGGTGCCGATCGGGTGGTAGACGCTTTCGGCCTTCGCGCGGATGAATTCGATCAGCCCGGCATCGTCCAGATCGGTGCGGGCCGGGAAGATCGGGGCGCCGCGATACCGGTCGAAAGGTTTCTGGGCGAGGATCTCGCGCGAAATCTTCGCGCATTCGACCATCATCTTCAGGTCGAAGCCTTCGGCATCGCCGAGGTAATTCGCTTCGATCCGCGCCTTGTCGCCGCCGCGGTTGCTTGCCAGCCCCACCCGGCCGCGGCTGCGTGGGCGCAGGAAGCAGGCGTGCAGGGTATAGCCGTCGCCCGGCAGGCGATTACGGCCGTGATCGTCCAGCATCGCCGGCACGAAGTGGAACTGGATGTCGGCGCGATCGTCCGGCGCCAGCGGCGAGCGTGCGAAGCCGCCGGCCTCGGCGACGTTGCTGGTGCCCGGGCCGCGATGGCCGCGCAGGTAATAGTCGAAAGCGATCTTCAGGTCGCCGACGCGGTCGTAGGTCACGCGTTCGGTCGAGTGGAACAAGGTGCAGACGTCGAGGTGATCCTGCAGATTGGCACCGACGCCCGCGCGATCCGCGACGATCTCGATGCCCAGTTTGCGCAGGTCCTCCGCCGGACCGATGCCGGACAGCATCAACAGCTGCGGCGAGTTGATCGCACCGCCGCTGAGGATGACTTCGCGCGCGGCCGGCTGGTGGTACGCCTGGCCGTTCATGACGTAGGCCACGCCGTTCGCACGCGCGCCCTCGAAGGTGATGCGGCTGACGACCGCACCGGTATGGATGGTGAGGTTCGGGCGTTGGCGGGCAGGGTTGAGGTAGGCGACCGCCGTCGAGCAGCGAGCGCCGTCGCGCTGGGTGACCTGATAGAAGCCGACGCCACTCTGCACCGCGCCGTTGAAGTCGTGGTTATGGGCCAGACCGATTTGCTGGCCGGCATCGATGAATGCCTGCGACAGCGGGTTGGTGTAGCGCAGGTCGGAGACACCGAGCGGGCCGTCGGCGCCGTGGAACGCATCGGCGCCGCGGCTGTTGCCTTCGGACTTCTTGAAATACGGCAGGACGCTGTCCCAATCCCAGCCGCTGGCGCCCTGTGCCGCCCAGTCGTTGTAATCGTCGGCGACGCCGCGGATGTAGCACATCGCGTTGATCGAGCTGGAACCGCCGAGCACCTTGCCGCGCGGCCACCACAGGGCGCGCTGGTTGAGATTCGGTTCAGCGGCGGTGTTGTAGTTCCAGTTCACGCCTTTCTGGTTGACCAGCTTGGCAAGACCAGCGGGCATGTGGATGAAAGGGTGCCAATCGCGCGGGCCGGCTTCAAGCAGAAGCACTTTCACCGAAGGATCTTCGCTCAACCGATTGGCCAGGACGCAACCAGCGGAACCGGCGCCGATGATGATGTAGTCGAACACGCGCAGACCTTATGAAATCGTGTGCAGGCGACACTATGCCCGCTCCCTAGAGCAAATACTCTGCGAAAAGCGCGTCGGTTTCGTCCCCTCGGGACAGGGTGATGGGCGGGTCTGACCCGGGTGCTCCGGTCCTTTGTCTGCAGCGCCGGGCGGCTCCTGCGGCCTGCTAGAGTGTCGGCTCTGCATTGCTAGGATGGGTGGCTGCGGTCACCACAGCGCATGTCATCACAACCGATGTCGCCGAAGCCTGAAGTGGATTCCGAGCGCAGCTCCGATCCCCCGACAGGTGCCCTGCAGCTTCTGCGGCAGGAGTTGGTCGAATCGCCGCCGCTATGGTGGGCGTTGCTGTATTTCTTCAGCCTTCTGTGCGGCTATTACGTGCTGCGCCCGGTGCGCGATGCCATGGCCGCGTCCGCCGACATGACCACGGTGTTTCCGGATGCGTGGATCGCATGGGCGCTGGGTCGCGGTTTCGAGCTGAAGGATTTCGTGCTGCAACTGCTGTTCACCGGCACGTTCGTATCGATGGTGCTGCTGCAGCCGATCTACGGTGCGCTGGTCTCGCGCTATCCACGGCGGGTGTTCCTGCCGGGTCTGTATTTGCTCTTCATTGTCTGTCTGATCGGTTTCTGGTGGATCTTCAACCACGATGTCTCCGGCCGCGGCGCACTGTTTTTCGTCTGGACCGCCGTCTTCAATCTGTTCGCGGTCTCGGTGTTCTGGAGCTTCATGGCCGATGTCTTCGACAACGCGCATGCCAAGCGCGTCTACGGCTATATCGGCGCCGGGGGCACCATCGGTGCGCTGCTCGGTCCGGTGATCACGCAGGTGCTGGTGGATCGCGTCGGCATCGGCAGTCTGTTGCTGGTATCGGCCGGGTTCCTGGTCGTGTGTCTGCTTTGCATCGTGCGGCTGCGGCCCTGGGCGCTGCTGCGCGAACAGCGCAGCGGCTGCCCGGCGTCCGGCGAAGCGATGGGCGGTTCGATGTGGGCTGGTTTCCGACTGGTCGCGAAAGATCCGATGCTGCGCGGCCTCGCGCTGCTGATGTTCTTCGGTGTGGGTGTCGGGACGCTGCTCTACAACGAGCAGGCAGCGATCGTGAAACAGTTCTACCCCTCGCCATCGGAAGCAGCCAAGTTTTACGCGCGGATCGATTTCGCGATCAATGCATGCACCATTCTCGTCCAGGTCTTCCTGACGCGCTGGCTGCTGCGGCGCTACGGTGTGGGCCCGGTGCTGCTGATTCCAGCCTTCGCCATCACCTTCGGTTACTGTCTGCTGGCGATGTCGCCACTACCGTTGTTGATCGCCGCTGTGCAGATCGCAACGCGCTCGGGAGAATTTTCGTTGAGCAAGCCAGGTCGGGAGACGTTGTATACCCGGGTCGATCGCGAGGCGCGCTACAAGGCCAAGGCCTTCATCGATACCGCCGTCTATCGCAGCGGGGATCTCACCTATGTCTGGCTGCACAAGTGGCTGGCGACCTTCGGCAGCCGTACGGTATTTCTGGCCGGCATCGCCATTGCCATCGGCATGACCCTCAGCGCTTGGCAAGTGATCCGGGCGCAGCGCAAACTGCCCGAATGATGATTTCGCCGTCGCTCCAGTCGCGATAGTTGCCCATATTCACAAACAGGACTGTCTCCTATGTCGCTGATCGCCGTTGTGCTGATCTTGTTGGTTGCGCTGCTGCACGTCTATTTCCTCGTCCTCGAAATGTTTCTGTGGACGAAGCCCTCGGGCATGAAGGTGTTTCGCAACTCGCCAGAGAAGGCCGAGATCACCAAGGTGCTTGCCGCGAATCAGGGCTTGTACAACGGCTTCCTCGCCGCCGGTCTGCTCTGGGCCGCGTTCGAGGGGAAGCACGATGTCGCGTTGTTCTTCCTCGGCTGCGTCGTCGTCGCAGCGCTGTACGGCGCGTATAGCGTCAGCAAGCGGATTTTTTATGTGCAGGGTGTGCCGGCACTGGCGGCGATCGCAGCTGTGGTATTCACGCAATAAGCCTGCCTTGCGCTGCGATCAGCGCACGATAGGCAGTGCGAACAGGACCGCACCCAGCGCGAACAGAACCGAGAGCACGTGCACCAACGGATGCTTGACGCGCAGGAATACGAACTGCTGGATCAGTCGTAAGAGCCAGAATCCGGACATGCCCAACATCACCGCACGACCGAGCGCGGTGTCGATCAGAGCGTCGGGAAAGCGCAGGCACAGGCCACCGATGCACAGGAACACCCAGATCAGCTGGATATTGGCGATCTGCAGGATCGCGCGGTTGGCCAAGGTGGTCGACGCCAGCGTTTTCGGCCAGCGGAACAGTGCCCAGAACGCGAGATGGAACGCCGCGAAGCCAAGGCTGTGCAAGCCGCAAAGCAACAGGAGCGCGCTGTCGGTCATGCGGGGAATCGTGCCGGATCAGGAGGATCGTTTCGGTGACAGCCACATGGAAATCGTGGCGCGGAATACCGCTTCGCCTTTCGGGTCGGTGACGATCACCTCCACCGGCAGTGCGTAACCTTCGTTCGCTTCGACGATCGGGATCGAAGGCGTCGCCACCGCGCGCATCGTGCCGATGGCCTTTTTCACGTACTCGACGGTCATGCCTTTCGGGATCCAGCGCATCGAGTCGGGCAAGGACACTTCTGTCACCATGCCGCCAGCGAGTTCGGCCATGTTGCATAGTGCGATCGCATGCACGGTGCCGAGGTGGTTGGTGACCTTTCGACGGTGGCGCAGAGTCACTTCGCAGCGATTCGGTTCAAGCCTTTCGATGCGCGGCGAAATACTGGCGAAGTAGGGGGCCTTGAAACAGATTGCGCGCGTGAACAGCCAGCCACCGGCGGGCCAGCGCTGCATGCGGCGGTAGAGGGCAAGCGTCTTGTTGGCCATCGTCTGCATGTTCCGGATATGCGAACGGCGGGATGTCCCGCCGTTCGTGGTGTTGCATGGCGAGCCGTGCGGGCTCAGGCAGCGGCGCGGGGAGCGACGGTCTGCTTGTCTTCGACATAACCGGCCGAACGCAGCTCCCAAGGCTCGAAGTCGTCGACCATGATCGTGTCGAGCGTCATCTCGCGCAGTTCTTCCAGCTGTTTGCGCTCATCGGCGGTGATCCAGCCTTCGCGCACGCCCTCGTCCAACTGTGCGGGGAATTCCAGCGCTTCGATGTCGCTGTTCTTGAGCGCCTTGAGGAATTTCCGCTCGACCGGCTCGGCCAGGATCATCTTGGCCAGGTAACTGTTCACGCGGCCGGCCGGATTGTTGTCGCAGGCCTCCAGGAACAGGCCGTCGGCGAGGCGGTCGCGAGCTTCGCACGGCGTCATCAGCAGCGCGGCGGCGCGATGGCCCAGGCGATCGCTCGGGGCTTCGGCGCGACGGCCCCACGGGAAGATCACCGCCCACAGCAGCCAGCCGACCGGACGGATCGGGAAGTTGCGCAGTGCGCCGGACAGCGCCAGCTCGATCTTGTGGATCGAGTCGTGGAACGCCCAGGCTAGGAACGGATGATCGGCGATCGGGCGGCCCTGGTCCTCGTAACGCTTCAGCATCGCGCTGGCGATGTAAAGATGGCTGAGCACGTCGCCCAAGCGGCCCGATAGCGATTCCTTGAACTTGAGCTTGCCGCCGAGCAGCAGCATCGATGTGTCGGCCATCACCGCCAGCGCCGCCGAGTAGCGGTTGAGCTTGCGATAGCAGCGACGGGTGTATTCGCCGCCGGGCGTCGTACCGATGCGCGAGCCGGTGACGCCGAACCACCACGCGCGCACCGCGTTCGAGATCGCGTAGCTGATGTGGCCGAACAGGCTGCGGTCGAATTCGGTCAGGCGCTGCTTCGGATCTTCGAGCTGGGTGGCCTTCATCTCCTTCATCACCCACGGATGGCAGAGGATCGCGCCCTGGCCGAAGATCATCAGGCTGCGGGTCATGATGTTGGCGCCTTCGACCGTGATCGCGATCGGTGCGGCCTGCCACGCGCGGCCGGCGTAGTTGCGCGGGCCGAGGATGATGCCCTTGCCGCCGTGGATGTCCATGACGTCGCGCGCGACTTCGCGGCCCATCTCGGTGCAGTGGTATTTGGAGATGGTCGAAGGCACTGCCGGATTTTCGCCGCGTGCGACCGCGGCGGCAGTGGCCTCCGACAGCGCGCTGGTGGCGTAGGCCTTGCCGGCGATCCTCGCCAGCGCTTCTTCGACGCCCTCGAAGCGGCCGACCGACAGACCGAACTGCTTGCGGATGCGGGCATACGCGCCGGTCACGATCGCGCCCATCTTGGCGCCGCCGCTCGCGGTGGAGGGCAGGGTGATGGAGCGGCCGATCGACAGGCATTCCATCAGCATGCGCCAGCCTTGGCCGGCGAATTCTTCGCCGCCGATGAGTTGGCTCAGCGGCACGAACACGTCCTTGCCGCGGATCGGGCCGTTCTGGAACGGCGCATTCAACGGGAAGTGACGGCGACCGATCTCAAGGCCGGCGGTATCGCGCGGGACCAGCGCCAGCGAGATGCCGATGTCCCTCTTGTCGCCAAGCAGTCCGTTGGGGTCATACATGCGGAACGCGACGCCGATGAGCGTGGCGACCGGCGCCAGCGTGATGTAGCGCTTGTTGAGCGTGAGCTTGATGCCGACGACCTTGGCGCCGTTCCATTCGCCTTCGCAGACGATGCCGTAATCGGGGATGGATGTGGCATCGGACCCCGCGAACGGGCCGGTCAGCGCGAAGCAGGGCACTTCACGACCATCGGCCAGACGTGGCAGGTAATAGCGTTTCTGTTCATCGGTGCCGTAGTGCATCAGCAGTTCGGCCGGGCCGAGCGAGTTGGGCACGCCGACAGTGGAGCTGACCACCGATGAGGAGGGCGCCAGCTTCTGGATGACCTTGTGGTTCATCAGTGCCGAGAAACCGAGGCCGCCGTACTCCTTCGGAATATTCAGACCGAAGAATTTCTGTTGCTTGAGGAAATCCCACATGTGCGGCGGCAAATCGGCGCGGACATGGGTGATGTCCCAGTCGTTGGTCATGCGGCAGAGGTCTTCGCAGGGGCCGTCGAGGAAGGCCTGCTCTTCGGCGGTGAGCATCGGCTTGGGCAGCGACAGGAGCTGGCTCCAGTCCGGCTTGCCGGAGAACAGTTCGCCCTCGAATCCGACCGTGCCCGATTCCAGCGCGGTGCGCTCGGTGTCGGACAGCGGCGGCAGCAGCTTGGTGTAGAACTTCAACAGCGGTGCGGTGATCAGATTCTTGCGCAGCGGCGGTATCAGCAGCGGCACCGCGACCAGCAGCATGAAGGCGGTGGCGACCAGCACGGCGGTCTGGTGTGCACCGAGCAGCCAGCAGCCGACCAGCAGGGTGGCGGTGATCGCGGCCCAGACCGCCAATCGCAGGCGGTGATAAGCGGCGAACGCGCTGCCCAGCAGAAGAGCGAGGAAAGGAGCGAGATAGTGGATGGCGATGCTCATGATGCGCTCCGGCGAGCCATCGGCTCGGCGTGGGATGTGAATGCCTTGCGGAGCGGCCGGGCGGCCGTTCCATACGCTGAAGTATGGATAAGCGGATCGGCGGATGTCAATGTGCCGGAAAGTCTTGAAAAGCCGGAATGAAATCGTAGTCACACGATACTGTTCTGAACCCTTCCGTATGGTTAAACTGGCAGCATGACCGATGTCGCCGCGAAAACCGAACGAAACGGCCGCCTGAGCGCCGAAGACTGGGCGCAGGCCGCCCTCGACCTGATCGCCGAGCAAGGCGTGGCTGCAGTGGCGGTCGAACCCCTGGCCCGGCGCCTGGGCGTGACCAAAGGCAGTTTCTATTGGCACTTTCCGTCACGCGATGCCTTGCTGGCGGCAGCACTGGAGCGCTGGGAGTCGGTGGAACAGGAGACCGTCTTCGGTAAGCTCGAAGCCGTCAACGATCCGAGACAGCGCTTGCGCGCACTGTTCCAGGTGGTCGCGCACGAAGTGAAATCGCACAAGATCTACAGCGAGTTGCTGAAGGCGCTGGATCATCCCGCAGTCGGGCCGGTGATCGGCCGCGTATCGCAACGCCGCCTCGACTATCTCGCCGCTTCTTTCCGCCAGACCGGGCTGGTGCGCACCGATGCCCAGCATCGTGCGCGCCTGGCTTACGCCGCGTACGTCGGCTTCCTGCAGCTCAGCCTGCAGTTGCATCAGCCGCGTCTGGCCCACGATGAATTCGAGGCCTACGTCGAGCATGTCATGGACACCTTGATTCCTCCTCTTCACAAAGCCTGAGTCAGCGCATGAATGCCCTCGCCGTGTCCCAACACTCCGTCACCCGTCTCGACGCATTGAATCAATGGGTGGAGGAGGTAGCGCGGTTGACCCGCCCGGACGCGATCCACTGGTGCGACGGCAGCGATGCCGAGAACGCTGCGCTGATCGCGAAAATGCAGGCCGATGGCACCCTGATCAAACTCAACGAAAAGACCCATCCGGACAGCTGGCTGCACCGCTCGCATCCTGACGATGTCGCACGCGTCGAGCACCTCACGTTCGTCTGCACCGCGCAGGCCGATGACGCCGGCCCGAACAACCACTGGATGGCGCCAGATGAAGGCCATGCCACCATGGATGCCTTGTTCGATGGCTGCATGAAAGGTCGAACGATGTACGTGATTCCGTACTGTATGGGCCCGATCGATTCGCCGCTGTCCCGTTGCGGCGTGGAAATCACCGACTCGCCGTATGTCGTCGCCAACATGCGCATCATGACCCGCATGGGTGCGCCGGCGCTGGCGCGTATCGAACGCGAAGGGCTCGCAGGCGCGGCGTTCGTGAAGGGTCTGCATTCCATCGGCGAACTGGATCCCAACCGTCGTTTCATCATGCATTTCCCGGAGCAACTGACGATCAAGTCGTTCGGCTCCGGCTACGGCGGCAATGCGCTGCTGGGCAAGAAGTGCCATGCCTTGCGCATCGCCTCGTATCAGGCGCGCAGCGAAGGTTGGTTGGCCGAACACATGCTGATCCTCGGCGTGGAAAATCCGCAGGGCGAGACCCACTACATCGCTGCGGCATTTCCCTCGGCTTGCGGCAAGACCAATCTGGCGATGCTGATCCCGCCGGAGGGTTACCGCCAGGATGGCTGGAAAGTCACCACCATCGGCGACGACATCTGCTGGATGCGCCCCGGCGCCGACGGCCGTCTGTACGCGATCAATCCGGAGGCCGGTTTCTTCGGCGTCGCTCCCGGCACGTCGAGCAAGTCCAATCCCAATGCACTGGCGACGATCCAGCACGACACCATCTTTACCAACGTCGCGCTGACCGCCGACGGCCAGCCGTGGTGGGAAGGACTGGATGGTGGCGTGCCCGCGTTTGATTGGCGCGGGCGTGACTACGATTGCAACGATCCGGCGCGCGGGCCGGCCGCGCATCCCAACTCCCGCTTCACCGTCAGCGCCAAGCAGTGCCCGTCGTACTCGCCAAAAGCGGAAGATGCGCAGGGCGTGCCGATCAGCGCGATCGTGTTCGGCGGTCGCCGTGCGTCGCTGGTGCCCCTGGTATTCGAGGCGCGCGACTGGACTCACGGCGTGCTGATCGGCGCGGCGATGGGCTCGGAAACCACGGCTGCAGCGACCGGCGCGGTCGGCGTGATGCGTCGTGATCCGATGGCGATGAAACCCTTCTGCGGCTACAACTTCGCCGACTATTTCGGGCACTGGCTGTCGTTCGATCAAACCGGCGCGAAGTTGCCGAAGATTTTCCACGTCAACTGGTTCCGCAAGGGCGACGACGGCAAATTCCTGTGGCCGGGCTTCGGCGACAACCTGCGCGTGATCGAGTGGATGATCGAACGCGTGAAGGGTACGGCCGGAGCCCTCGACACGCCGATCGGTGCGCTGCCACAGCCGAATGATCTGAATCTCGATGGCATCGGCCTGAGCAGTGAAGCCGGCGAGAAACTGTTCGGCTTCGATCGCCCCGGCTGGCAAGCCGAATTCGCCAGCATCGGCGAGTTCCTCGAGGAATACGGCCCGCGCATGCCCGCGGTGCTGAGAGCAGAGCAAGCACGCATCCTCGGCGAATTGGGCGGCTGAGGATCGCCACTGCGCATTGCCCGATCGTTGGCGAATGCGCGGCGGCCGGGGTTTCCCCTAAAATCGCGCAATGTCGAACCCCACATTGTCGAATAAACAGCAGGCGCTCTGGCAGCAGGGGCAGCGTCATACCCAGCACCAGCAGTGGCGCCAGGCCGCAGCTTCCTACGAGGCCATCGTCGAGCACGACCGCAGTTTCCTGCCTGCGTGGCTGGAGCTGTCCACCGCGAAGGAAAAGCTAGACGCCTATCGCGAGTCTTTGCGCGCCGTGCTCGCCGCAGCCAAGGTCGACGGCGTGCCGCCGATGGCAGGGCTAGCGGTGGCGCGGCGCCTGCGCCGATTCGAAGCCTTGCCCGAGCTTCAGGCGTACATCGAACGTACCGGGCTGGCGATGAAGTTGTCGCCCGAGAAGCTGATCGACCTCGCCTCGTTTTTCGCCAGTGCCGGCGACCACGAGAAGACCCTGATCTGGATCGAGCACGCGTTGAAGCTGCGGCCAGACCTCGCCGAGGCGCACAACATGCACGGATTGGTGCTGATGTTCGCGGGCCGCTCCGAGGAATCCGTTGCGGCATTCGAGCGTGCGCTGAACATCCGTCCGACCTTTGCGGCGGTGTATTCGGTGCTGTCGCGCGTGGCCAGGAACACCCCGGAGCGCAACCGTATCGACGCGCTGCGCAAGTTGTTGGCGCAGCCCAACCTCACGGCCAAGGACGAAGGCCATCTCGGCTACGCCCTGCACAACGAATTGCACGATCTGGGCGACTACGACGGCGCGTGGGAAGCAATGACGCGTGCATGCCGCGCCCGCCGGGTCGAACAGCCTTATGACCATGCCCAGACCATGGCGGTCTTCGACGCGTTGCGCTCGGCCTACGACGCCGGATTCTCCTGCGGCGAACCGATAGAAGATCCGATGACCCCGATCTTCATCGTCGGCATGCATCGCAGCGGCACGACCTTGCTCGAGCGCATTTTGTCGGGCCATCCCGATGTCGCCGACGCTGGCGAGACCTACACCTTTCCGGCGCAACTGCGCCATGCCGCCGACCACTTCTGCCGCGGCATCGTGGATGCGCCGATTGTCGAGCGCTCCCGTGGCTTCGATCATTCGGCGATCGGCAAAGGATTCCTTGATGCCATGCGTACCCGAGGGCGCGGGCGTCCATTCGTCACCGAGAAGCAGAATCCGAACTTCATACTGCTCGGTCCGATTGCCAAGGCGTTGCCGCAGGCGCGGCTGCTGCACATGCGTCGCGATCCTGCCGACACCTGCTTCTCGAATCTGCGCACGTTGTTCACCACTGAAGCGTCGTATTCCTACGATCAACTGGAGATGGCCGATTACTACAAGGCTTATCGCGATCTGATGGACCATTGGCGCGAGGTGTTGCCGGGGCGGGTGTTCGACATCGATTACGATGCCATGGTGTCCGAGCCCGAGATGCAGGCGCGTCGGATCGCGGCGCACTGCGGCTTCGATTTCCGCCCGGACATGCTGGAGGTCGGGCGCGGCAGCGGCATGGTCGCCACAGCCAGCTCGAACCAGGTTCGAAAAGGCATCCTGACCAATCGCGGCGGCTTGTGGCGGGCTTACGAACGCCATCTCGGGCCGATGCTGGATCGCCTGTCAACGCACGGACTGCTATGACCTCAGCGGTCAGAAAATTTGTAGCCGGAATTTGACGTCAGCCGTGTCGATCGCGTGGCCCGTGGGATATCGTGCGTTTGTTCGCATTCACGGGAATTCCGCGTATGAGCATCAATGTGTTTCCCGCCTTCGCCGTGCCGATGGCGGAGGTGTTCCACCCCGAGCCGGTCGTACTGAACGCGGCACTGATGAAGCTGGTCCTGGCCCTCGAAGCGCAGGGCAAGGGGTATCGCAATCCAGACCCGGTGGTGCACCAACCGGAAGGTCTGTTCGAGAGCGAGTTCGATTTCTTCGCGCGTGAAGAGTCCTGTGTGCAGGAATTACGCACTTGGGTCTGGGGTTCGTTGGGTGAATTCCTGCGCAACATCAATCCGGATCTGGCGGAGGGGACGCGTGGGCTGCGCATCGCCAGCCAGACCTGGTTCCATCTCACCCGGGATGGCGGCTATTTCGGCTACCACAACCACCCGATGGCGAGTTGGTCGGGCGTTTATTGCGTGTCGGATGGCGAGCCCAGCCCCGATTATTCGAATAACGGCTGCCTCGTGTTTCCGCATCCGCAGATGGCGGTCAACACCTTTCTCGATGCTGCGAACGCGCGTCTGCGCTGGCCCTACAGCCACGGCAATTTCGTGCTCACGCTCAAGCCCGGCCAATTGGTGTTTTTCCCGTCGTGGCTCGGCCATTACGTGACGCCGTTCCGTGGCGGCGGAGAACGGGTCACGGTGGCGTTCAACGCCTGGTTCAATCGCCCCGGCTGAGCGCCCCGCGAGTTTCCGCAAGAGACTTCCCCGGTAGAGACGCTGCACAAAAAAACGGCCCCCTTTCGGGGGCCGTTTCGTGAAGCGATTGACGCTGAACCGGAAGCGATCAGAACTTCTGGTTGTACTGCAGGTAGAAGAAACCACCGCCCGGAAGGTCGTAGGCGCCGTCGAACGAATGCGCGAACGAGCTGCGGGTGATCGGCGGTTCTTTGCCGAACAGATTGCGGGCACCGGCGGAAACCTTGGCATTCCACGGCAACTTCACGCCGACCTGCACATCGTGATAGATGCGCGAGCCGATGTGGTTTTCGTAGCGGAGGAAGTTGCCGTTGGAGTCGTTGATGTCCTGGTTGCAGATTTCGCTCGGCGTGATGCCGTATTCGAAGTAGTAACCACCATCGCAGGCTTCGTCGAGCGCGGAGTAGTAACGGACGGCCCACGAAGCATCCCAGTCGCCCTTCTTCCACGAAGTGGTGAAGTTCGAACGCAGACGCCACGTCGGCGCACCGTTGTACTCGCCCACGGTGCCGAACAGGGTGTTCTCGGTCTGGTAGGTGTTATCCCATTGGAACGCGAACTTGCCCCATGCGGTTTCCGGCATGGCGTAGGTAGCCTGGAAGTCGTAACCCTCGACTTTACCCTCGGCCAGATTGAAGCTCGACTGACGCAGGTCGGTGATGTTGCCGGCCGAATCGCGGCTGACGAAGGAGCAGAACAGCGCGCGCTGTGCCGGATCGGCGGCAGCACCGGACGAGCCCGGAGTGCGGTAGCAGGCGTTGAGGATGGACTGCGCGCCGCGGAACGAGATGACTTCTTCGAGCTTGATCTTGTACCAGTCGAGGGTGAAGTTCAGGCCAGGCGCCCAGCTCGGGCTGTAGACCACGCCGAAGCTCTGGGTGGTGCCGAATTCCGGCTCCAGATTCGGGTTGCCGCCAATCAGCGAACGGATCTGCGCGTTGGGCTGCGGCACGCCAGCGACCGGCACGCCATCCGCAACGCATCGCGCCGCATCGGTGGTCGCCAGACCGATATTGGCCGGGTTACAGGGATCGGTCGCCTGCGGGAAGCTTTCGCCACCGCCTGCATACAAATCGGTGACGCTCGGAGCGCGGAACGATTCCGACTCGGTATAACGGAACATCAGGTCGTCGAACACCTGCCATTTCACGCCGATCTTCACCGAGGTGTCGCCACCGAGGTCCGGGGATATATTGCTGCCGCCGAAGAAGCCGGAGGTTTCGTAGTCGGACTTGCGGGCCGCCAGATTCAGTTCCAGCAACTTGGCGCCCGGGATGTCGGCCAGAATCGGCACATTCAACTCGGCATAGATTTCATCGGAATTCACCGAGCCGCTGGTCGGCTCGGAGAAATTGTCCGACGAACCGCCGCCGGCGACGAGCGCGTCGGGCTGGTTGACATAGCTGGTACGACGGTGTTCGAGACCGACAGCGAAGCCCAGCGGGCCGGCCGGCAGATCGACGATCGAACCGGAGAGATTCGCGAAGTAATCCTTCGTGGTGTTCTCAGCGAACTCGTTCTTGGTGTAGCTGATGTAGCGGTTCATCGCATCGTATTCGGCCTGCGTGATCACGCCCGCCGCCAGACCGAGATCCGGACCGCCGAAGATGTTGTAAGGAACACAACCGGCGATGACGGCGGTGCCGTTCATGCACTCCAGTGCGCCGGTGACCGGGTTGCGGCGGGAATCGCCGACGGCACGACGCAGGTTGAACAGGTTGATGTAGTTCTCGCCGCGGACGGAGATGCGCGAGTTCAGGTACGAATAACCGACATCCCAATACATGTCGCGACCGGCCAGATCGAACGAGCCGTCGAACGACAGGGTCACAGCGGTGTTGTCGTTGTCGTAATACGGCTTGCGCGCGCCGACGGCAAATGCGCGGAAGCTGGCGCCGCGGAGATCCTGCCCGAACGGGTTGAACACGCTGCCGGCGGTCGGTGCGAATCCCCACTGCGGGCCGTTGATGCCACGGGTGTCCATGGTCAACGGGACTTCGGCCAGCTGCTGGTCGGAATCGCGCTTGACGTAGACTGCCTGCACATTGGCGTTGATGCGGTCGGTCAGGCGCAGGGTGCCCTGGCCGTAAACGTTGAAGCGTTCGATCGGCTGCAGCAGGTAGTTGACCGGTGCGAAGTTGTAGCGATCCGAACTGCCCGAACCGTCGAAGGTATAGCTGATGAAACGACGGAAGTCGGTCGCCTGACGGCCATCGTCGCCCTGGTTCAGGGTGAACGGACCACCGGCGACGATGGTGCAGGTCTGGAAACCGGTCGACGTCGGCGTCAGCGGGCCGGCGCAGCGGGTGAAGTTGCCGCGCAGGGTGCTGCCCGAACCGTAGAGACCGCCCGATGCGAGATCGCCACCGCCGAAGACCGGCACCGACGAGATTTCGCGATCACCGGCATACACCGGCTCCTGGGTCTGGTAGCCGAGGCTCAGCACTGCGTTCCAACGGTCGCTGTTCGAGCCCACGGTGAAGTCGTAGGACTGCTGCAGGCCGTCGCCCTTGGTGTAGGCACCGATGTAAGCCTTGGCTTCGGCACCATCGAAATTCTTGCGGGTGATCACGTTGATCACGCCTGCGATCGCGTCGGAACCGTAGATCGCCGAGGCGCCGTCCTTCAGCACTTCGATGCGTTCGACGACCGAGATCGGAATCGTGTTCAGGTCGACGTCGCCGGAACCCTGGGTGACCCAGCGGCGGCCGTTGACGAGCAACAGGGTACGGGTCGAACCCAGACCGCGCAGCGAGATGTTCTGGGTGCCGTCGCTGCCGTTGGTGCTGGTGGTGATATTGCGCAACGCGCCACCGTCACTGGCGGTGATGTTGAACAGGATGTCGCCGACCGAGGTCAGACCAGTGGCTTCGATCGCGGCGCGATCGATGGTCAGCAGCGGCGAGGTGCCTTCTTCGTCGGTCGCGACGCGAATGCGCGAGCCGGTAACGACAACCGTGTCGAGTTCATCTTCCGAGGGTGTGTCTTGAGCGAACGCGACGCTCGTGCCCGCGAGGGCGGTGGCGCCCACGAGCGCGAACGAAATCGCGTCGCGGAGTTTGTTGGTCTTCAAAGTCATCTCTCTCTCCAAGTGAGTCTTGGGGTTTCCCATGGGAACCTGCCCGCTGCCGTCAAGAAAGACGCCAATGCAGGTCAGGCCGAGGCCGATAGTAGCCCCACTCGGAGAAAAATTAAAGTGTCGTTAACACGGGGCCGGAAAGTCGGCAAAACCCGAGGGAAACCGCAGGCTTACAGATCCTGCTCGTAGCGGACATAGGGCACGGCGCCCTCGTCTTCGCCCTGAACGGCGTTCGGAGCGAAAGGATTCTTGCCCCGGGTGACCAGATTATCTGCGCCGACCGTGAGCTGGCCGCTCCAGGGGGTACGCCAGCTCAGACCGAGGCCCAGGCTGCTCCACTGGTCACGGCCGGGCGTATCGACGACTTCACCGATGACATTGACGCCGAAGGCACCGATGCCACCACCGACATTGAGCTGGCGGGAGGTCCAGCGGTCGCTGAAGCCGGGGATTTCGGACGGCGTCTGCAGTCGCGCCTTGGCGACCGTGCCGGCGATCGAGACATAACCTTCGCGCGGAAGGGTTTTCTGGCTGAAAATAGTCAAATCGTTGACGTCGACCCGTCCGTTTCCACCAGCGCTTGGGGCCAGCCAAGCAGGCATGGCGGCGCGGGTACTACCCGTGCCGACGCCGACCTGGGTTCCGTTGCGCTGGAAAAGCGCGGCGGCCCCGGTGCGGCGACTCGATGGGAAGGAGGCGAGCACGCAGTTGTCTGCAAGATTGTTCAGTGCGCTGGTCAGGCCCTGCTTGCGATCGCACAGCAGGCCCAGTGAATCGCCGGCACCGAGTCCAAAGATCGAATCGAGATGACGAACCCCGAATCGCGCGAGCGTGCGGGATTTGGCGTTATCCGCAGGCTCAAGGACCACCACTCCCTCGAATTGGCCGCTGGATTTGTTCCAGATCGGCAGTTCGACGCGATCACGGCCCGCTTTGGTTTGCGCATGGGCCGAAGTTGCCGCGCCGAGGGCGAGCAATATCAGGAGCGGCAATCTGCGAAGGCTGGTGCGCATGGTGTGGGTCAGACCGTGTCAATGCGGTCGAGTTCCTTGGAGTCCACTGAACTTCAGGCTATCAGATTTATGGTTCTTTAACAATCGGGAGGCCTCTTGAAAACCGTGACGAAGCGCGCAGGAGCATTCTATTGCAGCCGCTCAGGAGCCTTCCATTCGGTCGTGCGCTGGGAAAAGAGTGCACCGACCTCCTCTGCCGAATACCGGTAGGTCTCGCCGCAGAATTCGCAGCGTATCTCCGCCTGCCCGGCATTGTGTTCCACCGCGGCCCGGGCTTCGTCTTCGCCGAGGGATTCCAGCATGGCCGAGACCCGCTCGCACGAGCATGAGCACGCAAACTTCAGCGGTTTCTCGCCGAGCAGGCGCACGCCGTCCTCGTGGAACAGGCGGTGGAGCAGGGTTTCGACCGGCGTTGCCATCAGTTCCGGAGCGGCCAAGGTGTCGAAAAGTGCGCTGGCGCGCTCCCAGCCGTCGAGGTCGCCTTCATCGCCCGGAAGCTTCTGCAGCATCAGCCCGGACACCCGGTCGTGGTTCGCGGCCAGCAGCAACCGGGTCGGCAGTTGTTCCGACTGGCGAAAATAGTCCTCGAACGCTTCCGACAAGGTGTCGGCATCCAACCCCACCAATCCCTGATATCGGGAAGGTTCTTGATTGCGTGCGCCCGGATTTTCGATGGTGATCGCAAGTAAAGCGTCAGGCCCGAGCGAGCTCAGCGAGTGCATATCCTCAATGTCGCCTTCGGCCATCGTGGCGATGGCGCGCAGGGTGCCGGCGCCGGTGCATTCAGCGAACAGGGTGCGCAGCGCGCCGTCGCCGCGCAATTGCACCGATAGCCGGCCATCCACCTTCACGTGACCAGTAAACAGCGCCGTCGCCGCGACCGCCTCGCCCAGCAGCGCGGCCACATCGGCAGGATATTCGGCGCGACTGCGGATCTGTGCCCAGGTTTCGTCCAGACGGACATGCACGCCACGTATGCCAGCCTCTTCCAGCAGGAAGCGGGTGAGTTGGTCTGGAGAGGTGTCGGCGGTCATGTCGGGGTCGGACTCTTCGGCGTGGGATGTCGTGAAGAAGGCGTTGCATCGCGGATAATGCCGCAGCCGGCCTACC
This sequence comes from Lysobacterales bacterium, assembly GCA_017302135.1. GTDB lineage: Bacteria > Pseudomonadota > Gammaproteobacteria > Xanthomonadales > Xanthomonadaceae > Lysobacter_I. Next base: position 339,641 of record JAFLDZ010000003.1, on the reverse strand, counting down.
GGTGACAGCATGGGGAGACGGCAGAAGATGGGGCACGACGGCGCAGATTCAACAAACCTCGGCGAGTCTGCGGCGCTGACCGTGCCCGGCATTTCGAAGCCGCGCCACCGCCGTCGCTGGTTGCGCTGGGTCTTCTTCCGGCTTCCGCTGCTGTTCGTGGTGGCGACGGTGCTGCAGGTCGCGGTGCTGCGCTTCGTCGACCCGCCGTTGACCGCCTTCATGGTCGGTCGGTACGTTGAAGCCTGGAGCGAGGGCGACCGCAGTTTCGCGCTCGCCTACGACTGGCGCAACGCAGACCAGATCTCGAAGCTGTTGCCGCTGGCCCTGGTCGCCGCCGAAGACCAGAACTTTCCCGCTCACGACGGTTTCGACTTCAAGGCCATCGAGAAGGCCCGCGCCCACAATGCCAAGGGCCGCAAAGTGCGTGGCGCCAGCACCATCAGCCAGCAGTTGGCCAAGAATCTCTTCCTATGGCGCGGCAGTGGCGTGACCCGCTGGCTGCGCAAAGGCCTGGAGGTCTGGTACACCGTGCTGATCGAAGCGCTCTGGCCGAAGGAGCGGATCATCGAGGTCTACGCCAATGTCATCGAATACGGCGACGGCGTCTATGGCGCCCAGGCCGCCGCGCGTCGATTCTTCCGCAAGGACGCATCCAGGCTCACGGCTGCCGAAGCCGCCCGGCTTGCCGCAGTGCTGCCCAATCCGCGCAAATACAGCGTCGCCAAGCCCGGCCCCTACGTGCAGCGCCGCAGCCGGTCGATCGAGCGCCAGATGCGGGCGCTGGGCGGCGTCGCCTACCTGCAGTTCGACTGACGGCGCTGGCGGGTACTCTATCTATATGAATGCCGATCGCCTGACCGTCGTCGTCGCCGCCTTCAACGAGGCCGAAGCCCTGCCGGCGCTGCATCTGCGGATCGCCTCCGTGCTCGACGGGCTGGTGGGCGAGGGCATCGAGGGTCATGTGCTGTACGTCGACGACGGCAGCCGCGACCGCACCTGGGCGGTGCTGGACGACATCGCCACCGCCGACCCTCGGGTCTCGCTGCTGCGGCTCAGCCGCAATTTCGGCAAGGAGGCCGCGCTCACCGCCGGCCTCGACCTTGTCCGCGAAGGCGCCGCGATCATTCTCGACGCCGACGGCCAAGACCCGCCGGAGCTGATCCCGCAGTTCGTGGCGAAATGGCGCGAGGGCTACGACGATATCCACGGTACCCGTACCGTCCGCGACGGTGAGGGCTGGTTCAAGCGGGCCACCGCACACGGCTTCTACCGGGTGATGCAGCGGCTGTCGAAAACCCCCATTCCTACCGATACCGGCGACTTCCGCCTGCTGTCGCCGCGCTCGCTTGCCGCCCTGCGCGAACTGCGCGAGCGGCACCGCTTCATGAAGGGCCTGTTCGGCTGGGTCGGGTTCCGGCAGGTGGCTATTCCCTACCACCGCGAAGCGCGCGTGGCCGGACGCAGCAAATTCAACGCCTGGCGGCTGTGGAATTTCGCACTTGAAGGTGTGACCAGCTTTTCCACTGCGCCGCTGCGGGTGGCGACCTATCTGGGCGTGCTCACCGCCGTGCTGGCCTTCGTCTACGCATCGTGGGTCGTGATCAAGGCGATGCTCTGGGGCGATCCGGTGGCCGGCTGGCCGACGATGATGACCGTGATCCTGCTGCTGGGCGGCGTGCAGCTGATGGCGCTGGGGGTGATCGGCGAATATCTCGGCCGGCTGTATGAGGAATCCAAGCAGCGGCCGCTGTATCTGGTGGATCGCTGGCGGCCCGCTGCGGGCGTATCCTCCGGGGACATCGCCCCTGAAGGAGACTTGCGCCATGCGTACCGTCCGTCAGCTGTTGGAAGCGAAGAGCCCCGCGATCCACGCGATCCGTCCTGAGGCCCCGGTCCTCGACGCAATTCGCCTGATGGCGGAGGCGCGCATCGGCGCATTGCTGGTGATGGACGGACCCCGCCTTGTCGGCATTCTTTCCGAGCGCGATTACGCGCGCAAAGTCGTGCTGCAGGGGCGTTCGTCTTCGGATACGCCGGTGCGCGACATCATGACGTCCGAGGTGATCGTCGCTACGTCGCTCGATACGTCGGATGGTTGCATGCAGGTGATGACGGAGCATCGCATCCGGCATCTACCTGTGGTGGATGGTGATGATGTTGTGGGAATCGTGTCGATCGGGGATCTGGTCAAGGCGGTGATCGAGGATCAGCGGGCGGAGTTGGATTCTTTGCAGCGGTATATTGCGAGCTGATCCGAAAGAGGCTGATTCTCCGAGCCGGATCGGCGAGTTTGGGAGGGATGTTTTTTCGAGGACGCATTCCTCTGGCGCTGGCCGGATACCCATGAGCCGGAGCTCACGGTCCCAAACAAAAGTTACGGCGACTACTTACCCCTTACCGTCGAGGAGTATCGGCGGAATCCGGAGACGGGGCCTCATTCGCCCAAGTACACCGAGAGAGTATTGAACCGTACTCCAGGTCTTGTGATTGCGGATGAGCCCAAAGGTGATGTGGTTGCAGTTGTGGCCAAGGGTGACCGTTTCGTCGTGAGCAAGGTCCTGAAGAACCATCGCATCGAAGTGGGCAACACGCTGCAAGTCAAGGCCCGATTGCAAGCGACTGTTGCCGGCGCGTCCGCAGCGGTTCGTATCGATGGAATCGATGAATTCAAAGTGGACCAGTTGATTGATGGGAATTCTTCACAGGATGCATTGCAGTATCAAAGTGCGCTGGTGATGCCGTGCGAACAGAAGGACAGTCAACCGTCTCCCTAGGCAGCGCGTACGGCAATGTCGTCTTCGATTGGAGGTATGCCTGGGGTTGCTGCCACCCGTACCGTCGGACCGGATCGCCGGACCGATGGCTTGTGCGTGCTGCACGTGTGGCCTATAACGGCGCGATGCGCGATGCGCGATCCGGAGTTGCCGTCATGTCACGTAGCTGCCTGATCGAAAAGATCGGTTACCACATCCCAATCGGTGATGCTGATGCGCGGTTGCTGGCGCGCATGGAAGAAGAGACGCAGAACGTGCGTGCGAAAACAGTGATCCGTGAACTGGGCGACCCGGTAGAACGCCTTTACGTGGTCAAGTCGGGCTGGTTCTATTCCTACATGTACCTGCCCAACGGTTCGCGCCAGATCCTGCATGTGCATTACCCCGGCGACATTGTCGGCATTCCGGATATCGCCTTTCTGCGGACCAGTGCCGCCTTGGCTGCCGCCACGGACGGTGTGCTGTGTCCGTTCCCGAAATCCGCGCTGGACGAGGTCTTCGTCCGTTCTCCACGATTGTCCGCGCTGCTCTTCAGTATCGGCATGGTGGAGCACGCAGTGCTCGTCGACCGCATCCGCATCATCAGTCGAATGAGGGCGCGCGAGCGCGTGATCCATTTTCTGCTCGAAGTGGTGTCGCGGCTTCGCGTGACGCGCCGGGAGATGGGCGGACGATTCGATATGCCCTTGAGCCAGGAAATGATCGGCGATGCGATCGGCCTGACCAATGTCTATGTCAGTCGCTCGCTCAAGCAGATGCAGGCCGAGGGCATGATCGTCCGGCACGGGCGGGGCATCGATCTGGTCGGCGAGGAAGCCATGAAAAAAGCGGTCGATTTCGAGGACCGCCATTTCAAGATCGACACGACCTGGTTTCCCAGAACGGATTGATGTCGGGTCGAACATCTTCCGGCGCAGATTGCATTAATCCAGATTAAGGCGATTGCGGGGCAGCCTCCCTAGAGTGCGGCGGATGAAAACGCCCTTCTTCGGTCAGCGCACGCCCCAGCGCAGGCCTTTTGCGCAATGCATGCGCCCCCTGCCCAGCACCACTTGCGCAATCGGGCCGGTGTCCGGGGTGTTTTCATGACCGGGCTGCATGCGATCGCCTATATCAGCCGGACATCTCGCGCATTGACCGTGGACGAACTGGACGAGCTGTTGGAGTCGGCGCGCAGTTTCAACGAGCACGCGGGCGTGACGGGCGTGCTGTTCCACCACGCAGGGCAGTTTTTCCAGTACATCGAGGGCGAAGTATCCGCAGTCGCCTCCGTGTATGCGCGCATCGTGCAGTCGACCAGGCATCACGACCTTCGCCTTCTATTCGATGCGCCCGTGGGTACGCGGCAGTTCGAGTCCTGGTACATGGGGTTCTGCGCACCTCCGGAGAACGCGCTCCAGGCGATCGCCACTGCGGACTGGATCAACGCGATGCCGCTGACGCGTTCCACGCTGGAAAAGTCCGAAGCCCTGTCGATCGTGCTGTCCTACTGGAGCCGCTGGGTGGCGGATCGCCCGCTCAGCGATACCGGGCCTTTCTGCGGTCGGCTTGAAGAACAAAACAATGCATGAAACAGCAGCGGACAGGCTCGTGTGGACCGCGCGTTGACGTGGTGGGATCAGCGTCCCGACACCACCTGCGCCATCACCGCGATGTAATGACAGACGCTGCCGGCGATCACGAACATGTGCCAGATCGCGTGCGAGTACGGCATCTTCGGCCGGTGGTAGAAAAACGTGCCGAGGGTGTAGGCGACGCCGCCGCCGAGCAGCCAGCCGAAGGTCCACGGGTCGAGCGCTTTCATCGCGGGCTTGGCGGCGACCACGATCAGCCAGCCCATCGCGATGTAGACGATGGTGGAGATCAGCTGGAAGCGGCCGGTGTAGAACAGTTTGAAGATCACGCCGAAGAAGGCCAGCGCCCAGATGGTGCCGAACAGCCACCAGCCGACGGTGTCGCGCAGGCCGATCAAGGTGAACGGGGTGTAGGTGCCGGCGATCAACAGATAGATCGCGCAGTGGTCGAAGATCTTCAACCGGCCCTTTGTCACCGGATGCTGGATCGCGTGGTACAGCGTCGAAGCGACGTAGAGCAGCAGCAGGGTGATGCCGAAGACGATAGCGGCGCTGAGCTGCCAACCGTCGCCGTACAGCGCGGCGAGGGTGATGAGCACTGCGCCCCCCGCAAGCGCTGCGGCGGCGCCCAGGCCGTGGGTGAGGGCGCTCGCGATCTCTTCGCTGAGGGTTTCTTCGCGTTCGCTGTGGGTGTGTTTCATCCCTCGAAGATCTCCGGTTCGGCTAGTGCAAACATTCCACGGGCATGGCGCATGCCGGGCGTGATGCCAGCGGGCTATGCGATCATGCACCCTCAGCACCCGGCTCGACCATGATCGTTTCTCATCTGCACCGTTACATTTTCGTCGCGATGCCCAAGACCGGCACCCATTCGGTGCGGCAGGCGCTGCGCGAGCATCTCGGCCCGGACGATATCGAACAGGTCGGGCTGTTCGTGAACAAGCGCTTCCCGTTCGATGAGGTTGCGCAAATCCGGCATGGTCATCTCAGCGTGCGTCAGGTGCGCCCGTATCTTGGCGATGGCGTCTGCGACCGCTATTTCAAATTCACCTTCGTGCGCAATCCATTCGATCGCTTCGTCTCGTACTGCGCGTTCATGACCCGTCAGCACGGCGCGTTCGAGCGCGACCCGCGGGGCACGATGCGCAGGATCCTGTTCGAATTGCGGCCGATGGACCATGTGCACTTCCAGCCGCAGTACACCCTGCTGACCGCTGCCGACGATGCGCTGGAGATGGACTTCATCGGCCGGGTCGAACGCATGCAGGACGATTACGATGCGGTCTGCGCGAAGGTCGGCATTCCGAGCCGCGCGCTGGACAAGGTCAACAGCTCCAAACGCGGCGATTACCGGCAGTATTACGACCAGGCCCTGATCGATGGCGTGACCGAGCTGTACCGTCGCGACCTGGAACTGTTCGACTACCGCTTCTGAAGCAAACGCAACCAACCCGAGCCATGCGATGAGTCACGATCCCTACGCCAATCCGCGAAAGACCACCACGATCCGCCGTCTCGGTCCGGTCGATATCGCTGCGCTGAAAGCGGCGGTGCTGGCGCTGCCGGAGTCGGTCTGGGATGCGGAAAATGCGGACAAGCCGAACCGCTTCGAGGCCTTGGACAAGACCCGGCATATCGTGTTCCGTTTCGTCGACAGCGTGCGCGACTGGCGCGGCTCGCACGACCGTCCGGCCTGGGTCGAATGGCGTGCGCTGTTGGAGCCGGTCATGCAGGCGGCGGTGGCGCCTTACGGCTACGCCAACGGACAGTTCCCGCGGGTGATGTTCGCGCGGATGGCGCCGGGCGGCGAGATCAAGCCGCATCGCGACGCCAATGCTGCAGCGAAGTGGCCGCACAAGATCCACGTGCCGCTGCTGACCAATGACAAGGTGACTTTTTTTGTCGACAACGTCGGCTACCACATGCCCGAAGGCGAGGCCGCCGAAGTCAACAACATGAGCGTGCATGCGGTGAAGAACGATGGCGACACCGATCGCATCCACCTGATTTTCGAATACTTCGATCCCGATCAGCCCGCACCGGAGTGGTTGGCGAAGGTGCTGGCCAACGCTTGACGCTTCAGCAGAACCAAAAAGAAACATCCGGCAGGACCGGATGTTTCGATATCGCGATGCCGACACCTCACGGCGTCGAGCGGGGCATCAGCCGCTGGTGACGGGCGTAGCCGCCGACATGGCCGACATGCCGGGATTGAAGATCACTGCGATCGCGATGCCGGCGAGGAACAGGATGAACGGGATCTTGTTCTCGGCGAAGTTCTTGATGCCGTAGTAGATCGTGTAGAACCCGCAGATGAAGCAGAAGATCGCTGCGAGCGCACCGTCCTTCTTGGCGGCATTGACGGTCATCCAGATAGCGCCGACCAAAGCAAGAATGGACCCAAGGAAATACATAAACTCTCCCCAATAGATGTTCGCCCCGTTGCAGGGCCCGTTTAGGTTAACGGATCGGGGGAGCTGTCGGGAAGCGCTAGCAGGCTGTTGAAGAACAGCCTGCTGGCGCGGCTATGGATGGGCGCGTCGACGAATCAAGCGCGTAAGCGATTGATTCGTCGGGAACGAGTCCAGGCATGTACCGGACTCGTGACCTGAAAAACGCACACGTAGTGCGTTTTTCAGGTCACTGCTGGAAGCCGGTTGAGCTTGCGTACCCGGCGCAGCCTGCGCTGGATGCTGCGCGGATCGTCGAAGACGTATTCCTCGACCTCCACCCGCATGCCGTCGACAGCCGCGAAGACCTCGCGCATCGCATACAGGCGGCCGTTGCCCTCGAATGCCAGCCAGCGTTCACCGTCACGCACGACCTTGATCTGCGACACCGACGGGATGATGGCCTGCAGGGCTTCGCTGTCGAGCAGTTTTGTCTCCAGCAGCGCATCGTGATGCGCACGCAGTGCTTCGGCGCGTTCGCGGGCGCTGCGCAGCGCGGAGTCGCGGTCGATGCGGTGGATCGGGTCGAGCAGCGCCAGCGGCAACTGCACCAGCCGTTTTCCGGTGCGCTTGCGATGGATGTCCATGACCACTTTCGCCATGTACGCATCCTTGTAGTCCATCTGCGCGACTTCGCTGCGCTTGCTCAGCAGGTAGTGCCACCACTGGCGGATCGTGTCGAGCATGCGGATGGCGTTGAGCCCTTCAGCTCATTCAGTCGATGGAAACCGCGTGCGCATGTTCGCGCGTCGCCATGAAGGTCACTGCCGGCGCACGCTCCTGCGCGAGCTGCAGGTTCACCCGGGTTGGCGCGAGATAGACCAGTTGCCCGGCAGCGTCGACGGCGAGATTCATCGCGTTCTTGTCGCGGAACTCTTCCAGTTTTTTAGCGTCCTCGCAGCGGATCCAGCGTGCGGTCGACACCTGCACCTGCTCGAACGAAGCGTCCACGCCGTATTCGTCCTTCAGCCGATACGCGACGACGTCGAACTGCAGCACGCCGACCGCGCCGAGTATCAGGTCGTTGCTCATCAGCGGACGGAAGAACTGGGTCGCGCCTTCTTCCGACAGCTGCGCAAGCCCTTTCTGCAGTTGTTTGAGTTTGAGCGGATCGCGCAGGCGCGCGCGGCGGAACAGTTCGGGCGCGAAGTTCGGGATGCCGGTGAAACTGAGGTTCTCGCCTTCGGTGAAACTGTCGCCGATGGAAATGGTGCCGTGGTTGTGGATGCCGATGACGTCGCCCGGCCACGCGGTTTCCGCGATCTCGCGATCGCTGGCCATGAAGGTCAGCGCGTTCGCCAGTTTCATATCCTTGCCGGTGCGCACGTGCAGGGTTTTCATGCCGGCGGTGAACTGGCCCGAGCAGATACGCATGAACGCGACGCGATCGCGATGCTGCGGGTCCATGTTCGCCTGGATCTTGAACACGAAGCCGGTGAGCTTTTCTTCGTCCGGCTGCACGTCGCGGCCTGTGGTTGCGCGCACTCTTGGCGAAGGCGCGTGTTCGACGAAGAAGTCGAGCAGCAGCTGCACACCGAAGTTGTTGACCGCGGAACCGAAGGACACGGGCGTCTGCTTGCCCGCGAGATAGGCCGCTTTGTCGAACGGATGCGACGCGCCTTCCACGAGCTCCAGTTCCTCCCGTACCTCGCGCAACATTTCGGGGCCGATACGCGCTTCCAGTGCGGGGTCGTTGATCGACGCGAAAATCGTCGAATCCTGGCGGGTGAAATTGCGGCCGGTTTCGTACAGATGCACTTCGCCGGTCAACAGGTGGACGACACCCTTCAACCGCGAGCCCATGCCGATCGGCCAGGTGATCGGCGCGCACTGGATGCCGAGTACCGATTCCACCTCGTCGAGCAGATCGATTGGATTCTTGCCCTCGCGGTCGAGCTTGTTGATGAAGGTCATGATCGGCGTGTCGCGCAGCCGGCAGACTTCCATCAATTTGATCGTGCGCTCCTCGACGCCCTTGGCCACGTCGATCACCATCAGCGCCGAGTCCACTGCGGTCAGCACGCGATAGGTGTCTTCGCCGAAGTCGGCGTGGCCGGGGGTGTCGAGCAGATTGACGATGCGGCCCTCGTAAGGGAACTGCATCACCGACGACGTCACCGAGATGCCGCGCTCTTTTTCCAGCGCCATCCAGTCGGACGTCGCATGGCGGGCGGCCTTGCGGCCCTTGACCGAGCCCGCCATCTGGATCGCGCCCCCGAACAGCAGCAGCTTTTCGGTCAGCGTGGTCTTGCCGGCGTCGGGGTGCGAAATGATCGCGAAAGTGCGCCGGCGCGCGGCTTCGGTGGAGACATCGGACATGGGGACATCGGCGCCTGGGTGCCGGAACGCAGCTGAGGAGAGGCGAATTATACGGGCGGCTGCCTGCTGACAGGCTCTGGCAGGCGGGCGCGCTATGCTTGACGGCATGTCGACCTACTGCGATTTCGCCCCCGGCCACCCCGTCCACGGGCCTTACCACGACCACGAGTACGGCGTACCGACCCGCGACGAGTCGGCGCTGTACGAGCGGCTGATCCTGGAGATCAACCAGGCCGGCCTGAGCTGGGAGACCATCTTGAAGAAGCGCGATGGTTTCCGCCGCGCCTACGACGGTTTCGATGTGGACATCGTCGCGGCTTACGGGGAGGCCGAACGTACGCGATTGCTCGCCGATCCCGGGATTATCCGCAACCGGCTCAAGGTCGACGCCGCGATCCACAACGCGCAGATGATTCGAGCACTGCGCGATTCGCACGGCGGCTTCGCGGACTGGCTGGACGCGCACGCGATGCTTGACGGCGCACTGCGCGACAAAGCCGCGTGGGTGAAGCTGTTCAAGAAAAGTTTCCGCTTCACCGGCGGCGAAATCGTCGGCGAGTTCCTGATGAGTCTGGGCTATCTGCCCGGTGCGCATCGCGAGGATTGCCCGGCGCACAAGCGCATCGCGAAGCTCAAGCCGGTGTGGATGCGACATCGTCGATAGGATGCGCCTGACGCATCGGGCTTTGAAATCAGCCGGCTTTGAAATCAGCGGGCTTTGAAACCGGCGGCCTTTGAAACCGGTGAATCAAAAGCATCGGTGCGCCAAGGCGCACGCTATCGGGGTTCGGTGAACCTCAGGATGCCCTGAGGGCCGAACATCCGGAACGGAATCGATTCGAGCTTCATGCCGCGGTTCGCCTGCACCGCGAAATGCAGGTGCGGGCCGGTGGTGAAGCCGGTGTTGCCCGACAGCCCGATCACTTCGGCCTTGCGCACATGCTGACCTGCGCGCACGAACACACCGTCCTGCTGGAGATGCGCATACAGCGCCATCGTGCCGTCGTCATGGACGATGCGCACGAAGTTGGCGCTGCGCGCGTATTGTTCGGTGTCGAGTCCGGCACGCGCGAAATCGCTTTCGACCTCCATCACCGTGCCCGCGCGGGCGGCAAGCACCGGCGTGCCGATCTCGGCGGCGAAATCCACGGCGTGGCGATTCTGGTCGTCGCTGTGGCTGTAGACGCCGCCCCAGCCCTGTTCGACCTGCAGTTCCGTGGTGCGCAGCGGATATCCGTATTCGACATCCTTCGGCTGCGCGTTGGGGGAGCCGGGGGTCACATCCAACCACAGCTCGGCCGTGGTCTTGGGCCCCAGACGCGTGACCAGCGTCCGCTGCAGTGCGGCCACCACGGCGCGCGCGGGCAGCGGCGGGTTGGCGCTCGCGATCGTGCCCTGCTGTGGGCGCAGCAGCACTTCGATCGGCCCTGCGAGGTTGTTGTCGACCCAGACTTCGATGGCATCGGCGCGTCGTTCGAAGCGCATCCGCGCGACCGGTACGCGCTCGCCGGTCATCGGACCGCGCCTTTCCGACGGCGGCTGCGGAACGACATGTTCCGGCGCACGGTCAGCGTCGCGCTGCCCGCTTTTGCGTTCCTTCCACCGGAACAGGTCGCCGGCCTGCGCCGCGCCCATGCAGCAGATCACCAGCAGCAACAACATCCAACCACGGGTTCGCATGATGCTAGAGGCAGCTGCGGTCGAGCTTCAGTGCCGCGACGATATCGCGCAGGTCGAACGCCGCGACCGACTTGTCGCGATGCACCGCGAACAGCGCGCCGTTGGGAAAGCGATGGCTTGCCGCCGTGCGCAGACTGATGCCGTCGGTCGCGGCGACGGTGGCGCCGGTGAAGCTGCCGCGCATGGCAAGCGTTGCGCGGTCGAACAGATGGAATACGGTCAATGCCGGCAACTGATCCACCGCGATCCAATAGCCGCGCCTGCGGCCGCAGGCCCAGAGCGCCACGCCCTCGGCTTCGGCTGCGAAACTTGCGGGCGGCACGCTGCGTCCAGTGGATTTTCCGTTCTGGTCGTACTCGCGCAGTGTCGATTCGCGTCGGGTGTCCTCGTCGGCGATCAGCAGCATTCTGCGTCGTGCGTCGCCTGCGAGCGATTCGACGATCCGCAGCGCGGTCGCTTCGCCGGTGTCGCCGAAGCTGCCGAGGGTCTCGGCGGTCAAGACGCCGGTCGCATCGAAGCGGAGCCGGTAGCGGCGCACGCGCTGGTCGAGTTGTTCCAGCGGCGGTACGATTTCGTATCGCGGCCCTTCCATGAAGTTGTCGGTGACATAGACATCGACGGCGTCCCCGGCGGTTGGATTCAGCCACAGGCCGTAGGGCGAGCGCAGTTCGTTCTGTCCGAAACTGCCGAGCGGGCGGAAATCCGGGAGCGAGAACCCCTGCACGCGGCGATTGTCGCGTTCGGCCACGAACAGCCGGTTTCCGAGAACGGCGATACCGTTCGGACGGATGAACTGCCCGGGCTCCGAGCCTTTGCTGCCGATCTCGCGCAGGCGCGTGCCGATGTCGGCGTCGAAGATCACGAGACGATGCGTGGACTTTGCCGTCGCGATGAGCCAAGTCGTGCCGTCGGGATGACGCCAGGTGGCGAGAGAATCGAACTCTTCGCCCGAAGCTTCGGGCGACACATAGGCTTCAGCGACCACCTTCGGCGCCGGGCGCGGCGCAGGGCGATCCTGCGGGGCCTTGGCCGCGCAGGCGGCGGTCATGAAGAGGAGGGTCAAGGCGGCCAGCGGCCGGAAATGTGACATGCGCATCGCTCGAATTATCGCCGAATCGGAAGGGCTGCGAACAGGATGCGACCAAGGTCATCGCTTCATCCGCATGAAGCGATTGACAGTATCGAAAACCTCGGGCAAGCTGCGGCCATCCATCAAGACCGGCTGAGGGACAGGCCCGAAGACGCCGGGGCAACCTGATGGAGGCATCGCCAACGCGACGCTTCCACAAGGTGCCAACTCCTGCGGGGACCCTGTGTCCGCCGTGAAGATGGTTGCGCGTCGCGGTCGTGTCTTCGTCATCCGTGCGCAGCAGCTTCCCTCCGGTCTCCCCGCGGCTTCGATGGCCCTATCGCCCCGGAGACCGCCATGACCCTCGCTGCTTACTCGCAACCCCGCACCGTCGCGTGCCGGCCGTCGCCCGAGTGCTTCCAGACATCCTTCACCGATGCCCCGATCGCGATTCGTGGATGCGTGCGTACGACGCTGGCGCTTCGACATGCTGGCGTGCGCAGTGTGGAGATCGCCTACGAACTCGTCGGTCCAGCCAACGCGCCGGTCGTGTTGGCCGCAGGCGGGATATCCGCGCACCGCCACGCCGTCGCAAGCGATGCCTTTCCCGAAGCCGGTTGGTGGCAAACGCAGAGCGGCGTGGGTCTCGATACCACGCGGGTGCGGCTGCTCGCGATCGATTGGCTCGGTGCCGACGGCCAGCTCGACGTACCGGTCGACAGTGCCGATCAGGCCGATGCGATCGCGGCGGTGCTCGATGCGCTGTCCATCGAGAAGCTTGCCGCATTCGTCGGCAGTTCCTACGGTGCGATGGTCGGTCTGCATTTTTGCGCACGTCATCCCCGGCGCGTGTGCAAGCTGGTCGCGATCAGCGGCGCGCACCGTTCGCATCCGTACGCCAGCGCGTGGCGTGCGCTGCAGCGCCAGGCGGTGGCGCTGGGTCAGCTGCAGTGCGACGAGTCGCAGGGACTCGCACTGGCGCGGCAGTTGGCGATGCTCAGCTATCGCACTCCGGAAGAATTCGCCGAACGCTTCGCCGATGCGCCGACAGTGTCGAATGGCCGCGTGCGTGTGGCTGCGGAAGATTATCTCGAACACTGCGCCGCGACCTGGGTCGCACGCACGTCGCCGACCGCATTCCTGCGGCTGTCCGAATCCATCGATCTGCATGCCATCGATCCGCGCACCGTGCCGGTACCGACGACCGTCGTCGCCATCACCGAAGACCGGCTGGTTCCGCTGGAAGATATGTTCGCGCTGGCCGAAGCGCTGCCGCGCAGCGAGATCCGCGTGCTGCGTTCCAAATTCGGTCACGACGCCTTCCTCACCGAAACGCGAGAGATCGGCAACATCCTCGAACATGCGCTGCATGGCGTCTGCGGAGGTGTGGCATGAGCGCGGGCACGATCGATCAGCCGCCGCGCCGCCGCGCGCGCGCATCGACCCATGCGGTGCGCGCCGGAATCGACCGCGACACCGCGTTCGGTGCAGTGACACCGCCGCTGGTGCTGTCGTCGAACTTCAGCTTCGCCGGTTTCGGCGAAAAGCGGCAGTACGACTACACCCGCAGCGGCAACCCGACCCGCGACCTGCTGGCCGAAGCGCTGGCGGAACTGGAAGGCGGCGCAGGCGCGGTGGTCACATCCACCGGCATGTCGGCGATCACGCTGCTGCTGCACGCGCTGCTGAAGCCGGGTCAACGATTGGTGGTGCCGCACGACGCCTACGGCGGCAGCTGGCGCCTGTTCAACGCGCTTGCGAACAAGGGCGCGTTCGAACTGCAGACCATCGACTTCACCGATCCGCGTGCGCTGGCGGAAGCGTTGGCGACGAAACCGGCGGTGGTGTGGATCGAAACGCCATCGAATCCGCTGCTGCGCATCACCGATCTGCGCTTCGTGATCGAAGCGGCGCATGCGGTCGGCGCGCTGACGGTGGTCGACAACACCTTCCTCTCGCCCGCGCTGCAGACCCCGATCGCGTTCGGTGCGGATTTCGTCGTGCATTCGACGACCAAGTACATCAACGGACACAGCGATGTGGTCGGCGGCGCGGTGATCGCGAAGGACGCAGAGCAGCATACGCAGTTGGTCTGGTGGGCGAACGCGTTGGGTATCACCGGCGCGCCGTTCGACAGCTTCCTGACGCTGCGCGGTCTGCGCACCCTCGATGCACGTCTGCGCGTGCATCAGGAAAACACCGCTGCGCTGGTCGAACTGTTGGACGACCATCCTGCGGTGCGTCGCCTGCATTACCCGGGCCTGGTCTCGCATCCCGGCCATGCGGTGGCCGCGCGCCAGCAGTACGGCTTCGGCGCGATGCTGAGCCTGGAACTCGAAGGCGGCGAGGCAGCGGTGCGCGCATTCATCGAGGGTCTCGATTATTTCACGCTCGCCGAATCGCTTGGCGGCGTGGAAAGCCTGATCGCGCACCCGGCGACCATGACCCACGCGGCGATGACCGCCGAGGCGCGTGCGGCAGCAGGCATCGGCGACGGATTGCTGCGCTTGTCGGTGGGCATCGAACATGTCGATGATCTCGTTGCCGACATCGCGGCGGCATTGGATCGTGCACTCGATGCCATCGAGACTGGTAAAACGCAGCCGAAACAAGCCGTGATATGAATGCTGTCGCCGCGACGCGCAAGCCCGTCCCGTCGCGATCGGCCCCTGCGCGGATCGCGCTGCTCGGAACGGGTGTGGTGGGCAAAGCGGTCCTCGCGCGACTGGCAGGGTGGGAAGGCACGGCGTTCGGCGAGCGATTGTCGCTGCGCTATGCGGCCAATTCGCGATACGGATTCCAGCCGGCATCGTTCGCGGATGCGGTTCTGCGCGCGAATTCCCGCGAGGGAAGCGCGCTTGACGTCACGACATCGCTGCAGGCAATCACGCCGGCGCTGGGCGATCGCGGCACTCGGATCATCATCGACGCGACGGCCAGCGAAGCCGTCGCCGCGCGCCACGCACGCTGGCTGGAGCATGGCATTCATGTGGTCACAGCATGCAAACTGGGGCAGGGTGCTTCGCTTGCGCGCTGGAAAGACATTCGCGATGCCTGCGCTAGTGGAGGTACCCTTTACGGCGACTCCGCCACGGTCGGAGCAGGCTTGCCTCTGCTGCAGTCGATCCGCGCCCTGCAGGATGGCGGGGATCGCATCCACGCGATCGCCGGTGTGCTGTCGGGTTCGCTGGCGTGGCTGTTCAATCATTACGATGGGCTGCGGCCGTTTTCGGGCTTCGTGCGCCAGGCGCGCGATGCCGGTTACACCGAGCCCGACCCCCGCGACGATCTCAGTGGCGAGGATGTGCGCCGGAAATTGCTGATTCTTGCGCGCGCGGCTGGGTATGAACTGGATAGCGACAACCTCACTGTCGCCTCGATGCTGACGCCGGACTTGGCCGAAGCTGACGTCGCTGATGTCGACGCCGTTCTGCCGTCGCTGGACGCGCCGATGCGCCAACGCTTCGCCATCGCTCACCAGCGGGGAGAAAAAATTCGCTTCATCGCCCGACTGGAAAACGGCGAAGCACGCGTGGGCCTCGAATCACTGCCCGACGATCATCCGCTGGCCATCGGTACAGGTACCGACAATCGCGTCGCGATCTGGTCGGATCGCTATGACGAACAGCCGTTGGTGATCCAGGGGCCGGGTGCGGGTGCGGAGATTACCGCGGCAGCCTTGTTGGGTGATGTGCTGAACATCGCATCGTGCGCATAGACGGCCGATAACAACGTCAGCACTCGATCACATTCACCGCCAATCCGCCGCGCGACGTTTCCTTGTACTTGTCCTGCATGTCGCGGCCGGTGTCGCGCATGGTCTTGATGACTTTATCCAGCGAAACCTTGTGTTGACCGTCGCCGCGCAGCGCCATGCGCGAAGCGTTGATCGCCTTCACCGCGCCCATCGCATTGCGCTCGATGCAGGGGATCTGCACAAGGCCGCCGATCGGGTCGCAGGTGAGGCCGAGGTTATGCTCCATGCCGATTTCGGCGGCATTTTCGATCTGCCCGGAGGTGCCGCCCAGCGCGGCGGTGAGGCCTGCGGCGGCCATCGAGCAGGCGACGCCGACTTCTCCCTGACAGCCGACTTCGGCGCCGGAGATCGAGGCGTTTTCCTTGTAGAGAATGCCGATCGCCGATGCCGTAAGCAGGAAATCGAAGACGCCCTGTTCGTTCGCACCTGCGCAGAAACGGTCGTAGTAATGCAATACCGAGGGGATGATACCGGCGGCCCCGTTGGTGGGTGCGGTGACGACCCGGCCGCCGGCGGCGTTTTCCTCGTTGACCGCGAGCGCGTAGAGATTGACCCAATCGAGCACGGTCAGCGGGTCTCGCATCGCGGCTTCCGGTTTCGACGACAGTTCCGCGTACAGGCTCGGTGCGCGACGTACGACGTGCAGGCCGCCGGGCAGGGTTCCGGTTTCGCGGATGCCGCGCTGCACGCAGGCTTGCATCGCGTTCCAGATGTCCCGCAACCCGTCGCGGATCTCGTCGTCGCTGCGCCAGTGACGTTCGTTGTCGAACATCAGTGCCGAGATGCTGAGCCCGCTGCGTTCGCTCTGCTGCAGCAGGGCAGCACCACTCGCGAACGGGTGCCGTAATTCGGTGGTGTCCGCGACGATCCGGTCTTCGGCCGCTTCATCCTGATTGACCACGAAACCGCCGCCGACCGAGTAATAGTCGCGGGTGGCGACTTCCGCGCCTGCGGCGTCGTAGGCGGTGAAGCGCATGCCGTTGGTGTGGAACGGCAGCTTCTGGCGTTTGTTCAGAATCAGGTCGTGCTTCTCGTCGAAGGCGATCTCATGGCGGCCCAGCAGGCGGATCTTCTTTTCTCCGCGAATCCGCGCCAGCGTGGCGGGAATGATGTCCGGATCGATGGCGTTCGGCCAATGGCCTTCGAGCCCCATCAAAAGCGCCTTGTCGGTGCCATGGCCGCGACCGGTGAGCGCGAGCGAGCCGAAAACCTCGGCCCGCACGCGCGCGGTGCGGGAGAGGTTATCGCTCTCTTCCAGCCAGCGGTGCGCGAAACGGCATGCCGCGCGCATCGGCCCGACCGTATGCGATGAGCTCGGGCCGATACCGATCTTGAACAGGTCGAAGGTGCTGACGGCCACTTATTGCTCGCAAAGCCACTTGTATTCGATGGTGTCGCGCAGCAGACCGGCCTTTTCGATGAGCTTGGGCAGATCCTTGCGGCATGAGAGTTCGATGGCCCTGCGGCGATCCTTGACCTGTGCGATCAGCGTGATCCGGGTTTCGTTCTTGTCGTCGTGCAACGTGTGGCGGACGAAGACCCCTGCGTGACGTTGCACGACAGTGTCGTCGTCGAACACGGCGCGCCAGCGGGCGTAATCACGGACGGTATAGCTGACGAGCGCGTAAGACATGGACGACATGGACGATCCCCCTTTCGTGTGTGGTGGCCGTATTCTATGCCGCATTTCCTTCTCCGTAGAGACGCCAGCGTATGGTCCCCTCCGCTCCCCGCTTCGTCCTCTACCAGCGCGACGATTGTCATCTGTGCGATCTGGCGCTGGCGGTGCTGGCCGAGGCGCGGCTGGAGACCTTCGAGAGTGTCTTCATCGATGAGAGCCAGATACTCGAAGCGAGGTTTGGAAGCCGGGTACCGGTGCTGCGGGATGAAGTCGATGGTACGGAACTGGATTGGCCATTCGAGGCGTGGGCGGTTGTTGCGCTGAATGCAGGGTCGTCGCCGACGCCGGTTTGAACGGTTGTGCCCATGTGTAATTCCGGTGATGACCATGTGCTACGTTGCACCCAGCACGACGATGATGAGCAAGGGGCGAGCGATGCGAACGAATGGACTGCATGTGGGGCTGATGGTGCTGGCTGCGGCCGCCGCCGTCGTCGGCTGGTCGTCTGCGGTGGGGCGAGAGGGCCCGCCGCGCGAGCTGCTGCGGATGCACGACGATTACGTGCTGGCTTTCATCGACAGCGAAGGGTTCGGCCAGACCAGGTTGCCTGCGATGTCGAGAGTGATGCATCGCCCGGTCGGTGATTCGCGCTGGTTCGTCGCGAACCTCGAATTGATCGGTGTTGCCAAGCACAATCCGCCGCGCGTGTTCTCGAATGAAATGTCGATTTTCCATCAGCGGAACAAGGAAAGGCCACCGCCACCACGAACGGCAGGTCGCGGGATGACGGCGTGGGAGAAACAGGCGCTCCGTGATCTCGATGCGGGTCGACGACTGATCGTCGAGAAGCAGGGCAACGGTCTGAGGGTAGTCGGCGCGATCCGTGCGGGTGGCGAGTGTCTGGGTTGCCACAAGAACAAACGCGCTGGCGACATGCTCGGCGCTTTCGTTTATTCGCTGTGGCCGATGCCCGCGGAGACGCCCGCGAAATGAATGGCGGGCGCCGCTTCAGTTCGCGCTTACTTCGGTTGGAAGACCACTTTGGTGGTGACCTTGATGTCGTTAGGGATCACACCGACATCTGCCCAATCGCCGCTTCCAACTCCGAAATCCAGGCGTTTGATGACGGCCGTGCCTACAAGCACTGGTTTCGTGCCTGCGGTCCAGGTGAACGTCAACGTCACCGGTTTACTCACGCCGCGTAGACTCAGCATGCCGTCGGCGGCATATTTGTTGACGCCAAGGACGCGGAACTTCGTCGCGGCGTAATGCGCCTGCGGAAATTTCTTGCTGTTGAAAAACGAAACGCCTTGCAGTTCGCTGTCGTAATCGGCGTTGCGCGTGGTCGCTGTGGCCAGAGGGATGGTCACATCGAGTTTCGCGCCCGCCAGCTTTGCAGGATCGAACGAAAACGTGGTGGCGAATCCGGGAAACTGGCCGTTGAACGCTTCGCCCTGATACTTGCCGGAGAAGCCGAGGGTTGAACCAGCGGCCTGGGCGTAGTCGGCGGCGAAGCTGGGACCGCTGAGCAGCAGGCCCATGGGGAGCGTGGCGTTCAAAAGCGTACGTGCGAATTTACGCGACATGGTCGGAATCCTTTGTGCGGGGGGTGATGGTCGCATCGTCGGTACGCAGCCAGCCTTTGGGGAGCATGCGCGCGAGCGTTGCATCGCGCTGGAAGAGGTGGTGGTAGAAGGCCGCGCCTGCATGGGCTACGACCAGCAGCGCGAGTACCCAGAACATGATTTCGTGCGCCTCCTCCGCCAGTTCGTGCAGGTCGTGGTTCTCGCCGACGATATGCGGCAGGTTGATCAGACCGAACCACTGCAGCGGAAAACCTGCCGCCGAGTTCAACACCCAGCCGCTGATCGGAATGGCGAAGAGCAACGTATAGATGCCAGCGTGGGTCAGCGCAGCGATACGCTCCTGCCAGCGCGGCGAGCCGGGTATCGGGCGTGGCGTGCCTGCGTACACACGCCAAAACACGCGCAGCGCGACCAGCGCGAGAATCGTGATGCCGATCGATTTGTGCAGCGCATAAGTCTTGATTTTGTCGGGCCCGTTGGGCAGATCGCCCATCGTCAGACCCAGATAGGCCATCACCAGAATGAGGGCCGCGACGGCCCAGTGCAGCAGTTGGCTGATGCCGCCCCAGCGGTCGATGGTGTTTTTCAAGGTCATGGTGAAGATTCCGGTTTCTTGGGTTCTGCTTCGGTGGAGGGGTTGTCCATGGGGATAGAGTCGTCATCCGGGGCATCGGTTGCGTCGGGTTCGTCATCGGCCCGGCTTCGGGTCGCTTCGGCCTCGATCCGCAGTTCCACCGAATCGCCGATCAGGCTCGGCCAGGCGTCGATTCCGAAGGCTTTGCGGCTGAGGGTGGCCGTGGCCGAGAACCCGACCGTCCGCCGGAACGGCGGCAGCGGATGGCGCTTGATGGCGTTGAGCTTCACGTCCAGCCTGATCTCATGCGAGACCCCATGCAGCGTGAGCCTGCCATGGACGGCAGCGCGATCGGGTGAGACGGGGTCGACGCGGGTCGATACGAACTCGGCTGTCGGGTGGGCGGCAGCATCCAGAAGATTTCGCGCCAACGCCGCTTTGTTCCACCCGACATCACCGAGGTCGATGCTGGCCAGCGGTACCGAGGCCGACAATTTTGCATCGCGCCAGTGCTCCCGATCGAAGATCAGGCTGCCGGTGCTGCCGGATACGGTACCGATCGCTTTCGAGAACCCGGCATGGTCGATCGCGAACATCACCCGGGTATGCACGGGGTCGAGGTTGTAGCGAACGGGGTCTGCGGCGATGGCCTTGCCACTGAACAGGCAGAGGCCCGTGGCGATCGCGAAAAGGTAGCGACAGGCGAACGGCATGAAATGGCCCTGCGGTAGGATTGCCCGATTCTAGGCGGATGACGCAGGATATGCCTGTCCGCAAATGCAATGAAGCATTGCACGGCGATGCGTGCCACGGGACTCAAGGGGGAAGGATGCTGAAGGGAGCTTGGCGCAGGATTGCGATTGCCGCACTGGAATGCGCAGTGCTGTTGCCGGTGTTCGTGGGCCAAGTCATGGCCGCAGCGCCTGTCACCGGGGCGGGTCAACGGGAGCCGCGCTTCATCCGGTTCGGCGTTGAGCAAGGCTTGTCGTCGACGATCAACGACTTGGCAATCGATCGCCAAGGATACGTCTGGGTGGCAACTGGCGACGGTTTGGCGCGGTACGACGGGACGAGTTTCCGCTACTGGCGCCGTGTCGTTGGCGATCCTGTTTCGCTGCCGGACAACGAAGTGACTTTGGTCCACGTGGATTCTGCGGACCGTGTATGGGCGGCGACGTGGTTCGCGCTGAGCGTCCTTGACGCTGATCATCGAGTCCCTAGGACAATCCAGTTCCGTGGCGATGCGGCTCGATGTGGCATCGACATCACAGCAATGACTTCCACGCCGGAAGGTGTGATTTGGATTGGTAATCGTACGGGAGATGTATGCCGAATTAGACTAGATATGATGGTTGAACGGCTTCATGTAATTTCTGGAGGCCGATCATATTTAGCCGGGCGTATTCCTTTAGCAATTAAAGTGATGCCTTCTGGCGATTTATTGATCGGAACAAATAGGGGCTTGTGGCGAGGAGATCCAGATAATAAGTATTCTAATCCATTTGAAATTCACAAAGAAAGGACTCTTGGAGGTGCTGTGCTGATGTTTTCGCCAGATGAAGACGCCGCGATTTGGGTGGGGGCTGATAAAGGCCTGTTTCTTGTTGACGCAAGTGGCGAGTTGCAGTTTGTTCCATCATTAAATTCAAAAATGTCACGCCGTTCGGTGGTGTTAAATGCGCGCAATGGTTATCGATGGATAGGTAGTTATTACGGCTTGTATCGAATAATTTCAACTCCCGCTATCAATGGGGGTAAAGCTGATGATCTTGAGATTGATAGTGGTGTAAGCAGGATTCTAAAGGACCATGAGGAAGGTGTTTGGTTTGCTAGTTATTCTGAAGGTTTGTTTTATCTCTCTTACGGAAATGATTTTTTTTGGAGATTTCCGGAAGGGTTTACCGAAAAAAATGTTGACATCCATGGCGTTGAAATTAGTTTTGATAATAAAATTGAAATATTAACAGGAGGTGGATTATATCTATCTGATGGATATTTCAATGATTTCAAGAAAATCTCGAAATTAGAACGAAATTTTCTAAGCGGCCGCCTGGTTTTTACCAGTTGTTCGGATGGGAAGCTATGGATTGTGGATGATGTTGGAGTCTCGATTTTAGACATTGATTCGAATAATTTGGCACGATATAGGGCATTTTTTTCTGAAAGCAACAAGGAAAAGCACGAGTCTGTGCGCTGTGCGAATGGCCGCGTATGGATTTCTTTACTTGGCGGCGGGATATTGGTCTACTCGAGAAAAGGCAGGCTGATCAAAGAGTTTTTACCGGAGGAGACTTTGGGGCAAGAGGCGGAAGCTTTCATAGACTTGAGATTTTCACCGGATGGATCGCCATGGTACAGCGATGGAAAAGATTTGAGACGATGGGATGGGGTTCGATTCGTCCGTGTTCCGCTGCCTGCAGGCGAGTACGTCTACAGCCTCGACTTTGCGTCTTCCGACCAGTTATGGGTTGCTCGTTTCGGAAGCCTCGAGCGCTACGACTGGGATGGCGCCGTGCTTCGATTGCGCGAGCGCGTGACGTCGCAGGAAGGATTGCCGTCCGTGGAAACGCGAAGTGTGCTCGTGACTCCCGTCGGGAACATATGGCTGAACACGGTTCGAGGTTTGGTTCAATATGACTCCAAACAACGTCGCGCGCGCCTGTTCGGATTGAGAGACGGTTTGCCGGGCCTTGACTTTACCGTTGATGTGTTGAAAAGAAGGGCTGGTGGGCCGGCCATTGCCATTTCCAAAGAAGGGGTCGTCATGTTCGATCCTGATCAGCCGTTGCCGGCGCCGCGTGCGTCCGCGTTGGGGATCGAGACGATCGAGCTGCGGCGTGGGGAAGATACTGTTGCCTTTTCGCGACACGGCAACGCGGATCTGCACGCAGTCATGCAGCCGGACGATCGCGATCTCAGGATTGTCGCCCGGATCATGTCGTTCTCCGATCCGGCGGCTTATCGTTACCGGTTCAGATTGAGTGGTTATGATCCCGATTGGGTGGATCAAGGCAGTCGTGGAGAACGTATATTTTCCGCGCTGTCGCCCGGCCATTATGTTCTTGAGGTGCAGGGGGCGAATGCCGACGGTGTCTGGTCTCCGATCAGGCGGGTCGAGATATTGGTGCAAGCGCCCTGGTGGCAACAGTGGTGGGCGCTGGTTTGCTATGCCATTGCGCTTGCGATGCTGTTCTGGTGGGCTGCTCATCTCTATCGTATTCGACTCAAGCGGCGCCATGAGTACCAGATGATCGCGCAGAAACGAGAGGTCGCTGAGCAGGCATCGCAGGCGAAAAGTCGTTTTCTCGCGAATCTCGGTCATGAGGTGCGTACCCCGATGACCGGCGTACTCGGCATGAGCGAACTGCTGTTATCGACATCGCTCGATACCAATCAGCAGGGGCAGGTGCATTCGATTCGCCGTGCTGGCGAACATCTGTTGCGGCTCGTGAACGATGCGTTGGATCTCGCACGTATCGAAGCGGGGCGCCTTGAGCTTGATGTCGTCGATTTCGATTTCGACGCATTGGTGGAAGAGGTGGCGGCGTTGATGCGTTCTTTGGCCGATCGTAAGGGTTTGGCGCTTCGTGTCGACATCGCGCCGGATGCTGGAGGCGGTTGGCGCGGCGATCCGACCCGGATCCGGCAGATTCTGCTCAACCTTCTCGGTAACGCCGTGAAGTTCACCGAGCGCGGTGAGGTTGCATTGTCGATCGAAGCGGCGATGCCGCATGGACTGCGCCTGGTTGTGAGCGATACCGGCCCCGGCCTCGATGCCGAACAGCAGCAGCGCTTGTTCCGACGTTTCGAGCAAGCGGAAGGCGCACGCACCGCGAGTCGCTATGGTGGCAGTGGGCTCGGGCTTGCGATCTGCGAGGAATTGGCATTGGCGATGGGCGGTGGCATCGAACTGCACAGCGTGCCCGGGGAGGGGACTCGCTTTACCGTGCGGCTGCCGTTGGACCGTGCAACGACCGTGAGTACGCTGATGCATCTCCGGCAGCAGGAAGGGGGCGTTCGGACGGCCCGTGACGTGCTCCTGGTCGAGGACGATGTCATCGTCGCTGATGTGCTTGTCGGCATGTTGCAGGCGCAGGGACATCGCGTGACGCACGCCGGACATGCGCTGGCGGCATTGACCGAAATCGCGACAGGCAGTTTCGATATCGCTTTGTTCGATCTGGATCTGCCAGGGATGGATGGTCTTACGCTCGCGCGTCATCTGCGCGCGCAGGGTTGGACGACACCCATGATCGCGATCAGCGCACGTGCGGACAGCGATGCGGAGTCGGATGCGAAAGACGCTGGCTTCGATGCATTCCTGCGCAAGCCGCTGACGGGAGATGCGCTGGGCGATGCGCTGCACGATCGACTCGCGGAGCGCATCGAAACGAACTGATCAGCGTGCGCTGATCTCATGCACCGCCTGCACCAGCGCGGCAACGTGTTCGGGGTCCATGTCCGGCGACATGCCGTGGCCGAGATTGAAGATGTGGCCGTCGCGTGAGCCGCCGTTGCCTTCGGCGTAGCTGTCGAGCGCTTGGCGCACCTGTTCGCGGATCGCATCGGGGTTGCCGTACAGCACGGCAGGGTCCAGGTTGCCCTGCAGCGCGACTTTGCCATGGGTGCGGCGTGCGGCCTCGGATAACTCCACCGTCCAGTCCACGCCGACGCCTTCGGTGCCGGATGCTGCGAGCGCTTCCAGATACGGTGCGTTGCCTTTGCCGAACAGGATGAGTGGCGTGCGTGCCGCGCCTGCACCGCGTTCGAGTTCGTGTGCGATCCGCGTCAGATACGGCAGGGAAAATTCGCGATACATCGCCGGGCTCAGTGCGCCACCCCAGGTGTCGAACACCTGCAGTGCATGCGCGCCGGCCGCGCGTTGTGCGGACAGGTAGGCGATGACCGCATCGGTGTTCACCGCGAGGATCCGATGCAGCAGATCCGGCGCGTTCAAGGCCATCGCCTTGATTTTCGAGAAATTGTCGCTGCCGCCGCCTTCGACCATGTAACAGGCGAGGGTCCACGGACTGCCGGAGAAGCCGATCAAAGGCACCCGGTTGTCCAGTTCGCGACGGATGACGCGCACCGCGTCCATCACGTAACGCAGCTCGGTTTCCATGTCCGGCACCGCAAGTTTTGCCACGTCTTCTGCGGTACGGACAGGGCGCTCGAACTTCGGGCCTTCGCCGTCGGCGAAATACAGGCCGAGGCCCATTGCGTCGGGCACGGTGAGAATGTCGGAGAACAGGATCGCCGCATCCAGCGGGAAACGCGCCAGCGGCTGCAGGGTGACTTCGCACGCGAGGTCGGGATTCTTCGCCATCGCCAGGAAACTGCCGGCGCGCTTGCGGGTGGCGCGGTATTCCGGCAGATAGCGGCCAGCCTGACGCATCAACCAGACGGGGGTGCGGTCGACGGGTTCGCGGCGGAGCGCGCGCAGGAAACGGTCGTTGCTGGGGGTGGTGTCGGTGATCAAGCGGAGGTCCTGGATGGAAGCGGCTGGATAAAAGCGAGTGGTGGAGAGCAGGAAAGGAGGCTCAGTTCGGCGCGTCGACGCCTTGCGCGAACATCAACTGGAACCCTTTCTTCAGCGTCTGGTCGCGGGCACGCTCGAAGGCGGTCAGCGCGGAAGCCTGGTCGAGATACTGCTCGCGTTTGAGCGTGCTGCGGCCGCCGACTTGGCCCGATTCGCGGGTGAGGGTCCAGCCGCCGATCAGATCGGCTTCCAACTGCAACTGCACGAAGCGCGGGGCTTCGCGTCCATCAGGGCGTTGTTGCAGGAAGAGGCGCATGGGTGGATTGTAAGCGGTGACGCTGCCATCCGCGCCGCCGGACCTGGGGACCGACGGGACTTCAGCTTCCCAGCAGCGTTTCCAGCACGGCGGCCTCGGGCACATCGGAGACGATCCGTGCCGTGCCTGGCGCCTCCCAGAGCACGAAGCGCAGGCCGCTGGCGCTCGCTTTCTTGTCCAGACGCATCCGCTGCAGCAGACGATCCGGTTCCAGTCCCTCTGGCAGTGCGGTCGGCAGGCCAAATCCGGCCAGCAGCATGCGCAGGCGCTCGGCATCGGCAGCCGGGGCCATGCCCAATTGCGCGGACAGCCGCGCCGCCATCACCATGCCGACCGCGACCGCCTCGCCGTGGTTGAGCGCCTCGTTGTCGAGGCCATGGCTGGCGTAACCCTGTTCGGCCTCGATCGCGTGGCCGAAAGTGTGGCCGAAATTCAGCAGCGCGCGTTCGCCGTGTTCGAAGGGATCGTGCTCGACGATCGTGGCCTTGTGCTGGCAACTGCGTGCGATCGCTTCGATCAGTGGCTCGCGCTCGCGTGCCAACAGCGGGATGGTATTGGCTTCGAGCCAATCGAGAAAAGGCGCGTCGACGATCGCGCCATACTTGATGACTTCGGCCAGCCCGGCGCGCAACTCCCGGTCGGGCAGCGTGTCGAGTGCGGCAGTGTCGGCGAAAACGCCACGCGGCGGATGGAAGGCGCCAACCAGATTCTTGCCCTGCGGCAGATCCACGGCGGTCTTGCCGCCGACGGACGAATCGACCATCGCCAGCAGCGTGGTCGGCAGTTGCAGGCAATCGATACCGCGCATCCAGCAGGCGGCAGCGAACCCCGCAAGGTCGCCGACCACGCCGCCACCGAGCGCCAGCACGCAGGCATCACGGGTCGCGCCCAACGTCGCCAGCGCATCGATGACCTGGCTGAAATGGGCCATGGTTTTGGCCTGCTCGCCGGCAGGCATCACGAACCGGTTCAGGCGCAGATCGGGTCGGACGTTGTGCAGGGCGGCTTCGATCCGACGCGCATAGAGCGGGGAGACGTGTTCGTCGCTGACGATCAGGACGTGGCGACCGCGGATTCGCGAGGTCAGCGCGATACCGTCGTCGAGCAGGCCGTCGCCGATCGAAATGGTGTACGGGTGGGCGCCGCCGATATGGACGAGGCGGAGTGCGGAGGTCGTCATGGCGATTCCGGAGCGGCGGCAGGGGCAACGGGGCGTTGCCAGTGGATGTCGAGCAGATCGGCCAGGCGCACTGCAGCGTCGGCAGGCGACAGTCCGGTGGGCGAAAACTCCAGGTCGGCGATTTCGGCATACAGCGGCGCGCGTTCGCTCGCGAGCCGCGTCAGCACCTCGGCCCGATCAGGGCCGGCCAGCAACGGCCGGCTGCGGTCGTTGGCCAGCCGCGCCAGTTGTTCGTCGACATCGATCTGCAGCGACACCACGAAGCCCCGCTGGCCCATCAACGCACGGTTGTCGGGGTCGAGCACCGTACCGCCGCCGCTGGCGATCACGCAGCCTTTGCGCGCGAGCACATCCGCAAGCGCTTCGCGTTCGCGGCGCCGGAACCCGGCTTCGCTTTCGCAGGCGAAGATGGTCGGGATATCGGTGCCGGCGCGGGCTTCGATCTCGCGGTCCAGGTCGACGAAAGCCAGCCCCCGGGCCTGCGCGAGCCGGCGCCCGAGCGAGGACTTGCCGGCGCCCATCGGGCCGATCAGGACAAGGTGGGGCGCGGGGTTCATTCCGCGATTTTAACAGCCGGAGCGTAACCTGCTGTTCCGGCATGCTGCCGGCTCACTCGAGGAGTTCAACCCCATGTCCATCGCCAAGATCATCGAAATCAATGCCGCCTCGAACACCAGTGTCGAAGACGCCGTCCGCAGCGGTCTGAAGAAGTGCGCCGAGTCGGTCAAGAACATCAAGGGTGCCTGGGTCAACGAAACCAAAGTCGTCACCGACGACGCCGGCAACGTCACCGAGTGGCGGGTGAACATGCGGGTGAGTTTCGTCGTCGAGTAACGCTGCACTCGATCAGTCGATCGGGCAGCACAGCGAGGACGCGCCACCGCGCGTCCCGCGCTTTGATCGGGCTCAGGTGCAGGCCGTGCGGCATCGCGCGACAATGGCGCAACGCCGCATCAGGACGCCCCCCGCCATGACCCTTTACGCCGAAGCCCTCGCCACATTCGACGCGCTGTTCGCGCAGGCCCAGGCGGCCGGCATCCCCGAGCCCACAGCGATGACCGTCGCCACCGCCACGCCCGGCGGCCTGCCCTCGGCGCGGATGGCGCTGCTCAAGGCGCACGACGCGCGCGGTTTCGTGTTCTACACCCATCTCGACGGTCGCAAGGGCCGCGAGTTGCAGGCGAATCCCAACGCCGCACTGCTGTTCTTCTGGAAAGCGCTGGGCGACGACGGCGTGCAGGTGCGCGTCGAGGGCGAGGTCGAGATCGTCGACGGCGCCGAAGCCGGGACGTATTTCGCGATGCGTCCGCGCGCCAGCCAGCTCGGCGCCTGGGCCTCGCACCAGTCGGAGACGCTGGACACCCGCGAAACCTTCGAACAGCGCTTCGAGGATGCCGAGCGTGAATTCGAAGGCCGCGACGTGCCGCGCCCGCCGCGATGGGGCGGCTTTCGCGTGGTGCCGCGCAGCATTGAATTCTGGTACGGCGCGCAGTTCCGCCTGCACGAACGATATCTCTATGAGCGCGGTGAGGATGGGGTTTGGACGAAGAGGATGCTGTATCCGTGATCGTCGAAGCGCCTGCATCACGATGAGCGTTTAGCGCTCTGGTGGAGGCGGAGCGGGCGGTATCAATAAGCGTTGAAGCCATCAGGTCTGCACGAGGCAGGCGGGGTCGCCGAAACCTTGTAAAGCGCCTCGACATCCAACTGGTACAGCGCCATGCCCATGTGCCCGTACTGGCCCGGGCCCGTGGTGGTGCCCAGCCATTCGACATAGACCATCCGGCCCGTCATGAGGTCGTCATCGTTCGGACTGGCCGCGCGTTCGATAGCGCGGTTGATCACATGCGGCATATCGACCCAGAAGTGGCCTGGCATGTCGTAGTACGTCGCTTCCGGAGGCATGCCGGCGCAGGGCACGAAGCTGGATTTCTCGAATCCCCATGTGTAAAGGCCTGCGAGGCGCATGCGTTGCTTTCGCAGCGGTGGTTCTACGCACTGCGTGGCATCCACCGCGATGACCGCATCCGCACGTCCATCGCGTACAACGATGGGTGCTGCTCCAATCTGCCGACCATGGGCAAGAAACACCCGGCTCGGGCAATACGCCGTGATTTTTTCTTTCGGCAGAGGCATTTCGCGCCGCTCTTCATAGCGCCCTTCTTCATCGGTCCGGCCCCTGCCGACGCGGATCCCTGCGACGGGTCTGCCGTTGTTGTGATCGCGTACCAATACGGTCAAATGCAAGGCTGTGCGTTGCCGCTCCAATTCCGCTTCCTCTGCAGCTTCGACCGGGTCGGGAGGTTCAGCTGAAGCCGTATCCGCAGTTGCATTGGATGCCGCAGCTTCGGCTGCGGCTATGAGTTCGTCCATATCTGCCTGCTCCGCCACATGGCTCCGCGTTGCAGCAGGGCCGTGTCCGGTTCCGGAAACCGCACCATCGGGGTTGCTCTCACCTGATGCCCTTGTATCGGGTTCTTGTCCGCGGGCGCGTGCATCGGTATCGGTCGTGGATGCGGCACCGGCGTCAGCACCGATCTTGCCGCTGTCACAGGCGGACAATGACAGCATCGACGCGAAGATCAGTGGCCATACGCGCATGGGGCACCGGTTAGACTTTGGAATCGCATCTACTCTGCCAGAACCCGTCGCATGCCGCCGCAACGCATCGTCTGCCTCACCGAAGAGCCCACCGAAGTGCTGTATGCGCTCGGCGAGCAGCACCGCATCGTCGGCATCAGCGGGTTTACGGTCAGGCCTGCGATCGCGCGCAAGGAAAAGCCGAAGGTCAGTGCGTTCACCTCGGCGAAGATCGGCGAGATACTGAAGCTGCAGCCGGACTTCGTGATCGGGTTTTCCGATATCCAGGCGGAGATCGCGTCGGCGCTGATCAAGCAGGGCGTGGAGGTGTGGATCAGCAACCACCGCAGCGTCGTCGGTATTCTCGATTACATCCGCCGGCTCGGTGCGCTGGTCGGTGCGGTGGAGAAAGCGAATGCCTATGCCGACGATCTGCAGCACGGGCTCGACGTCATCGCCGCGCAGGCGGCGGCACTGCCGTGTCGGCCGAAGGTGTATTTCGAGGAGTGGGACGATCCGATGATCAGCGGCATCCGCTGGGTCGCGGAGCTGGTGCGGATCGCCGGCGGCGACGATATCTTCCCCGAGCGCGCGGCGGAATCGCTGGCGAAGGCGCGGATTCTCGAAGATCCGGACGAAGTGGTCCGGCGCGCGCCGGACATCATCCTCGGCTCTTGGTGCGGCAAGAAATTCCGGCCGCAGAAAGTCGCCGCGCGTCCGGGCTGGGATGCGATTCCGGCGGTGCGCGACCGCGAACTGCACGAGATCAAATCGCCGATCATCCTGCAGCCGGGTCCGGCGGCGCTGACCGACGGCGTGCGCGAGATCGCGAAGATCATCCGGGCATGGACGAACCGGTAGAGCAGCCTTCAGGCCGCTGCGCAATTCAGGGCTCGAAATCCCGCGAGAACGTCATCGTCGAAGCCGCCGCGCCTTCGCGCACGATCTTCAGATCGAAGCGCAGCGTTTCCGGCGGCGTCATCTGCGCCGTACCGATGTAGTCGGTCAATTCGCCGATCCGCATCTCGCGCATCGCGATGGGCCGGGTCTGCCCCTGCAGATTGGTCGCGCTGGCGGTGATCGTCGCCGGCAGCGACACGTCGGAACCGTCGGCCCCGCGTCGCACCGAGACCATCAGCAACACGCTGCTGTCGTCGCGCGGGATGTCGTAGTCGCGTGTCATCCGCTCGTTCAGATGCGCGGTGGCGATCACGTTCGCCCGGATCGTCACGTCGCCATCGCGGGCCACCGCTTCCTGCGGGGTATCGAGGCGTTTGGCCGGCTTGGGCGCGTCGTTGCCGCAGGCGGCAAGTGCGAGGCAGAGCGTGACGATGGCGATCGATCGCATGGGCGTGACTCAGTCGTTGGCGGCGGACAGCTGGCGGCCGCGTTCGGTGGCGTTGCGGATGGCCGAGGCGACCAGTTCGCGGAAGCCGCCAGCCTCGAAGGTCTCGATCGCGGCCTGGGTGGTACCGCCCGGAGAGGTGACACGGCGCCGCAGTTCGGCCGGATCTTCGCCGGACTCGGTGAGCATCCGCGCGGCGCCCAGCACGGTTTCCAGTACCAGCGCCCGCGCGGCCTCGGCCGGCAGGCCCTCGGCCAGGGCGGCGGCTTCCATCGCTTCGGCCAACAAAAAGATGTAAGCGGGGCCGCTGCCCGAGACGGCGGTGACTGCGTCCATTTGCGCTTCGCTTTCGATCCACGCGGTTTTGCCGGCGCTTGCCAGCAGATTGGCGGCGCGTTCGCGGCCGTTGGCGTCCACTTCGCTGCTGGCGAACAGCCCGGTGATGCCCGCGCCGAGCAGCGCCGGAGTGTTCGGCATCGCCCGGACCACGGCAACGCCGCCGCCCAGCCAGCGCTGCATCTGTGCGGCGGTGATACCGGCGGCGATCGACACCACCAGCGGGCGTTGCGCCTGCGCGAGCGGCGCCAGCGCTTCGCAGACCGCGCGCATCACCTGCGGCTTGACCGCCAGCAGCCACAGCCCGGCGGGCGCGGCGGCCTCGGTGTTGTCGGCACCGACGGCCACGCCGAAATCGCGGGCAAGCGCATCGCGCAGCGCATCGACCGGTTCGGAAACGCGGATATCGGCGGCGGCGGTGCCGCGGGCCAGCAGACCGCCGATCAGGCTGCGGGCCATGTTGCCGCCGCCGATGAAAGCGATGGTGGATTCGGAAGTCGGGGACGCAGAAGTCATTGATGCGGAAGTCATTGATGCAGAAGTCATTGATGCAGAAGTCATTGATGCAGAAGTCATGGCGTCTCCGGGACATCGGTCGATGCGGTCTTCGGCCCACGGGCGCCGAACAGCGCACTGCCGATGCGGACCATCGTCGCACCTTCGGCGATCGCCAGCGCGTAGTCCTCGCTCATGCCCATCGACAGGGTGTCGATGCCGGAGTGGCGGGCGGCGAGGGCGTCGAACAGGACGCGCATGCGCCGGAACGCGGTGCGGCGGCGGTCCATGTCGGGGTCGGGGGCCGGGATCGCCATCAGTCCGCGCAGGGCGAGCTGCGGCTGGTTGACGATGGCCGCAGCGAGGGCGTCGACTTCCTCCGGACGGCAGCCGTGCTTGCTGGTTTCGTCGTCGATATTGACCTGGATGAGGACGTTCAGCGGCGCTTGTTCGGGCGCTCGGTGCCTGGCCAGCGCTTCGACCAGTTTCAGCCGATCCACGGTCTGCACCCAGTCGAACGCGGCGGCGGCTTCCCGGGCCTTGTTCGACTGCAGGTGACCGATGAGATGCCATTCGATTCCAAGCCCGCCCAGCGCCGGCTGCTTGGCGAGCGTTTCCTGCACGTAGTTTTCGCCGAAGGCCAGTGGGCCATCGGCCTGGCGCGCGCGCAGGGCTTCGGCGACACGTGCGATGGCCTCGGCCGATTGCGTCTTGCTGACCGCAAGCAGGTGCGCCCTCGGCCGGTCGCCGGCAGCGGCCGACATGCGTTCGAGAATGGCGTCGAGTGCGGGATGGGGTTGGGCGTCGGACATCGCGGCGGGAGAGCCCTGGTGTCGTGGATGCGACGAGCGTCGCGGAATCTACAGTGTAAGTCGTCTCCGACCCGCGCATGCGTGGGGTGACAGCGCCGGGTCCGGGGCTATACTCCGGCGGTCAGTCGTTCCATCACGTCATCACACGACATCGCAACGCGGGGAGCTTGCATGGATATCGCCGAACTTTTGGCATTCTCGGTCAAGAACAAGGCTTCGGACCTGCATCTGTCGGCCGGGTTGCCGCCGATGATCCGTGTCGACGGCGACGTCCGCCGGATCAATATTCCCGCACTGGATCACAAACAGGTGCATGCGCTGGTCTACGACATCATGTCGGACAAGCAGCGCCGCGATTACGAGGAATTCCTCGAAACCGACTTCTCGTTCGAGATCCCCGGTCTGGCCCGCTTCCGCGTCAATGCGTTCAACCAGAACCGCGGCGCCGGCGCCGTGTTCCGGACCATTCCTTCCGAAGTCCTGACCCTCGAAGACCTGGCGACGCCGCCGATCTTCCGCGAGCTGATCGACCAGCCGCAGGGGCTGATTCTGGTCACCGGCCCGACCGGTTCAGGCAAGTCGACCACGCTGGCGGCGATGGTCGACCACGTGAACAAGAACGAATACGCCCACATCCTCACCGTCGAGGACCCGATCGAATTCGTCCACACCTCGCAGAAGTGCCTGATCAACCAGCGTGAGGTCCACCGCGACACCCATGGCTTCAACGAGGCGCTGCGCTCGGCGCTGCGCGAAGACCCCGACTACATCCTGGTCGGCGAGTTGCGCGATCTGGAAACCATCCGCCTGGCGCTGACCGCTGCGGAGACCGGGCACCTGGTGTTCGGCACGCTGCACACCTCCAGCGCGGCCAAGACCATCGACCGCATCATCGACGTGTTCCCCGCTGGCGAAAAGCCGATGGTGCGCTCGATGCTGTCCGAATCGCTGCGCGCGGTGATTTCGCAGGCGCTGCTGAAGAAGGTCGGCGGTGGTCGTACCGCAGCCTGGGAAATCATGGTCGGCACCCCGGCCATCCGCAACCTGATCCGCGAGGACAAGGTCGCGCAGATGTATTCGTCGATCCAGACCGGTCAGGCCTACGGCATGATGACCCTCGACCAGCATCTGCAGGATCTGGTCAAACGCAGCCTGATCACCCGCCAGCAGGCGAAGGGTTACGCCAAGGACAAGCGGCTGTTCGAGTAATGTCGTTCGAATAAGCATCCGGCCGCGATTTCTTTTTTTCCACGAGCTGCGTCCCGCGTCCCGAATTCCGGAGTGGCACCATGAGCACCATCGATTTCACCTCGTTCCTCAAGCTGATGGCGCATCAGAAAGCGTCGGATCTGTTCATCACCGCAGGCATGCCGCCGGCGATGAAGGTCCACGGCAAGATCACGCCGATCACCCAGAACGCGCTGACCCCGCAGCAGAGCCGCGATCTGGTGCTGAACGTGATGACGCCCGCGCAGCGCGAGGAGTTCGAAAAGACCCACGAGTGCAACTTCGCGATCGGCGTCTCCGGGGTCGGCCGCTTCCGCGTCAGCTGTTTCTATCAGCGCAACCAGGTCGGCATGGTGCTGCGCCGGATCGAGTCGAAGATCCCGACCATCGAAGAGCTCGCGCTGCCGCCGATCATCAAGACCCTGGCGATGACAAAGCGCGGCATCATCATTTTCGTCGGCGCCACCGGCACCGGCAAATCGACTTCGCTGGCGGCGATGATCGGCTATCGCAACCAGAATTCCAGCGGCCACATCATCACC
Source organism: Lysobacterales bacterium (assembly GCA_017302135.1). GTDB lineage: Bacteria > Pseudomonadota > Gammaproteobacteria > Xanthomonadales > Xanthomonadaceae > Lysobacter_I. The sequence continues at coordinate 305,925 of JAFLDZ010000003.1, read as the reverse complement.
ATCGAAGACCCGATCGAATTCGTGCACAAGCACGAGGGCTGCATCGTTACCCAGCGCGAAGTCGGCATCGACACCGACAGCTGGGAGAACGCGCTGAAGAACACCCTGCGCCAGGCGCCCGACGTGATCATGATCGGCGAGGTGCGCACCCGCGAAGGCATGGACCACGCCATCGCCTTCGCCGAAACCGGGCATCTGGTGCTGTGCACCCTGCATGCCAACAACGCCAACCAGGCGATGGACCGCATCATCAACTTCTTCCCGGAAGACCGCCGCAGCCAGCTGTTGATGGATTTGTCGCTGAACATCAAGGGCGTGGTCGCCCAGCAGTTGATCCCGACTCCGGACGGAAAGGGGCGCAAGGTGGCGATGGAAATCCTCCTTGGCACGCCGCTGATCCAGGACTACATCCGCGACGGCGAGATCCACAAGATCAAGGAAGTGATGAAGGAGTCGACCAACCTCGGCATGAAGACCTTCGACCAGGCGCTGTTCGAGCTGTATCAGGCCGGCGAGATCAGCTACGAAGACGCGCTGCGCTTCGCCGACTCCCAGAACGAGGTGCGGCTGAAGATCAAGCTCGCCCAAGGCGGCGACGCTCGCACGCTCGCGGCCGGGCTGGACGGTGTGGAAGTGGCCGAGGTGCGCTGAGCGGCAGGCGGTCCACGACGTCGCGGTGAACTTCACCGGCGGTATGCGGTCCCCATCGCTCAGGTTCTTGAGCCTGGTTCTTGGACCCGGCTGTTGGACAATACCTGCGCCGCCTGCGGGCGGCGCCTCCGTTTTCGCAGTGCGGATGGCGGGCCGAGTCGCGGCGCGGCCCCTGTTAGAGTACGAACCATCACCCCACAACGGCCGAAGCGCCGGTTCCGAGGTCAGGACCAGTGAACGCAGTCATGCAGCCCACCGAAGAGCAGATCACGTTGCCGCCGGCCTCCGACGGTGAGCGGATCGTCGCTGCGCTGATCGAAAAGGGGCGCCTGAAAGAAACCGACCTGGTGCGCGCGCAGCGCCTGCAGGAGGAAACCGGCAGCGAGTTGCTGGCGCTGATCGCCCGCCTCGGGCTGGTGTCGGAGCGCGATCACGCCGAGGCCTGCGCCGAGGTGCTGGGGCTGCCGCTGGTGGCGATCAAGGAATTGCCCGACCTGCCGCCGGAAGGGGTCGATCTCAGCCTGAAGTTCATGAAGCAGTTCGCGGCGGTGCCGGTGGGCGAGAGCGACGCGCATGTCGCCGTCCTCATGGCCGACGCGCAGGACGCCTACACCCTCGACGCGATCCGGCTCGCCACCCAGCGCGAGGTGCGCCCCTTGGTCGGGCTGCGCTCTGAGATCGGCGACCTGATCGAACGCTGGCACGGTCAGGGCCGCAGTGCGATGGGTGCGATCGTGGAGACTGCCGAAGGCGAGACCGGCGATGTCGACGATGTCGAGCACCTGCGCGACCTCGCCTCGGAAGCCCCGGTCATCCGGCTGGTGAATCTGATCATCCAGCGCGCGGTCGAGCTGCGCGCATCGGACATCCACATCGAGCCGTTCGAGAACCGCCTGAAGGTGCGCTACCGCATCGATGGCGTGCTGGAAGAGGGCGAAAGCCCGCCGGCCAACCTCACCGCTGCGGTCATTTCGCGCGTGAAGATCATGGCCAAACTCAACATCGCCGAACGCCGCCTGCCGCAGGATGGCCGGATCATGCTGCGGGTGCAGGGCAAAGAGCTCGATCTGCGCGTGAGCACGGTGCCCACCGCGCACGGCGAATCGGTGGTGATGCGCCTGCTCGACCGCGAGACCGTGGTCTTCGATTTCCACAAGCTGGGCTTCACCGACGACTTCCTGCCGCAGTTCAATCACGTGCTGCAGCAGCCGCACGGGATCATGCTGGTCACCGGCCCCACCGGCTCGGGCAAGACCACCACGCTGTACACGGCGTTGTCCAAACTCAACACCCCCGACGTGAAGATCATCACCGTCGAGGACCCGGTCGAATACCAGATCGAGGGCATCAACCAGATCCAGGCCAAGCCGCAGATCGGCCTGGATTTCGCCCATGCCCTGCGCAGCATCGTGCGCCAGGACCCGGACATCATCATGATCGGCGAAATGCGCGATCTGGAAACCTGCAAGATCGCGATCCAGTCGGCGCTCACCGGCCATCTGGTGCTCAGCACCCTGCACACCAACAACGCGTCCGGCGGCATCACCCGCCTGCTCGACATGGGCGTCGAAGACTATCTGCTGACCTCGACCATCAACGGCATCCTCGCCCAGCGCCTGGTGCGCAAGCTGGAGCCGACCCACGCCGAACGCTACGAGCCTTCGCCCGAGGAAATCGAAAAATTCAGCCTGCGCCGCTACCAGCCCGAAGGCACCATCTATCTTTACCGCCCGCGAGGATCGGCGATCGCGCCGACCGGCTATCTCGGCCGTACCACCATCGTGGAATTCCTGGTGATGAACGACGAGATCCGCCGTGCGGTGATGCGCCACGCCGGCATGGGCGAACTCGAACAGCTGGCCAAGCAGTCCGGCATGCGCACCATGTACGAGGACGGCATCATCAAGGCGCTGGCCGGCAGCACCACGCTCGAAGAAGTCCTGCGCGTGACCGAGGACGCCTGATGCCCGACCGGTGCGTGCTTCGCTACTATGTGCCGTGCAGTTTCCGCAGATGGCCAGCATGAGGTTCAGGGGATGAAGAAGGGAGTCGTGATCGCGCTGTGCGTCGCCGTGGTGGCGGTCGGCGCGGCGACCGTCGGCTGGTGGATGGGACGCGACCGCGCCTCTTCCGACCGGACCGGGACCGCTGCAGCCGTCAAGGCACCGAGCGCTGCCGAATTGGCCGTGCGCGTCGAACGCAGCCGGAAATATGTCGAGGAGCACCGCCATCTGTGGCGTGAGGCCAGCTACATCGAAATCCGGCAGTCGGCCGAGGGCGGCAATCTGGTGGCGCAGCGCCGGCTTTCGGAACTGTACGAAGACTGCAAGGCGTTCGATGGCGCAATGCGCAGCAGCCTGGACATGCTGCGGAATCTCGCCAAGACCGATCAGATGTCGCAGCCGACCATCGATGGGCTCGTGCACGATTACAACCGCCTGTGCACGCAGGCGGCTGCGGATCTGCGCAAGAACCCCGGGCTCGCCCAATACTGGCTGCACAAGAGCGCCAAGGCCGGCGACGTCACCTCCGAGATGCGTTATTTCTCGCGCACCGTGCCCACGCTCAGCCCCTCGCAGTTCCAGTACTTCATCGGCAAGGTGAGCGCCAGCGGCGACCCCGACGCGATCTTCGAACTGTCGCTGCTGGTGCCGAAGTTGAAAGGCGACTGGCCGGATCCGACGCAGGCGCCTGCCTTCAAGGGGCAGGCGGCCCAGTTCGCCTGGATCATGGCGTCCTGCCGCGCAGGCTACGATTGCGCGCGCGGTTCGCGCCTCATGCACCTGCTGTGCGTCAGCGATTTCGCTTGCACCGACCCGAATTACGAACGTTATCTGAGCGTCTCGACGCACTACGACGAACAACGCCCGCAGGTCGAAAAGCTGATCAGGATCATCAACGACAGCATTCTGGCCCCGAAGGCGCCAGGGCAATGAGATGACCCGTCGCGGCGGGAGCCGGGGAACCTTCGGCGCGCTGCGGGCTCCCAATCCGCGGTGGCAACCGATATGCTCCATCGCCCGTTCCCGACCGCCCGCCCTTGCGGGCGATCCTCTCTCCGCGTCTTAGTCGTACCCCGAACCGCATGCCCCTGTACCGCTACAAAGCCCTGAATACGCGCGGCGAAGTGCTGGACGGCCAGATGGAGGCCGGCAGCGACGCCGAGGTGGTCTTGCGCCTGCAGGAACAGGGTCATCTGCCGATGGAAGCGGTGCTCGCCGCTGCGGGCGGCGAGTGGGCCTTGCGCAGTCTGTTCAAACCCAAACCCTTTGGCGGCGCGCGGCTGGTGCAGTTCACCCAGCAACTCGCGACCCTGCTGGGCGCCGGTCAGCCGCTGGACCGCGCCCTGTCGATCCTGCTGGAACTGCCCGAGGACGATGCCGCGCGCCGGACCATCCTCGACATCCGCGACGCGGTGCGCGGCGGCACCGCGCTGTCGGTGGCGCTGGAACGTCAGCACGGCGCGTTCTCGCGGCTCTACGTGAACATGGTGCGCGCCGGCGAAACCGGCGGCAGCCTGCACGACACGCTGCAGCGCCTCGCCGACTACCTCGAACGCAGCCGCGCGCTGCGCGGCCGGGTCATCAATGCGCTGATCTACCCGGCGATCCTGATGACGATGGTCAGCCTGTCGCTGCTGTTCCTGCTGGGCTACGTGGTGCCGCAGTTCAACGAGATGTACAGCAACCTCGATGCCGAGCTGCCGCTGTTCTCGCGCATCGTGCTGGGGCTGGGACTGTTCGTGCGCGACTGGTGGTTCGTGGTGGTCGCCATTCCTGTGGTCGCGGCATGGGCGTTCGCCCGGCAATGGCGGCAGCCCGGCTTCCGCGCGCGATTCGACGACTGGCTGCTGCGGCAGAAGATCGCCGGCCCGATCGTGGCCAAGATGGAAACCGCGCGGCTGGCGCGCACGCTCGGCACCCTGCTCAAGAACGGCGTGCCATTGCTCACCGCGATGGGCATCGGCGGACGCATCCTGGGGAACCAAGCCCTGATCGGCGATGTCGAAGCTGCGGCGACCGACGTCAAGAACGGCGTTGGTCTGTCAGCCGCCCTCGCCAAGGGCAAGCGGTTCCCGCGTCTGGCGCTGCAGATGATCCAGGTCGGCGAAGAGTCCGGCGCGCTCGATGCCATGCTGCTGAAGACCGCAGACACCTTCGAGGGCGAAACCGGCCAGGCACTGGACCGCATGCTGGCGCTGCTGGTGCCGGTGATCACGGTGCTGCTGGCGATTTTCATTGGCGGCATCATCATGGCTGTCCTGCTACCGATGTATCAGCTCAGCGGTTCCATATAATTCGATTCCTCTGTTTGCATCCCATGCGTTTATCTTCAGCTACGCCCCTTACGAATGGACTGACCGACATGCGCGATTCCCACTTCATCCGCCGTTCCGCATCTCGCCACTCGCAGCGCGGTATGACCCTGATCGAGATCATGATCGTGATCGTGCTCATCGGCGGCATTCTCGCGGTTGTCGGAGGCGCGATTTTCAACAACAAGGACAAGGCGAATTTCAAGCTGGCGAAAATCCAGGTCGAGAAAGTCGCCGCCAACATCGAGCAGTACAACTCGGACGTTGGCGAATATCCGCGCACGCTGGAGGATTTGATCAGCGATCCGCAAATCGATGGATGGCTTGGGCCCTACGGCAGTGCCCGCGATCTGAAAGATCCCTTCAACAAGGCGCTGCAATACACCGTGCCCGGCGAGAACGGCGAATTCGATCTGATCAGCTACGGCAAGGACGGCCAGCCCGGCGGCAGCAGCGTCGCCGCCGATATCAAGTACGAGCAGTAACAACCACGGCGGCGCTTGCGTCGCCGCCCTTCGCGCCCACGCCACGATGAATCCACGCCGCGCCCGGCGCCACGCCATATCGGCTTCGCCGCGTCGCCAAGCGTCGCGCGTGGGCGCAACGCAGGGTTTCACGCTGATCGAAATCCTGATCGTGGTCACGTTGATCGCCGCGCTCACGCTGGTGCTGATGGGCGCCATGAACGGCGGCATGGACGGACTGAAACTCCGCTCCAATGCGAAGAAGCTGGTGGCCGAACTGCGCCATTCGCGCGCCCAGGCGATCTCGACCGGCACCGTGCAGCGCTTCACGGTCGTGCCCGAGCAGCGCACGTGGACCGGAGCCAAATCGCGTGGCGGCACATTTCCCAGGACGCTGGACGTGACCTTCACCGGTGTGCGGCAGGTGCAGTCCCGCGAAGGCGAGGGCGTGATCCTGTTTTTCGAGGATGGCGCGTCGACCGGCGGACGGATCCAACTGCGCGTGAAGAACGCCGCCTGGAATGTCGACGTCGCCTGGCTCACCGGCGAAGTCACGCTGCACAGGGGCGAGGTCGAGCGATGAATCGCCTGCGCCGCACATCGCCGGCATCGCGTGGCCAGCGCGGTTACACGCTGATCGAAGTCGTGGTCGCGTTCGCGCTGCTCGCCTTCGCCATGACGTTGTTGCTCGGCTCGTTGACCAACGCGACGAAACAGGTGCGCGCGGCGAGCGATTTCGGGCGCGCCGCGCTGCATGCGCAATCGCTGCTGGATCAGGCTGGCGTCGGCGAGATGCTGGAAGTCGGGCAGCGCGACGGCGAGATCGAAGGCGGACGTTATCGCTGGGAAATGAACGTCGCGCCGTTCCGCGATCCTTCGGCCCCGCCGCGTCAGCCGCAGGTCCTGGGCGCCCCGCAATTGCTGCAGTTGGAATTGATCATGCGCTGGGGCAAGGGCGGTCCGCGCGAAACGCTGCGCCTGCAATCCCTGCGCCTGATGACGCCGACCGATATCAACGCCGCCGGGGTGGTGCCATGACGGCTGACCCCATGAGCCGCCGCACGCATCGACGCCTGCCGCGATCCGCACGTGCGGCCTCCGGATTCACCCTGATCGAAATCCTGATCGCCACGATCCTGCTGGCCGCAGCGATGACGCTGGGTTTCGCCACGCTGCGCGCTGCGTCGGCTGCCGCCACCCGCGGCGAGATCACCGCGCAGCGCAACGAACGCATGCGCGCGGTCGAAGGTTTCCTGCGCAGACGCATCGCCTCGGCGCTGCCGATCGCATTCGATGTCAACGAAAGCACCGGTTCGCCGCTGCGTTTCCTCGGCGAACCCGACCGCATCCGTTTCGTCGCCGATCTGCCGGCGTATCTCGGACGCGGCGGCCCGCATCTGCACGACATCACCGTCGTGGACGATGGCGAAGGCGTGCGGCTGCAGGCCGACTTCGCGGTGGTGCTGGCGAACGAGGTCAACGCCGAGCGCGACCCGCGTCCGCCGGAACTGCTTGCCGGCGGCCTGCGCGAGGTCAAGATCCGATATCGCGCGCTGGACGCGCAGAACCGCATCGGCGACTGGGAAGAGGTGTGGTCGCAGGGCGACCGCATGCCGCTGCAGGTGAAGATCGAGATCATCGACGGACGCGGCGACCGCTGGCCGCCGATCGTGGTGTCGCTGCCGCAGGCGGCGAGCTTCGGCGGATTCTCGCAGGTGCCGATCTGATGGCCGGATTGCGCGTGCTGCAGGGTTTGCGTCGGCGGCCAGACGCCGCTTCGCGCGGCGCGGCGCTGCTGCTGGTGCTGTGGTTGATCGCGATGTTGACCGCGGTGGTCGGCGCGTTCGCGCTGACCGCGCGGATCGAATACATGCAGGGCCGGGTCCTGAGCCACGGCGTGGTGGCGGATCAGGCCGCGCGCGCCGGGCTGGAATACGCGATGACCCGGGTGGTCGATCTCGACCAGACCCGCCAATGGCTGCCCGATGGTCGCGACTACAACTGGCAGTTCGGCGGCGCCGACATTGTCATCACCATCGTCGACGAGTCCGGCAAGGTCGATATCAATGCCGCAGATCTCGATCTGATGGCCGGTTTGATCATGGCGGTCGGCGTGGAACGCGAGCCGGCTCGCAAGATCGCCGCCGCGATCATGGACTGGCGCGACCCGGATACGCTGACCCAGGCCGAAGGCGGCGCTGAAGATCCCGATTACAGCGCCGATGAGCGGCCTTACGGCGCCAAGGACGCGCCGTTCGAGACCGTGGCCGAGCTGCAGTTGGTGCTGGGCATGACCCCGGAACTTTTCGAGAAACTTGCGCCGCATCTGACGGTCTACAGCGGGCAGGGTCGTCCCAGCGAGCAATATGCGAGCGCGGAAGTGCTGCAGGCGCTGGGGGTCGATCCGGAACGTGCCTTGGCCGAACGGTGGCGTCCGCGCCTGCCGGGCGAGACCGGTTCTCTCGTCGGTGTCGGCACGGGCACGTATAGTATCGACAGCCGGGCGCGGTTGCGTGACGGGCGCGTGTCGGTGTTGCGCGCGGTCGTGCGCGCCGGCAACAGCGGACTGCCGGGTTCTGCCTACACGCCGCTGCGCTGGGAAGAGGGGGCCGTCGTGCGGCCGTCCAAGCCCGGCTCATGAGGTTTCCGCATGAGGTTTCCATGGTTGGCGCGCCGCTGCGGCGGTGCGTCGTGCGACTGATCGAGGACAGCATCTGAGCACTACCCCCGACAATGCGATGCCCGCCCGGGCAGCGTCGAAGTCCCCTCAGCCCCGGTTCTCCCGGGCGTGGCCCGGACTGCGCGGCTTCTGGGCTTGGTGGCTGACGGCACTGGGCAGCTGGCTGCCGCCGCGACTGCGGGCGGTGTTCGGCCTGGCGCAGCAGCGCCTGCTGTTGCGCCACGAGGGCGAGACCCTGTCGCTGGCGCTGACCTTGCCGGCCCAGCCCGGAGAAGCCTCGATCCGCGAGCTGGCCGAACTGCCGTGGGACTCCGCCGCATCCGCTGGCGATGAACCCTTGCGCCAGTTGCTGGTATCGCGCATCAACAGCCTGCCGCGCTGGCTGCTGCTGTCCGGCCGTGGCGGACTGCGCCGCCGTCTTTCGTTGCCCGCTGCCGCTGCGGACCGGCTTCGCGAAGTGCTCGGTTTCGAGATCGACCGGCAGACGCCTTTCACGCTCGACGAGGTTTACTACGACGCCCGGCTGCTGGGGCGTCGCGGTGATGGTCAGATCGACGCCGAACTCATCGTCGTGCCGCGCGCCAGTCTCGAACACGCGCTCGATGCGCTCGGGGCACCGCTGCGCGCGACCCTCGCCGGGGTCGACATGGCCGATGCCGACGGCGTACCGCTGGGCATCAATCTGCTGCCGGGTGCCCAACGCCGCCATCGACGCGACCCGCGCGCGGCCTGGAACATCGGTCTGGCGATCGTCGCTTTGGCGGCGCTCGGCGCCGGCCTCTGGCAGATTCTTTCCAATCGCGAAGCCGCCGCCGATGCCTTCGAGGTCCAGGCCAAGAGCCGCAGCCAGCAGGCGCAGAAAGTGTCTGCAGAGAAAAAACAGCTGGTCGATCTGGTCGAAGGTCTGCGCTTCCTGCAGCAGACCCGCAGCGGCCGTCCCAGCACGGTCGAAGTGCTGGACGAACTGACCCGCCGGTTGCCCGACAGCACCTACATCGAGAAAGTCTCGATCGAGGGCGAGCGGGTGATGATCATCGGTTTGAGCTCCGAGGCGCCGCGGTTGGTCGAACGGCTGCAGACCTCCAAGCTGTGGCATTCGATGAACCTGACCGGCGCGCTGTTGCCCGATCCCGCCAAGGGCAAGGACCGCTTCACGCTCGCCGCCGAATTGACCATCGCGCAGTCGGCCAAGCCCAAACCCGAACGTCGGCCCGCCGTGAATCCGGCGAACGAACCATGAGCGCCGGGATGACTTCCAGTCCAACGCCGGGCATCACCGCTATTCCCACTCGCGAACGCTGGCTGGCGCTCGGGCTGCTGGCGGCGGTGCTGCTGGTCGCCTATTTGCTGCTGCTGCATCCCTGGTGGACGGTGCCGATGCTCGACCTGCAGACGCGGATCGACGGTCTGCAGGAGCGCGACGCGCGAGCTCGCGCCACCTTGGCGCAGGCCCCCGAGATCCGCAAGCGCCTCGCTTCGGTGCGCGAAGAAGCGGCGCGGATTCCCGGTTTCATGCGCGAAGCCAGCACCGAACTGGCGACCGCTTCGCTGATCCAGCGGCTCGAAACCGCCGTGCAGGAAGCCAGCCCCAAGAACCGCAGCTGCGCGATCCAGACCCGTTCGCCGATGACCGAGCCGCGCAAGGAACGCTTCGCCCGCGCCGTGGTGCAGGTGCGGCTGCGCTGCGGTACGCCGGAACTGGCGATGGTGCTGCATTCGCTCGAAAGCGGGTCGCCGCGCCTGTTCGTGGACAACCTCAACGCCACCGCGCAGCGTTTCTATTTCACCCCGGACCAGGCGCCTTCCAGCGGCGGTCTCGACGTGAGCTTCGATCTGTACGGCTATGTCGCCCCCACCGCAGGAGGCCCTGCCGATGCGCGCCGATAGCCTCAGCCCCAAAACCTGGCTGCTCGCGGGCATCGCCGGCTGGGCGGTCTGCCTGTGGGCGTTCGCGCTGCTGGGACTGGGCGAACGTCTCGGCGATGCCGACATCGAACATACGCCGCAAAAACTGCCGTCCACGACCATTCCCCGAGCCGACCGTCCCGGCCCGCAGGCGCAGTACGCCGAGATCGGCGCCCGTCCGATCTTCTCCGAGAACCGCAAGCCGCAACCGTTCCGGATCGATGGCACCGGTGAGGAAGCGCAGGTCAACACCTTCGACTACGTGCTCACCAGCGTGATGATCGCCGGCGGCGTGCAGTTGGCGATCCTCAAGCCGGCGGCCGACGGCGCCCAGCCTGTGCGCGTGAAAGTCGGCGATGTCGTCGAGACCGCGCCGCAGTGGACGCTGGCATCGCTGTTGCCGCGCAGCGCGACCTTCCGTGGCCCCGAGGGCGACAAGATCCTCGAACTGCGCGTGTTCAACGGGGTGGGCGGTGCCGCGCCTCCGCCGATTGCTCCGCCTCCCATGGCCGCCGGGCCCGGTGGCGTGATCGACCCGAACATGCCCGGACAGCCACCCGGCAGCGAGCAGCCGATGCCGGCGCCCGCTGTTCCACCGCCGCCGCCTGTCGCCAGTGCCGACGGCAGCGATGCGGCGAACGTGTCGACCCAGGTACAGCTCGACGCGATCCGCAAGCGGATCGAAGCGCGTCGCGCCCAACTCCGGCAGCAGGCCGCCCAAGAAGCGCAGAACCCCGCCACCCCGCCGGGACAAACCCCTTGAGAATTCGATGATGAATCTCCGATCCACCGCTCACGTCTTTTTCGCCGCCGCATTCGCCACGCTGCTGGCCGGCTGCGTCACGGGCCCTGTGCCGACCGTACAGCGCAACGCCAACCGGCAGGCGGACCGTGTCGTCGGCAGCGATACGCAGTCCGGCGCCGACCAGACGGTGCGCAGCGAACCGCTGGATGCGGCCGATGATTCGGGCGAGCGTTCGTCGGACGAGAGCCGGAAGGCAGACGGCCGTCCGCGCGCGCAGATCCGTCGCGGCAACGGCCGTGTCATCAACAGCGCCGCCGCCACCGCGCCGCTGCCCGACATCGGCGTCACCACCGGCGAAGCGCGCTTCAATTTCGAGGGCGAATCGCTGCACGCGGTGGTCAAGGCGATCCTCGGCGACATGCTCGGCCAGAACTACACCATCGCGCCGAACGTACAGGGCACCGTCACCTACTCCACGCCCAAGCCGGTCAGTTCCGCGCAGGCGCTGTCGGTGCTGGAAATGATCCTCGGCTGGAACAATGCGCGGATGATCTACAGCGATGGCCGCTACAGCATCGTCGCGTCCGACCAGGCGCTGGGCACCGGCGTGGTCACGCCGCGCGGCGGTTCGCCGGAAAGCGCCCGCGGCTTCGAATCGCGCGTGGTGCCGTTGCGTTACATCTCGGCCACCGAGATGGAGAAACTGCTCAAACCCTACGCGCGTCCCAATGCCATCGTCACCGTCGACGCCGGCCGCAATCTGCTGACCATCGTCGGCAGCCGTGCGGAACTCGAAAGCTATCTGCGCACGATCGAGATCTTCGACGTCGACTGGATGGCCAGCATGTCGGTCGGCGTGTTTCCGCTGCAGTCCAGCAAGGCCACCAAGGTCGTGCAGGATCTGGAGAAGGTATTCGGCGAACAGAGCAAATCGCCGGTCGCCGGCATGTTCCGCTTCATGCCGCTGGACGGCGCCAACGCAGTGCTTGCGATCACCTCGCAGGCCGATTATCTCGACGACATCGAGCAGTGGATCGACCGGATCGACGGTGCCGGCGAGGGCGTGAAGCTGCATTCCTACGAACTCAAATACATCACCGCCAAGGATCTCGGCGAGCGTCTGAGCGAAGTGTTCGGCGGCGGTGGCGGCAATCGCAGCGGCGGCAACGACGGCGGCGGTTATTCGCTGATTCCGGGCGGCCAGAGCAGTGTCATCGGCGGTGGCGGCACCGACGGCAAGGACGGCGGCGATTTCGGCAATTCCTCCGGCGGTGGCGGCAGCAGCGGTCTGGGCGGCGGTTCGCTTTCGCTGAATGCGGCCCAGGGCGGCAGCGGCAGCGTGGTCATCGAAGTCGGCGGCGACAAGGTCGCGGTGTCCGCGATCGAGGAAAACAACACCTTGCTGGTGCGCGCGACCGGCTCTGCATGGCGTTCGATTCTCGATGTGATCGAAAAACTCGACGTCCTGCCATTGCAGGTGCACATCGAAACCCAGGTGGCCGAAGTGACGCTCAGCGGCGAGTTGGCCTACGGCGTGAACTGGTATCTCGAAAAAGCGACCACCGATAATGGCCTTCCCGATCTGACCGGACCCGCCATTCCGTCGAAGTGGAGCACGCTCGGGGCCAGCATCGGTGGCGTGAATGGCCAGGGCCTGGCTTGGACGCTGATCCAGAACGATGCGGCTGCAGTGATCACGGCGCTGGACAAAGTCACCGACGTGCGCCTGTTGCAGACCGGTTCGGTGCTGACGAAGAACAATTCCGAAGCCACGCTCAACGTCGGCAGTCGCATCCCGATCACGACCGTGTCGATCAATCCGATCCTCGGCAGCAACAACACCACCAGTTCGGTGCAGTACCTGGACACCGGCGTGATCCTCAAAGTGCGTCCGCGCGTCACCAAGGACGGCACGGTTTTCCTCGATATCGTCCAGGAGGTGAGCTCGCCGGGCTCGGATGCCGACGTCAACGGCAACGTGCGGATCAATACGCGCCGGCTGAAGACCGAAGCGGTCACCAGCAGCGGCGACACAGTCCTGCTCGCCGGCCTGATTCAGGACGGCACCACGCGCGGTTCGTCCGGTCTGCCCGGCTTGACCCGGATTCCGGTCCTCGGCGCGCTGTTCGGCCGCCAATCCTCCAACCAGAGCCGGACCGAAGTGGTGATCCTGATCACCGCAACGATCATGCGCAATCAGCAGGAACTGCGCTCGCTGACCGACGATTACTCGCGCCGTTTCCGGGCGATGGAACCGATGGGCAAGCCGAAGCCGCCGGCCGCGCAACCGCATCGCTGAAGACCCGGCGCTCGCTCTTCGAAATGAGCGAACTGCCCGTCGTACTCGTTCCCGTGGGCGTCGACGACGACGCCCTCGACGCCTGTCTTGCCGCCCTCGACGCCGGCACGCCGCCGGGCACGCGCGTGTGGCTGGCGGACGATGCCCAGGCGGGGCCGCGCGGCCTCGCGATCGCCGAACGCTGGCTCGCGCGCACCGCGCTGCAGGCCGATTACACCCGCCGGCCGCGCAGCATCGGCGAAGCCGCGCACCTCGATGAAATGCTCAGGGCCTGCGGCGACGCCGATGTGCTGGTGCTCGCCAGCGACGCCGTGCCGCTGCCGGGGTGGGCGGTGCAACTGGTCGCCTGCGCTGCGCGCGATCCGGCCATCGCCACCGCGACCCCGTGGTGCAATGCCGGCGAAACCGCATCGTGGCCATGCGTGGGCGAAGTGTTGCCGGTGCCCGATGAACCCGCGCGGCTCGCGCGCGCCGCGGCCTCGCTGCCGCCGCATCATCCGGAATTGCCTGCAGCGGTGAACCACGCGGTGTTCCTGCGCGGCAGCGCACGGCAACGGGCCGGCGGAGTGGATGCCGCAAGCTACGCGTCCTGGCATGCCGCGCTGGTCGATCTGTCGCTGCGCATGGCCGGACTCGGTTGGCGGAATGTCCTGTGCGAAACCGCATTCGTCGCGCGCGGCGGCGAGGGCATGCCGCTGGGCGACGATGTCGATACGCTCGCCGCGCGCTGGCCGACGTGGCACGCGCGGCTCGCGCAGTTCCTGATGCAGGACCCGTTGCACACCCTGCGCGCAGCGCTCGGCCATGCCTACGACAACGCGGAGCTGCGCACCCAGCCCGATCTCTTTACCGTCGATGCTGCGGGTGATGCTGCTGCGAGCGACGACGGGGCGGCGCCATGACGCAAGTGGCCGACATCGCCGTCGTCGTCGTCACCTACCAGAGCGCCGAAACCATCGAACTGTGCCTGCAGCGGCTGCGCGCGGCCGAGGGCGTCGCCCAGATCCGCGTCGTCGACAACGCCTCCAGCGACGGCACGCTGGAGATCGTGCAGCGCCATGCGCTGGCCGATACGCGCCTCCGCTTCATCGCCAATCCCGACAATCCCGGTTTCGGCATCGCCTGCAATCAGGGCGCCGACGACAGCGATTCGATCTGGCTGGCGTTCGTCAATCCGGACTGCATGGTCGAGGTCGACACCTTGGCGCGACTGCGCGCGCATGCGCAGGGCTGCGCGCGCGAGGCGCTGCTCGGTGTCGATCTTGTCGATGAGGCCGGCGTTCGCGATGGCGCCGCGCGCCGGCGCGATCCGGATTTCGCGGCGATGCTGCGCAGCGCGGCCGCGCGCAAACTCGATGTCCCCGTCGACGCCACGCAAGCGCTGCAGGCGGTGCCGGCGATCTCCGGCGCGCTGATGTTCGCACCGCGCACCTTGATCGAACGCATCGAAGGCTTCGACCAGGGCTATCGCCTGCATGCCGAAGACCTCGATCTATGTCGACGCGCGCGCGAAGCCGGTGCGTTCGTCGCGGTCGCCAACGACTTGCGCGTCGTCCACGTGCGCGGCGTCTCCAGTCGTTCGCGGCCGCTGTTCGTCGAATGGCACAAGCATCGCGGGCTGTGGCGTTACTTCCGCAAGTTCGACGCGCGGCGTCACGGACTGTCGACGCGCGCGGCGGTGTGGATGATGATATGGGCGCGTTGTTCGCTGGCGCTTCTGAAGAAGATGGGTCGGTCTTTTGCTCGCGGGGGATTCTGAAACATGCTGGATTCGGTTCGTTGCGGCAACTGCGATCGCGCCATCGATGGCACGGACCAGAGATTCTGCCCGGCCTGCGGTCAACCCACGCCAGCGCATCGCATCGACTGGCGTTTCCTCAGGCACGAACTCGAGCACAGCGTGCTGGACATGGATCGCGGCATCTTCTATTCGTTGAAGCATCTGATGCTGCGGCCCGGCCATTTCATCCGCGACTACATCGAGGGGCGGCGCGCGCGTCACGTCAAGCCGTTGGTGCTCCTGATGATCCTCGCGGCCGCGATGGTATTCGTGGCCAAGTACTTTCTGGATGGCGACCTGGTCGGCTCGGGCCTCTCGGCAGGCGGCACCGCTGCTGCCGGCACCAAGGCGGGTGGGCAGTTCGACCCGGCGCGGCTGCTCAAGGTGTTCGAGGTCGTGAAGGAATGGATGAACCGCAATTACACGGCAACGACCCTGATGCTGCTGCCGCTGGAGGCGCTGGCTTTCAAATCGGCGTTCCGCCGTTTCGGAAATTTGAATTACCCGGAATGGCTGGTGATCGCGACCTTCCTGACCGCGCAGTCCTTCGTCATCATGATCGCGGCTGCCCCGCTGGAGTATTGGTTCCCGCAGGTGCGCGGTTGGGCGTTGTCGCTGGTCTTCGTCTATACCGTCGTTTCGCTGACGCAGTTCTTCGAACCGTACCCGCGCTGGAAATCCGTGCTGCGCAGTCTGCTCGGTTTCGGAATCTTCCTGATGTTCAATCTCGTATTCAGCGTTGTTCTGACGGCCATCGCACTCGCGCTGCCCGGCCAACATTGATCGGCGACGTGCGGTTCAGCGATAGCGGTTGATCTCGTCGCGCAGGTCGCGCGCGGCATTCGCGGCGGCATCGGCGTAGTCGTGGTTGTTCGATGCATAGAGAATCGCGCGCGACGAACTGATGATCAGGCCGGTGCCGTCGGCGGTCTTCGCGTTCGTCACCACCGCTTGCACGTCGCCACCCTGCGCGCCGATGCCCGGCACCAGAAACGGCACGTTGCCGACGAGCGCGCGCACATCGCGCAACTGCTCAGGCCAGGTAGCGCCCACCACCAGCGCGCAGTTGCCGTTGTCGTTCCAGTCGCGGGCGATCTTCTCGGCCACGTGCTGGTAGAGCGGTCGTCCGCCTACCACCATGTCCTGCAGATCGCCCGCGCCGGGGTTCGAGGTGCGGCACAGGATGACCACGCCCTTGTCCGCGCGGTCGAGAAAGGGCTGCACGGAATCGCGGCCGAGGTAGGGGTTCACTGTCACCGCGTCGGCGCAGTAGCGGTCGAAGGCTTCGCTGGCGTAATGCTGTGCGGTGCTGCCGATATCGCCGCGCTTGCTGTCGAGGATCACCGGAATATCCGGGTAGCGGAAGCCGATGTGCATGATCAGCATGCGCAACGCTTCCTCCGCGTGCGCCGCCGCGAAATGCGCGATCTGCGGTTTGAACGCGCAGACGTAAGGCGCGGTGGCGTCGATGATGGCGCGGCAGAAATTGAAGATGGCGTCGGGGTCGTGGGCGAACTTCGACGGGAACTTCGCGGGCTCGGGATCGAGACCGACGCAGACGAGGGTGTCGGCATGCTGCCAGCGGGTCTGCACTCGGTCCATGAAGCTGCGCATCGGTTCGGTCTTCATACGACTCCGGGGGCGATCATGATTTCAGACGGGCAGGCGTGCCGGATAGCGCGGCGGGGTGAACTGTGTCGCAAACCGGAAGTGCCGGGACCGTCCGCGTTCGCAGGCTGTGATCGTGTTCATGGCTTGCGCCGGGATGGCATTCGGGCAGACGCGCTCGCGCAATACGCGAGCGCGTGTCGATCCGTCACTTCAACGCCTTGAACCGCAGCCGATGCGGCTGCGCGCCTTCCGCGCCGAGGCGACGTTTCTTGTCTTCCTCGTACTCGCGGTAGTTGCCCTGGAAGAACTCGACGTGCGAGTCGCCTTCGAACGCGATGATGTGGGTCGCGATGCGGTCGAGGAACCAGCGGTCATGCGAGATCACGAAGGTGTTGCCGGGGAATTCGAGCAACGCGTCTTCGAGCGCGCGCAGGGTTTCGATATCGAGATCGTTCGATGGTTCGTCGAGCAGCAGCACATTGCCGCCCTGCAGCAGGGTCTTCGCCAGATGCAGACGGCCGCGCTCGCCGCCCGACAGCGTGCCGACTTTTTTCTGCTGGTCCTGGCCCTTGAAGTTGAAGCGGCCGATGTAGGCGCGCGACTGGATCTCGATGCCGTTGATGTTGAGGATGTCGAGGCCGCCGGACACTTCCTGGAAGACGTTGTGGTCGCCTTCCAGCTTGTCGCGGCTCTGGTCGACATACGCCAGCTTCACGGTCGGGCCGGTCACGATCTCGCCCTTGTCCGGCTTTTCCATGCCCATCAGCATCTTGAACAGGGTCGACTTGCCGGCGCCGTTGGGGCCGATGATGCCGACGATCGCGCCAGACGGAATCAGCATGCTGAGGTTGTCGATCAGCAGACGGTCGCCGAAGCTCTTCGACACGTTCTTGAACTCGACCACCGAGTTGCCGAGGCGCTCGCCCGGCGGAATGAAGATTTCGTTGGTTTCGTTTCTGCGCTGGTAATCGACCGATTGCAGCTCTTCTAGGCGGGCGAGACGGGCTTTGCCCTTGGTGCGACCGCCCTTGGCGTTCTGGCGCGACCATTCGAGTTCGCGCTGGATCGCTTTCTGCCGCGACTTCTCCTGGTTGTCTTCCTGCTTCAGGCGCTCGTCCTTCTGCACCAGCCAGTCGGTGTAGTTGCCCTTCCACGGAATGCCGCGACCGCGGTCGAGTTCGAGAATCCACTCGGCGGCGTTGTCGAGGAAATAGCGGTCGTGGGTGACGGCGACCACGGTGCCGGTGTAGCGGGCGAGGAACTGTTCCAGCCATTCCACCGACTCGGCGTCGAGATGGTTGGTGGGTTCGTCCAGCAGCAGCATGTCGGGCTTCTGCAGCAGCAGGCGGCACAGCGCCACGCGGCGCTTCTCGCCGCCGGACAGCGGGCCGATCTTGGCGTCCCACGGCGGGATGCGCAGCGCATCGGCGGCGACTTCCAGTTGCTGCTCCAGCAGGTGGGCGTCATTGGTGGCGAGGATCGACTCCAGGCGCTGCTGCTCGGCGGCCAGCTTGTCGAAGTCCGCGCCTTCCTCGGCGTAGGCGGCGTAGACCGCGTCCAGTGCGGCCTGGGCCTGCAGCACTTCGCCGACACCTTCTTCCACCGCCTCGCGGACGGTCTTGTTCGGGTCGAGTTCGGGCTCCTGGGCCAGATAGCCGACCTTGATGCCGGCCTGCGGGCGGGCTTCGCCCTGGAAGTCGGTGTCCACGCCGGCCATGATCTTGAGGACGGTCGACTTGCCGGCGCCGTTCAGGCCGAGCAGGCCGATCTTGGCGCCCGGGAAGAAGGACAGCGAGATGTCCTTGATGATCTGGCGTTTCGGCGGCACGGTCTTGCTGACGCCGTTCATGGTGTAGATGTATTGCGACATGGAAAGCTCCGCAGGCAGGCAGCGGCGACCTGCGTGGGCAGGGGCCGCGAAAAGGATCTGGACAGCCGCACATTATAGCGGCCGGACAGCGGTCGGACCTGCGTCTTCGGGTGGTGGATCGACGGCACACTGCGGTTCGGCTGAACACCGGCTCATGGCGCGGTTCCGGGATGGAATACGTTCAGACAGGCCGGGGCATGCTCGCACCGTACCCACCCAAACGCATGAGGAGCACCCGGATGAAGCGTTCGAACACCGCCCGCAGCTTGCCTGTACTGATCCTGGCGGTCGCCGCCGTCCTGGCAGCCCCCGCCGCGCTTGCCCGCGACGGCCATCGCAGCCACAGCAACCACAATGATGATCGCAGCGATTACAGGGGCGACTATCGCGCCGACTATCGTGGCCAATCCCGCGACCATGACCGCTACGACGACCGTGATGATCGTTATGACCGCTACGGGCGGGACGATCGCCGCCACGGCCGGGATCGTGTCGTCTATGTCGCCCCCCGCTACGCACCCCCTCGCTATGCAGCGCCGCGCTATGAGGCGTACCCGCGCTGGTCGCGCGGCGCGCGCTACAACACCCGCGGCTATGCGCCGACCTATGTCGTGAACGATTACTACGGTTACGGCCTGCGCCAGCCGCCGCGCGGCTATCACTGGCGGCGCGACGACCGGGGCGATTTCCTGCTGGTCGCGATCGCGACGGGGATCATCGCCGAGGTGCTGTTCCACTGAGACGGTCCGTCCGACTGGTTTCCACTCGGTTTCCACCCAACGCAACGCGCCCCTCGGGGCGCGTTTTTTGTGGGCGGAAGTGCTTCCGGCAGTGGGCTACAATGGCAAATCACCTTGCTCCCGGAGTTCCGATGTTTCCGCGCGATGCCCGTATTGAAGGTTTCGATCCCGAATTGGCCGCCGCGATCGCGGCGGAAAACCGCCGCCAGGAAGACCATGTCGAGCTGATCGCGTCGGAAAACTACGCCAGCCCCCGGGTGATGGAAGCGCAGGGCAGCCAACTCACCAACAAGTACGCAGAGGGCTACGTCGGCAAGCGTTACTACGGCGGCTGCGAGTATGTCGATATCGCCGAAACTCTGGCCATCGATCGTCTGAAGCAGTTGTACGGCGCCGACTACGCCAACGTGCAGCCGCATTCGGGCTCGCAGGCCAATCAGGCGGTCTACTTCGCGCTGCTGAAGCCGGGCGACACCGTGCTGGGCATGTCGCTGGCCCATGGCGGCCATCTCACCCACGGTGCGAAGGCGAACATTTCCGGAAAACTCTTCAACATCGTGTCCTACGGCGTGAACGATCAGGGCATGATCGATTACGACGAAGTCGAGCGCATCGCGGTGGAGAGCAAGCCGAAGATGATCATCGGCGGTTTCAGCGCCTATTCGCAGATCGTCGACTGGGCGCGCTTCCGCGCCATCGCCGACAAGGTCGGTGCGTATCTGTTCGTCGATATGGCCCACGTCGCCGGCCTCGTCGCGGCGGGCGTATATCCGAACCCGGTGCCGCACGCGCACGTCGTCACCTCGACCACGCACAAGACCCTGCGCGGCCCGCGCGGCGGCTTCATCGTCTGCAAGGCCAACGAAGAATTGCAGAAGAAGTTCCAGTCGCTGGTGTTCCCCGGCCTGCAGGGCGGTCCGCTGATGCATGTGATCGCAGCGAAAGCCGTCGCCTTCAAGGAAGCGCTTGAGCCGGAGTTCAAGGACTACCAGCAACAGGTGGTGAAGAACGCGCAGGCGATGGCGAACACGATCATCTCGCGCGGCTACAAGATCGTCTCCGGCGGCACCCGGAACCATCTGATGCTGGTCGACATGATCGGCAAGGGCATCACCGGGAAGGATGCGGAAGAGGCGCTCGGTCGCGCGCACATCACCGTGAACAAGAACGCGGTCCCGAACGATCCGCAGAAGCCGGTCTACACCTCCGGCCTGCGCATCGGTACGCCCGCCGTTACCACGCGCGGCTACAAGGAACCGGAATGCGTGGCGCTGGCGCACTGGATCTGCGATGTGCTGGACAACCCGGCCGATGAGAACGTCATAGCCGGGGTGCGCGAAAACGTCACCAAACAATGCCGGCAGTTTCCGGTCTACGGTTGAACCCACGCAATCAGTTCGTAGGGTGGGCTTTACGCCCACCATCGCGGCAACAAACCACAGCGTCATTGAAAGGAGCATGGTGGGCATAAGGCCCACCCTACGCCAGCCATCATGCATTGCCCCTTCTGCCAGCACGACAACACCCGGGTCATCGATTCGCGCGTCAGCGAAGACGGCGCCACGATCCGCCGTCGCCGCGAGTGCGAAGCCTGCGGCGAGCGCTTCAGCACGCTGGAAACGGTGGAGCTGAAGCTGCCGGCGATCATCAAGTCCGACGGTCGCCGCGAACATTTCGATGCGCGCAAGCTGCGCCACAGCTTCGACCGCGCGCTGCACAAGCGGCCGGTGTCGGAAGAGCAGATCGAGTCGGCGGTGCGCGCGGTGGTGCATCAGTTGCGGATGACCACCGAACGCGAACTGGCGTCGCGACGCGTCGGCGAGTTCGTGATGGCGGAATTGCGCAAGCTTGATCATGTCGCCTTCGTGCGTTTCGCCTCGGTGTATCGCGCGTTCGAGGATGTGGCCGATTTCCGCGAAGAACTCGATCGCCTGGAAAGAGAGTTGCCGGGCGAAGGCCAACTGCCTCTGCTCGGCGGCGATGTCGTGCGCTTCGACAAAGACAAGAAGAAGCGCTGACCGCCGTGACGACCACGGCATTTTCCGCGACCGATCACGCGCTGATGACGCGCGCGCTGCGCCTCGCCGAGCGCGGCGCGTACACCACGAAACCCAACCCGATGGTCGGCTGCGTCATCGCCCATGGCGACGAGGTGATCGCCGAAGGCTGGCATGCGGTCGCGGGTGGCCCGCACGCGGAAATCGTCGCGTTGCAGGCTGCGGGCGACCGCGCGCGTGGCGCCACCGTCTACGTGACTCTCGAACCCTGCGCGCACACCGGCAAGACCGGCCCCTGCGCCGATGCCTTGATCGCGGCCGGCGTCGGCCGCGTGGTCGCGGCGATGCGCGACCCGTTCCCGCAGGTCGATGGGGCGGGCTTCGACGCGCTGCGCGCAGCCGGTGTAGGGGTGGAGCATGGCCTGATGGCCGCAGCGGCGCGGCGCCTGAATCACGGCTTCCTGTCGCGGATCGAGCGCAAGCGGCCGTGGGTGCGCGTGAAGCTCGCGACCAGCCTCGATGGCCGCACGGCGCTGGCCAACGGTGACTCGAAATGGATCAGCGGCGAGGCGTCGCGCCGCGACGTGATGCACTGGCGCGCACGTGCCGGCGCGCTGCTCACCGGCGCGGGCACGGTGCTCGCCGACGACCCGCAGCTGACCGTGCGTTTCGGAGATGGCGGGCCAGGTGAAGGCATCGCGTTCGTGCCGCCGCTGCGCGTGGTGCTCGATCCGGGTCTGGCGACGGTCGGACGCGGCCGCATCCGCGATGGCGCTGCGCCGACGCTGTATCTCCATTCCGCCACCGCGAAACCGCCGCGTGGTTTCGACGCGGCGCATGCGGTCGTGCCGATGCGCGATGGTTTGCTCGATCTGACGGCGGTGCTGCAGCTGCTGGCGGCGCGCGGGATCAACGAAGTGCAGGTCGAAGCCGGCGCGACGCTGGCGGGCGCCTTGCTGCGCGCGGATCTTGTCGATGAAGTGCTGCTGTATGTCGCGCCCGTGCTGCTGGGCGCCGACGCGCGGCCATTGTTCGACGGGCTGCATATCGACGAGATGTCGCAGCGCCTGCGCCTGCAGACCGTGGAGACGCGCCGGCTCGGCGACGATCTGCGCCTGCTGCTGCGCCCGGAGCGCCTCGCGTGAGCGGAGCGGGTTTCTCCGATCATTTCTCCGCAGTCGCCACGCAATACGCCACTGCGCGGCCCGAGTATCCGCAGGCGCTGTTCGCGTGGATCGCGGACATCGCGCCCGCGAACGGCAGCGTCTGGGATGCCGGCTGCGGCAGTGGTCAGGCCAGTCGTGGGCTGGCTGAAGTCTTCGACGACGTGTTCGCCACCGATCCCAGCGCATCGCAGATCGCGCAGGCTGGCCGGATCGACAAGGTGCGCTTCGCGGTGGAGCCCGGCGAACACTGCAGTCTGGCCGACGCCAGCGTCGATGCGGTCTGCGTCGCGCAGGCGCTGCACTGGTTCGATCGGCCTGCGTTCTTCGCCGAATGCGCGCGGGTGTTGAAACCCGGCGGTGTGCTGGTCGCTTGGGGCTATCAGGACATCGAAGTGCCGCAACCGCTGCGCGATGCGGTCGGCGCGTTCGCCGCGCGTATCCGCGACGCTTGGCCGGCGGAGCGCTTCCTTGTCGATCGCGCCTACGCCGACTTCGCGTTTCCGTTCGAAGCCATCGACACCGCGACGCTGCCGGTGCGCGAGATCGCTGTCGACTGGCCGTTGATGCGCCTGCTCGACTATTTCTCCAGCTATTCGGCGGTCAAGCGCTATCGTGAAGCGCGCGGTGTCGATCCGGTCGCGGTGCATGGCTGGGCCATCGCCGAGGCATGGGGCGATTCAAGCAAACCGCAGCGATTGCGCTGGCCGCTGTTCGTGCACGCAAGAAGGAAAACCTGATGTTCACCGGATTGATCGAGGGTGTCGGCAGCATCGCCGCTCTGGAACCGCGCGGCGGCGACATGCGCCTGCGCATCACCGTCGGCACGCTTGCGTTCGATGGCGTGTCGCTGGGCGAAAGCATCGCCGTGAGCGGCGTGTGCCTGACCGTGATCGAGTTCGATGCCGGATCTTTTTCGGCGGATGCGTCCAACGAAACGCTGTCGTTGACCACATTGGGTGATTTGAAGACCGGGCAGGCGGTGAATCTGGAGCGCGCGGTGCGCCCCACCGATCGCCTCGGCGGACATCTGGTCAGCGGTCATGTCGACGGCGTCGGGCGCGTGCTGTCGATCCACGACGACGCGCGCGCACAGCGCTGGCGCTTCGCGGCGCCGCAGGCGTTGCTGAAATACATCGCGACCAAGGGTTCGATCTGCGTCGATGGCGTCAGCCTCACCGTCAATGCGGTCGACGGCGAAGGATTCGAGGTCGCGCTGATTCCGCATACCGTCGCGCACACCGCATTTTCGACGACGGCTGTCGGCGATGCGGTGAATCTGGAAGTCGATCTGGTCGCGCGCTACGTCGAGCGGCTGCTGTCAGCGAGAGAACTGAAATGAGTTTCGCAACGATTCCGGAACTGCTCGAAGAAATCCGCGCCGGGCGGATGGTGGTGATCGTCGATGACGAGGACCGCGAGAACGAAGGCGACCTGATCATGGCCGCCGAACTGGTGCGACCGCAGGACATCAATTTCATGGTCACGCATGCGCGTGGCCTGGTGTGCCTGTCGCTGATCCGCGAACGCTGCCGTCAGCTCGGGTTGCCGCCGATGGTGCGCGACAACACCTCGCCGCACGGCACCAATTTCACGGTCAGCATCGAAGCCGCCGAGGGCGTGACCACCGGCATCAGCGCCTACGATCGCGCGCACACCGTGCGCACTGCGGTGCGGCCCGACGCGAAGCCCGACGACCTGTCGCAGCCCGGCCACATCTTTCCGCTGATGGCGCAGCCCGGCGGCGTGCTCAACCGCGCCGGGCATACAGAGGCCGCGAGCGATCTCGCGCTGCTGGCGGGCTTCGAGCCGGCCGGCGTGCTGGTCGAGATCCTCAACGCCGACGGCAGCATGGCGCGCCGGCCGCAGTTGGAAACCTTCGCGCGCGAACACGGCTTGAAGATCGGTTCCATCGAAGACCTGATCCGCTACCGCCTGCACAACGAGCACACGATCGAACGCCTCGACGTGCGCGAGATCGACACCGAGCACGGCCCGTTCCGGCTGCATACCTATCGCGACCAGATCAGCCGTTGCCTGCACTACGCGCTGCTGCGCGGCGAGCCCGACGCCGCTGTTCCGACACTCGTGCGCGTGCACATGCAGAACCCGCTGGCGGACGCGCTGCACTGGCGTCGCGCCGATTTCGGCCCGGCGGTGGGCGACGTGCTGGCCGCCATCGGCCGCGAGGGACGAGGCGCGCTGGTGCTGCTGGGCGAGACGCAGACCCCGGAAAGCCTGCTCGCGCGGATCCGCGAGCAGCCGGAGCCCGCCGCTCGCGGTGGCGGGATGGCCGAATGGCGCCGCAACGGCGCCGGCTCGCAGATCCTCGCCGATCTGGGCCTGGGCAAGCTGCGGGTGTTGGGGACACCCAGAAAACAGGTGGGGTTGGCGGGCTTCGGCCTGGAAGTCGTGGCCTACGAAGGGTTGTAGGGCGGGCCCCGGCCCGCCGTTCGGCTGGTCCGGCCGGGTAGGGACCTGTCCGGCTGCTTCGCCAAAAAGCCGGTGCGCCGAGGCGCACCCTATAATGCCCCGCCCAGTCCCGAGCATTCCGCATGCCTCATTTCGAAGGCGACCTGCGCGCCCCCGAAGGCGCGCGCTTCGCGATCATCGCCAGCCGCTGGAACCCGCGCATCACCGAGCAGCTGGTCGCCGGTGCCCGTGAAGCCTTCCTCACCCATGGCGTGGCCGAGGATGCGGTGGACGTGATCCGCGTGCCGGGCGCCTGGGAACTGCCTGCGACCGCCGCGCGTCTGGCTTCCGGTGGCGGCCATGTCGCGATCATCGCGCTGGGCTGCGTCATCCGCGGCGATACCCGGCACTACGAACAGGTCGCCGACGGCTGCTCCGACGGGTTGATGCGGGTCTCGCTGGATTACGCGCTGCCGGTCGTCAACGGTGTGCTGGCGGTCGAGCATTACGAGCACGCCGCCGAACGTGCCGGCGGCAGTCATGGCAACAAAGGCGAAGAGGCGGCGCTGGTCGCCATCGAGATGGCAAATCTGATGGACAAACTGGCATGAACAAACAACATTACCGGCGTACCGACGGCGTGGATGGCGTGCCTTTGCATGCGATCGGGCCTCCTGCCCGACGCACGCTCGCCGAGTCCGGTACACGCCCGGACTCGGCTCCGCCGCATCGCATCGCGATGCGGCGCGCGGACCATCCCTGGTCCGCCACGGAGACTTTTGAATGAACAAACAACACTACCGGCGTACCGATGGCGTCGATCCAGTGCTGCGCACCCGCGCCCGCCGTCGAGCGCTGCAGGCTGTGTACGCATGGCAGATGTCGGGCGCCGACGCGCGCGATATCGTCAGCCAGTTCGCGCACGAACAGGCGCGCGAAATCGCCGATCTGCCGTATTTCCAGGAACTCGTCCACGGCGTCGACGCGCACTGCAAGGAACTCGACGCGGCGCTGGCGCCGTTCCTCGACCGCACGATGGAAGAAGTCGATCCGATCGAGCGCGCCGCGCTGCGCATCGCCGCGTATGAACTGCAGCATCGCATCGATGTGCCGTATCGGGTGGTGTTGAACGAAGCGGTGGAATCGGTGAAGCGCTTCGGTTCCGAACACGGCCACACCTACGTCAACGGTGTGCTCGATCACGCAGCCGTCGCGCTGCGCGCCATCGAAGTGCAGACCGCGCGGGGGAAGTGATCCCGTGTGAGGGAGATCGGCGACGCACGATTTCCTTGCGCGCCGGTCGCACAAGCTGATCGTTATTCCTCGCTGACGCCTGCGATCGAGCCATGTTCGCCACGGATTTCCGGCGCCACTGAATCCCACCACGCCTTTTGCCCGGGGTCGTCCAGGAAGTCCGCATAGGACAGCTCGGCGATGGTGTCGAGCGCATAGTCCGAGCGGCCTTCCGCGAGCATCGCCGCCATCGCGCGCAGCAGCGGCACGCCCGGCGCATCGTGTTCGACGAACAGGAACTGTCCCGCCTGGTTGATCTCCAGGAAATGCAGTTCGTCGTGGTCGTCGGCGACCAGATCGATGCAGCCGAAGACCAGACCCAGCGCGTCCATCAGCCGCCGCAGCGCGGTTTCCCATGCATGGGTCAGCGCGTACGGGCGCGATGTCGCGCGATCGCCGATCGAGGCGGCGCGCCAGTCGACCACCCCGTCGTCCGCTTCCGGCGCATCGACGCGCACCGCGAACATGCGCCGGCCGATGACGGTCACGCGCAGGTCGTAGCGCTTGCGGACGCAGGCCTGATAGATGCCGGGACACAGCCGCAGCGCGGCGTCGTCCTGCAGCGCATCGGCGTCGAGCGTGCGCACGTAGGTGCTGTAGATCCTGCCGTCACCGTCGCGCCAGCTGTGGGTGGCGAAGGGCTTGTAGACGATGCGTTCGTGCGCGGCGAAAAAGCGCCGGATTTCTTCGGGATCCGATGAGATCAGGGTGGCGGGGAAACGCAGACCGCAGCGATGCGCGGCCTGCAATTGCAGGCATTTGTTTTCGGTCGCCAGCGCGCGGTCGGGCCGGTTGACCCAGAACACGCCGCCTGCCGCGCCAGCGACGGCGTGCACGTTGCCGGCATGGCGCTTCCACTCGTCGCGGACGAACGTCAGGTCGGCGGCCGAGACGTTGTCGAAGGTGTCAGGCAGTCGCGGCCGGCGGAACCAGACGCTGGAGGTCTGCGCCGGATCGATACCGCCAGCGAAACGCAGCCCTGCGCGGTCGTCGGCATGCAGCGATACCGGCGCCATCGCGGTATCGGCCAGCGTCTGCGCCCACGTCGGGCGATAGCCGCTCTGCCGCAGCGCCCAGCACACCGCAGCGGCGTGCACGTCGTGGGCGTGGCCGGAGAGGATCAGCGGCTGTTTCCTGGGGTGCGCAGCGTGCGCGAGTGGAGATGGGATGGGCATGCGCGCTCCGTCGCGGCGGTGACATTGAATGTGGTGGCAATCAATGCGGGGCAATGAAAACGCCGCGCTCCTTCAAGGCAGCGCGGCGTGGCGGAGCGGATGCGCGCGTCGCCGGGCGTGCCGGCATCCGCGAAGATCTGTCCGCTGACGGATCAGATGGCGCTGCCCGGATCGCCCGGATCGTCGCCGTTCGGGCCGGTGGCGTGGGTGTGGATCGGAATCCGTCCACCGGCGATCTTCTCGATTTCCTGCGGCGACAATTCACGCGCGACGGTGCGGGCGATCGGGCGAACGGTGTTGTCCTGGGACTTGTCCTCGAACTTCGACATTGCTTGCACTCCTTCAATCATCCTGAGGAAGAAACGGCAGCCGGGAAACAGTCCCGGTGCGGTACTGCGATGTCCGGCATCGAACCGCTTTCGGATCGAACGCCGGACCCGGTTTCCGCTGCGTCCGCATCGATAAGGACGGGACGTTGCGGGAACGGTTCGAGTCTATGCGGCGCGATCCGGAGGGGTGTTAACTTCCCGTAAGCCGATGTCGACGCCGTCGCAGTTATGCGTCACCGCGATGCGTCCGTGTTCATGCGCACGTGAAGCCGTGCGTCGAACTGCGCCTGCGACCACGCTTCCACGTGGCCGTCCGCGACCATCAGGATGCGGTCGGCGCTGCGGATCGTCTCCGGACGATGCGCGATGATCAGCCGGGTGATGCGCAGCGCTGCGATTTCCGCATTGATCGTGCGCTCACGCTCGACATCGAGATGGCTGGTGGCTTCGTCCAGCACCAGGATGTCGGGATTGCGGAACAGCGCGCGCGCCAGCAGCACGCGCTGCTTCTGTCCGCCGGACAGCGCCGAGCCCATGTCCCCGACCAGCGTTTCGTATCCCATCGGCATCGACGCGATTTCATCGTGGATGCCGGCGCGTCGTGCGGCCGCCATCACCGTGTCCGGCAGCGCGTCGCTGTCGAAGAAGGCGATGTTGTCGGCGATCGAGCCGGCGAACAGCACGTCGTCCTGCATCACCGCGCCGACCCGGGAACGATAGGCGGACAGCCCGTAGCGCGCAATGTCGATACCCCCGATCCGCACCGTGCCTTCGTCCGGCGGCAGCAGGCCCAGCAGCAGTTTCGCCAGCGTGGTCTTGCCCGCGCCGGAGGGGCCGACGATGGCGACCGATTCGCCCGCCGCGATGCGGAAACTGCAGTCGCGCACGATCCACGGCTCGTCTTCGCCGTAGCGGAAACCCAGGCCTTCGATGTCCAGCGAAGGCTCCGGCGGCGGGCCGGCATATTCGCCCACGCCGTCGCGCTCCGGCGGCTGCTGCGCGATATCCGCGATCCGCCGCGCATGCACGCCGAGCAGGCGCAGATCGATGAGTTTGTCGATCAGCCCGCCGGCGCGCGCGGCGAACATGTCGGCGTAGGCGATGCACAGCACCAGCGTGCCTGCGGTCATCGAACCGCTCAGCGCCATGCCGGCACCGAGCCAGATCAGCAGCACCCGCTGCGCGCCGAACACCAGCTTGGACAGTGCCGAAAATGTCGCGGTCGCGCGGCGCACGGCGGCATCCTGCCGCGCCGCATCGTTGGCTGCGTTCGCCAGCCGCGCGCTGCGCTCCGCGTGCTGGTTGGCGAGTTTGATCGCCTGCACGCCATGCACCGATTCGATCAACAGCGACTGCTGGCGCGCGACGCTGACCAGATGGCCTTCCTTCAGCCGCCACAGGCGTCGATAGCTCCACGCGCGCAGCAGCGCATACACCGCGAAGCCTGCGACCACCCAGACCGTGAGCGTCGGCGAATACACCAGCAGCAGGGCCAGCACCAGCACCACCGTCAGCCCGTCGAGCAGCGCTTCCACGAAGCTGGTGCTCAGCGTCTGCTGCACGCTCTGTACCGACAGGAACCGCGACAGCACTTCGCCGACGCTGCGCTTGGCGAAAAAAGTCAGCGGCAGCCGCAGCAGATGGCCGGCCAGATGCGTCGACCACTGCGCCTCGAACGCCGCAGCGATGTCGGCCACCACCCAGCCGCGCACCGCAGCGATGACGCTCTGGAACAGCACGGCAGCGAGGAAGCCCAGCGCCAGCAGGGTCAACAATTCCGTATCCGCCGACACCAGCACGCGATCGATCACCCACTGCATCGACATCGGCAGGAGCAGCGTGAACAGTTCCAGCGCCAGCGCCAGCGAAAAGACCTGCACGAGCGCCGGACGCCAGCCGATGACCTCGCCGACCAGCGCGCGCAGACGGATCGGTTCGCGCGCGCGTACCGGCCGGAAATGGTCGTTCGGGGTCAGCTCCAGCACGATGCCGGTGAAGTGGCGGCTCAGCTCCGCGATCGGCATCGTCACCGCACCGCGCGCTGGATCGTGGATCTCGGCGATGCCGCGCGCGACCCGTTTGAGCACCACGAAATGATTCATGTCCCAGTGCAGGATGCACGGCATGCGCAGATCGGGCAGATGTTCGGGTTCGGCGCGCAGCGGGCGCGCGGCCAGATCCAGCCGGTCGGCGATCGCGATCAGCCGCGACAGCGTCGCGCCCTTGATCGATACCGCGAAACGCCTGCGCATGCCGGCCATGTCGACGTCGTGCCCGTGGTACGCCGCGATCATCGCGAGGCAAGCCAGGCCGCATTCGGCGATCTCGTTCTGATGGATCACCGGCAGTTCGCCGCCGCGCGCGCGCGCTGCGAAGCCGCTCATGTGCCGCTCCCCTTGCGGGTGTCGGCGGGGAACAGCACGTATTCGTAAAGCCGGCGGCGTTCCAGCAGCAGATCCGCTTCCAGAGTCATGCTGGCGCGCAGCGGCAGTGCCTGGCCGTCGGCGCGGTTGGTTTGCGGGTCGAGCGCGACCAGGACGCGATAGGCGGGCGCGTTCGTCTTCATGCCGTTGCGTCTCTGGATTTCCTCTGGCGACAGCGCGGAGCGCGACACCGACAGCACGCGCCCGGACTGCACGCCGTAGCGGCGGAACGGGAAGGCGTGATAGCGCAGCGCGACGCGCGTGCCCGGCGACAGTTCGCCGATCGCATCGCTCGGTGCCCACAATTCAGCGCGCAGCACCGAGCCTTCCGGAATCAGCGACAGCAGCCGCTGACCGCGGGTCACGGACTGCCCCGATTCCACCGCCAGCCCGGACACCACCCCGCGGCGCGGCGCACGCACCAGCGCACCGCCGTCGGCCGCGTTGCGCGCGGCCACCTGCGACAGATCGGCCAGCCTGCGCTGCAGATCGTGACGGCGCAGTGCGGACGTCGAACGCTGTGCCGCGACGCCGGCTTCGGCATCGGCCAGCCTGCGCTGCGTCTGCGACATCGCCTGTCGCGCATCCTCGGCAGCGGCGCGCGCTTCGGTGGCATCGGTTTCGTACTGCGCGATCTGCACATCGCTGACGATCCGCTCGCGCTGCAGCGGGCGGATGCGTTCCAGCAGTTCGCGCGCCTGCATTGCCTGGCGTTCGCGCAGTTGCAAGGTGCGTTCTGCGGTCGCAAGCTCGCTGCGCAGTGCGATCAGACGCTCGCGCAGTGCGTCCGCGTCGCGCGCGCCTGCGGTCTGCAATACGTCCATATCCGCTTCGATCAGTGCGCGCTGGCGTTCGAGCTGTCCGGCGACAGTGGCGCCGGCATCGCCGGTCGACCAGCGCGGGCTTTCGACCGAGGACGCGATTTCGATCAACGGCTGCTGCGCATCGACGCGATCGCCTTCCGCGACGCTCACGCCGGTCACGACACCGGTGTTCGGCGACACCGCAGCGAGCAACCCCTGCGACGGTACCAGCAGGCCTTGGACGCGGATTTTGCGCACGTGTTGGCCGAAGATCAGGAACGCGGCGACGCAGACGACCAGCGCCAACGCCAGCAGCGTCATCGGCCAGGCGATCCGGGGCGACGGCAGGCGCGTGGTCCCCAGCCACGCGTCTTTGCGCGCCTGGCTGACCTCCGGTCTGAACAGGTTGTCCGTCATGCATGCCCTCCGTGCGTCGCGGCCCGCCTGCGCGCGGAACCACACGCAGTGCTGTGCCACCATAGCGCAGGTCCCGCCGACGCGGGCAAGACCCGCAGCAACCGCACGCAGAGATCGCATGACCGCCCGCGCTTCCGAATTCGACCTCATCGCCCGCATCCACCAGCGCGCCGCCTCGCGCGGCGACGTGGTCGTAGGCATCGGCGACGACGCGGCGATCCTGTCGCTGCCGCCCGGCAGGCAACTGGTCGTGGCGATGGATACGCTGAACGTGGGCGTGCATTTTCCCGAGGACACCGCGCCTGCCGATATCGGCTGGAAATCGCTGGCCGTGAATCTCTCCGATCTCGCCGCGATGGCCGCGACGCCGACGTGGTGCACGCTGTCGCTGTCGTTGCCGCAGCCCGATGAGGCGTGGCTCGATGGTTTCCTCGATGGTTTTCTCGCGCTCGCTGCAAGCCATGAGGTGGCGCTGGTCGGCGGCGATACGACGCGCGGGCCGCTGTCGGTGTGCGTGACTGTGCATGGTCTGGTCGATCCGCGCGGCGCATTGCTGCGCAGCGGCGCGCGCGTGGGCGACGATGTGTGGATGACCGGCACGCTCGGCGATGCCGCAGCGGCGCTGCGGCAGTGGCAGTCGCATCGACCGATCGATCCGGCGCTGCGCGCGCGTCTCGACCGGCCGACGCCGCGCGTCGAGGCAGGTCTGGCGCTCGCCGGTATCGCGCATGCGTGCATCGATGTGTCCGACGGGCTGCTCGCCGATCTCGGCCACATTTGTCGCGCCAGCCGCGTCGGTGCGCAGATCGATGTCGATGCGCTGCCGGCGTCGGATGCGCTGATCGCCGCGTTCGATCCGCCGGCGCGCCGTGAACTTCAAGCGGCCGGCGGCGACGATTACGAGCTGTGCTTCACCGCGCCGAAAACCGCGCGTCTCGCGGTGCAGGATGCGATGCACGCTTGCGAGGTAATTGCGACGCGGATCGGCGGCATCACCGCCGACGCGGGAAAGATCGCGCTACGTGATGCTGCAGGCGCGGAATGGTCGCCATCGCATGCCGGCTACGTGCATTTCGAAGGTTGAGTCTCGCACCGCGACAGCACAATCCCGGATAGGGTGCGCGTGTCGCGCACCGGCTTTGTGAAGCAATTTAACAGCCTCGCGTGACAAGAGCACCGGGTTTTTTTGCGGCAAGTTCACAGCGGTGCGCGACACGCGCACCCTATTGGTGCCCCGTGAATGTCACCGGGTCGCGATCTGCTGTGGAACGTTCGCCGCAAACAACTCGCGCACCCGCTTGCGCAGCACCGGTACCACGTCGCGTTCGAACCACGGATTGGCCTTGAACCAGCCGATGTTGCGCGGACTGGGATGCGGCAGCGGGAGATAACCGGGCTGATATTCGCGCCAGGCGCGGACGGTATCGGTGAGCGTTGCCTTGCGGCGTTCGCCCAGAAAATAGTTCTGCGCATACTGGCCGATCAGCAGCGTGAGCCGCACGTTGTGCAGCATCGGCAGCAATCGTGGATGCCAGGTCGCGCGGCATTCCGGTCGCGGCGGCGCATCGCCGGAGCCGCTTTTTCCGGGATAGCAGAAGCCCATCGGTACGATCGCGATCCGCGATGCGTCGTAGAACGTGTCTGTATCCATCTCCAGCCATTCGCGCAGACGTTTGCCGCTGGCGTCGTCCCAGGGAATGCCGCTCGCATGCACCTTCGTGCCCGGCGCCTGGCCGACGATCAGCAGTCGTGAAGTCTCGCTCGCGCGCAGCACCGGGCGAGGACCGAGCGGCAGCTGCGCTTCGCACAGCCGACAGGCGCGGATGTCGGCGAGCAATGCATCGAGCGGCGGGCGTTCGGGCGTCGCGCTCACGGCGGCAACAGCTTGCCTGGATTGAGGATGCCGTCGGGATCGAATGCCGCCTTGACCGCGCGCATCATCGCCAGTGTCGGTGGATCGACGGCCTGCGGCATGAAGTCGCGCTTCGCCAGGCCGATGCCATGCTCGCCGGACAGCGTGCCGCCGAGCGAGAGGGTCAGCGCGAACACGTGCGCCATCGCCGCATGCGCACGTTCGTCCTGCGCCGGATCGGCCGGGTCGTACATCAGATTGACGTGCAGGTTGCCGTTGCCGGCATGGCCGAAGCAGACGATCGGCAATCCGGCTTCTCTCGACAGCGACTGCACACCGGCGACGAGTTCGGGAATCCGCGACACCGGCACCACCACGTCTTCGTTGATCTTGCCCGGCGCCAGATTGCGCAACGCGGGCGACAGCGCCTTGCGTGCGGCCCACAGCCGTTCGCGCGCGACCTCGTCGGCGGCGGGTTCGACATCCAAACATCCATCGCCGCGTGCAGCGGCACTCAATGCCTCCAGCGCATGCGGGAGCATGTGCGCATCGCCATCGGCTTCGATCATCAGCAGTGCGCCGGCATGTTCGGGAATATCGGTCCCGCCGCTGCTTGCGCGCATCTGCGCGCGGGCCAACCGCACCGCGTGATCGTCCATGAATTCGAGCATCGACGGCGTGACCGGCTGCGCCATCAGGCGTGCGACGGCTGACGCAGCGGCGTCGACATCGCGATAGAGCGCGCGCAATGCGCGGCGCGCGGCCGGCAGCGGCGTGAGTTTCAATGTCGCTTCCACGATCAACGCCAGCGTGCCTTCGCTGCCGACCAGCAGCCGCTGCAGGTCGTAGCCGGTCGCGCCTTTCGTGGTGGCGCTGCCGCAGTGGATCAGTTCGCCGGTGCCGGTGACGGCGCTCAGCGCGAGGACGTTGTCGCGGCTGGCGCCGTATTTCACCGCGCGCGGACCGCCCGCATTGCAGGCGAGATTGCCGCCGATGGTGGAGAAATCCGCGCTGGTCGGATCCGGCGGCCAGAACAGTCCGTGCGGCTTCAACGCACGCTGCAGATCGCCATTCAATACGCCGGGCTCCACCACCGCGCAGCGGTCGCCGGGGCGGATCGCGAGGATGCGGTTCATGCGCTCGAACGACACCACCACGCCGCCTGACGTCGGCACGGACGCGCCGGTGGTATTGGTGCCGCGTCCGCGTGCGATCACCGGTACGCGATGCGCGCGACACGCACGCACCAGCGCGACGACCTGTTCGCGCGAGGCCGGCAGCGCGACCGCATCGGGCATCGCCTGCCGCCGCGAGTTGTCGTAACCGTAGGTCAGCCGCTCATTGGCATCGGTGCGCCAGCCGTCGCCGAGCGCATCGGCGAGCGTACGGGCCAGGTCGGCGGGCAGGGTGATCATGGCCGGATTGTATGCCTCACGGCTATGGTCGCTGCCGCCAGACCTTCCGTTCGACGAAATGCCTGCGGATCGCCGCCCACTGCAACGCCAGCACCGCGCATGGGAACACCACCCACTGCAGTTCAGACCACAGCACTGCGACACCGCGAGCGCTGAAGAATCCGGCGCCGATCGGCGACACCGCGATCGGTCGCCACGGCGCGAAGAAGCGCTCGTGCGACCACGGCCACAGCAGCGCCACGCCGAGCCCGCCGTTGGTCAGCGCGTCGAGCAGCGGGTGCGATGCGGTGCAGAACGCCAGCCACCAGAATGCGCGCCATCGGGTCGTCCGCAGCCATGGCGCGACCATCGCGCCGAACAGGGCGACCGCCAGCGCGAAGACGAACGAATGACTCGCACCGCGATGCCCGAACTGATCGGCGTAGGCGATCCCGAGTTTGAACGCGACGGTGTCGAAGTCGGGCGCCATCGCCACGAACATGCCGGCGGCGATCAAACGCGGCGATACCGCATTGCGCCCGAGCGCGATGCCGACCGCGAGCGGTACGAGCGCATGCGTGAAGATGGTCGGCATCGCAGCCGGCTCAGCAATCGTCGGCGCGAAACGCATCGCGCAGCCAGTCGATGGCGGGTGCTTCCGGGTCGCCGCTGGCATCGATCACGTCGAAGCGGCACGGTGCGCGCGCGAACTCGCGATGTGCGGTGAGGAATTGCTGTGCCGCGTGCACGAGCTTGCGGCATTTGCCGGCATCGACCGATGCGGCGCCGCCGCCGAAGCCGACGCTGCGGCGATAGCGCACTTCGACGAAGACCAACGTGTCGCCGTCGCGCATCACCAGATCGAGTTCGCCGCCGCGGTAATTCGCGTTGGCGGCGACGGGTTCGAGCCCGTGCCGCTGCAGGAAATCACGGGCCAGCGCTTCGACGCGCGCGCCCTGCGCACGCCGACCGGTACGCCGAGGCGGACTGCGGCTCTCAGTCGCCACTGCGGGCGAGGGCGATGATCTGGCCGTTGCTGAAGGTGGACCATGCCGGACTGCGCATGATGTTGCCGAAGCCGTCGATGCGCAGGTCGCCGGTGGCGCCGTCGATCTTGCCGTTCGCCTGGGTGGCGAGGCGTTCGAGATAGCCGGTGAGCAGCCATGCGTCGTAGCCGAACGCGAACAGTTTGGCTGCCGGACCGCGCGCGGTGGACAGCATGCCGCCGGTGGTGTCGGCCGAAGGCAGTCCGGCGATGCCCTGCACGCTCCAGGTTTCGGCCGGGAAGGCGATGCCGTCGAGCAGTGTGTCCTGCTCCGGTTTGCCGGTGCCCGACAGCAACTGCGCGGTGGAAACGCGAGGCTTGCCGGCGAGGCCGGCAGCGGTCAGCTGCGGCGCCAGCGCGCGCGCCTGTCCGCCCTTCAGCGCGAGGAACACTGCGTCGACGCCGCCTTCCTTTTGCGCGGCCGCCTGCAGCGCAGCCGTGCTGTCGACCGGCTTTTCCGCGATGGTCAGCGTTTCGATCACGGTGCCGCCGCGACTCGCGAGATGTTCGCGGAACGCCGTGGCGCTGCGGCGCATGCCGTCATCGCTGCCGACCAGCACCAGCACCCGGCGGGCGTTGCGCGCGAGCAGGTATTCGGCCGCGGCGATACCGTCGTCCTCGGGCGCCAGCGCGAAGCTGGCGTTGCCGCTGGGCGGTGCGGTGGGGCCGCGATTCAGCGCCAGCACCGGCACGTTGAGCTGCGATTCCTTGAACAGCGCGCCCACTTCGTCGCGGCCGAGCGGGCCGACCACGTAATCGGCGCCTTCGGTGGCGGCTTTCTGATATGCGGCCACAGCGCCGGCCGGGGTGCCGCTGGTGTCGTAGAACACGATTTCGGGCCGCTGCCGGTGTTCGCCGAAATAACCGGCGAGCAGACCGTCGCGGACCGGCGAGGACGCAGCGGCCATCGCGCCGGTCAGCGGCAGCAGGACCGCGAGCTTGCGCGGTGGGCGATAGCCGTCGCGCTCCGCCGGTGGACGGCTGCCGGCATTGAAACGCCAGTTGCCCTCGCGGTCGAACGGGCGCGGCAGGGTCAGGCCACGGCGCAGCAGTTCGCGGCCGATGAAGTTGTAGAGCGGAGCGCCGTCGCGCAGCATCCCGGCCTCGGTGCTCAGGGTGGCATTGTCGAGCCCGGCGACGATGCGTTCGATCTCGCGGCCGTTGTCGATCCTGGCCTGACCCGTCAGCGTGTCGTGATTGCCGGCGAGCGCCGAGGCTTGCGCAACCAGCGGATTGACCCGGTAGGTCGACGGCTTGGTGCCGCCGGGCTTGGTCGGCACGCAGGCGGTCAGCCCGAGGGCGAGCAAACCGGTGCAAAGCCAAGCCAACGTCGTCGAATTCATGCGCATCGCCGCAACCCTTGAGTGAACCGTTAGGATTCTACCCGCCTGCCACACCCCGAGCGAGTCAGATCCGATGTCCACACCCGCCGCTGCAGGCATCCTGTATGTCGTCGCCACCCCGATCGGCAATCTGGGCGACCTCTCGCCGCGCGCCCTCGACACCCTGCGCGCGGTCGCCGCGATCTGTGCCGAGGACACCCGCCACACCCGTCAGCTGCTGTCGCATTACGGCGTCGACCAGACCTTGATCGCCCTGCATGAACACAATGAAGCCGGCCTGGCCGACCGCATCGTCGCCCGTTTGTGCGCAGGCGAATCGCTTGCGCTGGTGTCGGACGCCGGCACCCCGCTGGTCAGCGATCCCGGCTTCCGGCTGGTCGCCGCCGCCCGCGCCGCAGGCGTCAAAGTCAGCCCGATCCCCGGCCCCAGCGCGTTGATCGCCGCGCTCAGCGTCGCCGGATTGCCCAGCGACCGCTTCGCCTTCGAAGGATTTCTTCCGGCCAAGGCCGGCGCCCGCCGCGAACGCTTCGCCGAACTGGCCAGCGAACCGCGCACGCTGCTGTTCTACGAGTCTTCGCACCGCATCGAAGACGCGCTCGCCGATGCCGTTGCAGTCATCGGCGCCGACCGCCCCGCCGCGATCGCCCGCGAACTGACCAAACTGTTCGAGACCGTGCTCAGCGGCACCCTCGGCGAGCTCCATGCCCGCGTTGCTGCCGATGCCGACCAGCGCAAAGGCGAATTCGTGCTGCTGATCCAGGGCGTGGGCGACGATGCCGACGCCAAGCTCGTCGAAGGCCGCCGCATCTACGCGAAGCTCATCGAACACCTGCCGCCGTCGACCGCCGCGAAGTTGGCGGCGGAAATCACGGGGGCGCCGAGGAAGGCGCTTTACGGCGGTGCGTGACTGCAATCTTCATGCCGCAGCCGCATTGAACTCGTCGTAGGCGCGTACCGCTTCTGCGGCGTACATCAAGGTCGGCCCGCCGCCCATGTATGCGCAGACGGCCAGCGTTTCCATCAATTGTTCCCGGGTTGCGCCCAGACGGATCAACGTCTTTACATGAAAGCCGATGCACGCATCGCAACGCGATGACACGCCGATCGCCAGTGCGATCAGCTCCTTGTGGATGGCGTCGATCGCCCCTGGTTTGAGGGCCGCCTGCGCCAGCGCGCTGAAGCCTTTCATGGCATCGGGCACTTCATTGCGCATCGCCGTCAGCGCTGTGGATACATCGCCCGTGATCCGGGCGAACGATTTGCTTGGCATCGCTGTCTCCTGCA
Source organism: Lysobacterales bacterium (assembly GCA_017302135.1). Classification (GTDB taxonomy): domain Bacteria; phylum Pseudomonadota; class Gammaproteobacteria; order Xanthomonadales; family Xanthomonadaceae; genus Lysobacter_I. Next base: position 267,935 of record JAFLDZ010000003.1, on the reverse strand, counting down.
TCGAAGAAAGGCGCCACTTTGGCAGCCGGGCAGCCGCAGCGACTTGCGTCCGGTCAATCCGCAAAGCGAGTCCAGCGGCGGCAGTCCGTGGCTGGGCACTGTCTGGCAGCTTGTTGCGGAAACGCAGGGCAGCCATGGAATAAAAGCGACATCGACACGAGGCAACGATGCCGGCGTGCGACAATGCCCGCGACGGAGTCGGCCAGGCAGTCGCGTCATCGCATTCTTCGGAATGTTGATGCCGAGGAAAGTCCGGGCTCCACAGGGCACGGTGCCAGGTAACCCCTGGGCGGCGCGAGCCGACGGAAAGTGCAACAGAAAGATACCGCCGATGGCCCGGAAGGGATCAGGCAAGGGTGAAATGGTGCGGTAAGAGCGCACCGCGAGTCCGGCAACGGACCGGCACGGCAAACCCCACCGGGAGCAAGACCAAATAGGGAGGCAATGCCGCGGCCCGCGGTGTCTCCGGGTAGGTTGCTTGAGCGTATCGGTGACGATGCGCCTAGAGGAATGACTGTCCACGACAAAACCCGGCTTATCGGCCGGCTCCGTCACATTCTTCTGGGCCGTGCCCAGAAGAATCCCAAAGTTTGCTATGCAAACCTTGGGCCCCGCTGCGCACTTCCATACCCCGCTCGCGCTGTGCGCGAGCCGCCCCCTAACTAAGGGGGCTAAGCGGTTTCGGCGCATGGCCTCACGGGTGCAAGGCCACAGGAAGGCAGTGCTGCGGCCCGTGCGCTCGGGGTAGGTTGCTTGAGCGTATCGGTGACGATGCGCCTAGGGGAATGACTGTCCACGACAAAACCCGGCTTATCGGCCGGCTCCGTCTGTTTTTCCCAGGCCGTGCCTGGGAAAACCCCATGATTCGCATCGCGAATCGTGGGCCCCATCATGCACTTCCAGCCCCCCGCTCGTGCTTCGCACGAGCAGCCCCCTGAGTCAGGGGGCGTCCACGGTGCTTGCGCTTCACTGGATCTGCCCGGGGCTCGTCGCAGGGCGCTGGCGCAACCAAAGCGTGACAGGTATCGCGCTTTCATCTTCGGGCTCGTATGGGCGAATTTTTGCCCTGCAGGCGCGGCGTTCCGTTCATGTCCGTTTACGTGCCCGGAATCGGCCCTGAATCTCAAAATTTGAGATGAAACATGGGGTTGTGGATAAACCTTGAACCAGTCTCTGAACATTGCCGCAAGTCATTGACGTGATTGGTGAAATTGGTCTCATAAAGTTGTTGACAACCCTGTGTACGACTTCTAATGTGGCGGCTCGTGGGAAAACCGGGTAATTAGTGGTTTTTTCGAGTTGACCAAGCCCGCTTGAGACGGGCGCGACCAGGCAGAAACCGTGTTCCAAGGTGAGACCGCCATCACGATCGACGACAAGGGCCGGCTGGCGATTCCAACCAGCTATCGGGACCTGATCGCGCGTGCATCCGAGGGTCGGCTGGTCATTACCTACAACCCGTTCGAAGCCGGCTCGCTCTACCTCTACCCGCAGCCGGTCTGGGAGCGGGTGCGGGACCAGGTCAACGCGTTGCCGCGCACCAAGAGCGTCAGCCGCAATCTGCAGCTGAAACTGGTCGGTGCGGCGACCTTCGTCGAGCCCGACGGCAGCGGCCGTATCGGAATTCCTTCGAGCCACCGCAGCGCGGTGGGTATCGAAAAGCGCGCCGTGCTGTTGGGCATGGGCGACAAGTTCGAACTGTGGAGCGAGCAGGCGCACCACGCGCAGATCCGCACGACGCTGAGCGACGCGGATCTGGGCGAGGCGATGCTCGATTTGCAACTGTGACCGCGGGTGGCGCGGGCGCGGTGCCCGCCCACCTTCCGGCGCTGCACTTGCCTGTCATGTTCGAGCAGGTCATGGACGGACTGCGGATTCTGGAGGACGGAACCTATCTGGACGGCACGTTCGGGCGCGGCGGTCACGCGCGCGGGGTGCTGCAACGTTTGGGTGCTGGAGGGCGTCTGCTGCTGATGGACAAGGATCCTGAAGCGATCCGCGTCGCCGAACAGGCGTTCGGCGTGGACGCGCGCGTCGCGATCCACCGTGGCAGCTTCATCGATCTCGCCGGTTGGGGGCCTGCGCAGTCGGGTCTCGACGGCGTGCTGTTCGATCTGGGCGTGTCGTCGCCGCAGTTGGATGTCGCCGAGCGCGGCTTCAGCTTCGGCAAGGACGGTCCGCTCGATATGCGCATGGATCCCGACAGCGGCGAAAGCGCGGCGCAGTGGCTGGCGCGCGCCGACGAGCGTGAGATCGCCGATGTGCTGTGGACCTACGGCGAAGAAAAGCAGAGTCGGCGCATCGCCCGCACCATCGTCGCCCGTCGCGGCGATACGCCGCTGACGCGGACCGCGCAGCTGGCCGATCTCATCGCTTCTGTCGTTCCGCGCGGGGCGCAGAAGATCCATCCCGCGACCCGCAGCTTCCAGGCCATCCGCATCTTCATCAACCGCGAACTCGAAGATCTCGAACAGGGCCTCGATGCCGCGCTTGCCGCGCTCCGGCCTGGCGGCAGGCTCGTGGTGATCAGCTTCCATTCGCTGGAAGACCGCATCGTCAAGCGCTTCATCCTCAAACACGCCAAAGCGCCGCCGGCCAATCGCCGGATGCCGGTGGAGATCGCCTTCACGCCGACCCTGCGGATCATCGACGACGCGCGGAAAGCGACCGACGCCGAGCTCGCCGTCAATCCGCGCGCGCGCAGTGCGGTGTTGCGGGTGGCCGAAAAGCTTGGGGCTGAAGAGGCGCGTTCGCGAGCCACTGGTCCGCGCACCACCCGCGAAGAACGGGGTGCCGCATGACCCTGCGCGTGATCGTCGTCGTGCTGATCCTGGCCAATCTGATCTCGGCGATCGGTGTGGTGCACGCGCGTTACCGCCACCGTCAATTGTTCGTCGAGCTGTCGCGGCTGGAGAAGGGTCGCGACGAGCTCAATATCGAATTCAGCCGGCTGCAGTTGGAACAGGCGACCTGGGCGGAAAGCAACCGCGTCGATCAGATCGCACGCACGCGTCTGGGCATGAAGACGCCCGAGCCGGCCGATATCGTCGTGGTGCGCCCATGAGCGCGTGGCTGAATTCCCTTCGCGAGCGGCTGCGTCGTCGCAGCGAGCGTCGCGGACCGGCATCGCGCGGGCGCGCCCAGTTCAATCTGCGCGGGCGCCTGATGCTGGTGACCGGAGCGCTGGGCGTCTGCGCGCTTGCGCTGGTCGCGCGCGCGGTCGATGTACAGCTGTTGCGCAGCGATTTCTACCAGAAACAGGGCGACGAGCGCTTCCTGCGCGAGGTGGCGATTCCGACCTCGCGCGGCATGATCACCGATCGCAACGGCGAACCGCTGGCGGTGTCGACGCCGGTCGAATCGATCACGGCCAATCCCAAGGAACTGCTGGAAGCGCCTGAGCTGTTGCCGAAACTCGCGGTCGCGCTCGGTACGGATGTCGATACGCTGACGCGAAAACTGAATCAGCGCGCAGGCAAGGAATTCGTCTATCTCAAGCGCCGGATCAACCCTGCCGAGGCGCGCCGGATCCTCGCGCTGGAAATTCCGGGTGTGTCTTCGCAGCGCGAATACCGCCGCTTCTATCCGCAGGGCGAGGCGATCGCGCACGTGCTGGGCTTCACCAACATCGACGACCGCGGCCAGGAAGGTCTGGAGCTTGCGTTCGAGGACATGCTGCGCGGCACGCCGGGCATGAAGCGCGTGATCCGCGATCGTCGCGGCCGTATCGTCGAGGAAGTGGATCTGGTGCGTCCGGCCGAGCCTGGCAAGAACATCACGCTGACGATCGATCGCCGCATCCAGTTCCTCGCCTATCGCGAACTCAAGCGCGCGATGCTCGATACCGGCGCCACCAGCGGCTCGGCCGTAGTGCTGGACGTCGCGAGCGGCGAAGTGCTGGCGATGACGAACCTGCCGTCGTTCAATCCCAACGCTGTCGGCCTGGGCAATCGCGATGCGCATCGTAATCGTGCGGTGACGGATGTGATCGAGCCGGGTTCGACGATGAAGCCGCTGACCGTGGCCGCCGCACTGGAAGCGGGCAAGATCACCCCGACGACGATCTTCAACACCAATCCCGGCTGGATCCCGAACGGCAAGTACCGCACCACCGACACCCACAACTACGGTGTGCTCGACACGACCGGCGTGATCCGCAAGAGCTCGAACGTGGGCGCGGCAAAGATCGTGCACATGCTGCCGAGCAAGGATTTCCACGAATTCCTGGTGCGCCTTGGCTATGGTCGCAGCACCGGCAGCGGGTTTCCGGGCGAAAGCCCGGGCAGTCTGAAGAAGCCGGAGCGCTGGAGCGGCACCGACAAGCAGACGATGTCCTACGGCTACGGACTGAGCGCGACGCCGCTGCAGATCGCCCACATCTACGCGACGCTGGGCAATGGCGGCCGTGCGATCGTCCCGACCTTCATCAAAGGCGAAACCGGCGAAGCCACGCAGGTGCTGGACGAGCGCATCGCCCACGAGGTGCTGCGGATGATGCAGACCGTGACCGAGCCGGGCGGTACAGCCCCCCAGGCCGCGATCCTCGGCTATCACGTCGCCGGCAAGACCGGCACCGCACGCATCCTGATCAATGGCGTCTACTCGCGGCGCTACAACACGTTTTTCGCGGGACTGGTGCCGGTCGATAATCCGCGTTTCGCGATGGCCGTGGTGCTGAAGGATCCCGACCCCAGCACCGGCTACACCGGCGGTGTGGTGTCCGCGCCGGTGTTCAAGAATGTGATGGAGGGGGCGCTGCGTCTGATGGATGTGCCGCCGGACGATATCGACACCTGGCTGGCAGCACAGGCGGCAGCCGATGCGAAACGTACGCGTCAGGCGGTTGTCGTGGCACCTGCGGCAGTGGTGCCCCAGCCGATGCCTGCTGCGATGGTCGAAGCGATCGACGCCCTTCCGGCAGCGGGAGGCGCACGATGAACCGTCGCATGCGCCTCGCAGAGTTGTTGCCGGATATCGCGGGCATTCCTGCGGGCCTGGACCTCACCGGCCTTGTGCAGGACAGCCGCGCGATCGAATCCGGCAATGCGTTCGTCGCGATCGCGGGATTCGGTGCGCATGGTTTGAACTTCGTCGCCCAGGCGAAGCAGGCGGGCGCTGCGGCGATCCTGTTCGAGCCGCCGATGCCTGCCGAATTCGAGATCGCTGCGGATGCGGCCGTGCCTGTTATCGCCGTGCCCGGGCTGCGTGCGCGTCTGGGTGAGATGGCGGATATTTTTCACGACGCGCCGTCGCGGACGATGACCACGGTCGGCGTCACCGGCACCAACGGCAAGACATCGACCGTGCAGTTGCTGGCGCAGGCGTGGACGCTGCAGGGCCGTCGTGCCGGCAGCATCGGCACTTTGGGCGCGGGACTCTACGGCGATGTCGTGCCGACCGGGTTCACCACGCCGCTGGTGCTGCAACTGCATGCGCTGCTCGCGCAGCTGCGCGATGCCGGCGCCGATGCGGTCGCAATGGAAGTCAGTTCGCATGCGCTCGATCAGGGCCGCGTCGACGGCGTGCACTTCAAGGTCGGCATGTTCACCAATTTGACCCGCGACCATCTCGATTACCACGGCACGATGGAGGCCTACGGTGCAGCCAAGGCGAAGTTGTTCGCGTGGCCGGGTCTGGATTCCGCCGTATTGAATCTCGACGATGCCTTCGGCCGTGAACTGCATGCCGGTATCGGTGCCTCTGTTCGCGCCATCGGCGTCAGTTCGCACGGTGCTGCGGATGCGCATCTGCGCGCCGAGGACATCGTGCTCGATCTCGCCGGGCTGTCGTTCGCGCTGAGAATCGGCGCCGAATCGTATCCGGTGCGTTCGCCGCTGCTCGGCCGCTTCAACGTCGACAATCTGCTGGCGGTTGCCGGTGCGCTTGGCGCGCTGGGCGAAACCCCGGCGCGGATCGCGAATACGCTGTCGATGCTGCAGCCGGTCAACGGCCGCATGAACCGCCTCGGCGGCGACGGTCGCTTGCCGCTGGTCGTGATCGACTATGCGCACACGCCCGATGCGCTGGAGCAGGCGCTGACCAGCCTGCGTGCGCATGCGGCCGGCCGGCTGGTCTGCGTGTTCGGCTGCGGCGGCGACCGCGATCGCGGCAAGCGTCCGCAGATGGCCGCCATTGCCGAGAGCAACGCCGACGCGGTGATCGTCACCGACGACAATCCGCGTACCGAAAACGGCGATGGCATCGTTGCCGACATCCTCGCCGGGTTCGCGCACCCCGGCGTGATCGTCATCCAGCGGGATCGTGCCGCCGCGATCGCACAGGCGATCGGTACTGCGGGCGCGAACGACATCGTGCTGATCGCCGGCAAGGGTCATGAGCCGTACCAGGAGATCGACGGCGTGCAGCGTCCGTTCGACGACACCGCGATCGCCCGTACGGCACTGGAGGCGCGCGCATGACGCCGATGACGCTCGCGCGGATCGCCCAGGCCGTGAACGGTCGTCTGGTCCTGAACGGAGACCATGGTGACGATCTGATGGTCGACGTGTTCGTCACCGATACCCGCAAGCTCGATGCGGAGATGTCCGCGTCGGCGCTGTTCGTCGCCATCAAGGGCGAAAATTTCGACGGCAACGATTACGTCGCCCAGGCGGCGGCGCGCGGTGCACGCGCAGCGCTGGTGTCCCGACAGGCCGACGTCTCGATTCCACAGATATTGGTTGCCGATACCGAACGCGCGCTCGCCGATCTCGCCGTCACGGTGCAGCGCGCCCGCCGCACCAAAGTCATCGCGATCACCGGCAGCAACGGCAAGACCAGCGTGAAGGCGCTGACCCAGGCGATCTTCGAGCGCGCGGGCAGCACCTACGCCACGCCGGGCAATCGCAACAACGAAATCGGGATGCCGCTCGCAGTGCTGGACGCGCCGGAAGATGCCGAGTTCGCGATCTACGAAATGGGCACGGGCAAGCCGGGCGACATCGCGTATCTCACCCGCATCGCGCCGCCGGATATCGCCCTGGTCAACAACGTTGCGCCGGCGCATCTGGAGCGCATGGGCAGCCTGCTGGAAATCGCGAATACGAAGGCGGCGGTCTACGACGATCTGTCGTCTGCCGGCGTCGCCGCGATCAATGCCGACGATGCGTTTGCGCGGTATTTCGCGGAACGTGCGCACGGTCATCGCCTGATCCGTTTCGGCCTCGAAGCGACTGCGGATGTGACTGCGCGCGCGATCGCGCTCGATGCCGAAGGGTCGCGCTTCGTGCTGGCGACTCCAGAAGGCGAAGCGGAGATCGCACTGGCCATGCCAGGGCGTCACAACGTCTTGAACGCGCTGGCCGCTGCTGCGCTCGCGCTCGGTGCGGGCATCGCATTGCCGGTCGTCGCCGCGGGCTTGAACGCCGCGCAGCCGGTCGCGGGCCGCTTGAACACGCATCGCCTTGCGGCGGCCGTGACCTTGATCGACGACAGCTACAACGCGAATCCCGGGTCGCTGAAAGCGGCGATCGATACGCTGGCGTCGAGCGGCGGCGAGCGCTGGCTGGTGTTGGGAGACATGCGCGAACTCGGCGAAGACGCCGCGTCGCTGCACGCCGAAGTCGGGCGTCGCGCCAAGGCGTCGGGCATCGCGCGGTTCTATGCGTTGGGGACGCTCAGCGAGGCAGCGGCGGATGCGTTCGGCTTGGGGGCGCGGACCTTCGACTCTCACGAGTCCGTCGCGGAGGCGCTGCGTGCCGACATCGCGGCCTTCGTGGGAGGGGCTCCAACCCGGATCCCGGTAGAGACCACGCTGCGGATATTGATCAAAGGCTCGCGCGGCAGCGCGATGGACAGGATCGTGAAGGACATGCTTGCGAAAGGCATGCTCAAGAACGAAATGCACGCGGATGACGCGGGCGGGGGAGAGTCGCATGTTGCTTGAACTGACGCGCTGGCTGGAACAACTGCAAAGTCTGTTCGGTCTGTTCGGCTATCTCACGTTCCGGGGCATTCTCGCCGCGCTGACGTCGCTCGCGCTGTCCTTGTGGTGGGGGCCGGCGATCATCGCGCGTCTCGCGCAGCTCAAAGGCGGTCAGCCGATCCGCAAGGACGGTCCGCAATCGCACTTCTCCAAGGCTGGCACGCCGACGATGGGCGGCGCTTTGATCCTGCTGACGGTGATCGCGTCGGTGATGCTCTGGGGCGACCTGCGCAACCGCTATGTGTGGCTGGTGCTCACGGTGATGGTCGCCTACGGCTGCATCGGCTGGTGGGACGACTGGATCAAGATCGTCAAGCGCGATCCCAACGGCATGCGCTCGCGCACCAAATACGCACTGCAGTCGGTGGTCGGTCTGGCTGCCGGTCTGTTCCTGTACTTCACTGCGGATGCGCCGGCCGCAACCACGCTGTACATCCCGTTCTTCAAGGAAGTAGCGCTGCCGCTGGTCGGTATCGGCGGCACGATCTTCTTCGTCTTCATCGCGTACTTCTGGATCGTCGGATTTTCCAACGCGGTCAATCTCACCGACGGCCTCGACGGGCTCGCGATCATGCCGACGGTACTGGTCGCATGCGGGCTCGGCGTGTTTGCCTACGCTTCCGGCAACGCGGTGTTTTCCAGCTATCTGCAGATTCCGCCGGTTCCCGGCGCAGGTGAATTGGTGATCATCTGTGCGGCGATCGCCGGCGCGGGCTTGGGCTTCCTGTGGTTCAACACCTATCCGGCGATGGTGTTCATGGGCGACATCGGTGCGCTTGCGCTCGGCGCGGTGCTCGGCTGCATCGCGGTGATCGTGCGCCAGGAACTGGTGCTGGTGCTGATGGGCGGCATCTTCGTGATCGAGACGCTGTCGGTGATGATCCAGGTCGCATCCTTCAAGCTCACCGGCAAGCGCGTGTTCCGGATGGCGCCGATCCATCACCATTTCGAATTGAAAGGCTGGCCCGAGCCGCGCGTGATCGTGCGCTTCTGGATCATCTCGGTGATCCTGGTGCTGGTCGGCCTCGCGACGCTGAAGATCCGCTGATGGCGACCTGGCTCTCCCTCCCGCGTTTCGGTCTCGGCCAGCAGGCCACGCGTCTCGACGCGTTGCCCGGCCGCTACGACCCGTGGCTGATCGGGTCATCGATCGCGCTGGTCTGTCTTGGCGTGGTGATGGTCGCGTCCAGTTCGATCGCGATCGGTGAAGGCTTCGATGTCGGTCCCTACTATTTCCTCATCAAGCACCTGATGTTCCTCGTGCTGGGCGCCGGCGTGGCGGGCTGGCTGATGCGCACCGAACTGAAGAGCATCGAGCAGCAGGATCGTCTGCTGCTGTTGCTGTGCTTCGTCCTGCTGGTGCTGGTGTTCGTGCCGGTCATCGGCAAGACCGTGAATGGCGCGAGACGCTGGTTGAACTTCGGGATCATGGGCTTCCAGGCGGTGGAAGCCGTCAAGTTGATGTATGTCGTCTGGCTCGCGAGCTATCTGGTGCGTTTCCGCGACGAAGTGAACGCGACCTGGGGCGCGATGCTCAAGCCGCTCGGCGTCGCCGTGGTGCTGGTCGCGCTGTTGATCCTGCAGCCCGACTTCGGCTCGCTGTCGCTGATCCTCGCGATCACGGCCGGCATGCTGATTCTCGGCGGCGTACACATGCCGCGGATGTTCGGCCCGGTGCTGGTGGGCCTGCCTGTGCTTGCGATCATCGCGATCGCCGAACCCTACCGCGTCAGTCGTCTGACCTCGTTCCTGGATCCGTGGAAGGATCCGTTCAACACCGGCTATCAGCTGACCAATGCGCTGATGGCGGTCGGTCGCGGCGAATGGTTCGGCGTGGGTCTCGGCGGCTCGGTGCAGAAGCTGGCGTATCTGCCGGAAGCGCACACCGACTTCATCCTCGCGGTGATCGCCGAAGAGTTGGGTTTCGCCGGTGTCTGCCTGGTGATCGCGCTGTATGGCCTGCTGGTCGGCCGCGCGTTCTGGATCGGACTGAAATGCGTCGAGATGCGCCGCCATTTCGCGGGCTATTGCGCCTTCGGCATCGCGCTGTGGATGGCGCTGCAGAGTTTCGTTTCGATCGGTGTGAATCTCGGAATGCTGCCGACCAAGGGATTGACCCTGCCGTTGATTTCCTACGGCGGTTCCAGCGTGCTCGGCACCTGCGCGGCGCTCGGTCTGCTGCTGCGGATTTCCTACGAGCTCGATCGCGCCGAACGTCAGGTCGCGCGTCTGCGCGGCGAGGCGGCGCAGGTGTCGGCGCAGACCTATGCCGGTGCGCCGCCATCGACCGCACAGCCGGTGGTGTCGGCGAACGCTTCCGCGCTCGGCAACACCGTGCGCGGCACCAGCCGCCTGCGCGACCGCATCGAACCGACCTTCGGGAAGAACGCATGAGCGCCGCGGCTACCAACGCCGTCGTGTCCGCGTCCCAGGCGCCGGTGATGATTTTCGCCGGTGGCACCGGAGGACATATTTTCCCGGGCCTTGCGGTCGCCGCCGCGCTGCGCGCGCGCAATGTGCCGGTGGTTTGGTTGGGCGCGGATGGCGGCATGGAAACGCGGCTCGTGCCGCAGCACGGTATCGCCATCGAAACCATCGCGATCTCCGGCCTGCGCGGCAAGGGTATCGGCACGCTGCTGCGCGCACCGCTGCGGGTGTTGTCCGCGATCCGCGCCGCCGCCAACGCGCTGCACCGGCATCGTCCGCGCGCGGTGGTGAGTTTCGGCGGTTTTGCGGCGGGTCCCGGCGGCATCGCCTCGGCGATCGCAGGTGTGCCGCTGCTGGTGCACGAACAGAACCGCGCGCCGGGCATGACCAACCGCGTGCTGGCGATGTTCGCGCGCCGCGTGCTGACCGGTTTTCCGGACAGTTTTCCGGGCAAGGAAACCGTGGTCGGCAATCCGGTGCGCGATGTGATTTCCGCGATCGCGCCGCCCGCGCAGCGCTGCACTCAGGATTCGTCGCGCTTGCGCGTGCTGGTGCTCGGCGGCAGTCAGGGCGCACGCGCGCTCAACGTGGCGTTGCCCAAAGCGCTCGCGCAATTGCAGGGTATCGACTGCGATGTTCGTCATCAGTGCGGCGAGAAAATGCGCGACGACGCCGAACGTGCCTATGCCGACGCGAACGTCGCGGCATCGGTCGAACCGTTCATCGCCGATATGGCGGCGGCGTATGCCTGGGCCGATATCGTCGTCTGCCGCGCCGGTGCGCTGACGCTCGCCGAAGTCTGCGCCGCCGGCGTTTCCAGCGTGCTGGTGCCGCTGCCGACGGCGGTCGACGACCATCAGACCAAGAACGGTTTGTATCTCGTGGAGCGCGGTGCGGCGGTGCTGTTGAAACAGGACGACACGCTGGCGGACCGTCTGGCGACGACCCTGCGTGCGCTGGCCGGCGACCCGACGAAGCGTCTGGCGATGGCTGAAGCGGCGCGCTCGCTCGCCAAGCCCGATGCGGCCGACCGTGTCGCCGACATCGTGCTCGAAGTCGCTGCGCAGCATGCGGCGCGCCATCAGGAGACCCGCGCATGATCCGCCGTCTGCTCGATACCCAGGATCTGTCCAAGGCCTTTCCGCGCGTGCACTTCGTCGGCATCGGCGGCGCCGGCATGAGCGGTATCGCCGAGGTGCTGTGCACGCTCGGTTATCAGGTGTCCGGTTCCGACAATGCCGACAGCGCGGTCACGCGCCGTCTCGCATCGCTGGGCGTCACCGTCTATCGCGGGCATGCCGCCGCCAACGTGCTCGGCACGGACTGCGTGGTCGTGTCCAGTGCGATCAAACGCGACAATCCCGAGTGGATGGAAGCGCGCGCGCAGCGCATTCCGGTCGTGCCGCGCGCGGAAATGCTTGCGGAGTTGATGCGCTTCCGTCGCGGTATCGCGATCGCCGGTACCCACGGCAAAACCACCACCACTTCGTTGACCGCGAGCGTGCTCGGCGAGGGCGGACTCGATCCGACCTTCGTGATCGGTGGCCAGCTGCTTGCAGCGGGCGCGAACGCACGCCTCGGCAGCGGCGACTGGCTGGCGGCCGAAGCGGATGAAAGCGACGGCAGTTTCCTGCGTCTGAATCCGCAGATCGCGGTCGTCACCAATATCGATGCCGACCATCTCGAAAACTACGGCGGCGATTTCGCGCGCGTGCAGGCGGCGTTTTCCGAATTCCTGCATCGTCTGCCGTTCTACGGCCTTGCCGTGCTCTGCATCGATGACGCCGAAGTCGCCGCGCTCGCGGCCGACATGCCACGCCATGTCATCACCTATGGTTTCGCCGCGCATGCGGATGTGCGCGCCGAAGACGTCGAGCAGGCCGGCCCGGCGATGCGCTTCACGCTGTGTCTGCCGGACGGCTCGCGCACGCCGACCACGCTGGCGTTGCCGGGCCGTCACAACGTGCAGAACGCGCTCGCCGCCGCGACCATCGGCTGGCAGCTCGGGGTCTCGCCCGAAGCGATCGCGCGCGCGCTGGAAAATTTCGCAGGCATCGGCCGTCGTTTCAATCTGCTTGCCGAGCTCACCACCGCGCAGGGCGCGAAAGTGCAGCTCGTCGACGACTACGGCCATCACCCGAAGGAACTCGAAGCGGTGTTCCAGGCCGCGCGTGGCGGTTGGCCGGACCGCCGGCTCGTGGTTGCGTTCCAGCCGCATCGCTACAGCCGCACCCGCGACCTGTTCGATGATTTCGCCGCGGTGCTGTCGAACGTCGACGCACTGGTGCTGACCGAAGTCTATCCGGCCGGCGAAGCGCCGATCGCCGGCGCCGATGCCAAATCGCTGGCGCGCAGCATCCGCTCGCGCGGCCGTATCGATCCGGTGGTGGTGGGTAGCGCTGCCGATCTCGCCAGCGTGCTGCCTGACGTGCTTCAAGACGGCGACTTGCTGCTGATGATGGGCGCAGGTGATATCGGCGCAGCCGTACAGCAGATCTCCGTGAATGGATTCGCGAACAAGCATTCAGAGGATTCCAGGTCGTGAGCACCGCCATCTCTCAACCCCTCGTCGCAGCGCCGAAAATCAGCGAACCCGCTGCGTTCGGTCGTGTCGCCGTGTTGATGGGCGGCACCAGCGCCGAGCGCGAGGTGTCGCTCGACTCGGGTCGCAATGTGCTGGCTGCGCTGCGCGCGCGCGGCGTCGATGCGCATCCGGTCGACGGGATCGCGGCGCTGCTCGAAGCGCTGTCGGCGAAACGGTTCGACCGCGTGTTCAACATTCTTCATGGCAACAAGGGCGGCGGCGAAGACGGCGTGCTGCAGGGTGCGCTCGAAGCGATCGGCGTGCCTTATACCGGCTCTGGCGTGCTGGGTTCCGCGCTGAGCATGGACAAGATCCGCACCAAACAGGTGTGGGCCAGCGAAGGTCTGCCGACGCCGAAATTTGCGCGCTTGCGACATGGCGACGACATGCGCGCCGCCGCGCGCGCGCTGGGTTTGCCGGTGTTCGTGAAGCCGTCGTGCGAAGGCTCCAGCGTCGGCGTGTTCCGCATACTGGCCGAAGCCGATCTCGCGCAGGCGGAAGCGTTCGCGGCCGGCTATGCGGGCGAGCTGCTGATGGAACAGATGGTGGTGGGCGACGAGTTCACGGTCGGTATCTTCGGGGACACGGCGCTGCCGTCCATCCGTATCGTGCCTGCGGGCGAGTGGTACGACTATCACGCCAAGTACATCGCCGACGACACCCAGTACCTCTGCCCCGGATTGGAAGGCGATGACGAAGCGACTGTCCGCGACCTTGCCCTGCGCGCGTTCCGCGCGGCGGGCTGCAGCGGCTGGGGACGCGTCGATGTGATGCGCGACCGTCGCAGCGGTTTCCAGCTCATCGAGATCAATACCGCACCGGGCATGACCAGTCATTCGCTGGTGCCGAAGGCCGCAGGTCAGATCGGCATCGATTTCGAAACGTTGTGCTGGTTGATCCTGGAAACATCGTTCGAGAACGCTGGCGTTGCGGAGGTGCGCGAACGATGAACGCCTTCCTGCGACTTGTCGCGTGGCTGCTCGCGATCGTATTGGTGACGCTGCCGGTGGTGGCTGTGATCCAGGGCTGGGCGGGCGCCGAGCGCTGGCCGCTGCGCCGGGTGCTGGTCGTCGGCAACCACGAGCGCGTGGATGCGACGATGGTCCGCGATACCGTATTGCCTTATGCGAAGCGTGGTTTCTTCGCGGTGCGTCTCGACGAAGCGCAGGTCGCGGTCGCCAAGCTGCCGTGGATCGAACAGGCCGAAGTGCGCAAGCAATGGCCGGATGTGCTGGTGGTGCGCGTGGTCGAACATCGTCCGTTCGCATGGTGGGGCGAAGACCGCCTGCTGTCCGAACGTGGCCGAATTTTTCCGAGCAAAGGCGTTGCGGTGCCGAAGGGCTTGCCGCGCTTCGACGGTCCGGAATCGCGCAGTGCCGATCTGGTCGAGCTGTACAACGAATCGCGGGCGATGTTCGCGCCAGTCGGTCTCGACGTGCGCGCACTGCGGATCGATCCGCGCGGCAGCTGGTCGATGACGCTGTCGAACGGCGCCGAACTGCTGGTCGGTCGCGACGACGCCAAGCTTCGGCTCGCGCGCTTCGCCCGTTTGCTGCCGCAGTTGGCGCAGCTGGGGCGACAGCTGGATCGCGTCGATCTCCGATACACCAATGGTTTCGCGTTGCGCTGGCAGGGGTCTTCCCCCGGGCCCGCCGAGCCGACGCAAGTGCAGGACAACACATGAATCGCAAGGGCGACAAATCGCTGATCGTCGGCCTCGACATCGGCACCTCCAAGATCGTCGCGCTGGTCGGCGAGTACGCCGCCGGCAGTCCGATCGAAGTGATCGGCATCGGCACGCACGAATCGCGCGGACTCAAGCGCGGCGTGGTCGTGGATATCGAATCGACCGTGCAGTCGATCCAGCGTGCGATCGAGGAAGCCGAGTTGATGGCCGGCTGCGAAATCCGTTCGGTCTACGCGTCGATTTCCGGCAACCATGTGCAGTGCCGCAACTCGCCGGGTATCGTCCCGATCCGCGATGGCGAGGTCAGCTATGCCGATCTCGACCGCGTGCTCGAAGCGGCGAAGGCGGTTGCCATTCCGGCCGACCAGAAGATCCTGCACGCGATCCCGCGCGATTACGTGCTGGACGATTCGCAGGAAGGCATCCGCAACCCGGTCGGCATGACCGGCGTGCGCCTCGAAGTTCACGCGCATCTCGTGGTCTGCGCGCAGTCGGCGGCGGCCAATATCAGCAAATGCGTGCAGCGCTGCGGCCTGCAGGTGGACGATCTGATCTTCTCGTCGCTGGCATCGAGCACGGCGGTACTGACCAGCGACGAGCGCGAACTCGGCGTGGTGCTGGTCGACATCGGCGCCGGCACCACCGATATCGCGGTGTTCGTGCACGGCGCGATCTGCCACACCGCGTCGCTGCCGATCGCCGGCGATCACGTCACCAACGACATCGCGCACATGCTGCGCACGCCGACCCCGGAAGCCGAACAGATCAAGGTCCGCTACGCCTGTGCGTTGGCGCAGTTGGCGACTGCCGAGGAAAGCATCCAGGTGCCCAGCGTCGGCGATCGCCCACCGCGCCGTCTGCCGCGCCATGCGTTGGCGCAGGCGGTGCAGGGTCGCTACGAGGAAATCTTCGAAATGGTGCAGGCCGAACTGCGCCGCTCCGGCTTCGAGGAACTGGTGCGCGCCGGCATGGTGCTGACCGGCGGTGCATCGAAGATGGAAGGCGTGATCGAACTCGCCGAAGAAATGCTGCAGATGCCGGTGCGCGTGGGTATTCCGCAGCATGTCAGTGGACTGGGCGAAGTGGTGGGCAATCCGGTGCATGCCACCGGCGTCGGCCTGCTGCTGATGGGCAGCCAGATCGAACATCCGCGCCGCCCGGTGATTCCCGCAGGGCGCGCGATGGGCGCGTTCAACAAACTCAGGAACTGGTTGAAGGGCGAGTTCTAGCGATACCCGGATTTGAAGTGCGGTCCGGAATGCAGCGACACGAAGAACGGTTTCAAAGCGACACCCGATCAGACAACAACAGCAATACCTATAACTAGACGAGGACACGGACATGGCATATTTCGAACTGGTGGAAAAGATGGCGCCGAACGCGGTCATCAAGGTCGTCGGCGTGGGCGGCGGCGGCGGCAATGCGGTCGCGCACATGGTCAACGGCTGCATCGAAGGCGTTGAATTCATTACCGCCAACACCGACTCGCAGGCGATCAAGAACTGCGGCGCCAAGCTGCAGCTGCAGCTCGGCAGCAACGTCACCAAGGGCCTGGGTGCGGGCGCGAATCCGGAAGTCGGCCGTCAGGCGGCGCTGGAAGACCGCGAACGCATCATGGATGCGCTGCAGGGCGCCGACATGGTGTTCATCACCGCCGGCATGGGCGGCGGCACCGGCACCGGCGCCGCGCCGGTGGTTGCGCAGTTGGCGAAGGAGATGGGCATCCTCACCGTCGCCGTCGTCACCAAGCCGTTCCCGTTCGAAGGCCGTCGCCGCATGCAGGTCGCGCTCAAGGGCATCGAGGAACTGTCGCAGCACTGCGATTCGCTGATCACGATCCCGAACGAAAAACTGATCACCGTGCTCGGCCGCAACGCGACCATGATCCAGGCCTTCCGCGCCGCCAACGACGTGCTGCAGGGCGCGGTGCAGGGCATCGCCGATCTGATCGTGCGTCCGGGTCTGATCAACGTCGACTTCGCCGACGTGCGCACCGTCATGAGCGAAATGGGCCTGGCGATGATGGGCACCGGCACCGCGCGCGGCGACGATCGCGCGCAGGCGGCCGCCGAGGGCGCGATCAACAATCCGCTGCTCGACGATGTGAACCTCGCTGGCGCCAACGGCATCCTGGTCAACATCACCGCCGGTCCGGACTTCACGATGGCCGAGTTCGACGAAGTCGGTCGCACCATCGAGAACTTCGCTTCGGAAGACGCGACCGTGGTCATCGGCACCGTGCTCGACCCCGACATGCAGGACGAGGTGCGGGTGACCGTGGTCGCGACCGGCCTCAACCGATCGGTGGCGCGTCAGGCCGTTCGCGGCAACGAGCGCGAAGAAGCGTTCGCCCCGGTGCGTCGTCCGCAGGTGCAGTTGATCAACACCCAGGGTCGCCGCGACGGCACCACCGGGATGATGGTCGACGAGACCGAAAGCTTCTCGCCGGGCGCGGGCATTGCCGCCAATCTGCGCGGTCGCGGACACCACACCGAGACCTCGGCGCCGGCCGCCGCCGATTTCGGCACCGACAGCAGCTATCTGGATATCCCCGCCTTTCTGCGCCGCCAGGCGGACTGATCGGAGCCATCCCACGGGTCCCGGCTGTCCGGCCGGGCCCGTGGGCGCCATGCCGGTGCGTGCGGCGTCCTCCGCGCGCCCGGTGGTACCTCATTTTCCCGCCGTGCCCGCAAGGCCGGCGGGGTTTTGACTGTGGCGTTGCCGCAGGTCCTATGTTGCATCGCGGGAACACTGCGTCGCTTCCGTTCAGGTTCAGCATGCCACGTGCTAACCTCGCCGTCCGCACTATCCCAAACCCTTGGATTCGTGCATTTTCCGGTGTCCCCCTAGAATCCGACCATGGCCCAGCAACGCACCCTGCAGAACATGATCCGCGCCACTGGCGTTGGGCTGCACAGTGGCGAAAAGGTCTACCTGACCCTGCGCCCGGCCCCGGTCGATACCGGCATCGTGTTCCGTCGGGTCGATCTGGACCCTGTCGTCGAAATCCCGGCGCGCGCCGATTACGTCACCGAGACCATGCTCTGCACCGGCCTGTCGCACGATGGCGGCAAGGCGATGACGGTCGAGCACCTGATGTCCGCGCTCGCCGGTCTGGGCGTCGACAATCTCTATATCGAACTCTCTGCGGCCGAAGTACCGATCATGGACGGCTCCTCAGGGCCGTTCGTGTTCCTGCTGCAGTCGGCAGGCATCGTCGAACAGAATGCCCCCAAGCGTTTCATGCGGATCCTGAAAACCGTGGAAGTCCGCGACGGCGACAAGGTCGCGCGGTTCGAGCCCTACAACGGTTTTCGCCTCGGTTTTACCGTCGAATTCGATCACCCGGCGATTCCGGCGTCGCGTTCGCGCGCGGTCGTCGAGTTCTCGACCGAGAATTACATCAAGGAAGTCAGTCGCGCCCGCACTTTCGGTTTCATGCGCGATCTCGAATACATGCGCGAGCGCAATCTCGGCCTCGGCGGCTCGATGGACAACGCCATCGTGCTCGACGAATTCCGCGTGCTGAACGACGATGGTCTGCGCTATGTCGACGAATTCGTCCGCCACAAGATCCTCGACGCGGTGGGCGATCTTTATCTCGCGGGACACCCGATCCTCGGGGTTTACGAGGGCTTCAAATCGGGCCATGCGCTCAACAACAAGCTGGTCCGCGCGCTGCTCGCCGAGCCGTCCGCCTGGGAAGAAGTGAGCTTCGCGCGCGACGAGCCGGTTCCGGTCGTTTTCGGCGTCCCGCAGCTGGCCTGATCGCCGCCGACCCGTGCGCTCCGGACGGAGCGCCTTCGTGAACGGAACCGGCGGATTGCCCGATCCGTGAACTGGGATCGTGCAATTTACTAAAACTTAACGAAAAAGCCTCGGCTTCTTAACCCGCCGGGCGACGCCCGCCGGTAGGATTCGCCTCGTACCCCTCCGCCAGCCCGTCAACGACGGCTCTTGAGGAAGGGTGGGCATCAGGAAGAAGTGTCCTTCCCGGGCGGCAGATCGTCCCGGGAAGCGAGTGCGGCCGCGAAAGCCTCGCGTGCGGCCGCAGAGAGGGGAGAAGCTGAAACGGCAGTCGAAGTTCCGGAGTTCTGCGGTCGCATCGCCTGCGGCCCGCTCGCGGTCTTCACCACCAGATCGGTCGCTTCCAGTCCGAAGGATCGGGCCATGTCGAGGATATCGGTTGCAGCAAGCCGCATTCGGGCATGCCACACCGGTGAATCCACCAGGTAAACGAGTCTTCCACGATCGATGTTCGCCAGGCGCGCGTGCGCTGCGAGCCCGGGAGGAAGGCAGGGATGAAGCTGCAGATCCAATGCTTCCAGCCAGAGCGCCCGGCGAATAGGGTCGCTGGCCTCGCCGCCGAGCAAGGCGTCGATGGCAGCCAGTGGCCCGGTGGACGGGCGGGCGGGGGGAGGATTGGATCGCGAACGAGACATACAGCCAATGACTTTACACAGCTTTATCGAGATTGCGCACCGCCACATGGCGACCGCCGCACGCGCGATCCGGACCACGACGGTCCATGTTGCCGACAAGCTCCGCCCTGGCATCGTGCGTGCGGTCGAATTCGGCTCCCAGGCGATGCGGGAGAAGCCGGCGTATTGCGCAGTCTGTCTGCTGACGGTCGGCGCGCTGTTCGGCACCACCGGGCAGGGTCTGCTGCGCAGCGCTGAATACAACCGCCTTAAGGCCGATGTCGAAATCCAGCGCAGCGGCCTGGAAACGACGCGCCGCGAAGCGCAGCGCGAAGTCAACGCACTCGCCGCGCGACTCGGCGAATTGCAGGCCGAAGCCAATCGTCTCAATGCGCTCGGTGAGCGCTTGACCCGCGTCGCCCAGCTCGGCGATGGCGAATTCGACTTCGACAAGCCGGTGGGCGTCGGTGGCGTCGGCCCGGTGCGCGATATGCCGGCCCGCGGTCTTCGCGACGGCCTAGCCGACCTCGGCGCCCAGCTGAAGCATTCCGGTAGCCAGCTGTCGGTGCTCGAAGCGCTGCTGTTCAATCGCGAGCTGGACAAGAACGCGATGCCGACCCGCGATCCGATCGCCAACAGCTATGTCACCTCCGGCTTCGGTTATCGCGCCGATCCGTTCGGCGGCGGCAGCCAGCTGCACAAAGGCATCGACTTCGAAGCCAATACCGGCGATCCGGTGCTGGCGGTCGGCGATGGTGTCGTGACCTATTCCGGCGTGCGTTCCGGTTACGGCAATGTGATCGAGGTCGATCACGGCAATGGCTACGTCACCCGATACGCCCACAACTCGCGCCTGACCGGCCAGGTCGGCGATCTGGTCCGCGGTGGGCAGGAGATCGCCAAGGCCGGTTCCACCGGCCGGTCCACCGGTGCCCACGTGCACTTTGAGGTCTGGGACAACGGGGTTGTGGTCAATCCGAACCAGTTCCTCGGTCAAGCCGCGACCAAGCCGGCCGGCAAGGGCTGAGACCGCTGAGCGGTCGTTCGTATCCGGGGCTTGATACCCCGGGCTGCCGGCTCCAAGTACAATCGAGTGTTGCGGAGGGGCGCGCTGCGCCCCTTTTTGTTGCGGATGGCCGTTGCCCGGCGGCCGCTGACCATTCCTCTTTCGATCAATCCCGCCCATGCTCAATCGCCTGTTGACCACTATCTTCGGTAGCCGCAACGATCGTTTCGTCAAGCAACTCGGCGGCATCGTCAAGAAGATCAATGCCCTCGAACCGCAGATGCAGGCGCTTTCCGACGCCCAACTCCAGGCGAAGACGCCCGAACTCAAGGAACGCATCGCCAAAGGCGAAACCCTCGACAAGGTGCTGCCCGAAGCCTTTGCGGTCTGCCGCGAAGCCTCGAATCGCGTGCTGGGCATGCGTCACTACGACGTGCAGCTGATCGGCGGCATGGTGCTGCATCTGGGCAAGATCGCCGAAATGCGCACCGGCGAAGGCAAGACCCTGGTCGCGACGTTGCCGGTGTATCTCAACGCGCTCGAAGGCAAGGGCGTGCATGTCGTCACCGTCAACGACTATCTCGCCCGGCGCGACTCGGCGTGGATGGGCAAGCTCTACAACTGGCTGGGCCTGTCGGTCGGCGTGGTCTACCCCGGCATGAACCACGGCGACAAGGCTGCCGCCTACGGTTCGGATATCACCTACGGCACCAACAACGAATTCGGCTTCGACTATCTGCGCGACAACATGGCGCTGTCGAAGGAAGACCGCCACCAGCGCGGCCTGCATTACGCGATCGTCGACGAAGTCGACTCGATCCTGATCGACGAGGCGCGCACGCCACTGATCATTTCCGGCCCCGCCGACGAATCGCCGGAGCTGTACGTCAAGGTCAATCGCATCGTGCCGCAGTTGAAGCGACAGGAAGTGGAGGACGGTGTAGGCGATTTCTGGGTCGACGAGAAGAGCAAGCAGGTGCATTTGTCCGAAGCCGGTCAGGAGCACGCCGAAGATCTGCTGCGCCGCGCCGGGATCATCGATGAAAACGATGGTCTGTACGCCGCGCACAATATCCACGTGGTTCACCATCTCAACGCCGCGATGCGCGCGCATGCGCTGTTCCAGCGCGATGTCGACTACATCGTTCGCGACGGCGAAGTGGTGATCGTCGATGAATTCACCGGCCGCACCCTGGCGGGTCGTCGCTGGTCGGACGGCCTGCATCAGGCGGTCGAAGCGAAGGAAGGCGTACCGGTCCAGCGCGATAACCAGACCCTGGCCAGCATCACCTTCCAGAACCTGTTCCGCATGTACAAGAAACTGTCGGGCATGACCGGCACTGCGGACACCGAAGCCTACGAATTCCAGAACATCTACGCGCTGGAAGTGGTGGTCATTCCGACTCACCGCGAGATGGTGCGCAAGGATCATCCCGACGCGGTGTTCCTCAACAAGACCGGCAAATACCGTGCGGTGGTCAATGAAATCCGCGATGCGAACGAACGCGGCCAGCCGGTGCTGGTCGGCACCACGTCCATCGAGGTCTCGGAGATGCTGTCCGCGCAGCTCAAGGAAGCCGGTATCGTCCATGAAGTGCTCAACGCCAAGCAGCACGAGCGCGAAGCGCACATCGTCGCGCAGGCCGGTCGCCCGCATGCGGTGACCATCGCCACCAACATGGCCGGTCGCGGTACCGACATCGTCCTCGGCGGTTCGCTGGAATCCGAAATCGCCGCGCTGGAAGCGGAAGCCGGCGCGGAACTGAGCGATGCCGAACGCCAGCGGATCAAGGCGGAATGGCAGCAGCGCCACGATGCGGTGAAAGCCAGCGGCGGCCTGCATATCGTCGGCACCGAACGCCACGAATCCCGCCGTATCGACAATCAGCTGCGCGGCCGTTCCGGTCGTCAGGGCGACCCCGGCTCCTCGCGGTTCTATCTGTCGCTCGAAGACAATCTGATGCGCATCTTCGCCGCCGACTGGGTACAGCGGATGATGGCGCGGATGGGTCTGAAGGAAGACGACATCATCGAAAGCCCGCTGGTCAGCAAGCAGATCGCCGGCGCGCAGCGCAAGGTCGAAGCGCACAACTTCGACATCCGCAAGAACCTGCTCGATTTCGACGACGTCAACAACGATCAGCGCAAGGTCATCTATCGCCAGCGCGACGAGCTGCTGGAAGCCGAGAGCATCAAGCAGAACATCGACGATATCCGCGCCGACGTGGTCGCCGATCTGGTCGATCGCTTCGTGCCGCCGAATTCCATCGACGAACAGTGGGACCTGCAGGGCCTGGATGCCGAGTTGGCGGCCGAGTTCAACCTGTCGCAGTCGATCGCGAAGGCGGTGCAGGAAAAGACCGAGATCGACGCAGAAGGCATCGCGGCACTCGCGCAGGCCGAGGTCGCCAAACTGTTCGAAGACAAAGAAGTCGCGATCGGCAGCGACACCATGCGCATGCTCGAAAAGCATCTGATGCTGACCGTGCTCGACCAGAGCTGGAAAGAACACCTCGGACGCATGGACTACCTGCGCCAGGGCATCCATCTGCGCGGCTACGCGCAGAAACAGCCGAAGCAGGAATACAAGAAAGAAGCGTTCGAGCTGTTCACCGAACTGCTGGAGAAGGTCAAGCGCGAAGTGATCTCGCTGCTGGCGCGCGTGCGCATCCGCAGCGAGGAAGAGATCGCCCAGGCCGAAGCCGCCGAGCGCGCGCGCGCCGAAGCGGTCGCGCGCCAGATGCAGTTCCAGCATCCGGACATGGGCGGTTACAGCGCCGATGAGGAAGCGGCCGATCCCGACTACCAGAATCCTTCCGAGGTGCCGAAGGTCGGGCGCAACGATCCGTGCCCATGTGGTTCCGGCAAGAAATACAAGCACTGTCACGGTCAACTGGCGTAAGACAACTGCATCGAGCCGGCTGTTCCTGACTGCAGCGCGCGGCGGCGCGTTCATCGTCGCTATGGCGGTTGCGTTTACTTTGCGCGGCAAGAAATACAAGCACTGTCACGGTCAACTGGCGTAAGACAACTGCATCGAGCCGGCTGTTCCTGACCGCAGCGCGCGGCGGCGCGTTCATCGTCGCTATGGCGGTTTCGTTTACTTTGCGCGGCAAGAAATACAAGCACTGTCACGGCCAATTGGCCTGACCGGTTGGTTTGAATCGGTCGATGATCGAGAACGACGGCCCGCGAGATTCGCGGGCCGTTTTTTTGGAAGATCGCCCGGGCCGCTTGCCCCGCATCCGTCGCAGCGGTAAAACATCCGCACGCCACTCCAGAGCAGGGACCGTTCTTCGCCATGAGCGACAGCGACCGAAGTCGAAGCGGAAACATCGTCCACGTCGTTGCCGGGGTCATCCGCGATGCGCGCGGACGCATCCTGCTGGCGCGCCGCACCGAAGGCCGCGATCTCGCGGGTCTGTGGGAATTTCCCGGCGGCAAGGTCGATCCCGGCGAAACGCCGGAACAGGCGCTGGTGCGCGAACTGCGCGAAGAACTCGGCATCGACGCGCATGTGGGCGAGGCGGTGATCGCCGTGCCGCAGCAGTATCCGCACAAACGCCTGCGGCTCGATGTGCGCCACATCGCGTCGTGGAGCGGTACGGTCAAAGGACTCGACGGTCAGGCACTGGTCTGGGTGCCGCCGCACAAGCTGGCGAGCTACGCGATGCCGGACGCCGATCGACCGGTGGTGGCCGCACTGCGCGATCCCGAACACTATCTGATCACGCCCGAGCCCGGCGACGACGATGCGCGCTGGCTGTCGAGCCTGCGCATCGCGCTGGATGCCGGGATCCGCCGCGTGCAACTGCGCGGCCATGCGAACGCGGCCTCTGCGCCGGATCGCTGGCGTCGGCTGGTCGAACAAGCGGTGCGCCACGCGCGCGACGTCGATGCCGACGTGCTGATCAATGGCGACATCGCGCTTGCTGAAGCGCTTGGCGTGGGGGTGCATCTGCGCGCAGAACAACTGAGCGCGGTGTCGGAACGTCCACGACCACGTCCTCAAACGGTGATCGCGTCCTGTCACTCGCGGATAGAACTCATCGCAGCGCAGGCCCTTGGTTGCGATGCCGCCGTGCTCGGGCCGGTGATGCCGACCCCATCGCACCCCGGCGAACCCGGGATCGGATGGGAAGCTTTCGTCGGAATGCGCGAGCGCGTCGCGCTGCCCATCTATGCACTGGGCGGAATGACGCGCGATCACATCGGACTGGCGCGCAGCTACGGCGCGCAGGGCATCGCGGCGATCCGCGCGCTGTGGCCGTTGCAGGGCTGAGCCTGCCGGCAAACCGCTCGCGGCAGGTGGCATTCGTTATTTTCGTGTATCGGGAACGCATCTCATGTGCGTTGCGGATGCGCACGGGCGATGAAGTGTGATCTTGTCCGCATCTGGCGGCGCTTTCCACCCTCGGCAGGTGAGGTGGGCATGCGATGTCGCGATGCCGGCACACAGGCAGGCGCGTATGCCGGCCCCGTGAATTCATAAAAAAGCGGTTGACGCATTCTGCGTTGACTGCCTAGAGTCGTTTCGCGATTGGCAAAGATTGCCGATCGCCAGCACCGCATCCGGACGGATCGTCCGCTGCGCTTGCGACGCCTTGCCGGGGGAGCGTCGCAGAAAGGAAGCAAGCCGCGCAATGCGGCTTTCACTCAACAAGACTATGGAGAGCACAAGCATGAATCGTCAACATCGTTTCAAACTACTGGCCACAGCAACCTCGCTGGCACTGTTCGCTACCGGAGCTTCTGCGGCGACCCTGGACGACCTGCATCTGCAGGACATCGCCAGCATCCAACAAAAAAATGCAGCCAAGATAGCGGCGGGTTCGCTGGTCATGACTCACACCCGCCACGAACAGGCGCTCGGCCTGGACGCTGATTCGCGCCTGTTCCTGCTCGATCGCAAAACCAGCCTGGGCGTGCGCAACCACCGCTACCAGCAGACTTTTCGTGGGCTGCCGATTTTTGGTGAGCATGTCGTGGTCAACGAAGACGAGAGCGGCAATCTGCGCACGCTGTTCGGCCGAAAGGTCGATCGGCTGGCACGTGAAATCCCGAGCGGTAAACCGCGGCTCAGCAGCAATGGCGCCCTATCGATCGCCAAGAGTGCGGGCCTCGGCAACCGCGTCGGTTTCATGCGCACCAGCGCCGAGAAATCGGAATTGATGATCCACATCGACGACGACGGCCGTGCCCGAAAGGCGTACGTGGTGACCTACTTCGCCGATACCGTCCGCGGTGGCGCGCCGATGCGTCCGACCGTGATCGTCGACGCCGACACCGGTCTCGTCCTGAAGCAGTTCGACAATCTGCAACATGCGCTGATCGGCACCGGTCCGGGCGGCAACACCAAAACCGGCCAGTACGAGTACGGCACCAACTTCGGCTACATGGATGTGAGCCAATCCGGCGCCACTTGCACCATGAGCAACACCAACGTGAGGACCGTGAACCTCAACCACGGCACCACCGGCACCACCCCGTTCTCGTACACCTGTCCGCGCAATACGGTGAAGGTCATCAACGGCGCGTTCTCGCCGCTGAACGACGCCCACTATTTCGGCAGCGTGATCTACAACATGTACCAGGCGTACATGGGCCAAGCCCCGCTGACGTTCCAGCTGACCATGCGCGTGCACTACAGCAACAGCTACGAAAATGCATTCTGGGACGGCTCGGCGATGACCTTCGGCGACGGCGCCAGTACGTTCTATCCGCTGGTCAGCCTGGATGTGGCCTCGCACGAAGTCTCGCACGGCTACACCTCGCAGAACTCGAACCTGACCTACTCGGGCCAATCGGGCGGCATCAACGAAGCGTTCTCCGACATCGCCGGGGAAGCTGCCGAATACTACATGCGCGGCAACAACGATTTCCTGGTCGGTGCGCAGATATTCAAGGGCAGCGGTGCGTTGCGCTACATGGCGAATCCGCCGCAGGACGGCGTCTCGATCGCGCATACCTCGAACTACTACGCGGGTCTTGATGTCCACTATTCGTCGGGTATCTACAACAAGGCTTTCCACCTGTTGGCGACTACCGCCGGTTGGAACACGCAGAAGGCGTTCCAGGTGTTCGCGCGCGCGAACGATCTGTACTGGACCGCGAGCACCAATTTCGATCAGGGTGTTTGCGGTGTCCAGACCGCGGCGAGCGACTACGGATATTCTGTCGCCGATGTCTCGTCCGCGTTCGCTGCGGTCGGCGCCAGTTGCGGCGGCGTGGTCAAGCTGTTCGAGAACACGGACGCCAGCGGCAAGATCACCATTGCGGTCTTCGAACGCTATTCCACCACCACGTCCGGCCACAACACCGATTTCGCGGTCACCGTACCCAGCGACTACGTGGTGATCGGCGGCGGCGGCGAGGGCAAGGAAAATCCGGCCGGCAATCTGCTGACTGCTTCGTACCCGAATGCAGGCTTGACATCATGGCTGGTCTCCACGAAGGACCACATCGCACTCGATCCGACGCGCGTGCGAGCCTGGGCCATCGGTCTGAAGATCGCCGGGCTCACGCCGGCACAGGTGCGCAGCAACCTGATCGTCGTCAGCGCGACCAGCAGCTTCGCCGCGTGGACCGACGTCACTGCAACCGTGCCGGCAGGCTACGCCCTGGTCGGTGGAGGTATCAAGGTGAACTGGAGCGGGCAAGGTAATCTCGCGACGGCATCGGCGCCATCGGGCCCTAACGGCTGGCGGGTGCGCTCGAAGGATCACATCCAGTCCTCACCGGCAACGGCGCTGGCATACGCGATCGGCCTGAACAGTTCGATCGCTGGCGTCGGCAGGATCGGCAGCATCGTCAACGGCGGTACGTCGGCCGTGGTCGCGCATCCGTCCTACACGGCCACGCTCGGGGCGGGCTATGCGCTGAGCGGCTGCGGCGCGTTCGTCAACTGGACCGGCAACGGCAATTTGCTTTGGCAGATCAAACCGGCCAGTGCGACGACATGCACAGTCTCCTCGAAGGACCACAACTTGTCTTCCCCGGCGTCCATCTCCGGCTACACGATCGGTATCCGCGCGAACTGATCCGCACCATGTCCGGTACCGGTGGCGTAGAGCACAGCGCCACCAGTCCCGAGTGACACCGTTTTTCGTTAAGCAGCAAACGAACAGGCCGCCTTCAGGCGGCCTGTTCGTCTATGAAGTCTTTGCGAGGTCCGGCCGCTATTTTCTGCTGTCCAGCAGATTCTGCTGCCAGAACAGCACGCTCGCCGCGCCGAAATAATCGTTGTTGCTCTTCTTGCGGAAGCCGTGGCCTTCGTCGGCATACAGCAGATACCACACCGGCTGGCCGTTGCCACGGACGGCTTTGACGATCTGCTCGGCTTCGGTATATGGCACGCGCGGGTCGTTCTTGCCCTGGGCGACGAACAGTTTGGCGGTGATGCGGTTGGCGTGATTCAGCGGCGAAATGCGCTCGAAGATCTCGGCCATCTTCGGGTCGCGCTCGTCGCCGTATTCCACCCGGCGCAGATCGCGGCGGTAGTTTTCGGTGTTCTTCAGGAACGTGCCGAAGTGCGAGATGCCGACCACATCGATGCCGGCGCGGATGCGGTCGCTGTAATGCATCAGCGAGGCCAGCACCATGTAGCCGCCGTAGCTGCCGCCCATCACGCCGACGCGCGCGCTGTCCAGCTCCGGTTGCTGCGCGACCCAATCCAGCAGCGCGCCGATGTCCTTCACCGAGTCTTCGCGCAGGTGGCCGTTGTCCAGCGAGAGATAGGTTTTGCCGTAGCCGGTGGATCCGCGCACGTTGGGCACCAGCATCGCCACGCCCAGTTCGTTCGCCATGAACTGCGCGGTCGGATTGAACGTGGGCTGCGACTGCGCCTCCGGCCCGCCGTGGATGTTGATGATCACCGGCAATTTTCGGCCCGCCGGTACGTTCGTCGGTCGATAGTAGAACGCGGGAATCGTGCGGCGCTTGCCGTCGACAGTGTCGAAGGTCGGATAGCGCACCAGTGTCGGCGCAACGAACTTCGACGCGTCCAGACCGCCGACTTCGCTCTGCGTCCAGCGTGTGAGCGTGGTTTTCGCCAGATCGATCACGTACACATCGCTGGGCGAGGTCGCGCTGTTGAGCGTCAGCGCGAGGCGCGTGCCATCGGGCGAGAACGCGCCGGAACCGAACACGCCGATCGGCAGCGTCGGCAATGCGATCTCGCGGTGCGACGGCAGCGACAGCACGCGCAGTCGGCTGATACCGTCTTCGTTGGTGACGTACGCCAGATGCTTGCCGTCGTCGGAGACATTGAAGCCGGCCACGTCCCATGGGATGTTCGCGCTCAGCACGGTCACTTTGTCGGTAGCCGGATCGTGATGGCGCAACGTCTGGAATTCCTGGGTGGCGCCGTTCACCGGTTCGTCGGACACGAAATACGCGGACTTGCCGTCGGGCGCGTAAGCGAAATCGCCGAACGCGGCCTTGCCGCCATCGACCGGGAACAGTGTCAGCGTGCCCGTGGTCAGATCCACTTCGCCCGGATAGGCCTCGGCGGCCGACACGCGCTTCATCACCAGCAGGGCCTTGCCGTCGGGCGAGAAATCCATCGCGCTCCAGGTGCCGCCTGCGATGACCACCGGTTTGGCGGTGCCGGTGGCGATATCGCGAACCCAGATGTCGGTATCGGTCCCGTTGCGTGCGGTGCTGCGATACGCCAGCAGTTTGCCGTCGCGCGAAAACAGACCGCCGGAATTCTGCGTGCGCTTGCCATCGGTCAACAGTGTCACGCTGCGCGTCGCATGATCGAACCAGTACAACTGCGAAAACTCGTCGCCGCCCTTGTCCTTCGAGAACACGAAACCATCGAGCGAAGATTTGGCGGGCGATGGCGACATGCCGCCCAGCGGTTCGGGATAGAACGTCAGCTGTTCACGCATGCCCAGCGGCTGGCAGACGCGATGCGCCTGGTTGGTTTCGGCGAAGCGGGTGCTGATCAGCAGGCAGCCGTTCTTCGTCCAGCCGGCGACGCCTGCGCCGCGGGTGTTCTGGTAACGGTTGAGGCGCTCGATCAGCTCGGCTGGAATCGCGGGAATGTTTTCGCTGATGCGGTTGCCCACTTCCTCGCGTACGACCTTCGCATCGGGCGTGGTCTGTGCGAGCGCGGGCAGGGTGCAGACGAAGCCGAGCAGGGCGGCGGCGAGCGTGTGGCGGCGCAACATGGCATGTCCCCGGATGAAGTCAGTCTCCGAGCATAGCCGTTGCCGCCGATCCGCGACGTAGCCGAAAGTCATGCCCGGCAGCGGTAGACTTGGCGCGTCACTTGCGGAGAACGCCATGGCCAACCGTCGCGATGCGCTCAAGACATTGGGAGCCGGCGCCCTTGCGCTGGCCGCTGGCCGATTCGCCACCGCACAGGTTGCAGTACAGACTGCGGCATGGCCGCCATACCCGCGCACGGTCGCCATCGACGGCGCCGGCGGCACCGGCCTGTTCTGGTTCGAGAACGACGATGCGGCAGTCCGCTCGGAACTCGACGCGCTTCGCGCCTCCGGGCTCAGCGGTATCGTCCTGACGCTCGCGCCTTCGGGGCGGTTCTGGCTGGACGACGCCGCATTCGAGAAAACCAAAGCGACCATCGACACGTGGGACAGGATCACCGCGCGGTATCCGGACCACCTGCTCGCGGTACGCAGCGGCGATGACCTGCAGCGCGCGCAGCGCGAAGGCAAGCTCGGGCTGATCTACGGCTTTCAGGGCACCGAGTCGCTGGGCGAAGACCTCGACCGCATCGCGCTGTTTCGCGCGCGTGGCGTGCGCGTGATCCAGCTCACCCACAACCGGCGCAATCTCGTCGGCGATGGCTGCATGGAGCCGGGCAATGCCGGCCTCAGCAATTTCGGCCGTCAAGTCGTCGAACGCTTGAATGCGGAAAAGATCGTGGTCGATCTCGCCCACGGCTCGGCGCGCACGATGGCCGAAGGCATCGCCGCCTCGCGCGCGCCGACGCTGATCAGCCACACCGGCTGCCGCGCGCTCGCCGATCTGCCGCGCAATACCGATGACGCGACCCTGCGTGCGCTGGCCGAGAAAGGCGGCGTCGCCGGCATCATCTTCTGGCCGTATCTGCGCACCGACACCCAGCCGATGGCGATCGACGTGATCCGCCACATCGAGCACGCTTTGAACGTCTGCGGCGAAGACCACGTCGGCATCGGCACCGATGCGGGCATCGCGCCGATCGAGCGCACGCCGGAATACGAAAAAGACAATCGCGAATGGGTTGCCGGTGCGGTCGAGGACGGCGTGTTCGAGCGTGGTCGCCCACCGGACCTCTACACCTTCATCCCCGATCTCAATCGCGCGGACCGTTTCGATGTGCTTGCGATGATGCTGTCGAAGCGCGGGCATTCGGATGCGCGGATCGCGAAGATTCTCGGCGGCAATTTTGCGCGGGTGATGGGCGAGGTGTGGGGTCGGACTGCAGGTGCTCAGTCGCTCATGAAGGGAGTTCGCACATGACAGCGATCACACCCGAAAGCTTCGTCAAGGAGGAGTCTCCCGCCGATGGATCGATCGCGCCCAACCTGACCCTCTGGATTTCGGAGGCGGGCGGTTTGACCCAGTTCGGCGCTTTTGTGGAAGTGCTGCAGCCCGGAACACGCTCATCGATCAAGCATTGGCACAGCGCAGAGGACGAATTGATCTATGTCCTGGAAGGTCATCCGACGCTGATCGAAGGCGATACCGAAACGCTTTTGAATCCCGGCGATGCCGCGACCTTCCGTGCAGGCGCGCCGATCGGACACTGCCTGTGGAATCGCAGTGGATCGCCAACGCGTTGTCTTGTGGTGGGCACTCGGGCACCCGTGGACAGGATCACTTATCCCGATCACGATCGGGTGTGTCACCGAGATCGTTCTCTACCCGACGATATCTGGACGAATGCAGCAGGCGAGGCTGCATCGAGTCCATATTGAGGATGACGGAGCGTTTTTTTGCGCGGCCACGAAAGCGGAACGCCGCGATCGCGGCGCTCCGGTGGCATGTTGTCATTCGAGTCGCTTGCGCATCAAACCGCAATACCCTCACGGCGTAAATGGCAAGTCGTACTGATCGACCCGGACGCCTATCTGCATGCCGTCCCGTCGGATCGTGCGCGCGACGGTCGCGACATTGTTCGGGCCGCCGACAAGATAAGTCTTGTCGACGGCGATTTCGTTCGCGGCGAGCGGTAGGGAAGCGATGCTGTCAGCGTGCCCATGGCGACTCGCGAGCCAGAGCTGTTGCGAGGACGGCTGCGAAAGACTGGCGGCGACGACGATCAGAGCGCCCTGGCTGGACAGTGCGAAGCCTTGCGGAGCGACATCGCTCAATTGTGGGAACCACTGCATCATCGGCCAGTACGCGTTCAGATCGAACCAGCCCACTGTCGTCGGGATGCCGCCTGGGGCGTAGGCCAACGTGTCCAACTGCACAGAGCCGATTCCGGGTGCGGTGGGCAGGCTGGCGACCACCAGGCCCTGTGGGCCGACGAGGAAGGCGGCGATTTCCCCTTCGATCGGGAACGGCAACGTTTCCCATTGGTCGGCGTAGACGGGCGTGCGCAGCAAATCGCGCAACCCGTCTTTATGCTCGACCAGCGCGAAGGCTTTGCCCTCGGCATTGATGTCTGCGCGCAGCAGTTGCTCGCCATACGCAATGTCCCAGGTCGATAGTGCTGTCCACTGGCGGGTATGCGGGTCGAACTCCTCCAGAATCAGTTCGGTCGTGCCGAAGCTGTTCCAGCAGGCCTTGACGTGACGGATGCTTTCGCCGTCCTGTTTGGGCATGTGGGTGCGACCGACAGCACGTCGATCATTCCATACCCGGCAATGCGGAAGACGCCCAGTTCGTCGCCGGATGGCCCGGTCAATTTGCCGACGAGCAGGGCCTCGTCCTGGGTAGGGATACTGGCGTCGAGCAGTTCGACTTCGCTGGGCAGTGTTGTCTGCCAGACGAGATAGGAATTGTAACGAGATCGCATTTCAAGCCGCGTGTTGTCGCCGTTGTAGCCTGAGGTCCTGAAACAGTCGAGGCGCTGGCCGGACTTCGCATAGACGCCACAATCGGACTTGCGATCGACCTGCGTCAGCCCCCAGATCCAAGGCACTTGGCCCTGTGCGTTGAACGTATACAGGTGCGCAAAGTCGTAGCCGGTGCTCCAGGGTTGTTTGTTGAACGCCTGCAGATGGACGAAGCCGAGGTCGTCCACGGCAACGCCACGGGATGCCGGCAATTCGTTGGACATGGACGAAAAGAATTCTTTCTGCCAATCGTTGGCATGGGTGCCGAACGAGCAGACCAGCAGGGCGGAGCAGAGGAGTCGTTTCAGCATGGTGCTTCCTTTGGGTCGATGCGACGGGTTGCGGGTGGCGCACATCGCCGACTGCGAAATGCTGGCCTCAGAGCAACAGAAGCGGAAAATCCGGAGTCAGAGGATCACGTTCGATTGCCTGTTGTGGATGACATCGGGCCATCGCATGCAACGCGATCGTGCGGCGCAGTCGCAGCAGCACCGCGTCGGCAGTCGCGGAAAGGCGCGGCGCGCCTTCCCGCGACTGCCGCGCAATCGCGATCAGTCGAGTTCCTGGAAACGGAACATCTGGTTCGGCCCAAAATGCGGCGGCCAGAGAATCACCGGCGCCCCACTCTCCTTCGACGCGCCCTGCACATCCAGCGCGCCCGGTGCGCTCAGCGAGAGCACTGGCGTCGATTCGCCGTAGACGTTGCGCACCAGAAAGGCCTGCCCCAGCCATTCCATGGCTTGGCCCGCGCTCATGGGATCGTTCTGCGGCTGTCCAGTGGCCGTCGCGCGCCGCGCTTCCAGCGTCAGCCGGGTACTGCCGTCTTCGGCGAGGGACACGGTCAATGCCTTGCGCGTATCGCGATGGATGATCTCGTGGCCGGTGCCGGTGCGCGCCATGAGCATCCATTCCTGGCTCGTTGCGGACAGATCGATCGGACGCTGCACGACGTGCGTGCCGTCGTCGGAAAGATCCAGCGCCATGCCGCCGTCCGCCGCGAGGATGCGATAGCGCCGGGCGCCGATCACCAGGTTGAGCGAATAATTGCGGCCGCGCAGCTCGGCGTAGCTGGTTTCGCCGGTGTTGCGGTCCGTCGTCGCTTCGAGGCTCACCGGCAGCCCGTCGATCACCAGATCGCGACTCACCGAGAGTGCGGTCTGCATTCCTTCCCGATGTGCTTCGAAGAAGGCGGCGTCGGACGTGCCGGTTTCGATGGCCATGGTGTTGGCGGAATCCGGCGGCATCGAGAACAGGAAAACGAAGGGCGGCGCATCGCTGCCCTTGCGCCGGATCGACAGGGACAGCCGGGTCGTGTTGTATGAACCGGCCGAACTGCTGTTCGCGATGCCGACCTCGACGCTCGCGACGCTGTCGTAGCTGCCTTCCATGCCTGGCAGCGGTTCGCCGGAGCGAACGATGCCGGGCAGCAGCGCCCAGTCGCCCGTCGTCTGGTCATCCGGTTTGTTCAGCCAGACCGAGGTCGAGTCGATCTCGCTGATCGTCCACTCGTAGTCGTCATCGGTGAAGTTCATGACCTCGATCGACACCGTCATCCGTGACAGCAGGTGTCTGAACAGGTACGCAGCGACGGCGAAGACCGCACCGACGATGCCGAGGGCCGCCGATACGCCCAGCAGTGCGCGACCGCCCTGTAACAGGCGAACGGCTTTCGCGCCGATGATGACGGGCTCATTGCGCGCTGCCCGTGCGATCTGGCTGCTGGTCGCGGCGAGCTCGGTGAGTTCGACCGCAGCGCTCGCGGCTTCTCGCATCCGCTTGCCGATAGTGATCATCTTGCTCGCGACCAATCCGAGCACGATCGAGCTCAAAGCATTGATGACTTCGGACAAATCCAATGATTCAAAAACGTCGAACGTGTAACTGACGTTGCCCTGTGTGTCGTGGATGATGCGGATCAGGCGCGTCCTTTGGCGGTTCGGGGCTGCGGTACTTCCGGCCGAGGTCGCCAGTACCGGATCGTCGACGGCGATCATCGTGCAGGTGTGCACTTCACCTGTCGCATCCGCCCAGGTGAGAACTTTCGTCGGATGGCCATCGATGCGGCCGTTCGCGAACGGTGTTCCCCGCACGAGCATCGTCGTCAATCCCTGCTGCCGCTGTCGTCGGGTCCTGGCTTCCGCAAGCGTCTTCGGATCGAGCCGGATCCGGCGGAACTCGTCGATTGCCGTCGGCGTCAGCAGGCGCCATTGGCCGTTCAGGATTTCGCCGCGGTGCGGTACGGTCTGGATCAGGATCTCGTGGTCGCTCATCGTCTACTCCATGTATGCCGGACGATGGCGCCCGGCTCCGGGGGATGCGTCGCAGGCGATGTTCCGACTGCGCAGCCTGTCGCGGTCACGTCATGCGCGAAACGCTACGATGCCCGTCGCCCGTGCGACGTTGCGGAGGCGGGAATGCGTCCGTGCGCGCGGCGTGCGGTCGTCCGGCATCGCGGTCCATGTGGCCGCGACGTCATGTTCCGTGGAGGTCCCCTGGCATGGAAGTCCAAATGTTGCATGCATCCGGAAGCGACGTGTCCTGCGATGCGGCGTTGTGCGACGGCGCGCAGATCGATGCGGATGCCTATGCCGCAGTGCTGCTGCGGCATACCGATCACGTGCTGCGGCTGTTCGCCGGTGAACGCCTGATCAACAAGATCTTCGCGCGCGTGTTCCAGTCGCATGCGATGGGGCGCCTCGTCATCGCGCACTTCGACTGGAAGGTCGGCGCGGGCCCGCGTCCGACCCTTGCATGGCTGCAGGCGAAAACGGGCTGCACGCGTACGCTGGCCGCCTTCGTCGGCATTGCTGGCGTGGCCCGGCTCGTGCGGTCCGAGCGCGATCCCGACGACGGGCGTCGACGTTTCCTCGTGCCCGGCGATCGGGTCGTGCAGGGCCTGCGGGACTGGCTGCGGCATCACTTCCAGCTCGCTGAAACCCTGGGCCTGATGCCGGCAGGTTGCGCGCAGCGACTGCAGGAGGATCCGGCATATTTCGAGCGCTACGTGCGCGCCTGTCCGCTCGTGATCGACGGGCTCGCCCAGAACCGGCACCGTTTCCCGCGCTGGCACTGGCTCGACGGGCACCACTGCGGCCAGCGCATCGCCTATGCGTACTTGCGCGCCCATTGCCAGCGCGCCATCGAGACCGGCGCCTGCGTGCACGAACCGCAATGGATCCCGTCGGGGGCGGACGTCGTTGCGCGGATGCTCGGCATCTCCAAGTCGCATGTCCGCAACGTCGTCAACGGCGCCGAGCGGCGCGGTGCGCTGGAACACGACCTGCTGCGTCGACGGCTGCGACTGACCGACGATTTCCTCACCGAGTCGCGTGACTTCCTCGTGCACCTGCTGATGCTGATGGGCGCGGCGCACCGCTGCGCCGCGACGCCGTGATCACCGCAGGTTCGACGGCGAAGGTCCGCTGTCCGCTTTCGGCGCCAGCATCGATCAGCGGCCGGTCGGGAACCGGCTCTGCAGCAGCGCACGCAGCTCGACCTTGTCGTCGTCGTCGAGGCCGAGCTCGCGCTGTTTCGCCTGCAGCGCGTCGATGCGTTGCTGTGTGGTCTGCCGTTGCAACTGCGCCATCGCGTCGGCGAATTCGTTCTGCCACAGCGCCGCTTCGCCGGGCATGTCCTGCGAAGCGAGTTTCTGCAGCGCGTTGATCTCTTCGCGGTCCGCGAAATGTTCGAGCACGCCGCCGGTGGTGATGTCGGGGCGTGCATGCACCAGCATCACCAGTTCCGCCAGCAGCGAAACGCCGGGTTGGCGCAGTGCGCTGAAGGTGTCGGTGGATGGTAGCGACAGCGCCAGGGAAGGTTTTTGCATTAGTAGCGCGATAGCGCTGCGTACAAGGCTGCGCTTTTGCACTGGCGCAGCAGAGTTTGCAGGTCCGCCAAAAGTTTTTGCCAGAGGATTATTTGTTCGTTTTATATAGTCGCTTGGAATATTCCCTTTGGCAACGCTACGCAAGTCATCGCTAAGTTTTTCCGTCACGTTTTTTACAAAATCACTTGCCATGGCTGAGACTTGAAAGCCTGTTGTGGTCTTTCTCAGCTGTAATTGCTCCATCTGATCTTTGAATTCTCCGTCTGGAATTTTTGAGATTAATAGTTTTGAGCGTTCTGCTAATTTTGCTTTTCCATCAGGTGTGTGCAGGTCAATCTCATAAGAAATCTGATCAAAGAAGAATGTCGACAGCGGCGTTGCGTCGCGCAGGCGCAGATCGAAGCCTGCGCTGCCTTCGTTGCGCACCATCGTGTCGGGGTCTTCGCCGTCGGGCAGGAACAGGAAGAACGCCTGCCGTCCGTCCTTCATGCGCGGCAGCACCGATTCCATCGCCTTGCTCGCGGCGCGGCGGCCGGCGGCGTCGCCGTCGAAACAGAAATACACGTCGGGCGCGTTGCGGAACAGCAGTTCGGCGTGGTCGGGCGTGGTCGCGGTGCCCAGCGTCGCCACCGCCTGGGTGATGCCGTGCTGGAACAGCGCGATCACATCCATGTAGCCTTCGACCACGATCAGCCGTTCGATCTTCGAATTCGCCTGCCGCACTTGCCACAGCCCGTACAGTTCGCGGCCCTTGTGGAACAGCGGGGTTTCCGGCGAGTTGAGATACTTCGGCGAATCTTCGGGATCCAGCACGCGTCCGCCGAACGCGATGGTGCGTCCGCGGCGGTCGTGGATCGGGAACATCACCCGGTCGCGGAATTTATCGTAGACGTGGCCCTTGTCGTTCTTCGAGAACAGGCCGACGCGTTCCAGCAGCGCCATCCGTCGCGGATCGGTGCCCAGCGCATCGCGCAGCGCCGAGAAACCGTCGGGTGCATAGCCCAGACCGAACTGGGTGCGGATGGCGTCGTCCACGCCGCGGCGGTCGAAATACCCGCGCGCCTTGTCGCTGATCGCGAGCTGCTTCTGAAAAAACTTCGCCGCCGCGTCCAGCGACTCGTACTGATCGAGGCTGTCCGGCGTTGCGTTGCGCTGCTGGGTGTCGCGCGGCACTTCCATGCCGACGCGCTTGGCGAGTTCGTCCACCGCGTCGAGGAATTCGAGGCGGTCGTAATTCATCAGGAAGCTGATCGCGGTGCCGTGCGCGCCGCAGCCGAAGCAGTGATAGAACTGCTTGGTCGGCGAGACCGTGAACGACGCCGAGCGCTCGTCGTGGAACGGGCAGCGCGACGAATATTCCTTGCCCTGGCGCTTCAGCGGCACGCGCGAGGACACCAGCTCCACGATATCGGTGCGGGCGAGCAGGTCGTCGATGAAGGCGTCGGGGATGCGGGCCATGTCAGCTGCGGATCAGTCGTTCTAGCAGGAGAGTCTGCAGATCGCGGCGGGAATCGAGTATCGCCACCACGGCGACGCGCATGGCTTCGACCGTGTAGACGAGGCTCCACGGCCGTTCGATCAGTTCGC
Source organism: Lysobacterales bacterium (assembly GCA_017302135.1). Lineage (GTDB taxonomy): Bacteria > Pseudomonadota > Gammaproteobacteria > Xanthomonadales > Xanthomonadaceae > Lysobacter_I. The sequence goes on along the minus strand of JAFLDZ010000003.1, from coordinate 230,453 downwards.
GATAGTGGTGCACGCCGATCTCGCTCAACTCCGGAACCGTGCGGCCGCGTGGCGTGAGCGTGCCCAGGGATTCGGCGCGTACTTCAAGCCTGTCGATGACCGCTGCGGCGGCGGCGGGGTTTTCGGCGGCGACGTGGGACAGGATCGCTGCCAGATCCTGCAGTGCCGTGGGTGTCCAGTAGACCTCGTGATCGCTCATGCGTCGGGTGCGAAACGCTCGCGCAGTTTGGCGAAGACCTCTTCCTGCGGGACCAGTCGCCCGGCGGCGATATCCGCCTCGCCCTGCGCCAACAGCTTCAGCATCAGCAGCGCCTGCTGCTGGCGCTGGAAGGTGTCGTAACTCTGCACGACGGCGCTGGCGCGGCCGTTCTGGGTCAGCACCACGGCGTCGGATTCTTCCTGCAGACGCTTGAGCCATTGGCTGGCGTCGGATTTGAAATCGCTGAGACTGATGATGGAATCGCTCATGACGGCCTCGCTGCGGACTGAATTCGGTCCGAGTATAGCAGCGGCATGCAGGTGGCCGGATTCAATCCGGTCTTTTCGCCGCCAGCGCCCGCAGCGTATCGCCGCTGACCCGCTGCATGGTCCATTCGTCCATCCCGATCGCGCCGAGGCCGCGGTAGAAGTCGATGGCCGGCTGGTTCCAGTCCAGCACCGACCATTCGAAGCGGCCGCAGTCGCGTTCGACTGCGATCTGCGCCAGCCGCAGCATCAGCCGCTTGCCCAGACCGAGGCTGCGGAAGGCCGGGCGCACGAACAGGTCTTCGAGATACAGCCCCGGCTTGCCGACGAAGGTCGAGAAGTTGTGGAAGAACAGCGCGAAGCCGGCGGGCGCATCGTCGACTTCGGCGATCAGCACTTCGGCGCGCGGGCGTTCGCTGAACAACTGCGCGGCCAGTCCGGCCTCGTCGGCGACGACTTCGTGCGACAGCTTCTCGTACTCCGCCAGCTCGCGGATGAAGGCGAGGATCAGCCCGGCGTCGGCGACGACGGCCGGGCGGATGACGATGACGGGCGTTGCGGCGGTCATCGCGGCGATGCTCAGCCGGCCAGACGCTGCTTGATCAGCTTCGAGACTTCGCCCATATCGGCCTGGCCGGCGAGTTTCGGCTTGATCGCGCCCATCACCTTGCCCATGTCGGCCGGGCCGGTGGCGCCAGTTGCGGCGATGACCGCGTCGATCACGGCCAGCACTTCCGCTTCGCCGAGCTTGGCCGGCAGGTATTGCTCGATGATCGCCATTTCGGCGCGCTCGATCACGGCCAGATCTTCGCGATTGGCCGCTTCGAACTGGCTCACCGAATCCTTGCGCTGTTTCATCATCTTTTCGAGGATCGCCAGCACCAGCGTGTCATCCATTTCGACGCGCTCATCGACTTCTTTCTGTTTGATCGCGGCGTTGATCAGGCGGATGGTGCCGAGGCGATCCTTCTCGCCGGCCTTCATCGCGGTTTTCATGTCTTCGGTGAGGCGTTGCTTGAGGCTCATGGAGATGCTCCGTGGTGCAGGACCCGTACAGACCGGGCCGGGGTAAAAACGAAAGGCCGGGAAAGACAAAAAGCCGGCAGCGTGGAACGCGGCCGGCTTCTGGATTCACTGTGGTCGCAACCGGTGAGGTTGCGCAGGAATCGGGTGTACTTGCGCCCCGGTGGGGGCTCAGTACATGCGCTGACGCTTGGTCGCGTCGCGCGAGGTGCGGCGCGCTTGACGCTTCACCGCAGCGGCCGCTTTGCGCTTGCGCTCCTGGGTCGGCTTTTCGTAGAACTCGCGCTTGCGGACTTCGGCGAGGACGCCGGCTTTCTCGCAGGTGCGCTTGAAACGACGCAGGGCAAACTCGAAGGGCTCGTTCTCGCGGACTTTGACGCTGGGCATAGGAATCTCGGGCTTTTTGGGAAGCCGGCCAGTGGCCGGGCTCTTGCGAAGGAACGCGTGCGGTGAAATCTGCACCACCCGGTCCGTCCGGGCGAGCCGCGCATGATAAAGGCGTTGCCCCCGGGGGCGCAAGTTCGGGGTGGGTCCGGATGCCCGTCACGGTAAGCTATGGCCTCCTTTTGCGACCGTCTTCACTCCCTGTGAAAGTCCTCGGCATCGAAACCAGCTGCGACGAGACCGGCGTAGCCGTGTACGACACCTCTTTTCCCGGGGCGGCCGGGCTGCGGGCGCATGCGGTCTACAGCCAGATCGCGCTGCATGCCGAATACGGCGGGGTGGTGCCGGAGCTGGCCAGCCGCGACCATGTGCGCAAGCTGCTGCCACTGATCCGTCAGACCCTGGCCGAAGCCGACCTGAGCCTCGCCGACCTCGACGGCGTCGCCTACACCGCTGGCCCCGGGCTGGTCGGGGCCTTGCTGGTCGGTGCCGGGGTGGCGCGGTCGCTGGCGTGGGCGCTGGAGCTGCCGGCGATCGGGGTGCACCACATGGAAGGGCATCTGCTGGCCCCGTTGATGGAAAACGACCCTCCGCAGGCGCCGTTCGTCGCGCTGCTGGTGTCCGGCGGTCACAGCCAGTTGGTCGCAGTCGATGCCATCGGCAGCTACCGGCTGCTCGGGGACACCCTGGATGACGCCGCCGGCGAGGCCTTCGACAAGACCGCCAAGATGATGGGGCTGCCGTATCCGGGTGGGCCGCAGCTGGCGGCGCTGGCCGAGCATGGCACGCCCGGCAAATTCAAATTCTCGCGGCCGATGACCGACCGCCCCGGTCTGGACTTCAGCTTCAGCGGCTTGAAGACCCAGGTGTTGCTGGCCTGGCGCGACAGCGACCAGAGCGACGCGACCCGCGCCGATATCGCGCGTGGCTTCGAGGATGCGGTGGTCGACACCCTGGCGATCAAGTGCGAGCGCGCATTGCAGGCCGCAGGCTGCGAGGTGCTGGTGGTGGCCGGCGGCGTGGGCGCGAACAAGCGCTTGCGCGCACGCCTGCAGGCGATGGCGACCAAGCGCGGCGGACGCGTCTGCTTTCCGCGCCCCGAACTGTGCACCGACAACGGCGCGATGATCGCGTTCGCCGGAGCGCTGCGGCTCGAAGCCGGGCAGCGCAGCGATGCTGCTGTGCATGTCGCGCCGCGCTGGGATATGGCGACTTTGCCGGTGGTCGAATCAGGCGTCGTCCGATGAGGGCGTACGGTCATCTTCATGGTGTCGATGAGAGCGCAGCGAGCATCGTCGAATTGCAGAGTATCGTGATCGAAGCGGATGAAGCCTTCCTTGCGGCGCTGCGCGATTTCGCACAATACGCACTCGACGATATGCGCAGGCTCGGCGGTCGCTACGACCACGTGCATTTCCAGGACAAATGCAAAGTCTGGCGGGATTCGTGGCCGGACATCGTGTTGACGAAGCAAAACAGCAATCACCCTCCGGAGGCGGTATGACCGACAAGGTCTTCATCGAAGCGCTCGAAATCGAGACGCTGATCGGCATCTACGACTGGGAGCGCCGCATCCGCCAGGCGCTGGTATTCGATATCGAAATGGCGTTCGACAACCGCAAGCCGGCGGCCAGCGACGATATCGCCGACACCCTCAATTACAAGGCGGTGAGCAAGCGGCTGATCGAATACGTTTCGGCGTCGTCGTTCGGGCTGGTGGAAACGCTGGCCGAGCGCTGCGCGGAAATCATCCTCGACGAATTCGCGGTGTCGCACGTGCGCCTGAAACTCAGCAAGCCCGGCGCGGTGCGCGGAGCGCGCGCGGTGGGCGTGATGATCGAACGCAGCAGACCGTGAGCGTTCCTTTCTGATGGGCAAGGCGTATCTCAGTCTGGGCAGCAACCAGCAGCCGGAAGCGAATCTGCGCTCGGCGTTCGCTGCGCTGCGCGCGCGCTTCGGCGACGTCATCGCATCGGTGGTCTACCGGTTTCCGGCGGTCGGTTTCGACGGCCCGGATTTCCTCAACGCAGCGGCGGTGATCGAGAGCGATCTCGATCCGTTCGCGCTCAACGACTGGCTGCACGCGCTGGAAGATGCGCACGGGCGCGACCGCAGCGGGCCGCGCTTCGGCGACCGGCCGCTGGATATCGATATCGTGTTCTACGACGACCTGGTGCTTGAGGGCACAGGGCAACCGGGATCGAGTCCGGGGCAGGCTTTGCAACTGCCGCGCGACGAATTGAAGCATGCATTCGTGTTGAAGCCTCTGGCCGAAATCGCTCCGGACTTCGTCGATCCACGCAGCGGGCGGGCACTGGCCGCACTGTGGGCCGGCTCGTCCGAGCGCGACGTGCCGTCCGTACCCGCATTCGATCCGAACGTCGGCGAGTGACTTTCATCACCCGCGCGAGGTGACTTCCAGCGCTTGTCGACATTTGCGGTTCGCTCCACGATGACGCCTCCACACACCGTGTCCCGGGAGGACGCAGGCGATGTTCGAGAAATTTTCGCGCAGTTGGGGCCTGATCAAGGCGAGTGCGTCGGTGCTGCGCGCCGACAAAGAGCTGATGCTGTTCCCGATCCTGTCGTCGCTGGCCACGTTGCTGGTGCTGGCGACGTTCGCCTTGCCGGTGTTCGCGCTGAAATTGTTCGCCGATGGCTTCAACGTGTTCGGCGCGGTGATCGGCTTCGCTTTCTATTTCTGCCAGTACAGCGTGATCGTGTTCTTCAACAGCGCGCTGGTCGCGGCGGCGACGATCCGGCTCGAAGGCGGCGATCCCACGTTCTCCGATGGTATCCGCGCCGCGAAAGCGCGGCTGCCGGCGATTCTCGGCTACGCCGCGATCGCAGCGACGGTCGGCGTGCTGTTGCAGTCGCTCAAGAACCGCGACAACAACGTGATCGTGCGGATGATCGGCAGCGGTTTGGGCATGGCGTGGACGCTGGCGACATTCCTGGTGGTGCCGGTGCTGGTCAACCGCGAGATCGGCCCGGTCGATGCCTTGAAGGAAAGCGTCGTGCTGCTGAAGAAAACCTGGGGCGAGAACGCGATCGGCAATGTCGGCATCGGCGCCGCGTTCAGTCTGATCACGACGTTCGTCGTACTGTTGGGAATCCTCGCGACCTTCCTAGCGTGGCAGGCGTCGATGGCGCTGGCGATCGGCGTCGCGGCGGCTTTCCTCATCGGCGTGCTGGTGCTGGGGGTGACCCAGGCGGCGCTGAGCGGAATTTATTCCGCAGCGCTGTACCGCTATGCGGTATCGCACGAGGCGCCGGCGGAATTCCGCGGAATGGCGCTGGAATCGGCGTTCGCGCCGAAATGAGGTGTGCGGGCCGTCCGGCGCAACGCCGGAAGGTTCAACCGTCGAGCATCCGCCCGCCGTCGACCCGGATCACCTGTCCGGTGGTGTACCCGGCCCCTTGCAGCAGCCAGCGCACGGCTTCGGCGATCTCTTCCGGCGTACCGATCCGTCCCAGGGGCGTGCGTGCGAGCAGCGCGGCCTTCGATGCTTCGGCTTTGCCTTCTTCCGGCCACAGGATCGCGCCGGGTGCGATCGCGTTGACCCGTACGTCCGGCGCCAGCTCCAGCGCCAGCGCGCGCGTACCCGCAAGCAGTGCAGCCTTGCTCATGCCGTAGACCAGGTGGTCGCGCAGCGGGCGCTCGGCGTAGATGTCGGTCAGGTTGACGATGGCGCCGCGCGCGACCTTGAGGTGCGGTGCGGCGGCCTGGGCGAGGATGATCGGCGCACGGGCGTTGATCAGGAACTGCGCGTCCCAGTCCGCAGGCGTGATGGTGCCCAGCGGCGTCGGTGAAAAGGCGGACGCATTGTTCACCAGCGCATCGAGCCTGCCGAAGTGGCCCACCGTGCTGGCGACCAGCTCGGGCAGGCGATCGTATTCGGCGAGATCGGCCGCCCATGCGATCGCGCTGTTCGCGCGCATGGCGTTCAGGTCGGCGATCAATACGCGCATGTCTTCGGCCGAATGCCGATAGTGCAGGGACACGTCATAGCCCGCCGCGTGCAGGTGGCGCGCGATGGCGGCACCGAGGCGGCGTGCGGCACCGGTGACGAGGGCGACGGGGCGGGGCTGGGACATGTCGGGAATACCGGGCAAGCGATTGCGGCCCATTTGACCATAGTCAAGGGGCGCACTCATGCGCCGGCGCATGCTCGCTGCAGCCCATCGCGGAGTCGCGTCATGCATCCCATCGTCGTTGAACTGTTCACCAAGCCCGTCGGTTGGATGACCCTCGGCGGTATCGCCTTCATGATCGTCATGGGCCTTTACATCTGGTGGTTCGTGCGCAAGAAGATGCGTGAGGAAGAGGGCGGCGGCTGAAAGCCCGCCAGCTATGCGGGACTGAGGCCCGGCATGGCTCTGGATTCGCTATCCTGTGCGGCTACTGCAATGGAGTTGCCGCATGCTGACCGATGACGAGCTTGATCTCGATCCCGATGTTCGGGCGCACAGCGAGCGCCTCACGGAATTGATTCATGATCAGATCGCGAGCAACGGCGGTGTCCTTCCCTTCTGGCGGTTCATGGAGTTGGCGCTGTACGCGCCCGGGCTCGGCTACTACAGCGCCGGCGCCACCAAGCTTGGCCCCGCCGGCGATTTCGTGACATCGCCCGAGTTGGGGCCGCTGTTCGCCGAGTGCGTCACCGATGCGCTGGTGCCGGTGCTGCGCCAGATCGGCGACGATGCGGTGTTCCTGGAGATCGGCGGCGGCAGCGGCGCGTTCGCCGAGGCTGCGATCGAGCGTCTGCTAGCGCTGCAGTCGATGCCAGCGCGTTACGCGATTCTCGAGCCCAGCGCCGATCTGCGCGAGCGTCAGCAGGAGCGTCTGCGCGCCCGGTTCGCGCCCGATGTCTTCGCGCGGGTCGAGTGGCTGCAGTCGCCGATCAATACGCGCTGGAACGGTGTGGTGTTCGCGAACGAAGTGATCGACGCGCTGCCGACTTCGCGGTTCGCGGTGATCGAAGGCGAAATCCATGAGGAGCACGTCGCACTGGACGCGCAGGGCGGGTTCGTGCGCATGGACCGTCCGGCCGATGCGCTGCTGAGCGCGGCGGTGCGCCATGTCGAGCGCCAGTGCGAGGGAAGATTCAAGAACGGCTATCGTTCCGAGGTGTTGCCGCAGCTGCCGTACTGGCTGCAGGCAGTGGCCGGCGGTCTCGATGCGGGCGCGATCCTGTTCATCGACTACGGTTATCCGCGCCGCGAGTATTACGATCCACGGCGCCAAGATGGCACCCTGCGCGCGTTCCATCGGCATCGACTCGTCGACAACGTCTTTGCGCGGGTCGGTTTGCAGGATGTCACCGTTTCCGTCGATTTCACCGCACTCGCCGAAGCGGGCACCAGCGCCGGCTTCGAATTCGCTGGCTATTGTTCGCAGGCCAGTTTCCTGATCGGCAACGGTCTGGAGCAACGGCTGGCGGAACACGAGAGCCATGCCGCCGACGAAACCGAGCGCTATGCGCTGCGTCAACAGGTCAAGAAGCTGACGCTGCCGGGCGAAATGGGCGAGCGCTTCCAGGCGATCGGTTTTGCGCGCAAGTCGAGTCTGGCGCACGCCTTCGTCGCCGGCGATCTCAGTTACCGTCTCTGAGCGCGTACGGATGTCACCAAGCCGGATTCCCCGCCGTCGTATCGGCCGGTCCCTGAAACCCTTTCGTCATCCGCTGCTCTGGTCGGGGCTGTGGTGCGCCGCGATCGCGACCGTGGTGGTGTTTTCGCTGTTGCCGGGTTCTTCGCTGCAAACGCTGCCGACGATGAACGACAAGCTGGAGCACTTTTTTTCCTACGCCGCGTTGTCCGCCGGTGCGGTGCAGTTGTATCCGCGCTGGCGCTCGCTGCTCAGCGTCGGTATCGCGCTGGTGCTCATGGGCATCGGTCTGGAGTATGCGCAGGGCGCGTTGACCACCGACCGGATGATGGACGGCATGGACGCGCTGGCGAATACGCTGGGTGTGATCGCGGGATTCGCTACGCAGCTGACGCCGTGGCGGGATCTGCTGTTGAGGTTCGATAGCCGGTCAACGTGATTCATTGTTTTTTTGCTCTTGCCCGCCGGATCGCATCGATTCGCGCCACCCGTAGCGCTTCGCCCAGCGCAGGGCCATGCAGCCCTTCGCGCATGACATCCGCGCCACGCACCGATTGCGCCGCCTCATGCAGCTTCAGCAGTTCCGCAGCCTGCGGATAATCCGATTCCGACATGCCGCCGCGACCGCGTTTATCGGCTTCGCAGACTTTGGCGAGCAGCGCGATCCGTTGCGGCAAGCGGAAGCCGTCGTTGCGTGCGATCAGATCGTGGATGCTCTTGCTGCGCATCTCGAAAAGGCGATGCACGTTGAGATGCTCGCGGCAGGCCGACAGCGCCAGATCGCGATGCGCGATCGGCACTTTCAGCCGCGCGCACAAATCGCGCACCGGATCGAGGCCGCGTTCTTCGTGCAGGATGTGTTTCGGCAATTCATCGCTGGGCGTCAACGCTTTGCCGAGGTCGTGGGTGAGCGCGGCGAAGCCGACCAGATCGTCGCCCGGTGCGATCTTCGCCGCCATGTCGCAGACCATTTCGGTATGCAGGCCGGTGTCGATCTCCGGGTGGTACTCGGCGCGCTGCGGAATACCGTACAGCGCCTCCACTTCCGGCAGCACCACCGCCAACGCGCCGCAATCGTGCAGCGTGCGCAGGAACGCGGACGGACGCGCGTACGCCAATGCGCGTGAGAGTTCCTGCCAGACGCGCTCCGGCACGAGATCGGCCAATTCGCCTGCCGAGACCATCCCGCGCATCAGCGCCATCGTTTCCGGCGCGACCGTGAACCCGTGCGACGCGAAGCGGGCCATGAACCGCGCCGCGCGCAGCACCCGTAGCGGATCTTCGACGAAGGCCTCGCCGACATGACGCAGGATGCGCGCGTCGAGATCGCGCTTGCCGCCGTAGGGGTCGACGAGCGTGCCGTCGCTCGCTTCGGCGATCGCATTGATGGTGAAATCGCGGCGGATCAGGTCGTCTTCCAGCGTCACCGTCGGTTCGGCATGGACCACGAAACCGCGATGGCCGCGACCGGATTTGCGTTCGGTACGCGCCAGCGCGTATTCCTCGCCGGTCTGCGGGTGCAGGAACACCGGGAAATCCTTGCCGACGGTCTTGAAACCTGCGGCGAGCATCGACTCCGGGGCTTCGCCGACCACGACATAGTCCTGATCGCCGCAGGGCAGGCCCAGCAATTTGTCGCGCACCGCGCCGCCGACGAGATAGGTCTTCATTGCAATCGTCGCTTCGGTGCTGTCGTGATTATTTCGGCGCGTGCTGCGCCAACAGCGCGATGATCTGCTGCGCGCCGGAGTTGCGACCGAGATGCAGTTCGATCGGCGCCGCCTGACCCGACAGCCAGATGCGCAATTCGGCTTCGAGATCGAAATGGCCGGCGGTCTCCAGCGAGAACATCGTGATCGCGCGGTAGGGAATGCTGCGGTACTCGGTCTTCTTCGCGGTCACGCCCTGCTTGTTGACCAGGATCACGCGACGGTCGGTGAACACGATCAGGTCGCGGATCAGCGCGAACGCGCGCTGCAGGGTTTCGCCCGGCGCGAGCAGCGGCGCGAATTCTTCTTCGATCTTTTCCACCGGCTTTTCGCCGGCGTGGCCCAGCAGGCCGTCGAGCAGTCCCATGGCGATGTCCTCGTTTGGATGTGGTGGCGGCGGAGTATGGATTATGCGGCGGCGCCGAGGATTCCGGGCAGTTTGCCGCGCACATCGGTCGGGGCGATGCCGAGTTTCGGCAGCCCGTTGTCGTCGCTGGTCGAATCGCGCTGCAGCGAACGCCAGTTGTCGCGACTGATCGGTTTGCCCGGCAGATGTTCGCCGACTTCCGCCTGCATGCGACCGAAGACATCCGGCAGCGACACGACGAAACGGGTCCAGCCTTTTGTGCTTGCGGTGAGGCGTACGATCTCCGCCAGCGTCATCACCTCGGGCCCGACCAGATCGTAGCTTCCAGCGACCGTGGTCTCGTCATCGAGCGCGCGGAGGAAGGCGTCGACGACATCACCGATCCATACCGGCTGGAAGCGGGCATCGGCGCGGCCGATCGGCAAGGCCGGCGAGAAGCGCAACAACTGCGCGAAGCGGCAGAACAGTCCGTCGCCGGGGCCGGCGATCACCGAGGGGCGGAACAATGTCCAGTCGAGTACGGATGTGCGGACCCGGGCTTCCGCTTCGCCGCGCGCCTTGAGGTAATGGCTGTCGCCATCGCCCGCGTGCAGGGCGCTCATCTGCAGCAGCCTGCGTACGCCAGTCGCCTGCATCGCTGCGATCATGGTGTCGGCGAGTTCGACATAGACCCTGTGGAATCCACGGCCGTCGTCGCCGCGCTCGTTGAGGATGCCGACGAGATTGATCACCGCATCGGCGCGATCGAAAGATTTGCGCAGGAATGCTTCGTCGAAGACATCGCCGACGAGCGGCTCTGCGCCTGCGGGGGTGCGTGCAGCAGCCTCTGCGTCGCGCGAGAGCACCCGGACCAGATCGCCCCGCGCGAGCAGGCGCGCAACCAGCGCGCGACCGACGAAACCGCTGCCGCCGAGGATGGCGATCGTGCGGTTCATCGCTGTGCCTTGCGTGCGGGCGTGGGCACCGGCGCAGCTGTCGGTGGCGCCGGCAGCTCCGGTGGCAGCGGACAGACGAACTTCTTGCGCGTATCGACGATGCGCCCGGCGAGGCGGTCGGTGATCGGCATCGCGTTGCCGTTGAGCCGCCAGTCGTAGATCACGCTGAAGGCGAGGATGCGCGCGACGTAATCGCGGGTTTCCTTGTAACTGATGGTTTCGATCCAGAAATCCGCGTCCATGTCCGGGCGCTGTGATCGCCAGCGGGCTACCGGCGCGGGGCCGGCGTTGTAGGCGGCGATCGCGATGTAGGCCATGCCGTACTTGTCTTCGAGTTCGCGCAGATAGGCGGTGCCCAGGCTGATGTTGAATTCGGGTTCGTACAGGCTTTCGCCGCCGCGCCACGGCAGGCCCAGACGTTTCGCGATGCCGGCGCCGGTGCCGGGCAGCACCTGCATCAGGCCGCGCGCATCGGCGTGCGAACGCGCTTTGGGATTGAACACGCTTTCGGCGCGGATCTCGGCCGCGACCCAGGTCGGATCGATGTTGTGCTTCGCGGCTTCGCGGCGGATCGCGCTGTCGTGATGCAGCGGGAAGCGCAATTCGTACAGCCGCGATTCTTCCGGATACGATTTGCCGCCGACGTTGATCAGACCGAAGACGCCGCGATCGAACCAACCGTTGTCCTGGGCGATATCGACAGCGATCCGGCGCTGCTCGGGCGTGAAGCGCGCGAGCGCCTCGTTCCATTCGCGTTCGGCCCAGGTCGCGCGTTCGAGTCGATACAACTGCATCGCGCGGAGCATCGCCGGGTCGCGTGCGACAGCGGTTTTCGCTGCGGCATCGGTTTTCGGCGTCCATGGACACAGCGCGTACGGCGCACCGATGCGGTCGGCGGCGAGAAAACCGTGGAACTCCGGCTTGTTGGCCGCGTCGCGATACAGAATCGCGGCGTTGGCCTTGTCGCCGCCGATTTCGAGCAGGCGCGCTTCGAAATAGCGCCAGCGGGAGTCGCGACGCTGTTCCGGAGCCATCTTGCGGACCGCGGCGAGCGCGGCGTTCCAATCCGAGCGCGCCATCGCTTCGCGTACCCGCCACTCGTGCAGGCGCGCGTCGTAGGCAACATCGGGTACCGCGTTCAAGCGGCGCGCCGAATCCGGCAGGTAGGAGGCGACGGTCTGCAGTGCGGCCTGATACAGCGCCCGGCCGCGCTCTTCTTCGCTCAAGCCGAGCGCGTTCGCGAATTTCGGCAGCGTGGTGTCCACGGACTGCGGCAGCGATTTGGCGAGTCGCGCCAGACCGTAGGAGGCGATCAGGCGGCTGCGCGGCGTCTTCGGCCAGCTCAGCGCGCGATCGTGGACGGATTCGAGGAAAGCGGCGTAGTCGTTCGCCAGCGCGAACTCTTCGGCGGGCAGGCCGCGTGCGGCGGCGCGCATGACCCCGGGCTGCAATTCGGCGGCGGCTTTTTCGATCCGCTCCCAACGCAGGGCGGGATCGAGCCCGCCATTGGCGGCGAGCACCGCCATCGGCGCATCACACTCTTTCGGCAGCGACTTGCCGGTGCTGCGCCAGAGCGCCCGGGCGTCGGCGGTCCAATCGGCGCCGGTCGCGCCCAGCGCCTGACGGGCGTTGAGTTCGGCGCAGCGCAGGACGCTGCTTTTGATCGAGGCCGACCAGGCGCTGCGGTAACTGGGCCAATCTTCGCGCTTGGCGAGCACGGCCAGCCACTGTTCGCGGAAGGTTTCGGCCACGGCTTGGCCGCGATAGCGGCTCAGGAACGCTTGGCCATCGGCGGCGGGCAGGGTGTCGATGGCCTTGCGCAGGCCGGCGTAGTCGACCCAGCCGGCGAGCGGGTGGCCGGCCGGGAGCGGCGCGGTTTCGGTCTCGCCGCGCTCGGCGGCATCCAGCGCGGTCCGGGCTTGGGCCAGTGTGGGGTCGTAGGTCTGGGCGGTGCAGGCGGCCGGCAGGAGGATAGCCAGCAGGCCCGCGAGGGTCGTCGGGTGGGGAATTCGCATGCCGGGGACTATAGCGAAGCCGGGTGAACAGGTCAGTTGCGAGGTGTGCCGGAAGCCCCGATCACCACCGACACCTTGCCCCGGCTTCACAATTTGTTTACAAAGTGCCGGTACCGCCCACGGAAGGGGGCCAACGGCGGTGGCAAGCGCTATTACCTACAATAAATATGGAGAGAACCCAATGAACAAGCTGCGCCGTAATCGCCTGACGGCCGCTGTCCATCTGACTTTGCTGCTCGCATTGCCCGGCGTTGCCGCCGCGCAGGACAGCCAGGAAGAGAACACGCTCGATACGATCAGCATCACCGGCACCCGCATCAAACAGACCAATGCGGTCACCGCACAGCCGGTCTACGTGATGGACCGCGCCAAAATCGAAGAAACCGGCCTCGCCAGCGTCGGCGAGCTGCTCCAGCAGCTCAGCGCCAGCGGCAAGGCACTCAACGCCAAGTTCAACTCGTCGGGCAACTTCGGCTACCCGCCGGACGGCGGCGGCATCGGCGCCGGCTCGGCCCAGGTCGATCTGCGCAACCTCGGCTCGCAGCGCGTGCTGGTGCTGGTCGACGGCATCCGCTGGGTCAATGAGTCCTCGGCCTCCGGCGTCAGCGGCAGTGCCGACCTCAACACCATCCCGCTGGCCATCGTCGAGCGCATCGAAGTGCTGGAAGACGGCGCCTCGGCGATCTACGGCTCCGACGCCATCGCCGGCGTGGTCAACATCATCACCCGCAAGAGTTTCGACGGCGCCGAAGTCCACACCTACTACGGCGAATACAGCCGCGGCGGCGAGACCAAGGACGCGTCCTTCACCTTCGGTACCGGTGGGGATGGTTGGACCGGCGTATTCGGCGCCACCTACTACAAGCAGGACAACATCAGTTCCGCGTCGTGGGACCAGTCGTCCGAATGCGAGCCGGGCGCAGGTCTGGGCGCCTGCAGTTCGGGCACGCCGCAGGGACGTTATGTGTTCAACGACCCCACCAACACCACCTCGTACAACATCACGTTGAATCCGGGCACCACCACGCCGGTGTTCGTGCCGGGTAACCCGAACGGCGGCACGTACAACCAGTTCGATGGCTCCGACCGCTTCAATTTCGCGCCGTTCAATCTGCTGTTGACCCCGAGCGAGCGCAAATCGCTGTTCGCCAGCATCAATATCGATCTGAGCGAGAACACCCGCCTGCACTTGAAGGGCCTGTTCAACAATCGCCAATCCACCAACCAGGCGGCACCCGAGCCGATCTTCGTCGGCCCGGGCGCGGGCACCGGCGGTATCGCCGACACCATCTCGATCCCCGGCAACCACCCGTACAACCCGTTCGGTTTCACCCTCGACGCGAACAACAATTTCGTGTTCGTCGGCCGTCGTCCGCTGGAAGTCGGGCCGCGCCTGTTCAGCCAAAATGTCGATACCTGGTATTTCAATGCAGGTCTCGATGGCCTGATCGAAGCCGGCGATCGCACCTACGGCTGGGACCTGAACTACGTGCACAGCCGCAACTCGGCGTCGCAGCGCTTCACCAACGGCTACAACATCGGCAAGATCAAGATCGCCCTCGGCGATCCGGCCATCTGCGCCGCCACCCCGGGCTGTGTGCCGCTGGATATCTTCGGTGGTCAGGGTCGCCCGTTCACACAGGCGATGATCGATTACATCCGCACCGACCAACGCGATGCGAGCACCCAGGTGCTGGACATCTTCTCGGGCAATATCACCGGTGACCTGTTCAATATCGGCGATCGCACCGCAGGTTTCGCCACCGGTGTCGAACATCGTCGCTACAAGGGTGATTTCAATCCCGATCCGCTGCGCCAGACCGGCGAATCGCAGGACTCGTTCGCGTCTCCGGTCTCTGCGACCTACGACGTGACCGAAGTTTACGGCGAGGTCAATTTCCCGGTGCTCGCGACCCTCGACCTGACCGCCGCCGTGCGTTGGTCGGATTATTCGACCTTCGGCAGTTCGACCACCGGCAAGGTCGGCTTCCGCTTCCAGCCGTTCGAGGATCTGGTGCTTCGCGGCACCTATTCGCAGGGCTTCCGCGCGCCGAACCTCGGCGAGCTGTTCGGCCTGACCCAGTTCGGTGCCACCCTCAACGATCCCTGCGGCCCGACCGGTTCGCCGGTGGTGGACCGCACCGATGGCGTATCGCCGGGCCTGGAAGCGGCGTGCGTCGCGCAGAACGTGCCGAACAACTTCGAGCAGGCCAACACCCAGATCACCACCTTCACCGGCGGCAATCCGAATCTCGAGCCCGAAGAGTCCGACAGCTTCACCCTCGGCGCGGTCTACAGCCCCGGTTGGGCCGAAGACACCGCATGGTCGCGCAAGCTCGATTTCGAGCTGAGCTACTACAACCACGAGATCGAAGGTGCGGTGCAGTCCCGCGACATCCAGGCCCTGCTCAACGCCTGCATCGCCGCTGGCGGCACCGACGCGACCCTGTGCTCGCCCTTCACCCGCCAGAGCAACGGCAACCTCAATCCGCCGAACAACTTCCTGCAGAATTTCGGTGTGATCGAGACCGACGGTGCGGACCTGAAGGTCAACTGGCTCAGCCCGGAATGGGGCTTCGGCAGCTTGAACGCTTCGCTGCAAACCACCTTCGTCAACGACTACAAGGCGGTGGACGGCGACGGCATCACCTCGTCGCGCGGTGTCGGTGTGGAAAACAACGACAGTTCGATTCCCGAGTGGCAGAGCAACGTGCAGTTGGGTTGGAGCAAGGGCAATCTCGATTTCAACTACGGCCTGCGCTATATCGATGCGGTCGAAGAGGATTGCGCCAATGCGACCATTTCCGATGTCCCGGGTTGTCTGACGGGCAACGGGTTCAACAAGCTCGGCTCGGTCGTGTACCACGACGTCCAGTTCGGCTGGAAGAATGCGTTCGCGCTGGAAGGCCTGAAGCTGTCGGCAGGCGCCAACAACGTGTTCGGCAAAGAGCCGCCGGTGTGCGTCACCTGTTCGTTGAACGGTTACGACGCCGGCACCTACGACCTGCCGGGTGCGTTCTGGTACGTCAGCGCCGACTACCGCTTCTGATTGCGGCGGTTTGAAGGCGTCACCCCGCCCGGCGGTAGCTGCCGGGCGGGATCACTGCAGACGGGCGGCGGAGCGATCCGCCGCCCGTTGTGATGAAGTGGACAAACCGTCGCGCCGAGTCGTTCGCGCAGGATTTCAACGGAAATCGAAGCGCTCGAAGCGCAGATTCGAGGCGGGTACGCCGTGTTCGGCCATGGCGGCGCGAAGATCCGTCAACAGGCCTTTCGGGCCGCAGAAGCAGATGTCGATATCGGCGGGTGCGATGTTCTGCGCGATCTCGCCGAAGCGATCCCGGAACGCGGGGGACATGCTTCCGTCGGGTACCTGCACGCATTCGACGCCGCGTTGCCCGGTCAGCGTATCCAGCGCGTCGATGCTGGGGAATTCGCGTCCTGGCGTGTAGAAATGGAACAGCGTGACCCGCTCCAGCCCGGTCGCGGCGCCATCGCGGAGCCAGGCGATGAAGGGTGATATGCCGATGCCGCCCGCCACCCAGATTTCGCGTTTCGAAGCGACTGGACGTTGGAAGCGACCGAACGGTGCATAGACGTCGGCGTGCATGCCGATTTTCGCTTCCGCAACCAGTGTGCCGGTGTAGTCGCCCAAGGCGCGCACCAGGAACTGGATGGGTTCGCCGGGCGCATTCGGACAGGCGATCGTGAACGGATGCGGTTCGCGCAGTCCGGGCGATTGGATCGATACGAACGCGAACTGGCCCGGCTCGAAAGCGATGCGTTTTCCCATCGGTTCCAACGACAGTGCGATCGCCGCCGGGCCCGGCACGATGTCGATGATTTTGTACTCGGCATGCTTGGACAGGGCCGGGTAGAGCAGCAGTTTGTACAGCGCGCCTGCCAAGCCGAGGGTCGCGACCGTCGCCAGCCAGATGCCGGCCGGCGATGCCAGCGTGATCGGTGTCTTGAAGCTGAGCCAGTGCAGGACCACGATCACGAACAGCGGCCCCGACAATTTGTGCCACCAGCGCCAGGTGCGATAGGGGATCTTGCGGTTCAAGGCCAGCAGCACGATCAGCATCAGGGCCACGAAGCTCAATTGCCGCACCAGCCTGACGTAGAACGGCGGCAACGCGAGGATCGCGGCCGTGTCCCAACCTTGCATTCCAGCCTTGAACACCAAGTGCACGGACGCGAACGCCAGCGCCCATACGCCGAGCCACTTGTGCGTGTCGTAAACCCGGTCCAGACCGCCGAATGCGCTTTCGACGACGGACCACCGTGCGCCCAGCAGCGCCGCTGCGGCCATCAGTACCAATGCAACAACACCGGAGGACAGACTGAAGGCCGCCATCGTCAGGCGCGTGCCTGCGGGCAGCTCCAAGGCCACGACCGCGAAGCTCACCAGCACCAGACCGGAGAGGAATGACCAAGTGTTGAGACGCATGGGACGGCGTCCTGCATGGCTGGCCAGCGGGATAGCTGGCACTGATGGACCATAGCCCCTTCCGGGCTTGCCATTTTGATGTCGCTCAAGACGCGCCACTTTGATGCAATAAACCATGGAAATGATCAGGTTACGTGCGAAATGCCCGAATGTTCCAGGACGTTGGCCCATATCCGCCATGCCGGCCCGATGCGTTCGCAGACTCGCCGGAACGGCCCATTTGGGAGGCCAACGGATCGCGAACGTGCGCCCACGCTTCTCCGCAAACCGCTTGCCGCTCGTGCCCCTTGAAACCCCGCCGAGGCCCCCCATCTTTGGCCCGTCCCGAAATTCAGGGCGTTTTTTGGCCGCGACTTTGGCACTCCCCCCGGGTGACTGCTAAAATCGCCGCACTTTCTCCCATCAATCAACTACTTGCGAGGGTTCTCATGAATCTCAAGCCGCTCTACGACCGTGTGGTCGTCAAGCCGATCGAAGCCGAAGAAGTCACTGCCGGCGGCATCTACATCCCCGACAACGCCAAAGAAAAGCCGACCAAGGGCGAAGTGCTGGCCGTGGGCGAGGGCAAGGCGCTGGACAACGGCACCTTGCGCACTCCCAAGGTCAAGGTCGGCGACAAGGTGATCTACGGCCAGTACGCCGGTTCGGCCTACAAGCACGAAGGCGTCGAATACAAGATCGTCAAAGAAGACGACATCCTCGCGATCCTCGGTTGATGCGCCCGGCGGTCTTTCCGCCGCGCGTTCGCTGAAGCAATCGGTGTCGCATCGGTGGGCCAAGGCCCACCCTACGAATCCACAACATTTTCTGGAGTTATCGCAATGGCTGCCAAAGATATTCGTTTCGGTGAAGACGCCCGCGCGCGCATGGTGCGCGGCGTCAACGTCCTCGCCAATGCCGTCAAGGCCACCCTCGGTCCGAAGGGCCGTAACGTCGTGCTCGAGAAGAGCTTCGGCGCCCCCACGATCACCAAGGACGGCGTGTCCGTCGCGAAGGAGATCGAGCTGGCCGACAAGTTCGAGAACATGGGCGCGCAGATGGTGAAGGAAGTCGCGTCCAAGACTTCCGACAACGCCGGCGACGGCACCACCACCGCGACCGTGCTGGCGCAGGCGCTGATCCGCGAGGGCATGAAGGCGGTCGCCGCCGGCATGAACCCGATGGACCTCAAGCGCGGCATCGACAAGGCCGTGGTCGCCGCGACCGCCGAACTCAAGGCGATGAGCAAGCCGACCGCCGACGACAAGGCGATCGCCCAGGTCGGTACGATCTCGGCCAACTCCGATGAGTCGATCGGCAACATCATCGCCGACGCGATGAAGAAGGTCGGCAAGGAAGGCGTGATCACCGTTGAAGAAGGCTCCGGCCTGGACAACGAACTCGACGTCGTCGAGGGCATGCAGTTCGATCGCGGCTACCTGTCGCCGTACTTCATCAACAACCAGCAGTCGATGTCGGCCGAGTTGGATGACCCGTACATCCTGCTGCACGACAAGAAGATCTCGAACGTCCGCGACCTGCTGCCGGTGCTCGAAGGCGTCGCCAAGTCGGGCAAGCCGCTGCTGATCGTCGCCGAGGAAGTCGAAGGCGAAGCGCTGGCGACCCTCGTGGTCAACACCATCCGCGGCATCGTCAAGGTCTGCGCCGTGAAAGCCCCGGGCTTCGGCGACCGTCGCAAGGCGATGCTGGAAGACATGGCCATCCTCACCGGCGGCACCGTGATTTCGGAAGAAGTCGGTCTGTCGCTGGAGAAGGCCACGATCAAGGATCTGGGCCGCGCCAAGAAGATCCAGGTCTCGAAGGAAAACACCACGATCATCGACGGCGCTGGCGCCGGCGAAACGATCCAGGGCCGCATCAAGCAGATCAAGGCGCAGATCGAAGAAACCTCTTCGGACTACGACCGCGAGAAGCTGCAGGAGCGCGTCGCCAAGCTCGCCGGCGGCGTTGCGGTGATCAAGGTCGGCGCCTCGACCGAAATCGAAATGAAGGAAAAGAAAGCCCGCGTCGAAGATGCCCTGCACGCCACGCGCGCCGCAGTGGAAGAAGGCGTGGTCCCGGGCGGCGGCGTCGCCCTGATCCGTGCACTGCAGGCCATCGCTGGCCTGAAGGGCGCCAATGAAGACCAGAACCACGGCATCAATATCGCCAAGCGCGCGATGGAAGCCCCGCTGCGCGAGATCGTCGCCAACTGCGGCGAAGAGTCGTCGGTGGTGCTGAACAACGTGGCCGAAGGCACCGGCAACTACGGCTACAACGCCGCGACCGGCGAATACGGCGACATGATCGCGTTCGGTATTCTCGATCCGACCAAGGTCACCCGTTCGGCGCTGCAGAACGCAGCCTCGATCGCCGGTCTGATGATCACCACCGAAGCGATGGTCGCCGAAGCGCCGAAGAAAGACGACGCAGCCGGCGGCGGCATGGGCGGCGGCGGTGGCATGGGCGGCATGGGCGGTATGGATTTCTGATCCATCCAACCCGTAATGTGTACGAAGAAACCCCGCCACGAGGCGGGGTTTTTTTGTTCTCCCGAACAATTCCCCGCTGGCGGGGAGAAGCGCATCGGTTCCGTTTGCGGTTGGTTGGAGCGTGACTATTCGTCCCGATACGCCAGCGCGGCGCAGCCGCGTCCGCCAACCGCTACGCCGTCCATGTCATCGACGAATGGCAGAGATTGATCGTCGTCGCTCTTGAATTGCTCGAAGTTGTAACCGGTTTTCGGCAGGATCGTCCAATGGTGCATCCTGGCCAGATCCAGCAGCGACGCCTGGTCGCGGGCGAGCAATAGTCCCATCACACGGTTCGGCATGGTGTTCTCCTATTTGGAAAGGCGGCGTTGCTGCGGGGAGGTGGTGCCGCTGAAGCACGTGGCATAGTCCGCTTTCTTGCCGCTGGGTGAAAAACAGGCGGGCCACCAAGTGAACGTTTTTTGCATGGCCGAAACCGCGGTGGGATCGGCAGTCGTTCCGTTTATCGAAACCTTTGACCAGAATTTATCGAACATCGAATTTTCGATTTCCTGCAGTGTCAAAACATCAGAGTCGATGTTCATCGCGATCATGCTGTTGATGGCGATGCTCTTCTCGATCTGCGAATTGATGTAATCCGTGCAGGTTTGCTTGATTCCGGTGCCGGCAGCAACCAGCGTCGCATCGACGGTTTGGCTCGCATTGGGATCAAGTACTTTCATGCACAGGAACGCGAACTCATCCTGGTTCATATTTGCCATGACGATGTTGTTGACGACATTCGCGACCGCGCTGACCGCATCACCATGCGCCCGATCGATACCGCCATCCGCTTTCGGCACCATCACGGCCGTTGTGGTCGCCACCGGGATCCCGCCGCTGGCTGCCGTGTCCTTGAGCGTGGCGTAATGCGCAGCGCTGCTGGCGGTGTCTTTCTTGGCGGCGGCCAGGGCGCTGGTCGCGGTTTCGCATTTCGCGCGCTTGTCCTTCAGTTCCTGCGGAAGTTTGTCCTCTTCTTTTTTCGCGACCGCTTCCGCGATCTGCTCGCAGTGTTTCTTGTCGGTGGTGATCTCGTTGTATTCGTTCTGCCTGGATTGCTGCGCCGCCGTCTTGGCCTGCAGGGCTTTGTGGGCGTCGTCCAGCCGCACCGCCGCTTCCGCGCCCGAGGTGCCGCCGCTGGCATTCGCATTCGCGCCGATCACCACCGGTTTGGGCGTGACCGCGCCAGTCAATGATTCGATGGCGAGGATCGATACCATCAGGCGCTGGTCGCGCGCAGCCTGGATGGGCAGTTCCAGCTCGCCGATACCGCCGTTGAGATAGCGCTCGCAGGTGCGGAACATCAGTTCGCGCAGCATGTTGACGGTCTGGGTGCGCGGGATGGTCGAGCCCTGTTCCGCTGAACTGAACGCGGCGTTGAGCGCCAGTTCGATACTCTTCGGGTCGGCGCTTTTGCCGAAGGTGCCGCCTGCGGATAAGGCCTGCGCAACGACCGTGAACACATCGGGGCTTGGTTCGCTGCAGAACTGCCGGATGTTTTTCGTGGTCTGTCCCGCCGCGTTTTTGAGGTCCTTGTTCCCCACCAGGATCGCGCGCTGCTTCGCATCGACCGTGATGATGGCCGTTTCGCCCGGACGGATCTTCTGATACCGGAAGATCGAGTTTGATTTTGCGCCGCAGGCCGCCAACAGCAGTGTTGCGGCGAACAGGGACAGCCCTATGAATACGTTCCTGCTCATGATTTTCGCCTGCGGTTTGGTGCGTTCACCGTCAGTGCCGACTAAAACAGGTCTTCCCTGCTGCGGAAAGCCGGCATGTGGTATCAGGGAAGCATCATTTCGAGTGCTGCATCTTCCAGTCCGTCCGGTGACGGGGAGATTCTTTTCCGTCTTCGACGCGTGCGCTTCCTGCGGCCAACAAGGAACCAGACACATGAAGGATTCCGTCCGCAATACCGTGCGGTTGGTCGCCGCAACGGCGGTGCTGGTCGCCGCGACCGCACACGACCAGACCTGGTCGCAACTCAATGCATTGCCCGGCACCATGGAAGGGATGCCGCTGGTGAACAGCAACAACCCCGAAAGCGTCAGCCGCTAAGGCCTGTTGTTGGCGAGCGAGCCGATGATGTCGGCCGATCCCGGCAAAGTCAGCCGCACGCTGTCCACCGGAACCCTCGACACGGTCTGCTCCAGCGGCGGCATGCGCGAGTTCGCGTTCTACATGCATCATCTGCTGGCTGCGCCGAGCGGGGGCGATGCCCAGGTGGAACGCGTCTACGTACTGATCGAGCCTGCAGGCGCCAGCGCGATCTTCAACGCTTATGGCGCCGCCATTTCGCAGCGCGATATCACCGAGCCGGCAGGGCAGACCACGCTTGATCCGGGCAGGAATCCCAGCTATTCGGTGTGGCTGGCATCGCCGACCGGTACGTTGCCCAGTTGGGTGACCAGCAGCGCGAACGGTTCGGCGTTCATCAACGTCAACGGCCAGGCCATCACCGGCACCTACGCGCTGGCCAGTCTGCGCGCAACCCAGGGCGCGTCGCTGGATGCGCGCATCAAGGTGCGTGCGACATCCAAGGTCACCCGGAACGGCGTGCTGCAGCCGATCGTGCGCAACTATGTGAAGTGCAACGACTCGCCGGGCTCGACCAACCCGAATATTCCGTCGGTCCGCGTGCCGGTCAGCACCATCGCGTCGAAAGTGATGGTGCCGGGCGAACAGGTGGCCTGGCTGGTACAGGGCTTCGTGCCCGGTCTGATCTCTGCGCCGGGCGCTTTTCTGGTGAATTCGGCACCGGCAACGTGCCCGTGACTTGGTTTGGTTGAGCCTGTCGTCGGTCCAGGCTCGCCCGCGACCGCCCTTGTTCGCCGAAGATTGGATATGCCGGATGCCCGGCTAAGAAAAAAGCCCCGCAGCGATGCGGGGCTTTTCTCTGTGGCGCGCGCTTCAGCGATGAAGCATCAGTGGCAAGTGGTGTAACAGGAGATCGCACCGAACGCGTAATCGTCGGCCGCTTCCGTCCATTCGTCGCCGCAGGCGCCGAGCTGCGAATTGTGGTCGCGATTGCAGATGTCGTGATCGAGGCAGTCCTGGTACCAGGCGCCCAGACCATCCGCGACGCCGCAGCCGGCACCGCAACGGCCCGGGCAGGAACTGGCGCCGCAGCCATAAGCCACGGATTTGCTGCTGTAGCCGTGCGAAGGGCAGTAGTCGTGCGCGGAAGCGCGATAGAACACCTGGTTGCTTCTGCAGACATCGACGATGTTGTGCAGATTGGTGAAGCTGCCGCCGCCTTGTTCATTGCATGCCAGTGCGACGATCGGCGCTTTGGCCGCAGCTTGCGTGTCCGGTTGCCACGCGCCAGCGGCTGGCGTCTTCTGCGCCGGCGGTGCGATGGCCTGTGCGTCGCTGCGCTGGACGACCCATTCCGCCGCGAAGGCCTTGCCCAGCGGAATTTCCGAATACATTTCCGCCAGCCGCCACAGGAAATCCTGCGATTTCGGAAGTTGCTGGAAGCCGCCCTGCTGCGACAGGCTGCGTCCCAGTTCCGCATGGAAACTCCTGAGCACCGAACGGTCGCTTTCATCGACCACCACCCGGTCGGCGGTGCGGACCGTCATGGTTCCGGCGGCATAGTCGATCTCGTGGTCGATCACGGCGCCGTTGATTTCCAGCCGGATCTGCACGCGCTGGGGCGCGGTGCCCTTGGTCGCGACGATGCCGGCGGACAGGCTGCGGGTCTGGAAAGACAGCGCCCCGGAAGCCGTCTGCAGATGGCCCGCGATGTCGTCGCTGCCGTCGGCGAGCGGATTCGCGCGCAACAGCCCTGCTTCGGCGATGGTCTCGCGTGCGGGTGCCGAGGTTGTGGCGATGCGGGTTTCGTCCGTGGTCGAAGCCGTCATTGCGACGTTCGAGGGGCCGGCGGCCCATACGTTGAACGCGGCCGATCCGATGAGGATCAGGGCTGACAATCGTTTCATGGAAACACTCCTTGGTCTGTGGTTTGTTGTCCGTAAATGTGAGACGTGACAGCGCAGGGGACGCTACGGTGACATCGCCCTGTTTGAAGGTTTACCAGCGCCGCCGTTGCCCCACCGGCAGGGTGGTCGCGGAATGTAGGGCTGGAATGCGTGCATGCATGCTCGCCTTCCAATGGCGTTGGTCCATCTTCTGTCCTGAGTCGTGCACGAAGGCGCAACTGCGCAAGGCGCGCTGCGGCGTGTCGGGCACTCGAGAATGCGCGGTTGCTCGATGGAGTCTCGTGTAGCATTTCCCTGGGGGAGCCGCAAGCCGCGAGGGGTAACGTCCTGACACGTGCCGGGGTCTTTCGTTTTGCGGTAGCGCGGGAGATCATCGAACAAAGCCCACTTCACCGAGATCGAACATGCCAGCAGCCCAAGACGCCAAGACCGATGTCCTGATTCTCGGTGGCGGCCACAACGGACTCGTCTGCGCCGCCTATCTTGCTGCGGCGGGATTGAAGGTGCGGGTGCTGGAACGACGCAGCATCGTCGGCGGCGCGGCGGTGACCGAGGAATTCCATCCGGGCTTCCGCAACTCCGTGGCGAGTTACACCGTGAGCCTGCTGAATCCGAAAGTGATCCGCGACCTGCGCCTGCAGGAACACGGTTTGCGGGTGGTGGAGCGTCCGTATTCGAATTTCCTGCCGCTGCCCGACGGCCAATCGTTCCGTCTCGGTGGCGAGCACGGTGCCGCTGATATCGCGCGTTGGTCCAGGCGCGATGCGGAACAACTGCCGAAGTATTACGCGATGCTCGATCGCGTCGTCGTCGTGCTGCGCGAGTTGATGCTGCGTGCGCCGCCGAACGTCTCCGATCGCTTCGTGCTGGCCGATTGGCTGGCCTCGTTCTCGGTCGCGAAGCAACTGAAGACGCTGGATATGGCCGCGCGCCGCGATCTGCTCGACCTGTTCGCGAAATCCGCAGGCGATCTGCTCGATGGCTGGTTCGAAGGCGAGCCGTTGAAAGCCGCGCTGGGCTGGGATTCGGTGGTCGGCAATTTCGCCAGCCCGTACACGCCGGGCAGCGCGTATGTGCTGTTGCATCACGTGTTCGGCGAAGTGAACGGCAAGACCGGTGCGTGGGGTCACGCGATCGGCGGGATGGGCGCGATCACCCAGGCGATGGCGAAAGAATGCGCTGTGCGCGGCGTGCGCATCGACACCGATGCCGAAGTCGCGCAGGTGCTGGTGAAGGGCGGACGCGCGGTGGGCGTGGCGCTGGCCGACGGCACCGAAATCGCCGCGTCGATGGTGGTTTCCAACGTCAATCCGAAGCTGCTGTATCAACGCCTGATGCCGCAGAGCGCGCTGGACGAAGACACGACCGCGCGGATCGCGCGCTACCGCTGCGGCTCGGCCACGTTCCGGATGAACGTGGCGTTGAGCGAGCTGCCGGATTTCGCTGCAGCGCCGGGCACGCATCTGCAGGCGCATCACCAGAGCGGCATTCTGATCGGGTCGTCGCTGCGCTATTTCGAGCAGGCGTATTTCGATGCCAAATCGAAAGAGCACAACGCCGGCTGGGCGCGAAAGCCCATCGTCGAGCTCGTGATTTCCTCGACCCTCGACGACACCCTGGCCCCGCCGGGTCAGCATGTCGCCAGTCTGTTCTGCCAGCACGTGCATCCCGACGTCGACGGCGGCTGGGACGCGCATCGCGAGACGGTCGCGAATCTGATGATCGACACCGTCGACGCCTGGGCGCCGAATTTCCGGCGCAGCGTGCTGGGGTATCAGGCGCTGTCGCCGCTGGATCTGGAGCGCACGTTCGGCCTGATCGGCGGCGATATCTTCCATGGCGCGCTGGGGCCGGACCAGTTGTTCTCGGCGCGACCATTGCTGGGGCAGGGGAATTATCGCGGCGCGATTCCGGGGCTGTACCTTTGCGGCTCGGGCACGCATCCCGGTGGTGGCGTCACCGGTTTGCCGGGGCGCAACGCCGCGCGCGAGATCCTGCGCGATGCCGGGCGCGGGCCGCGACCGGACTGAGGTTTCTTCTATTCGGCACGGTTGCGATTCGGTACGGCGGCGCGCCGTATCCAAGGGCACGCGCGGATCCGCTTGTACCGAGGTCGTAAGTACCCGGGGCGTCAGATACCGTGATGCTTGCCTTGCCAGGGCCGATAGCTTTCGCGCAGTTGGGCGATATCGGCCTGCATGTTGCCGCTGGTGTGGAAGACGGGCATCACCCCGATCACTTTGTCCGGGTAGTGCAGGTACACCGGCACGATCGGCACATCGGCGGCGCTCGCGATCTTCCAGAAACCGATCCGCCAGCGCGCGACCTGTTTGCGGGTGCCTTCCGGCGCGATCCCGACCCAGCAGCGATCGCTCTGCAGCAGCAGCCGAACCGTCTGGTCGAACATGGTGTCGCCGACGGCCGCGACCGCCGGGATGCCACCGTAGCGGCGCAGGACGAAATTGAGCACGGGGATCTTGAACAGCACCTCCTTGCCCAGAATGCTGATATCCAAGCCCATCGCCGTCGCCGCGAAATAGATCCAGATACCGTCCCAGTTGGAGGAGTGTGGTGCGGCGATCAGCACCGCTTTGGGCAGATCCGGCAATGCGCCGCGCATCCGCCAACCGCCGGCACGCAGCACCCAGGTTGCGACCCTGCGCTCCCATGCGCGGGTTCCGGCGCGTGGTGCCTGCGGTGGCATCGGCAGGATGATGCTTGCCTCCGCAGGTGTCTCGGGGTGGTGGGCGTGTGTCAACAGCGGCTCCGGGCATGCACGGCAAGGAAAACGACCTTACGTCATTCTGTTCGAGTAAATCGTCGGCCCCGGGGGCGCCGGTATTCGCTCATCGAACGAAATCATGGGCTTGCCGGTGGCTTCCGGAAAAAACAGATCAGAACCGGAGGCGGCCGGGCTTGATCGCCTGCGTGCTGCGGAGCGGCCGGACGTTTCGGCGTTGAGAGGATTCCTGAACTCACCGGTATCTTTTTGCAGTGCAGCGTGCGTTGGGATAACGCTTCCTTCACGATGCCGACGCATCCCGACGTGGGGGAGGGAGCAAGCCCGTTACCGGTTCGACCGGGGCGGGCTTTTTTATGTCCCGCATTCCATGCCGCGCGTGGCCGGCGCGCATCTGACATGCATCGGGATGCCAGAATCAGCGCATGGAACACGCCGCCCCTTCGATGACGATGATCGCCGACCGAGCGCTCGCACGATTGCGTGCGACGTGCATGGATCCGGCGATACCCGACGTTGCTGTCGCGGACGCGCGTATCCGCGCGCTGGCGCTCGCCAGCGACTTCGCGATCGATGTCTGCATGCGCCAGCCCGAACTGCTGGCGCGTCTGCTGCACGATGACTGCGCGGCTCCCGCGCCACTGCCGGCGTTGACCGCCGAGCATCGCGCCGATTGGCCGATGCTGCTGCGCCGCTACCGCCATGCGGAATCGGTGCGGTTGATCTGGCGCGATGTGAACGGTCTGGACGATCTCGATGCAACGCTCGCGGGCACCACGCGGCTGGCCGAAGATTGTCTGCACTGCGCGCTGTCCGCGCTGGAAGCGGAGTTCGTGCAGCGTTTCGGCACGGTTCGCGGGATCGACGGGGTGCCGGTCCGGCTGGTGGTGTTCGCGCTGGGCAAACTCGGCGGCGGCGAACTGAATTTCAGCTCCGACATCGATCTGGTCTACGCCTACGAACAGGATGGCGACAGCGATGCAGCGCGTTCGCTTGCCGCCGAGGATTATTTCGCGCGGCTGGGTCAACAGCTGGCGAAGCTGCTCGACGAAGTCACGGCCGAAGGCTTCTGTCACCGCGTCGATCTGCGCCTGCGCCCGTTCGGCAGCGCCGGCCGCATCGCGCTGTCGTTCACGGCGATGGAGCAGTATTTCCAGCGCGAGGGCCGCGACTGGGAGCGCTATGCCTGGCAGAAGGCACGCACGGTCGCTGGCGATTGCGCTGCCGGCGCGCGTTTCCTCGACGCACTGCGGCCGTTCGTCTACCGCCGCTATCTCGATTACGGCGCGCTGGACGGTCTGCGCGAGATGAAGGCGACGATCGCCGCCGAAGTCGCGCGCAAGGACATGGCCGACGATATCAAGCGTGGCCCCGGCGGTATTCGCGAGATCGAATTCCTTGCGCAGGCGCTACAGTTGATCCGAGGCGGTCGAGAACCGTCTCTGCGCGAGCGCCGCCTGCAGCCGGCGCTGCGTGCGCTGAGCGAAGGCCGGCATCTGACCGGCGACACCCGCGATGCCTTGCTCGCGGCCTACCGTTTTTTGCGTTTGCTCGAAAACCGCCTGCAGATGCTGCGCGATGCGCAGACCCAACAGTTGCCGATCGATCCGCTGGAGCGCGCGCGGCTCGCACACGGGCTGGGCGAGCGGGATTGGGCGGCGCTGCAGCGCCGGCTGCACATGCATCGCGAACGCGTGAGCCAGGAGTTCGACGCCTTGCTGGCGCCGCGCGGGCGCGCCGCACAGCCGGATGCGCTGGTCGCGTATTGGCGCCGCCTGCACGACGAGGTCGGACGCGGCAGTGGCGGACGCGGCAATGCCGGACGCGACGGTAGCGAGCGCGAGGCCGGTGCCAGCGAGACACTGGCCCAAGCGGGTTTCGCGCAGAGCGATGAGGTCGATCAAGCGTTGCGCGATTTCGTGCGCGCGCCGGGCGTGCGCGACCTGTCCGATGCTGCGCGCGCGCGGCTCGACCGGTTGATGCCGACCCTGCTCGCGACCGTGGCGGTTTCGCCCGAACCGCTGCTCGGGCTGCGCCGCCTGCTGGCGATGCTGCACGCCATCCTGCGCCGCGCCAGCTATCTCGCCCTGCTCGACGAACAGCCGGCGGCGCTGTCGCGGTTGATCGACGTGCTCGTGCGCAGCGCGCTGCTCGGCGAACGGCTCGCGGCGCATCCGCTGCTGCTGGACGAACTGCTCGACCAGCGCGTCGCCGGCCCGCTGCCGCGCCGCGAGGAGTGCGTGGCCGCCTGCGAGGCCGCGCTGCAGCAGGAGGATTCCGAAGCCGCCCTGCTCGCGCTCAACGAGGCGCGCCAGGCGCTGAGTTTCCGCATCGCTCTGGCGACATTGGATCGCCGTGTCGATGGCATCGATGCCGCGCGTCTGCTCGCCGCACTGGCCGATGCGATGGTCGAAGCGGTGTATCGGCTTGCGATGCGCGAACTCGAAGCCCAGCACGGACGGATCGCCGATGCGCGATTCGCGGTGCTGGGTTACGGCAGTCTCGGCGGACGCGAACTCGGGTTCGGCTCGGACCTGGATATCGTGTTCGTCTACGACGCGCCGCACGATGCGATCTCCGACGGCGCTCGCGCGCTCGATGCGCCGCGCTGGAGTGCGCGTCTGGCGCAGAAGGTCGTCGCGCTGCTGGGGGCGCCGACTGGCGCCGGCCGTCTGTACGACGTCGATGTGCGCTTGCGCCCGGATGGCGCCAAAGGACTGCTGGTGTCCACCATCGCCAGTTTCGAGGACTACCAGCGCCATCGCGCCTGGACCTGGGAGCATCAGGCGCTGGTGCGCGCGCGCGCGGTCGCCGGCGATGCCGCGCTGTGCGCCGGATTCGAGCGCGTGCGCGCACAGATACTGGCGCAGTCGCGCGATGCGGAAAAGCTGCGCGAGGATGTGGTCTCGATGCGGGCGCGGATGCGCACCGAACTCGACCGTTCCACTGCGGTGCGCTTCGATCTGAAACAGGGCGAGGGCGGTCTGGTCGATCTGGAATTCCTGCTGCAGTATCTCGTGCTGCGCGAATCCGCCATGAAGCCTGCACTGCTCGCGCTGCGCGATACGCCGGGGTTGATCGGGTCGTTGAAGGCCGAAGCGGTATTGGATTCGGAGACCGCAGCCCGGCTGCGCACCGCCCATGCGGTCCTGGTCGGCGCGGGGCTGCGCTGCACGCTCGACCGCAGGGCGCGGATCGTCGCGCCGGAGACGGACATCGACGAGGCGCGCGCGGTCGTCGCAGCGGCGGTTCGTTCGGCCGGCATTTCGCCCGATCGCGCTGCGGCGGTCATGCGATCTGCAGCCGACCCCCTTGTTTTTTCCGGATTCGACCGGAAATCCTGACTGATCATCAACGGCTGTGGGCGATCCGGGCGTGATCGGTGGTTTCCGCCGTTCTGCGCGCTATGCTCGCAGTCGGATTACCCGCAACCCATGCGCATCGCAACGCATCCCGAACGCACCCCAAAGGAGTGAGTCATGTCGAAGATCAATATCCTGAATACCGATGAGCTGGTGACCGACGCCAAAATCGTGCTGGAAGACGTCGAAGCGCTGCTCGATGAGGCCGCCACCGCCACCGGCGACCGCGCCCACGCCCTGCGTGCCCGCGCCAGCGAAGCGCTCGATCGCGCGAAACAGCGGCTGAGCGATGCGCAGTCCGCAGTGGCGGAAAACACCCGCGCTGCCGCACGTGCCACCGACGATTTCGTCCACGAGAACCCGTGGGGCGCGATCGGCGTTGCCGCCGGTGTCGGCTTCCTGGTCGGTCTGCTCGTTTCCCGGCGCTGACCGGCATCGCTGTCGTGGCTTCGCCGCTTGATGCCGTGCGCCGCCTGTCGGCGGCCACGGTCAATCTGCTGCTCTCCCGTGCCGAGTTCGCGTCGCTGGAACTCGCGCAGACCCGCGTCCAGCTGATCCGATGGGTCGCGCTGGCGCTGTTCGCCATGGTGCTGCTCTTGCTGGCGTTGATCGCCGGCTCGGCGCTGCTCACGGTCGCGCTGTGGCCGCTCTACGGTTGGGTCACGCTTGCGGTGCTGTTCGCCTTTTACGTGATCGGCGCCGTGCTGGTGTTCCGCAAATTGACGGGCGAAATTTCCGCCGCGCCGCCGGTGCTGTCGGCAACGCTGCGGGAGCTGTCCAACGACCGCGACGCGTTCCTCGCCGACACGGGACGCCAGCCGGGCGACGGAGGTGAGGGATGAGCGAAGCGTCGCGGAATCGCGAATTGCGGATGGAGATGCTGCGCATGCGCGCGGCGGTCGAACGCGGAGAAGTCGCGGCTTCCTTGCGCGAGTTGCGCGGGAGCACGGGGCGGCTGCGCAATTTTGCATCCGTGGCCGGCAGTCTCACCGCAGCGGTCTCCAGCCGCAGCGGTTGGGTGGGGCTGCTCGCCAGCTCGGTCACGGGCCGGCCTTGGCTGGCCGCGCTCGCGCTGGGCGCCGTGCGTGCGCTGAAGCGCCGGCCGCTGTTGGCGGCCGTGGCGATCGGCGCAGTGGCGATCGGCATGCGTGCGACGAAAAAGAATGCCGGGCCGCGAATGGCCGCGTCGCAATCGCCGGACGCGTGACCCAGAGGTCAGGTCGAGGTTCTTTCCGAACAGAAACACCGTCGATGCGGCCTCTTCGACTTTGACGATGCGCTCCATTGCCCGATGCCGCGCGAGCCCATCGCGCGCGCCTGCGTGGAGCACACGTATTTCCAGCAGGCGCGCTGAGTGCGACACGCGCTCAACATTCCACGCTCAATGCGACACGCTCAATGCAGCAATAGCACGCGCATTTGGGCGGCAGAGCAGGCCTGCCGTGACGAAATCTCTGCGGGACGCAGGCCGGACGATCCTTTCAGCGCATCACCTTCAGTCGAACGGTCGACGCTTGCATCAAGCATGCAGCCGCGCATGCCATTGACAATCCAGACGACGCGCTATGCAGCAGTACGCCGAACTGTCATATCCGACAGGTTGTCTGTGTCTGGATCGAAGTGAAACTGAGCATGACGCTGCAGTGCCGGGATTCATGTCGAAGCGGTACGCCTTGCGACGGATCGCGCGTCTGTATGCGGCAAAGATCGGCTTTGGTCATGATCTGCAAGAGGCGCGGATGCAACTCACTATCGCTTTGTGCGGCCTGTCCGCCAGAAACGCGCGCGTACTTTCCTACGTCATCAACTCCACGCGCATCGATGGCGACGCGCTTCGGGTCGTCCCGCAGGACACGGACGAGCGCGTGCAGATCGCCGTCGTGGATGCGACATCGCTGGAAGGGATCGCCGCCTATCGCCTGCTGCGCGAGGCCAACCCGGAACTGGTCTCGATCACCATTTCCGACCAGGGTTCGATCGGAGACTCGCCCTACAGGATCGAAAGCAGGTCGCTGTTCCTGAAAATCATCGGGACCCTGACCGATCTGATCAAGCACGAGCACGGCGAGAAAAAGCGCTGGCTTCCCGCAGAGGTCGTCATCAAGGACAGGCGGACCACGCAGATCGAAGTCATGACCGGTTCGCACAGTGTCGCCGCCAGCGACGATGCGCCGTCCGGCGGCGAGCTGTATGCCCTCGTGGTCGACGACAGCCTTGCGGTGCGCGAACAACTGTGCGGCGCCTTGCGGCGTCTTGGGATCAACAGCGAGTCCGCCGAACATGCCGAAATGGCGCTCTCGCTCACCGAACAATGCAGATTCGATATCGCGTTTCTGGACGTGGTCATGCCCGGCACCGATGGTTACGAGCTGTGCCGCAACATTCGCCGCAATCCGCACACCCGTTCGATGCCGGTGTTGATGCTGACCTCGCGCACTTCGCCGTTCGACCGCGCCCGCGGCATGCTGGCGGGCTGCGATCACTACCTGGCCAAGCCGATCACCTGGGAGACGTTCAGTCGGGCGGTCGACAAGGCATTGATGAAACATTTCCGCAACGATCGCGCGCAGCTGACGGCCCGCGGTTATCGCAGCTGATCGGTGTGCCGGTTCGGATGCGCGTCCATCGCGCAGACATCGCGCTGACGCGGTTCAGATAATGCCCAGACGTTCTCGAAGGACCGAGGCGACGCGTGCGGTTTCGCGCAGCGGTTCGATATCGAAGGCATCGAGTCGCGCATCCATCGCGCGAATGCGGCCCCGGTCGAGCAGCGTGTCGAGGAAGGCGCGCGGCCGTCCGCGCACGCGGCCGGGATCGAAGACGAACACCGGCACGCGTGTGGCGCAGGCTTCGGTGATCATGTTCACCGAGTCTGGAGAACAGACGATGCGGTCTGCCCAGGCCAGAAGACCGGCATACGGGTTCGGGCCGTCGCTGCTGTTGCGCCAGACCATGCCGGGTGTACCGTCGTAACGATGTTCCAGCACGTCGCGCAATTCTTTCGACGTGCGTCGCGAGGTGGTCAGCAGCACGCTGCCGCCTTCTCGCGCGAGCACCGCTTCCAGTTTCGAGGCCAGCACTTCGAAGGCCATGCGGTCGAAGCGCGCATGCCGCGACTTCCCGCCCAGCAGGACCACGTTGACCGGTCGGGGCAATTCGGCGAAGGCGGCGAATTCGCTGCGCGCGCGCGCCAGCCAGACGTCGTCGATCGGATGCAGGCTGCCGAGTGTGGTGATGACGTTCGGCCCGCGCAGTGGATCGTGTTCCGGAACAATGACGAAGTCCCAGTGTTTCGGGTCGAGCCGAGGGTCGAGGATCTGCACGGCTTTCGTGCCGCGCTCGCGCAGCAGCCGGGTGGCCAATGCCGCCTGTCGGCCGCAGCCGATGGCGACCGCGGGCGGAGCATCGAGCAGTGCGGCGAATGCGTCGCCGTAGCCGCGCTCGGCTCCGGGCCATCGTCGTGGTGCGGTCCAGCGCCACGGCGGATGCGGCTCCAGCGTGAACGCGGTGACGTCGTCGGCGAGCGCCCCGCCCATGGCCTCGGCCTGACGGGCGTTGCCGGCACGGCCATCGCTTATCGCGTAGATTTGAGTTGAATTGGCTCGATTCTCTTGCATTGTTCCGAATTTGACTCGAATCGTTTCCGTGACACTGCTGTTGCTGGACCGCGCGGACTCTACACTGCCGCCTCGCCATCATGTTTACACGCTTGGGATGACCAGACCGATGTCTTCACCACTGACCGACACCGCGCTCGACCAACTGTTCCGTACTGCCCGGACCTACAACGCTTTCTCCGGACAGATCGACGACGCCACCCTGCATCGCCTTTACGACCTGCTGAAGTGGGGGCCGACTGCTGCGAACGCCTGTCCGGCGCGCTTCATCTTCGTGCGGTCGCCGGAAGCCAAGGCACGGCTGGCGCCTGCGCTGGATGCCGGCAACCGCGAGAAGACCCTGGCGGCGCCGGTCACGGTGATCGTCGGCTACGACATGGCCTTCTACGACAAGCTGCCGGTGCTGTTCCCGCATGTCGATGCGCGTGCGTGGTTCGCCGGCAAGCCGGAAGCCGCGCTGGAAACCGTGGCGCTGCGCAACGGCAGCCTGCAAGGTGCGTATCTGATCCTCGCCGCGCGTTCCCTGGGCCTCGATACCGGCCCGATGTCGGGCTTCGACAACGCCAAGCTCGACGAGGCGTTTTTCGCCGGCACTGCGATCCGCTCCAATTTCCTGGTCAATCTCG
Organism: Lysobacterales bacterium; assembly: GCA_017302135.1. Lineage (GTDB taxonomy): Bacteria > Pseudomonadota > Gammaproteobacteria > Xanthomonadales > Xanthomonadaceae > Lysobacter_I. The sequence continues at coordinate 196,695 of JAFLDZ010000003.1, read as the reverse complement.
GCCAGGGCGATCGCGCCTCGATCTTCCCGCGCTCGCCGCGCCTGGGTTTCGAGGAAGCCTGCCGCATCGAGTGATTGCTCCGCGCTGCCGTGCTGCCGCGCACCGTTGTCCGCTGTCGCTGCCTCATAGGCGTGTTTCCTCTCCCGTCGCAACCATCCAATCGAAACCAGATCCAATCGAAACCAGGAGTATTCCGATGAAACGTCCGCTGCTCGCCGCCGCTCTCGCGCTGGCTTCCACCGTCGCCTTCGCCGCGCCGTTGACCTACAAGATCGACGCCAACCACACCGATGTGGTCGCGAGCTGGAGCCATTTCGGCTTCTCCAACCCGATCGCGCATTTCGGCAAGGTCGATGGCAACATCACCTACGATCCGGCGAACGTCGGCGCCTCGAAGGTCGAAGTCACCATCCCGCTGTCCGGACTGAATTCGCACGTGGGCGATTTCGACGACCATCTGCGCAGCGCCGATTTCTTCGATGCCGAGAAATTCCCCAACATCACCTTCAAGAGCACGTCGGTGAAGGCCGCCGGCAAGGGCAAGCTCAAAGTCACCGGCGATCTGACCATCAAGGGCGTCACCAAGCCTGTGGTGCTGGACGTCACCATCAACAAGACCGGCGTGCAGCCGCTGGCCAAGCGCGAGGCCGCCGGCTTCAGCGCCACCACCACCGTCAAGCGCACCGACTTCGGTTTGGGGCTGTACGCGCCGAACGTGAGCGACCAGGTGAAGCTGTCGATCACCACCGAAGCGATCGTGCCGAAGCCTGCCGAATAAGACCGCTCCCCCCGCCCTCTCCGACCGGAGAGGGCGCGTTTTCTGGCGGGTTCGCGCTGGTAAACTGTGCCCTTCGCGCAGGACGACCCGCCATGACCGCTTCCCAGCCCAGCCAAGCCAACGCCCAGCAACGCTATGAGGTGCATCGCGCCGATCTGCCGCTGAGCTGTCCGAGCCCGTCGATGGCGCTGTGGAATTCGCATCCGCGCGTGTACCTGCCGATCGAAGCCGAAGGCGGCACCTCCACCTGCCCGTACTGCGGTGCGCAGTACGTTCTGATCGATTGATTGCGGACGCCGGCGCCGTGCCGCGCCGCCTCACTGTCGTGCAACTGTTGCCGGCGCTGCATTCCGGCGGCGTCGAGCGCTCCACGCTGGAAATCGCCGATGCACTGGTGCGCGCCGGGCATCGCGCCATCGTCGTCTCCGCAGGCGGTCGCCTGGTCGCGCAGCTCGAAGCCAGCGGTGCCGAGTACATCGCGCTCGACATCGGCCGCAAATCGCTGTTGACCTTCCGACATGTGCGACGCCTGCGCGCGCTGTTCGCCGAGTCGGGCGTCGATATCGTGCATGCGCGTTCACGGCTGCCGGCGTGGGTCGGCTGGTTCGCACTGCGCGGTATGCCGACGACCCGGCGTCCGCGCTTCGTCACGACCGTGCACGGTTTGAATTCGCCTTCGCGCTACAGCGCGATCATGGCGCGCGGCGAACGGACGATCTGCGTGTCGGACACGGTTCGCGACTACGTGCAGGAACATTACCCGGACACCGACGCTGCGCGACTGCAGGTGATCCCGCGCGGGATCGATCCGGCCGCGTTCCCTCAGGCACCCTGGCCCGATCGCCGCGCGCGCGCGCGTATCGCGGCGATGCATCCGGCGCTGGGCGGCGAAGGCCCGCTGCTGCTGCTGCCCGGGCGCGGCACGCGACTCAAGGGCCATGCCGATGCGCTGGCGCTGCTCGCCGCGCTGCGCAGCGATGGCCTCGACGCGCGGCTGTGGATGCCCGGCGCGCGCGAGCCCGGCCGCGAAACCTACATCGCCGATCTCGAAGCCGAAGCCGCGCGCAGCGGATTCGCGCATGCGCTGGCGATCACGCCGCCCACCGCCGCGATCGCCGAGGCCTACGCCGCCAGCGATCTGGTGCTGCAGGTGTCGCGCAAGCCGGAATCGTTCGGCCGCACCGTGATCGAAGCGCTGTCCTGCGGACGCCCGGTCGCGGGTTGGGCGCACGGCGGCGTCGGCGAACTGCTGCGCGAGTTGTTGCCTGCCGGTGCGGTGACGCCGTTCGATGCCGGCGCTCTGCATCGCGCCGTACGCGACCTGCTGGCGCAGCCGACACCGGTTCCCGTTACGATGCCGCAGCGGCTGCAGCGCTACTCGCTGGATGCGATGCAGGCCGCCACCCTGGCTCTTTATCGCGAACTCGTCCCGGAATGACAGCAGGCATCGCCACCACCACCGCTGACATTGTCCCTGCGCCCGCTGGCTGGCGCTGGGCGCCGTTCTGGGTACTCGCCTATGTCGCGCTGTGGCCGGTACCGGGCGTCGCCGAAAGCCTGCTGTCGCTGGGCTCGCTGGCCGCGATCGGCCGGCTGTTGTTCGTACGGTTCCGCGGTGGCAGCGCATTGCTCAGCCCGCAGGCCTGGGCGCTGACCAGCGTCCTGTTCTTCGCGTATTGGCTGCCTGAACTGTTCGCTTGCTTCGATGCGGTCGATCGCCGGGTTGCTTTCGGCGAAGTCGCGGCCGATCTGCGCTATCTCCCGTTCCTCTGGCTGGCCGCATCGGCAGTGGCAGACGCGCGCGGGCGCAGGATCACGTTCGGCGGCCTTGCGGTCATCGTCGGTGTCTGGACGCTCGATGCGCTCGCTCAGGCAGTCAGCGGCACCAGTGCACTGTTCTTCGGCCTGGACGCGGTCAAGCTCGCGGTCAGCGGCCACCGGTTCTGCAACGCCAACGATTACGCGCTGCTGGATCGTCTCGGCGGTGTGCTCGGGCCTTGCAACCTCAAACTCGGCGTCGTTCTGGCCAGCTTGTCGCCGTTCGCGCTGCACGCCGCCGGCCGCAGATTCGGCCAGTGGGGTTGGCTGCTGGCGGCGATCCTGGTCGGCAGCGTGATCGTACTTGCGGGTTCGCGCGCGTCCTGGATCACGTTCGGTCTCGTGCTGCTGCTTTCGGGCTGGCGCCTGCTCGGGTGGAAGCGCCTGGCGGTGGTGTTCGCGCTCGGCGGCGCGCTGCTGCTCGCGTTGAGTCTGCTGTCGCCGCAGGTGCAGGAGCGTATCGACCGGACCCTCGATGCGCTGACCGCCGATGAGGCGGGCGTCGACAGCGCGCTGTCGGGTCGCAGCCGGATCTGGCGCGCAGCGTGGTGCATGACCACGCAGCATCCGTTGAATGGCGTCGGTCCGCGCGGGTTCCGCGAGGCCTTTCCTGCCTGCGATCCCGAGCACGGCGCGATCGCCGAATGGGGCGTGGGCCCGGCCTTCCACGCGCATCAGATCGTGCTGGAAATCCTCAGCGAAACCGGCGTCATCGGCCTGCTGCTGTGGCTCTCCGCAGCGGCGATGGCGCGTCGCGCCTGGCGTTACGCCGAACCCGCCGCGCGCGAGGCCGCCTATCCTGCGATGCTGGCGCTGGCGGTGACGGTCTTCCCGTTCAACACCCACCTCGCGTTCTACTCCACGTTCTGGGGCGGGGTGACGCTGCTGTTGGCCGCGCTTTACGCAGGCAGCCTGTTGAGCCGCGAGACGGCGCCTGCGCCTCAGTCGTAGACCGGCACGCCGTCCGGCCGGCGCTTGAAGCGGCGGTGGATCCACAGATATTGCTCGGGCGCCTCGCGCGCCATGGTTTCGATCGCAGAGATGACGCGCGCGGTGTCCGCGTCGGCATCGTCCGAGGGGAAGTGCTCGAATGCCGGCCAGAAGCGCAGGGTGTAGCCGCCATCGTCGCGGCGGAAGTGCTGGAACATCACCACCGCCGCGCCGGAGAGCCGCGCGAGCTGATGGGTGGATTTGAGGCTTTTCGCCGGCTGACCGAAGAACGGGACGAACACGCTGTCGCCCTTGCTCGGATCCTGATCAGGCGCGTACCACAGCAGGCCGCCGCGTTTGAGATGCTTCGCCACGCTGCGGACATCGTCCTTGGCGAACATGCCAGCGGCGTAACGCGAACGCCCGCGCAGCACCGCCCACTCCATCGCCGGCTGCGGATACGGCCGGTACATGCCGGCCAGCGGTACGCTATCGCAGGCAAGCCGCGCGCACATTTCCAGCGTGGTGAAATGGCCGGAGACCACGATCACGCCGCGACCGTTCGCCTGCGCAGCATCGATGTGCTCCACGCCTTCGATGATCAGCCCACGCCGCTGCGGTGCGACCGAACCCCACCACGCCCGGCCGAACTCGAAGATGGCGATGCCCAGCGCTGTGAAGTGCCGGCGCAGCAGGTCCGTACGTGCGCGTTCGTCGAGTTCGGGAAAGCAAAGCTCGATATTGCGCTGGGCGATCCGCCGGCGTTTGCCCAGGACCCGCAGCAGCACGGCACCCAGTACGCGGCCGAGCCTCCGCTGCAGCCCCCAGGGCAAGCGCGCGAGCAGCGCCAATGCACCGATGCCGAACCAGCTCGGCCAGTCCCGGGGCGCGCGCGGCGGTGGCGTGTCGAAGGCGAACGGCATGCGGTCATTGTACGGGCCGGGACGTCGTCGGCCGCGCGCTGCTGGCAGCGGCCTTCACCCGGTATCCTGTCGCCATGCGGGCCGACAGTTTCGAACGCGTGATCGAGCACACCCTGCGCGGCCTGTATTCGGCGGCGTTGTACTTGCTGCTGCCCATCACCGTGTATCACCTGATCTGGCGTGGATTCCGCCAGCGCGCCTATCTGCTGCGCTGGGGCGAGCGCTACGCGCGCTACGCCGAGCCGCCCTCCGGCGCTGCACACCTCTGGATCCATGCGGTCTCGGTCGGTGAAGTGAACGCTGCAGCGCCATTGATCAATGCATTGCTGCGCGACCATCCGCAGCAACGGGTGCTGGTCACCACCATCACACCGACCGGTTCGGAGCGCGTCGCCGCACTGTGGGGCGGTCGCATCGCGCACGTCTATCTGCCCTACGACCTCACTGGTGCGGTCGGGCGGTTCCTGCGCCATTTCCGGCCAAGCGTCGCGCTGATCGTCGAAACCGAACTGTGGCCCAATCTGCTCTTTGCCTGCCGGGATCACGGTGTGCCGGCGTATCTGGTCAATGCGCGATTGTCCGAACGATCGCTGCGCGGCTATCGCGCCCTGCGTCCGCTGGTCGGGCGCGCGCTGCGCACGATGCGCGCGGTCGCCGCACAGTCCGACGCGGATGGAGCGCGTTTCCTGCATTTGGGGGCACGACCGGATCAGGTCATCGTCTGCGGCAATCTCAAGTTCGACACACGCGTCGATCCGGCGGTCGATGCCATCGCAAAGGAGTTCCGCGACCGTATCGCCGGCCGGCCGGTGTGGATCGCCGCCAGCACTCACTCCGACGAAGAGGCATTGGTGCTGGCCATCGACCGCCACCTGCGTACACGCTGGCCTGATCTGCTCATGCTCTGGGCGCCGCGACATCCCGAGAGGTTTCGGCCAGCGATGCAGTTGGCGATCGATACCGGCCTGCAGGTGGCGACCCGCAAACTCACGCGGCTGCCCGACAGCGACGACGCGGTATTCGTCATCGATACGCTCGGCGAGCTGATGAGTTTCTACGCCTGCGCGGATGTCGCATTCGTCGGCGGAAGCCTGCAGCCGGTGGGTGGGCACAATCTGCTCGAACCCGCAGCTGTGGGCACCGCAATCGTCACCGGACCGCATCTTCACAATTTCACTGATATCGCCGAGCAGTTGAGCCGTGCGCATGCGCTGAGAATCGGTGAGGACGTTGTGGCGGTCGCGACCGAACTTGAAAACCTGCTTGCCGATCCTGCCGCGCGCGCGCGCATGGCGGCAGCGGGGCTTGCCTTGGTCGAGCAAGGTGGCGGCGCGTTGCGGCGCACGCTGACGCTCATCGAGAATTCGCTGTAGCGCCCTGCTTCTGCTGCCCCGTTAGGGACAGCCTATGCATAGCGTGTTGCCGATCAAAACGATTGCTCCGCATGCGATGCAATTGTGATTCTGTGCGCATCCGCCCGCTGTCAACGCGGATATAAAGAAGATGCGTAGAAGGCCTTTTGCTCTGATGCAGCGTCGACCGTCATGCCTGTTTCTATGTTTGCCTTCGTGCATTGCGCGCCCAACCGGCGGCCGTCTGTTTCGGGAGAAGCGAGATGTCACGACATCATTCGATAACCGGTATGGCGATCGCCCTGCTGTGTCTGGGAATGTGCGCAGGAGGCCGCGCTTCGGCGGCGCCGCCATTGCCGCAAGATGCATGCGACGCGGGAAATGAAGGCGCCTACGCAATGACGGAGGAATACTCCGTCGAATACGTCGAGTACGCGACGTATGTCTGTGCCGACAGCGCATGGATCTTGCTCGACATCTCGCGCTGTTATTACAACAACGGACGCTGTGTTCCGCTTTGAGCGATTGTGTTCGAACGCACGCTTGCAGGCGCTCGCCGCGCCCGGCACAGCTGTCGTCGCGTCTTGAGGACAACGGCCCCCCAGCGTTGCCTCAAAAAAAGAGCCACACCCCTGAAGGTGCAGCTCCTGTGTTTCGATGCCGTGGGAGACTGGGCGGGGATTCGTCAAGGCGCCGTCTTGAGTGCGGCATCCACGGTGAGCAGGCGGTTCACATCCTGCAAGTCGTCGATATCCAGCGTGCCCGCCGCCTGCTCCAGCTGCAGGCGGTTCTGCAGGAAGTTGTAGCGCGACAGCGCGTACTCGCGTTCGGCATTGAACAAAGTCTGCTGGTTGTTCAGTACGTCCAACACCGTGCGGGTACCGACCTCGAGGCCGACCTGCGATGCTTCATACGCGCTGCGCGCGGAGAATACCGCCGCTTTGCGTGCCTCGACTTCGCTGATGCCGGCGACGAGGGTGCGGTAGGCATTCCGGGTGTTGCGCACCAGCGCGCGTTTCTGCTGTTCCAGTTCGTCGCCGGTCACATCGCGTTGGGCGATGGCCTGACGGACCTGCGACTGGGTGGCGCCGCCCGAAAAGATCGGAACCGACAGCGTCAGGCCGATGCTGCGCGAGGCGCTCTCGTTCTCGAAATCGGAGACGACGCTGGTCAGCAGATCCGTCTGATTGCCATCGCTACGGGTGCGACCGTAACTGGCGCCGAGATAGAGGGTTGGATAGTGCGCGGCGCGCGCGGTGTCGACATTCGCCTCGGCGGATTCCAGCTGGAACTCTGTCGCTTTCAATGCCGGGTTGTTGTCCAGCGCGGTTTGTACCCAGCCTTCGGAATCCAGTGCCGAGGGCAGCTCGGGCTGAAAATCCTGCGGCAAGGCCTTGAGCACGCGCACATCGCGCCCGGTGATTTCTTCGAGGGCCCGATAAGCGTCTTCCAGCGCATTGCGGTTGACGATCGTGTTGGCGCGTGCGCGATCGTACTGGGCGCGCGCTTCGTGGACATCGGTGATCGGTGCCAGGCCGACCTCCAGGCGCTTGTCGGCGAAGTCGAACTGCTTCTTCAGCGCAGTCTCCTGGGCCTCTGCGGCGGCCAGCGTTTCGATGGCGACCAGGACGTTGAAATACGCAGTGGCCGTGCGCGTGATCAGCGAATCGCCCGCGGATTCGAGCCGGAAGTCGCTCGCTTCGGCCAACGCATTCTGGCTGCGCAACCGCGTGACATTGCTGTGGTCGTACACCATCTGGCGCAGATTCAAACCGTACTGGCGGCTGGTGTTGTCGTTTTCGCTGTTGCTGGTGAAGATCTGCCCGCCGAGCGCCTGGGAGCCTTCGCTTTCACTGTTGGAGCGGTTGTAGGAGGCATCGCCGTTGAGCTGCGGCAGCAGCGACGCGCGCGCCTGTACGGCGCCTTCACGCGAGACCAAACGACTGGATTCCGCAGCAGCGAACTGGGGGTCGCTGTTGCGCGCGAGTTCGTAGGATTGCACCAGATCTTCGGCTTGGACGCCAAGTGGCAACAGGAGTGCGGCAAGGGCGAGGGCGAGGGGGCGGCGAGTCATGGGCATCCTTTTTTTGTCTGGGCAATCAGCGTACGGGGCGTGGGCGCCAGCCGTGCGACCTACAGTTTGAACTTTGGAATGGGGGCGCCGCCGATCAGGTACGGCAGTTCGGTTTCGAAAAGCGATTCGATCTGGAAGCCGGCGGCGTTGTCGGCATGGCGCACAAGCGCCGCTTCCATCGCCGGTGCCCGACCGTGCACCACGAACATCCGGCCGCCCGGGCGCAGCCACATCAGGAAGCGCGCAGGCACGGTCGCGACCGCTCCGGTGACGCAGATCGCATCGAAGCGGCGCTCGCTGTCCCAGCCGAAGACATCGGCGGTGTCGATCCGCACGTTGCCGATCCCCTGCGTCTGCAGGCGGCCGCGCGCGGCCTGGGCGAGATCTCCATGCAGTTCCAGGCTCACGACATCGCGGGCCAGACTGCCGAGGCAGGCCGAGAGATAGCCGCTGCCGGCCCCGATTTCGAGGACGTCTTCGCCGGCATCAATCGAGAGCGCCTGCAGCACGCGGCCTTCGAGGACCGGTTTCATCATCGATTCGCCGTGGCCGAGCGGCAGGGCAAGGTCGGAATACGCCAGCGCACGATGCACCTCCGTCACGAAACGCTCGCGCGGCAGTCGCGCCAAGGTGTCCAGAACGCGAGGTTCGGACACCTCCCAGGGCCGGACCTGTTGCTCGACCATGGTTTCGCGGGCTTTGGCGTAATCGATCGTCATGCTCATGTCTCTTGCAACGGCGCGTTCTGGAAGGTTCGGGGATGCGGAAGTTTACCGGGACGGCAGTTTGCTTGCTGGGCTCAGGATCGCCGCAACCGCAGGTTTCGGCTGAGTGCCGGAAGTCACCGGGACCGGGGACACGGACGGCCTCAAGCATTCGGACATTATGACTTGGCGGTTCATTCAGCCGCGCTCCCGCCACTGCCGTAAGCGCGCATGAACAGATCGACGGTGGCTTCGATATGGCATTCGGTGTCGCTGACCGGCGAGCCGCAGCACATGCCGCACAGTAGCTGCATATGCATTTCGCCCTTGATCAGGCAGAAGAACTGCGAGGCTGCGCGGTCGATATCCGTCACCTGCAGTTCTCCACGCGCGACGCGGGCGCGCAGGAATTCGGCGAATGCGTCTTTCACCTGCTGCGGCCCCGCTTGCCAGAACAGTTCGCGCACGTGCGAATCGCCGGTGCCGGGCATCATCATCATCCGGTGCATGGCGATGGACTCTTCGCTGGTCACCAGCGTGAAAAACGCGCGCGCGATCGTGGTCAGCTGTTCGCGCAGATTGCCTTCCAGACCCGCAAGAAACAGGGCCGCAGGCATCTGTTCTTCGCATTTGGCGCGAATCGCCGAACTGAACAGGGATTCCTTGTCGCCGAAATGGCTGTAGACCGTGAGTTTCGAGACGCCGGCCTCGGCCGCGATCTGGTCCATGCTCACGCCGTCGAAGCCGTTCTGACTGAACAGCCGCTTGGCCACGTCGAGGATCGCGGCGCGCTTGCCGAGGTCCTTCGGACGGCCGGGGCCTGCCGGCTTGACGGCTTCGGAGGCAGTGGGCTGGGAGTCTGTGGCGCTCATGCTTGTAATACTAGACTAATTAGTATGTTATTTATACGATACCGACAAGTTCATTAATCCCGGGCGTTCATCGATGACATCCATCGATCCTCCGGGCTTATCCCCCGATCGTATGAGGCGGCCATGGCAGCGCACAGGACATCAAGCTTGAAAGCAGGTTCATTGAAAGCGGTCATTCCAGTGCTGATGGTGGTCGTTCTGGCGGCTTGTGGCAATGCTGAATCGACATCCCAAGCGCCGCGCCCGGTGCTCGTCGCGCGCGCCGGTGCTTCATCCGGGCGTGAGCATGCAGGCCTGACTGCCTTTGCCGGAGAAATCCGCGCCCGCGAGGAATCCGCGCTGTCGTTCCGGGTTGGTGGAAAGCTGGTGCGCAGGCTCGTGGATGCCGGCGATCAGGTCCACAAGGGCGATCTGCTCGCGCAGTTGGATCCGGAAGACCTTCAGCTCCAGGCGGACGCTTCGCAGGCGCAACTGGCCGCTGCGGAAGCGCAATTGGCCCGTAGCCGCGCCGATCACGCGCGTTTCGCCGCTCTGGCCAAGGACCAGCTGGTCAGCCGTTCCTCGCTCGACCAACAGACGGCGTCCCTGCGTGCGGCCGAGGGTGAGGTGCGTGCAGCGCGCGCGCAGCGCGATGTGGCCCGCAACCAGAGTGGTTACGCCTCGCTGTTCGCGTCCGCCGATGGCGTGATCGCGGCGCGGATGGTCGAGGCGGGGCAGGTGCTGGCGCCCGGACAGACCGTTTTCTCATTTGCCGTGGACGGCGAGCGCGAAGTCGCTTTCGCGCTTCCCGAATCGAATGTCCGCGAATTCCAGGCCGGGCAGGCGGTACTGGTCGAGCTGTGGAACACCGGAGGCCCGCCGCTGTCGGCGAGAATCCGTGAAATTTCGCCGGTCGCCGACCCGTCGACACGGACTTACGCGGCACGCGCGAGTCTGGCCCCGGAGTATGTCGATGCCGTCGCGCTGGGTCAGAGCGCACGGGTCTACATCGTCGGTGCCGGGCAGTCCGGTGGACTGACGGTGCCACTGTCCGCCGTCCAGAGAGACGCCAAAGGCCGGACGGTGGTGTGGATCGCCGACCCCAAATCGCAGCGGGCGCGGCCGGTGCTGGTGGCGGCGGGACCCTATTCCGCCGACAGCGTCCCGATACTTTCCGGCCTGAAGCCGACGGATTGGGTCGTCGTGGCCGGAGGCCATCTGCTGCATGCGGACCAGACCGTGTTGCCGGTCGATCGCAACAACCGCCCCGTCCAATCGAACTGACCGGAGTCATCGAGATGAGCGTTGACGCCCCCGGCATGCGAACCACTTCCATGCGAACGACTTCCTGCCCAGCGATCGCGACGCGTCCCAGCGTCTGGACGGTCTGATCATGCGCAGATTCAATCTTTCCGAATGGGCGCTGGCGAATCGCTCGCTGGTGCTTTACACGATGCTGGTGCTGGCGATCCTCGGCGTCTGGTCCTATCGAAAACTCGCGCAGTCCGAGGATCCTCCGTTCACCTTCAAGGTGATGGTGGTGCGTACGATCTGGCCGGGCGCGACCGCCGAGGAAGTCGCGCGCGAGATCACCGACCGCATCGAAAAGAAGCTGATGGAGACCGGGAACTACGAAGCGATCAGTTCGTATTCCCGCTCCGGCGAATCGCAGGTGTTCTTCATCGCCCGCGATTCGATGCACAGCCGCGAACTGCCAGAGCTGTGGTACCAGGTGCGCAAGAAAATCGGCGATATCAAGGCAACCCTGCCGGAGGGCACGGTCGGGCCATTCTTCAACGACGAATTCGGCGATACCTACGGCAACATCTATGCGCTCACCGGCAAGGGCTTCGACTACGCGCTGCTGAAGGATTATGCCGAGCGGCTGGAGCTGGAACTGCAGCGCGTGCCGGACGTCGCCAAGATCGAACTGCTCGGCTTGCAGGACGAGAAGATATGGATCGATCTGTCGAACACCAAGCTCGCCACGCTGGGGATTCCGCTGCCGGTCGTGCAACAGGCGCTGGCCGAACAGAACGCGGTCGCATCGGCCGGATTCTTCGAGACATCGACCGACCGTGTGCAATTGCGGGTAACCGGAAATTTCAAGTCACTGGACGACATCCGTCAATTCCCGATCCGGGCCGGCGACCGCACCGTGCGCCTGGGCGAGATCGCGGATGTGCACCGCGGTTACGCCGATCCTGCCGCACCGCGCATCCGCTACATGGGCGATGACGCGATCGGCATCGCGGTGTCGATGAAACCCTCCGGCGACATTCTGCAACTGGGCAAGGTGCTGGATGCGGAAACCGTGCGCCTGCAGCGCAGCCTGCCGGCCGGCATGCAACTGCGCCGCATCGCCGATCAGCCTGCGGCGGTGCGCGATTCCGTCGGCGAGTTCGTCACGGTGTTGGCCGAAGCCGTGATCATCGTGCTGCTGGTCAGCTTCTTCTCGCTGGGCTTGCGGACCGGCCTGGTGGTCGCAGTGACCATCCCGCTGGTGCTGGCGATGACGTTCGCGGTGATGCACTACTTCGGCATCGGTCTGCACAAGATATCGCTCGGCGCGCTGGTGCTCGCGCTCGGCCTGCTGGTGGACGATGCGATCATCGCGGTCGAGATGATGGCGATCAAGATGGAGCAGGGCTTCTCGCGCCTGCGCGCGGCTGCGTTCGCCTATGAAACCACCGCATTCCCGATGCTCACCGGCACGCTCGTGACCGCCGCCGGTTTTCTGCCGATCGCCACCGCCGCATCGAGCACCGGCGAATACACGCGATCGCTGTTCCAAGTGGTGACGATCGCGCTGATCGTGTCGTGGGTGGCGGCGGTGCTGTTCATTCCGTATCTCGGCGACAAGATGTTGCCAGAACCGAACGCGCGGCCGAATCCGCGTTCGCTGGAAGGCCGCATCCGCACGTTCCGTTCGGGTCTCGCCGATCGCTGGCCGCAGTTCGCCGGACTGCTGGGCCCCGCGCCGATCTCGTCCGATGGTGCGCACGCGCCGGTCCACGATCCCTACGACACCGCTTTCTACAGGCGTTTCCGCGCGACGGTTCGGTGGTGTATCCGCCGCCGCTGGCTGGTGATCGGGGCGACGCTGTTCGCATTCGTGGCGTCGATCGCGGTGTTCCGCTTCGTTCCGCAGCAGTTCTTCCCGGACTCGACCCGTCTCGAACTGATGGTCGATGTCGAGCTGGCCGAGGGCAGTTCGCTGAAGGCGACCGATGCGGCGGCGCGCAAGCTCGAAACGCTGTTGTCGACGCGGAAGGAAGTCGAGAACTATGTCGCGTATGTCGGCACCGGTTCGCCTAGATTCTATCTGCCGCTCGATCAGCAGCTGCCGCAGACCCATTTCACCCAGTTCGTGGTGCGCGCGAAGGACATCGTGGCGCGCGAAACGCTGCGAAACTGGCTGATGAGCGACGTGCGTCCGCAGTTCCCGGAGTTGCAGCTGCGGGTGACCCGCCTCGAAAACGGCCCGCCGGTCGGTTATCCGATCCAGTACCGCGTCTCCGGCGAGCACGTCGAGCGCGTGCGCGGGATCGCATCGCAGATCATGGCGAAAGTGCGTACGAATCCCGACGTCATCAACGTCAATTTCGATTGGGACGAACCCAGCAAGGTCGTACGTCTGGTCATCGACCAGGATCGCGCCCGGGCGCTGGGCGTGAGTTCCGAGCAACTCGCGCATTTCCTGTCCAGTTCGCTGTCGGGACAGCGCGTCAGCACCTATCGTGAAGACAACGAGTTGATCGAGATCCTGCTGCGCGGCCCCGGGAATGAACGCGAGCGTCTGGAACTGCTCGGCAGCCTCGCCGTGCCCACTACCAGCGGCAAGACCGTGCCGGTGATGCAGATCGCGCGATTGGAATCGACCTTCGAGGACGGTGTCATCTGGCATCGGAACCGTTTGCCCACCGTGACCGTGCGCGCCGATATCGTCAACGGTCCGACGCCGGCGACGGTGGTCGGGCAGATCGATCCGACCCTCGATGCCATTCGCGCCACGCTGCCCGACGGCTATCTGCTGGAAATCGGCGGATCGGTGGAGGATTCCGCGCGCGGCCAGGATTCGATCAAGGCCGGCATGCCGCTGTTCGTGTTCGTCGTGATCACGCTGTTGATGCTGCAATTGCGCGATCTGTCGCGCGTGTTTCTGGTGATGTCGACCGCGCCGCTGGGATTGATCGGTGTGGTCGTGTTCCTGCTGGCGTTCCGGGTGCCATTCGGTTTCGTTGCGATGCTCGGCACGATCGCGCTCTCGGGCATGATCATGCGCAACTCGGTGATCCTGATCGATCAGATCGAGCAGGATATCGCCAGCGGCCACGACCGCTGGACCGCGATCGTCGAATCGACGGTGCGCCGCTTCCGGCCGATCGTGCTGACCGCGCTGGCTGCGATCCTCGCGATGGTGCCACTGTCGCGCAGTGCGTTCTTCGGGCCGATGGCGGTCGCGATCATGGGCGGCCTGATCGTTGCGACTGCGCTGACCCTGTTGTTCCTGCCCGCGCTCTACGCGGCATGGTTCCGTGTGCGCGCCAGTGAAGCGCGCCAGGAACCCGCTGTCGGCTGAGGCGCGCAACCCCTTCGCATCCGGGCCGTTCTGCGGCTTCCTCCCCCTCCCACCGTGGGCGGCCCGGGTTGCGATTTCAGGTTCGCTAGAGCGGTCTTCCGGCGGCAGCGTTTTTTGCAAAAAGACCGGTCGGAAGCTCGCTCGACTGAAGTATTGCAGGGCCAGGCCACAGGCGACCGCGCCGCGCTATTGCTGGAGAGCATTCAGGCCCGATCTTTTTCGCGCCGATTCTGGCACGAACAGCGAAAACCACTTTAGGGGGAGCGCGTTCGGCAAGCGCCTGAATAGGCGGGTGGTTTTCGAGGCCGATCGCTGATCTGATACTCGAGTGAGACTGCTCCATCATGGCCAGAACTCATAAAATCCACCCGGTAGACCGGATATATTTTCCCTGCCTCATCCCGAATCAAAAGCGCGGCTGACAATCGGGAGCAGTCCATATTCATCCTGCGCGCTGTCAACCCCTGGTGGCGCCAAAATAGGCAAAATGGCAAGATCAGGGTCGGGCGCATGCTTTCCGTTGCGCGAGGGGAAAGTCGCCGTGCGACTGACGTTGATTTGCAATCCAAGAGGGGAGCGCGGATGAAGTCGATCTGGTTATGGATACTGTCGCTGCCTGTGGCATTGCTGGTGTGGTGGCTGTCCATGGATCGTCGCGAGGCGGTGGTGCAGGAGCCCACACCGACCCTGCACGCAAGTCGTGCGGTACTGGTGAGCCGCTCATACGAGACCAATGGCGCGCCCGGGGACTGGTCCGCGGTCCGCACCGATCTTGTGGCTACGCCGTCGAGTCTGCGGCTGCGGTCCTTGCTCGGCAGCCAGCAGTCTGCGGCGCTGACGTTGACATTGTTGCAGAGCGGGCCGTTGCTCCAGGCGAGGCCCACCAACGGAGCGCTCGAGGAGGATCCTGCGATCACCCGGATCGACGACCGCAATTTCCGCGTCGAAGTTCGCGTGGCGCCGGGTCTGGCCGAAGGCACGTATACCGGCTATGTGGAGCTGAAGACTTGTCGGGATGCGGCATGCGCCTACGAAATCCCGGGCGGGACGCTGTACGTGCCGTTCGAAGTGATCGTCGAGGACCCGGCGAACATCGCATTGGGCGAATGGGAGACATTCCAGCGCGACGCAGGCCACAGCGGTTACGTGCCGGCGAGGTTCCTCCCCCGGGCGTTTGCCTACAAGTGGGAATGGCGCCGACCGACGGGCAAGATCAACACGGTGGCGACGGCGCCCGGCCTGGTCTTCGTGTCCGACGACATCTATTTTGGATCGGCGACGCTGCGTGCGCTGCGTGAGAACGACGGCGGCGTGGCATGGCAGCAGACGTTCCAGAACTACCCGGCGCTGAACCCGCCCGCCGCCGCCAACGGCAAGGTCTACATCGCCACGACGGGGCACGAGAAGACCTTCCTCTGGGCGTTCCATGCCAACACCGGTTTGTCCGTGTTTCAGAGCTCCTTCGCCGCGCAATGGCCGCATGTGCTGGCGCCCACGATCCGCGACGGCCGCGTCTACACCAATGGCGGCTACTACCGCGGCGGCGTCTATGCCTACAACGACACCACCGGCGACCTGCAGTGGTCGATGTTCAGCGGCGACGACGACATGACCACCCCGGCCGTGGACCAGTCGCGGGTCTATTACTACGATGGCACCGCGCTGGTGACCTACGACACCGCCACCGGATTGAGGCTGTCGTCCATAAGCGATCCCTACAACCCAGGCTCGGGCTATTCGTACCATGGCGCCCCCATGCTCGGGCTGGCCGACAGCGTGACCGCCTTCAGTGGGGGCGGTGGCAGCTACAGGAGCACCCGCCCCCTGATCAACTACTCGGTGGTCGACAACGCGGTCCGCTGGCGCACCTTCAGGACTTACGTCACTCACCCAGCGACGGCGAAGGGCATCGTATATGCAAGCTCGAACGCGCCAAAGTCGTTCGACGCCATCGACGAAGCCACCGGTCAGATCCTGTGGTCATGGGTGCCGCAACCCGCCGATGTGCGTTTCCACCACAACGTGGTGGTGACCGACAACCTCGTGTTCGTCAGCACCAACCGCGCGGTCTACGCGCTTGATCTGACCACGCGCCAGCCGGTGTGGTCCTACCCGGTGCCCGGAAGGCTCGCGATCTCGGGTGGCGGCACGCTCTATATCGCCGAAGGCGCGGATGAGTCGACGGGCCGACTGATCGCGATCGCATTGAAGTGAATCGTCTTGCGTCGCATGCGTGGTCGCGTCACCGGCAACGGTAAGCGCCACGCGGGACGCAAGCAGGATCGTTTCCCGGTTTATCTTCTTTCGACGCTTGATACGCAGGATAGGCGAGCCGGGAGAATCAAGATGGGACGCATCTTTCTGTTGTGCCGAGGGACCGCCACCGTGCGAGTCACGGTCGTTAGCAAACCAAAGAGGAAGCGCGAATGAAGTCGATCTGGTTCTGGTTGCTGTCGCTGCCTGTGGCACTGCTGGTGTGGTGGGTGTCCGTGGGCGACCGTCGTGTGGTCGTTGCGCGGGAGACCCCGCAGGCCTTGCAGCCAGGTCGTCAGGCGGGGGTGGGCCGTGCGAACGAGTTCGATGGTCCGCCCGGGGACCTGTCCTCGATCCGCACCGATCTGGTGGCCACACCGTCGCGGCTGCAGGTGCGGTCCTTGCTCGGCGGCCAGCCGACTGCGGTGTTGACGGTGGCATCGTCGCTGAGCGGAACGTTCCTGCAGGCGAGGCCTACCAACGGAGGACTCGATCAGGGCCCGACGGTCACGCAGATCGACGACCGCAACTTCCGTGTCGAGGTTCGCGTGGCGGAAGGCTTGGCCGAGGGCACACATGTGGGCTATGTGGAGCTGAAGACCTGCCAGGATGCGGCTTGCGCCAACGAAATCCCACGCGGAACGCTGTACGTCCCGTTCGAAGTGATCGTCGAAGACCCGGCGAATATCGCATTGGGCGAATGGGAGACGTTCCAGCGCGATGCCGGCCACACCGGTTACGTACCGGCGACGTTCCATCCCCGAGCGTTCGCCTACAAGTGGGAATGGCGCCGGCCGGCCGGTGGATCGGACTTCATCAACGCGGTGGCGACGACACCCGGCCTGGTCTTCGTGTCCGACGACGATCGTTTCACTTCAATGTCGCTGCGCGCGCTGCGCGAGACCGACGGCAGTCTGGTATGGCAGCAGACGTTCCAGGACTATCCGGCGCTGAATCCGCCCGCTACCGCCAACGGCAAGGTCTACGTCACCACGACGGGACACGATCAGACCTTCCTCTGGGCATTCCATGCCGGCACCGGCATGGCCGTGTTGCAGAACACGTTCAGCACGCAATGGCAGCGCGTATTGGCGCCCACGATCCGGGATGGCCGCGTGTACACCAACGGAGGCTACGGCGGTGGCGGCGTCTATGCCTTTCACGACACCGCCGGCGACCTGCAGTGGTCGATGTTCAGCGGCGACGACGACATGACCACCCCGGCCGTGGACCAGTCGCGGGTCTACCATTACGACGGCACCGCCCTGGTGACCTACGACACCGCCACTGGATTGAAGCTGTCGTCCACCAGCGATCCCTACAATCCTGAGCAGGATTACTCGCACCATGGTGCCCCCATGCTAGGGCTGACCGACAGTGTGACCACGTTCAGCGGCGGCGCCTTCAGCGGCTACGCATCGTCCAGTGTCGAACAGTACGACTCCCGCCCCCTGATCAACTTCTCGGTGGCCGACAACGCGATCCGCTGGATCACCTTCAGGTCCTACATGACCCAGCCGGCGACTGCCAAGGGCATCGTGTACGCGGGCTCCAACGCGCCGAAGTCGTTCAACGCCATTGACGAAGTCACTGGTCAAGTCCTGTGGTCCTGGGTGCCGCAGCCCTCGGACCTGGGTTTCCACCG
Organism: Lysobacterales bacterium; assembly: GCA_017302135.1. Taxonomy (GTDB): domain Bacteria; phylum Pseudomonadota; class Gammaproteobacteria; order Xanthomonadales; family Xanthomonadaceae; genus Lysobacter_I. The sequence goes on along the minus strand of JAFLDZ010000003.1, from coordinate 178,785 downwards.
AAACGTGGTGGTGACCGACAATCTCGTGTTCGTCAGTACCGACCGCGCGGTCTATGCCCTCGACCTGACCACGCACCAGCCGGTGTGGTCCTACCCGGCGCCCGGGATGCTCGCGATCTCCGGTGGCGGCACGCTCTACATCGTTGAAGGGGCGCGTGTGCCGACGGGACGACTGATCGCGATCGCCCTGAAGTGAGCCGCTTGGCATCGCGCGAGCTTGACTCGCGCGATGCGTCGTCCGCACTTCGGGCTGGTTTCGCGATTCGCGCGACTTCTCCAGTGAAAAACCGGGGTTGCATCGCGCAGCGCCGCAGATCGAAACAGGTCAGGCAACCTACAGCCTCAACAACCGCCCGCGCAGCAACGCATCGTCCGCCGCGAGCGTTTCCCCATACGCCGGCCGCGACAAACAAACTGCCAATGCCGGCGGCACCTCGATCGCATGTCCCACCAGCGGCTCTACGATGCTGTCGAACTTCGCCGGATGCGCGGTCGCGACGACCGTCCACGGCCGCGTATCGCCGTGCGCGCGCAGCGTTTCCAGCACATGCAGGCCGCAGGCGGTGTGCGGGCAGGGCACGATGCCGTGACGTTCTGCGGCGGTGGAAATCGTCGCGCGAATCGTCGCGTCATCGACCGCATGCGCCGACAGCGACGCGCGCAGCGCGGTGTCGTCCTCATGCCAATAACGCAGTCGCTCGAAATTGCTCGGCGCGCCCACGTCCATCGCGTTCGCGAGCGTCGCTTTGGTCGCTTCCGGGGCGTAATCGCCGCCGGTGAAATAACGCGGCAGCACGTCGTTGGCGTTGCTCGCCAGCACGATGTCGCCGATCGGCAGGCCCATGCGCTTCGCGACGAACGCGGCAGCGGCATTGCCGAGATTGCCTGTGGGCACGATCAGGTTAAGTCCCTCAAAATCCGGCGCCTCGCCATGCTGCGCGTGGAATCGCAGCGCGGTGTGCGCGTAGTAGGCGACCTGCGGCAACAGGCGGCCGAGGCTGATGCTGTTGGCCGACGTCAGCGCCATGCGTTCGCGCAGATCGCGATCGGAAAGCGCGGCCTTCGCCATGCGCTGGCAGTCGTCGAAACTGCCGGCGACGCGGAACGTGCGCACGTTGTCGCCCCAGCATTCCAGGCCGTGCGCCTGTCGCGGCGAAACCCGGCCATCGGGATACAGGATGACCACTTCGAAGCCCGGACGTCGATGAAATGCCCCGGCGACCGCTGCGCCGGTGTCGCCCGATGTCGCGACCAGAATCGTCGTGATCGGCGCGTCGTCGGCGCGCAAACCGCCGAGGGCTTCGGCGAGAAACCGCGCGGCGTAATCCTTGAACGCTGCCGTCGGACCGTGGAAGAGTTCCAGCAGCGAATCGCCCGCGCCGCGCATCGCGACCAGCGGCGCGTCGAAATCGTAGGCGCGCGCGCACAGCGCGGGCAGCACATCGCGCAGCCGCGATTCGACGAAATAAGGCGCCAGCACCTGGGCTGCGGTATCGGCCAGCGTCGTGACGGCCGGAATGTTCGCGAATGCGGGAATCCGCTCCGGCACGTACAGGCCGCCGTCGGGCGCGAGCCCGGCGATCAGCGCGTCGTCGATGGCGGTCGCCGGCGTGTCGCCACGGGTGCTGACGAACTTCATGCCAGCACCTCGGCGCGCCGGGCCGCCACCGGCGAGACATAGGCGCGCGCGTCGTAACCTGCGGCGACGAACGCGGCGCGCATCGACGGTGCGGCTGCTTCGGCGTTTTCTTTCGATGCGAACCACGCGAATACGCTGGGGCCGGCGCCGGAAATGCTGGCGCCGAGCGCGTCGTTGGCCAGTGCGGCCGCTTTGACTTCGACGAAGCCGGGAATGAGCGATGCGCGACGTGGTTCGACCAGGACGTCGTGCAGGCCCTCGCGGATCAATGCGATGTCGCCGCGCTGCAGCCCGGTGAGGAACAGCGCGAGATGGGTGCTCTGTTCGACGAATTGCGACAGCGGATAAGGTTCGGACAGCGCAGCGCGCGCGCGGCGGGTTTCCAGCACCTGATCGGGATGCACGACCACGCAATACAGCCAGGTGGGCACCTGCAGCGGAATCATCCGGTCCTGCGTCGCCAGCACCACGCCGCCGAGCAGCATCGGCGCGACGTTGTCGCCGTGCAGACTGCCGCTGGCGACCGCTTCGCCCTGCAGTGCGAACGGATACAGCGCGTCGCGCGACAGCGGTGCGTCGAGCACCGCATTCGCGGCGATCAGTGCGGCGACGCAGGATGCCGCCGAGCCGCCGAGTCCGGATCCCAGCGGAATACCTTTCTCCAGTTCGACTTCGAAACCATGGTCGAGCCCCAGCGATTCGCGCAGCGCGATCAGCGCGCGACCGGCGGTGTTGCGTTCGGCTTCCAGCGGCAGCGCATCGACGCCAGCGACATCGCCGCGGATTGCCGCGATGCGTACTTCCGGGGCGGCGATGCGGCGGACGATCGCGACATCGCGCGGCCCTTCGATCGCGTGCCCGAGCAGGTCGAAGCCGACGCCGATATTGCCGATGCTCGCGGGTGCGAACGCCCGTGCTTCGTATCGCTTCGGCTCGGCATCCGTCGGGGATGCGCTCATGCGCGCGCTCCGAGCGTGCGCGAAATCGCGAGGATATCGCCGAATACCCCGGCGGCGGTCACGTCCGCGCCCGCCCCCGGACCCTGCACGACCAGCGGGTTGTGCGCATAGCGTCGGGTGCGGAACTGGATCAGATTGTCGGTGAGGCGGCTGGACAGGCTGGCGTGCCCGGGTTCGGGCATGGACAGGCCAACGCGCGCGCGCCCGTCGGCATCGAGCTGCGCGAGATAGCGCAGACTGCGGCCCTGCGCGCGCGCTGCGTCCAGACGCGCCTCCATCGGTGCGTCGAGCTCCTGCAGGCGTGCGAGGAATTCGTCGCGCGTCACGCCCTGGAGTTGCGAAGGCACCAGGCTTTCGATCTCGACATCGGCCAACGACAGTTCAGCCCCCGCTTCCCGGGCGAGGATCACCAGTTTGCGTGCGACATCGGCGCCGCTGAGATCGTCGCGGGGATCGGGCTCGGTATAGCCGAGCGCGCGCGCTTCGGCGACCAGCGCCGAAAACGGCGCGCTGCCGTCGTAGCGATTGAACAGCCATGCCAGCGTGCCGGAGAGCACGCCTTCGATGCCGGTGAGCGCATCGCCGGTGTCGAGCAGCGAGCGCAGGGTCTGGATCACCGGCAGGCCGGCGCCCACGGTGGCTTCGTAACGGAACAGGCCGCCGTGTTTTTCCGCGTCGCGGATCGCGCGATAGCGCGCCCAGTCGCCGCTGCCGGCGTGTTTGCTCGGGGTCACCACATGGATGCCCATCGCCAGCCATTCGGAATAGCGCGCGGCGACCGCATCGCTGCCGCTGCAATCGACGATCAGCGCATGGGGGAGATGCTCGGCGCGGATATGCGCGGCGAAACGGTCGAGATCGAGCGCTTCGGCGCTGTCGGCTGCGAGCGCATCGACCGCGCCCGCAGGATCGAGATGGGTTTCGGCGAAGCGCATTTTCCTGCTGCTTGCGATCGCGCGCAGGCGCAGATCGAGGCGATGTTCGATCTGCGTTTCGTCGGCGAAGCGCGGCAGCGCACCGGCAAGCTGCGCGAGCAGGGCGCGGCCGACATTGCCTGGGCCGATCAATCCGACCGATAGCGTCGCCGGCGACAGCCAGAATGCGCTGTGCGCGGCGCGCAGGCCACGGACGGCATCGGCATCGGCGATCGCGACCGAGATGTTGCGCTCGCTCGCGCCCTGCGCGATCGCGCGGATATTGACGCGGGCACGGGCGAGGCCGTTGAACAGACGCGCGGAGACGCCATGCATGCCGACCATGCCGTCGCCGACCACTGCGAGTACGGCGATTCCGGTGGTCGCGTTGACGCCTTCGACCTGGCGGTCGGCGATGGCTTCGGCGAATGCGGCGCGCACCGCATCGCGACCGCGGTCGACCTGCGAAGCGGGCACGAGGCAACAGATGGAATGTTCGCTCGACCCCTGCGAAATCATGGTCACGGAGACGCCGGCGTCGCGCAGCGCGGCGAACATGCGTTCGGCGGTACCCGGCACACCGATCAGGCCGGCGCCGCTCAGTTCGAGTACCGCCATGTCGCGGACCAGACTCAGACCTTTGACCGGCGAGTCGGCACTCGACGGCAGGTTGTCTTCGGCGATGCGGGTGCCGGCTGCGGAGGGATTCCGCGAGTTGCGGATCAGGATCGGCAGCTTGGCCTGCATCGCCGGCGCCATCGTCTGCGGATGCAGCACTTTCGCGCCGAAATAGGCGAGTTCGCAGGCTTCGGCGTAGGACATCGAGGGCAGGCAGACCGCGTCCGGCACCAGCCGCGGATCGGCGCTGAGGACGCCATCGACATCGGTCCAGATCGTCAGTTCCTCCGCCTCGAACAGCACCGCGAAGATCGCGCCGGAATAGTCGCTGCCGTTGCGGCCGAGCGTTGCCGGACGGTTCTCGGTATCGCGTGCCACGAAGCCGGTGACGACGACGTCCCGCTGCGGGTGATGCGCCCGCCACGCCGCGAGGCGTTCGTGCGTGCGCGGCCAGTCGACCGCAACGCCCAGCTCGCCCGGATGCACGACCAGCACGTCGCGTGCGTCCAGCCGCGTCCAGCCTGCGGCTTCGTCGCCGAGCGCGGCCTGCAACAGTCGCGAGGACCAGACTTCACCCAGTCCCTGGACTGCGGCGACATCCTGATCGGTGAGTTCGCCGGCTTCGCCGATGCGGGTGAGCTGTGCCGAAAACGCGGTGAATTCGGCATCCAGCCATGCGTGCAGGGCGTGGGCGTCCTCCGGGTCGAGCCGCTGCGCTTCGGCGAAGTGGCGGTCGCGCAGTTGCGACCAGGCCTGCTGCCAGTCCTCGCCGTTGGCAGGGGCGGCGGCCAGTGCGGTCAGCGCGTCGGTGACGCCCTGCATCGCCGAGACCACGACCACGCGAGGCGCCGGCGCACTCTGCAGCAGTGCTGCGACATGGAGGTAACGCTCGGCGTTGGCGACGCTGCTGCCGCCGAATTTATGGGCTTGATAGGCCATGCGGGTGTTGTCGTCCATGACTTTGCGATGTTCGTGGCGGGCCGAAGCCGGGTGGGGGCGGAACGAATCCATGTGTAAAGAATCCATGCGGAACTCCAATTAAAGGGCCCCGTGTCGTCGAGTGCTGCGGGAGGCGGGTCCCGCAACACTGGCCGGATGCGGGGTGTAGGAGAAGGGTTATACCGTTTCGCCGTTGCAGCCCGCACCACTCGGAAGCGGGTGACGGTCGTGCTCATCGTGTCGATCGGCGCAGCGTGGATCGGCGCGATGATCCTCCCGGTGAGCACCGCTCCCAACGGATCGCGCCAGCGGCTTGCGCGGGCGGCGGAATCGGTGGCGGCGGCATCGTGAAACGGTACAGGACAGGTTTAAACGATCCGGTAGCGGGGCGTCAAATCCGGGGAAGTTCCGGACCGGCCTCGAAACCGGCCTTGAAACCCCTCTCCGGACCGGACTCCAGGCCCGGTTCAATCGCGCAGTTCGACTGCGATGCAATCGATCTCCAGCCGCGCCAGCACCGCCCGGGTCATGGCTTCGGTACCGATCGCGGTCCCCGACGGGGCCAGATCGGCGGTCAGTGCGCCGTGATCGATCGCTTCGGCGACCGCAGCCTCGATGCAGCGCGCTTCGGCCTCCAGGCCCAGCGAATGCCGCAGCAGCATCGCCGCGCTGAGGATCGCGCCGCAGGGGTTGGCGATGCCGCGTCCGGCGATGTCCGGCGCCGAGCCGTGGATCGGTTCATAAAGACCGATTTGACGCGTCGACGTTGTCGACGCATCGGGTCCTCCACGCCCTTCGCCGAGCGATGCGGACGGCAGCAGGCCCATCGAGCCGGCCAGCATCGACGCTTCGTCGGTGAGGATGTCGCCGAACATGTTCTCGGTGACGATCACATCGTATTCGCGCGGATGCGAGATCAGATGCATCGCCATGCTGTCGACCAATTGGTGTTCCAGGCGCACATCGGGGAATTCCTCGCGCGCGACCCGGGTCGCGACCTGACGCCACAGTCGTGAGGTTTCCAGCACGTTGGCCTTGTCGACCGACACCACGTACTTGCGCCGGCCGCGCGCCAGCGCGCAGGCGCGGCGGACCACGCGCTCCACTTCGGCGACGGAGTATTCGCACAGGTCGGTCGCGGCGGTCTCGGTGCGCGTGCGCTGGCCGAAGTACACGCCGCCGGTGAGTTCGCGGACCACGATCATGTCGACGCCGGTCAGCAGATGCGACTTGATCGGCGATGCGGTCAGCGCCACGGGATGGGTCTTCACCGGGCGCAGGTTCGCGTACAGCCCAAGCGCCTTGCGCAGCCTCAACAGGCCCTGTTCCGGGCGGATCTCGCCGTCGGACCACTTCGGACCGCCGACCGCGCCGAGCAGGATCGCATCGGCCTTGCGGCAGGCGTCCAGAGTCGCGTCCGACAGCGCACTGCCTTCGGCGTCGATCGCGGCGCCGCCGATCAGGCGCGTCTGGAATTGGAAGCTGTGGCCATAGCGGCGGCCGGCGGCCTCCAGCACGGCGACCGCAGCGGCGGTCACCTCGGGGCCGATGCCGTCGCCCGGCAGTACGACGATGTCAGCGCGCATGGTGCGAGTCCTCGAAAGCCTGGATGGAAGAAGTGTGTTTCAGCAGATACCCCAACTGGTCGACGCCTTCGAGCAGGCAGGTGCGCGCGAAGCCGTCGATCGGGAACACGAAGCGGCGACCGTCGGGCAGCGTCACCGTGTTGGATGCGACATTGATGTCGAGTTCGATGCCCGGATTCGCCAGCAGTTCGTCGGCCACGGCGGCATCGAGCACGATCGGCAGCAGACCGTTCTTCAGCGCATTGCTGCGGAAGATATCGGCGATCTCGGCGCTGATCACCGCGCGCAGGCCGAAATCCAGCAGCGCCCAAGGCGCGTGTTCGCGCGAGGAACCGCAGCCGAAATTGCGGCCGGCGACCAGGATCTGTGCGCCCTGCGCGTCGGCTGCGTTCAAGGCGAACGCCGGATCGGGGCTGCCGTCGTCGCGATAGCGCCAATCGTTGAACGCGAACCTGCCCAGGCCCTCGCGCGAGGTGGTGGTCAGGAAGCGCGCCGGAATGATCCGGTCGGTATCGATATTGCTGTCGGGCAGACACGCGGTGCGTGCACGGACATGGGTCAAGGGCTGCGCGCTCATGCCGCGTCCTCCTGCAGATACGTGCGCGGATCGACGACATGTCCGGCGACCGCGCAGGCGGCGGCGGTGTACGGCGACGCCAGCACGGTGCGCGCATCGCGGCCCTGGCGGCCTTCGAAGTTGCGGTTGCTGGTGGACACCGCCAACTGGCCGGGCGCGACCAGATCGCCGTTCATCGCGATGCACATCGAACAGCCGGGTTCGCGCCATTCGGCGCCGGCGGCACGGACGATGCGGTCGATGCCTTCTGCTTCCGCCGCGCGCTGCACCTGCACCGATCCCGGCACCACGAGCATGCGAACGCGTGCGTGCACTTTGTGATCCCGGAGGATGTCCGCGACCTGACGCAGATCGCTCAAGCGACCATTGGTGCAACTGCCGACGAACACCACGTCCACCGGCTGCCCGGCCAGCGATTGGCCGCCGGGGAATTTCATGTAATCGAGCGCGCGCTGGGTGTCGGCGTCGTTCGCGACCGGCAGCTTGGCGTCGATGGCGGCGACCTGGCCGGGATGGGTGCCCCAGGTGACCGTCGGCGCGATCGCACGCGCATCGAACTTCACCACCCGGTCGAACTGCGCGCCGTCGTCGCTGCGCAGCGTGCGCCAGTGCGCGACCGCCTGCTCGAACTGCTCTCCCTGCGGCGCGCGCGGCGTGTTGGCGAGATACGCGAACGTGATGTCGTCCGGCGCGATCAGCCCGGCGCGGGCGCCGGCTTCGATCGACATGTTGCAGACGGTCATGCGTTCTTCCATCGACAGCGAACGGATCGCGCTGCCGCGATATTCGATGACGTGGCCGGTGCCGCCATCGACGCCGATCGCGCCGATCACATGCAGGATCAGATCCTTCGCGGTCACGCCGATGCCGAGCGTGCCTTCGACTTCGATCGCCAGCGTCTTCGGCTTGCGCTGCAGCAGGCACTGCGTGGCCAGCACGTGACCGACTTCGCTGGTGCCGATGCCGAAGGCCAGTGCGCCGAACGCCCCGTGGGTCGCGGTGTGGCTGTCGCCGCAGACGATGGTCATGCCCGGCTGGGTCAGGCCGAGTTCCGGGCCGATCACATGCACGATGCCGCGATGGTCGCTGCCGAAATCGAACAGCTCCACGCCGAACCGCGCGCTGTTCTCGCGCAGCGTGCGCACCTGCTTTTCGCCGTCGGCGGTGAAGTATTCGAGTTCGCCAGCGGCATTCGGCGGCGTGGTCGGCGTGGAGTGATCCAGCGTGCCCTTGGTGCGCCCGGGCCGGCGCACCGGCAGGCCGCGCGCATCGAGTTCGGCGAAGGCCTGCGGCGAGGTCACTTCATGGATGAGGTGCAGATCGATGTAGAGCACGGCGGGCGCATCGGCGGTTTCGGGCACGACGACGTGCGCGTCCCACAGTTTCTCGAACAGGGTTTTCGGCTTGGACATGGGGGGTTGGGAGGTCATGCGTGGATGTCTGCGATGGGATGATTTCTGCGATGGAACGATTTCTGCAATGGAACATGGGGATTCGGGTCGACGCGGTCAGCCGATCGCGGTCAATGCTTCGACAGGCGCTGCGTCCGCGATGGCTTCGGGCACGCGGCGGCGCTGCACGCGGTTGACGATATCCAGCCACGCCAGCGCGCTGGCTTCGAGGATGTCGGTGCTGGTGGCCGAGCCGGTGACTTCTTCGGCCACGCCCTCGTCGCTGCGCACGCGTGCGGTGAGACTGGCCTGGCCCTGCGCGTCCTCGCCGGTGGTGACGCTGGAGACCTGATAGCTCTCGATGTCCAGATGGGTCCGGGTGCCGCGCGCCAGCGCCGCGAACAGCGCATGCACCGGGCCGTCGCCGGTCGCCGCTTCGGTCACGCGTTCGCCGTCGGGCGAACACAGCTCGACGCTCGCGGTCGGCAGGATGCCATCGCCGATGCCGGTACTGACGTGCAGGCGGCTGAGGCGCCAGCCGCCGATCGCACGGCCGTCGATGCCCAGGGCCAGCGCTTCCAGATCGGCATCGAAGACTTCGCGCTTCTTCTCGGTCAATGTCTTGAAGCGACCGAACACCTGGTTGAGCTGCGTTTCGTCCAGCGCGAAACCGAGTTCGCGCAGGCGGTCGGCCAGCGCGGCGCGACCGCTGTGGCGGCCCATGATCATCTGCGATTTCGCCCAGCCGACCGATTCGGGCAACAGGATTTCGTAGGTGCCGCGATGCTTGAGCATGCCGTGCTGGTGGATGCCGGATTCGTGCGCGAACGCGTTCGCGCCGACGATCGCCTTGTTGCGCTGCACGTTCATGCCGGTGATGCGGGTGAGCAGGCGCGACGTGGGTACCAGCCGCTCGGTGTGGATGCCGGTGGCGGCGTCGAAATAGGCGCGACGCACCTCCAGCGCCATCACCAGTTCTTCCAGCGCGCAGTTGCCGGCGCGTTCGCCGACGCCGTTGATCGTGCATTCGACCTGACGCGCGCCGCCTTCGATCGCGGCGAGGCTGTTCGCCACCGCCAGACCCAGATCGTCGTGGCAGTGCGCGCTGAAGATCGCCTGGTCGGCATTCTTCACGTTGGCGCGCAGGTATTCGAACAGCGCGCGGATCTCGCCCGGCGTGGTGTAACCCACGGTGTCGGGAATATTCAGCGTGCGCGCGCCGGCGGCCAGCGCCGCCGAGCAGATGTCGGCGAGGAATTCGGGCTCGGTGCGCAGTGCGTCTTCGGCCGAGAATTCCACGTCTTCCGCATAACGTCTTGCCAGGGTCACGCCCATCACCGCGCGCTCCAGCACTTCGGCCTTGCTCAGGCCGAGTTTGTGGTCGCGATGCAGCGGGCTGGTGGAGATGAAGACATGGATGCGCGGACGCTCCGCGCCTTCGAGCGCGCGCGCGCAGGCTTCGATGTCGCCGACATGGCAGCGGGCGAGGGTGGCGAGCGTCGCGCCGCGCACCTCGCGCACGATCGCGGCGCAGGCGGTGAGTTCGCTTTCGGAGCTGGCCGGGAATCCGGTTTCGACGATGTCGACGCCCAGTTCGGTGAGCGCATGCGCGAATCGCAGTTTCTGCTTCGCGGTCATGCTGCAGCCGGGCGATTGCTCGCCGTCGCGCAGTGTCGTATCGAAGATCGCGATACGCGCGGGCGTTTCGCTGCGAACGTCGGTATCCATCAGACAGTCTCCATCAGGCGGTATCCATCAGGCGATGGCCTCCAATGCGGTGAACTCGTGAGCGGAGATTTCATGATCGAAAATCTCGGGGGTGGTCGTCCCTGGCATGGAAAATTCGGGAACTGCACAGACAGGAGGCGCCAGCCGGGCAACGGCAGGAGAGGGTGCCGCCGCCCGGCTGACGCGTGGTGCAGCTTTGGCTGGCGTGCCGGCTTTTGCCGGTGCGTCGTCGTGGATGCGGCGGCGCGGTTTGCGCGGTGCGCGCGGACGCACATCGGCGAGCAGACCAGCGAGGACGGCGGCATCGATATTGCCGCCCGACACGATCGCGCATTTGCGTTTGCCGGCGACGCGTCGGCCAGCGGCCAGCGCCAGTGCGCCCGCGCCTTCGGCGATCACGTGTTCTTCCAGCGCCAGCCGGACCAGGGTTTCGCGCAGCTCGGCTTCGCGCACGATCACGATATCGTCGAGCAGTCGCGACAGGATCTCGCGGGTCAGCACACCGGGATGACGCACGCGCACGCCGTCGGCGAGCGTGGCGACGGGCAGTGCGCCTTCGGGTTCGCCGCGCAGCGCGCGACTCATCGCGTCGACGTGTTCGACCTGCGCGCCGACGATGCGCACGCCCTGCGCATGCAGCGCCAGCGCGACGCCTGCGGCGAGGCCGCCGCCGCCGATCGGCACCAGCACTACATCGGGCGCGAGCGATGCGATCTCCATGCCGACCGTGCCCTGGCCGGCGATCACATCGGGATCGTCGAACGCGGACAGGAACCGGTAACCGTTGCGTTCCGCCAGCTGCATCGCGAACGCGCGCGCTTCGTCGAAGGTGTCGCCGTGCAGGCGCACGGTGGCGCCCCAGTGCGCGACTCCGGCGATCTTGTTCTCCGGCGCGCCGTGCGGCATCACCGCGATCGCCGGCACATTCAGCCGGTACGCGGCCCACGCCAGCCCCTGCGCGTGGTTGCCTGCGGAGGCGGCGATGACCGGGCGGTGATCGCCGCGTTCGCGCGCGGCCAGCAGCGCGTTCAATGCGCCGCGCACCTTGTAGGAACCGGTGCGCTGCAGGTTTTCGAGTTTCAGCCAGCAGCCGAAACGTTCGGCGTTGTGCAGCGGTGTCGGCGGCAGATAGCGCCGCAGCCGCGCCTGCGCGGCGAGGATATCCCCTGCGCCGACCATGGCCACGTTGCGGACTTCACCGACGACATCGCTTTGCATCGCTCAGACCTCCGTCAACCAACCGGAGGACCAACTGCTTTCGCCGCGCACGGTACGCGCGTAGACCGCAGCGATTTCCCGAGCCAACGGGCTTTCGGCATCGTAGACGCGACCGTCGATCTCGCCGATCGGCGTCACTTCCGCAGCGGTGCCGCAGGCGAACACTTCGTCGGCGTCGCGCAATTCCTCCATGCTCACCGGCCGCGATTCCGCGCCGATCAGACGGATCAGGGTGTCGCGGGTGATGCCGGGCAGGGCGTCGCGGTGTTCGACCGCAGTGACGCGACCGTCGCGGACGATGAAGAGATTGGCGCCGGTGCATTCGACCGCGAAACCATCGTCGTCGGCGAACATCGCTTCATCGAAACCGCGCGCCTTCACTTCGCGTTTGGCGAGGATCGAGTTGACGTAAGCGCCGCAGAGTTTCAGCGGCGGCAGCGAAGTGGCCGGGTTGCGCCGCCACTTCGACACCGACACGCGGGTGCGGTTGCCGCCCAGATGCACGTTGGTGGAGGAAGTGGCGACCATCAGATGCTGCGGATGGCCGCCGACGTCCAGACCGAAGCTGCCTTCGCCGTACCACGCCAGCGGGCGGATGTAGGCGTCGCCCTGACGGTTGGCGCGCAGCGTCGCCAGTACCGCTTCGGTGGCTTGGGCGACGTCGAAACTCATGCCCAGCAACTCCGCACCCTTGCGCATGCGCTCGAGATGTTCGGGCAGGCGGAACACCGCCGTGCCGCGTTTGGTGGCGTAGGCGCGGATGCCTTCGAACACACCGCTGCCGTAGTGCAGCGCGTGGGTATTGAGTGCCGCCTGCAATTGAGTGGCGTCGGTCAATTCACCGTCGAACCACAGCTTCGGCGGCGCATCGTTCGCAGGCGCAGCGGCGCGCGCGGCTTCGACGTGCGGCGCTGTGCGTTCCAGCGCGGCGGTGGCGCTCAAAGACATGGCTGCACCTGTACTTCAAGGCAGTCGTAAAGCTTCGCCAGCTGCTGATGCAGGCCTTCGGCGGAACGATCGCCTTCCACGGTCATCTGCAGATGCCAGCGGTCGCCGTCGGCGCGCGCTTCGCCTTCGACCGCAAGCGGACGGAAACCGCGGCGTTCGGCAGTGCCGAGCACACGGGACAACGCGCCTTCGGCTTGGCGCAGGGTCAGATCGAGTCGGTAGCGCATTGGGGAAGGGCTCCTGCGGTATTCGTGGACGGGGAGGGAGAAGGCGAAGTGATCAAGGGCGGTTCGGTAATCTGCACCAGCACGAACGCCTCGTCGGCATCCATCATTTCGGTGTTGTTGCGGTTCGGCGGCACCAGCGGCCACACGTTCGCGGTCTGGTCGATGGCGACGTGCAGCAGCATCGGTCCGGGCGCGGCGAGCAGCGCCTGCAGTGCGGCTTCGACATCGGTGGCGCGATCGACCTTCATCGTCTGCAGGCCGAACGCCAGCGCCAGCGCACAGAAGTCCGGGTTGTCGCTCAGGTCGATTTCGGAATAGCGGCGCTCGAAGAACAGTTCCTGCCACTGGCGCACCATGCCCAGCGCCTGGTTGTCGAGCAGCACGATCTTCACCGGCAGCCGATAGCGCGCCACGGTCGCCAGCTCCTGCACGTTCATCAAGAACGAGCCATCGCCGCTGACGCAGATCACCTGCGCTTCGGGTTTGACCATTTGCGCACCGATGGCCGCCGGCAGGCCGAAGCCCATCGCGCCGAGCGCACCGCTGGTGAGGTGGTTGCGCGGATGATCGAAGCGCCAGTGCTGCGCGACCCACATCTGATGCTGGCCCACGTCGCAGCTGATGATGGCTTCCGGCGCCAGTTCCGACAGCCGCCGCAGCAGCGCTGGTGCGTAGACCAGGTCGCCGGGCGCGTCGTAGCGCGGCGCGCACTGCTGTTTCGCGTGCAGGCAGGCATCGCGCCAGGCGTGGCGCGCAACGCCGTGTCGACCGTGCAGATGCGCGGCCGATGCCGGCAGCATGCGTTCCAGACTGATCGAAAGATCGCCCTGCACCGGCGCGTCGGCGATGCGCAGTTTGCCGATCTCGCAGGCGTCGACATCCAGATGCACCACGCGCGCGTTCGGCGCGAACTCGGCGAGCTTGCCGGTGGCGCGGTCGTCGAATCGCGCGCCGACCACGAACAGCAGGTCGCTTTCGTGCACGGCCAGATTCGCGGCGCGGTTGCCGTGCATGCCGAGCATGCCCATGTTCAGCGGGTGCGCGTGCGGCAGCGCGCCGAGGGCTTTCAGGGTGAGCACGGTCGGGATCTGGGTGGCGTCGACGAACGCGCGGAACGCATCGACCGCATTGCCGAGCGCGATCCCGCCGCCCGCGTAGATCACCGGCTTCTGCGCCAGCGCCAATTGCGCGAGCGCCGCATGCAGCGCTGCGTCGCTCGCGCCGGGCACTGGATCGACCGTCGCCGGCACGTGCGCCGGCAGATGCGAGGCATCGGCGTTCTGCACGTCCTTCGGCAGATCGATCAACACCGGGCCCGGCCGGCCTTCGCGCGCCAGTCGGAAGGCTTCGCGCACGACGTTCGGCAGATCGTCGACGCTGCGCGGCAGGAAGTTGTGCTTGACGATCGGCATGGTCATGCCGAACACATCCAGTTCCTGGAACGCATCGGTACCCATCAGCGGCGTGCCCACCTGGCCGGTGATGCAGACCATCGGCACCGAGTCCAGCATCGCATCGGCGATGCCGGTGACCAGATTCGAGGCGCCCGGGCCGGAGGTCGCGACGCAGACACCGACGCGACCGCTGGCGCGCGCGTAACCGTTCGCCGCGAATGCGGCGCCCTGTTCGTGCCGCACCAGCACGTGTTTGAGCTGCGATCCGTGCAGTGCATCGTAGAAGGGCATGATCGCGCCGCCGGGATACCCGAACAGCGTGTCCACGCCTTCCGCGAGCAGCGCTTGCACCAGCCAGCGGGCACCGTTCATTCAGGCAGTCTCGGCAATCGGATGCGTGGAGGGTTTCGCCGCCTGGGCGGCGTCAGGGGTCGCGGTGGCCTGCGCTGCGTTCTGCTGCAGCCACTGCATCTTCGCGCGCAGTTCCTTGCCGACTTTCTCGATCGGATGATCGATGTCGGCCTGCTGGAACTTCCTGTAGTTCGGCAGGCCGGCGTCGTATTCGGCCACCCAGTGCTGGATGAAGGTGCCGTCCTGGATCTCGCTCAGGATGTCCTTCATCCGCGCCTTGGTGTCGGCGTTGATCACCCGCGGGCCGCTGACGAAATCGCCGTATTGCGCGGTCTCGGAGACGAATTCGAGCATCCGGGTGATGCCACCTTCGTAGAACAGGTCGACGATGAGCTTCAGTTCGTGCAGCACTTCGTAGTACGCGATCTCCGGCTGATAGCCGGCTTCCACCAGCACCTCGAAACCGGCCTGCACCAGCGCGCTGGCGCCGCCGCAGAGCACCGCCTGCTCGCCGAACAGATCGGTCTCGGTCTCTTCCTTGAACGTGGTCTTGATGAGATTGGCGCGGGCGCCGCCCAGTCCGGCGGCATAGAGTTTCGCGAGTTCTTCGGCGCGACCGCTGGGGTCCTGATGCACGGCGTAGATGCAGGGCACGCCGCGACCGATTTCGTATTCGCGGCGGACCAGCGCGCCCGGGCCTTTCGGTGCTACCAGCGCCACGTCGAGGTCGGCGCGCGGCGAGATCATGCCGAAGTGCACGTTCAGACCGTGCGCGAACATCAGGCAGGCGCCCTGTTTCATGTTCGCGGCCAGCACGTCGTTGTAGAGTTTCTTCTGCACCATGTCGGGCGTCAGCACCGCGACGAGATCGGCGTTGGCCGCCGCTTCCGCAGGCGTTTTCACCGTGAAGCCGTCGGTGAGCGCCTTGACTTCGGTCGGGCCGCCCGGACGCAGACCGACGACGACATCGAAACCGGAATCGCGAAGATTGAGCGCGTGCGCGCGGCCCTGGCTGCCGTAGCCGATGACGGCGATCGTGGGTTTGGCGGCTTGTGATGGGTTCGAGGCGTTCATGGGAGAGATCCTTGTAGGAGGGGCTTCAGCCCCGAGCTGTGATGGGAGGGATGGCGATCAGGAAAGGGCGGATTCGGATTCGACGAGTTCGGCGGCGATGCGCTTCGGGTCTGCGGCATCCAGCAGGCCGGGCGATGTCACCGCGCCCTGCGATGCGGAACGCACATCGCGCGCGTACTTCGCCAGCACGCCGTGGCGCACGCGCGGTGCGATCCGCGCGACGTTGCGCGTCGACAGATCGGCGGCGACATCCAGCCGGCGCGTGGTCGCGTCGATGGTCACGATGTCGCCATCGCGCAACTTCGCGATCGGACCGCCGTGCGCCGCTTCCGGGGACACGTGGCCGACCATGAAACCGTGGGTCGCACCGCTGAAGCGGCCGTCGGTGAGCAGGGCGACGTCGTTGCTCAGGCCCTGTCCGACCAGCGCGGCGGTGACCGCGAGCATTTCGCGCATGCCCGGGCCGCCAGCGGGGCCTTCGAAGCGGATCACGACCACGTCGCCGGCCTGGATCCTGCGCGCCTGCACCGCAGCGAACGCGGCTTCCTCGCTGTCGAACACGCGCGCCGGGCCGGTGTGCTTCTCGCGGCCGTGGCCGGCGAGCTTGACGATGCAGCCCTCCGGCGCGAGGTCGCCATACAGGATCGAATAACCGCCGCGCGGCTTGATCGGATCGCTGACCGGGCGCACGACATCCTGGGTGGGGGAGGTGGTCGCGGCGTTGGCCAGTTCAAAAAAACTTTGGCCGGCGACCGTAGGGATATCCTCGATCAGACCGGCCATTTGCAATGCCTGCGCCACCAGTGCGGTGCCGCCTTGTTGGAACATTTCCGCCGCCGTGTAGCGGCCGCCCGGTTTCAGGTCGGCGATCACCGGCGTATTGGCGCTCGCCGCTTCGAATTCCTCCAGATCGAAGCGCACGCCGGCTTCGTGCGCGATCGCCAGCAGATGCAGCGCGGCGTTGGTCGATCCCGCCGTCGCCGACACCGCACGCGCGGCGTTGCGCAGTGCGGTCAGGCTCAGCAGTTGGCGCGGCGTCGGGCCGCCGTCGCGCAGCAGCTTCATCACCAGTTCGCCGCAGCGTTCGGCGGCGTTGGCTTTGTCCGGATGGGTCGCCGGGATGTCGTTTTCGCCCAGCGGCGACAGGCCCAGAAAAGTCAGCACCATCGCCATCGTGTTCGCGGTGAACTGGCCGCCGCAGGCGCCGGCGCCGGGGCAGGCCTTGCGTTCGATCTCGCCCAGTTCGGCGTCGTCGATGCGACCGGCGGAATGCGCGCCCACCGCTTCGAACACGTCCTGCACGGTCAGCGCGCGTTCGCTGCTGGTTCCATCAGAATTTTTGGACTTGCAGCGGCCCGGCATGATCGTGCCGCCGTAGAGGATCACGGTCGGGATATCCAGCCGCGCCGCCGCCATCGCCGCAGCCGGGATGGTCTTGTCGCAGCCGACCAGCAGCACCATCGCGTCGAGGCAGTGGCCGCTGACCGCGAGTTCGATCGAATCGGCGATGGTCTCGCGCGATGCCAGCGATGCGCGCATGCCGTCGCTGCCCATCGCGATGCCGTCGGTCACCGCGATCGTGTTGAATTCGATCGGCGTACCGCCGTTGGCGAGGATGCCGCGACGCGCGTCCTGGGCAAGATCGCGCAGGGTGATGTTGCAGGGCGATACGTCCGACCAGGTGTGCACCACCGCCACGAGCGGTTTTGCGATGGCGGCATCGTCCAGCCCGGTGGCGCGCAGCATGGCGCGCGCCGGGGCGCGTGCAGGGCCTGTTTTGATCGCGTCGCTGTGCATCTGTTTCGAATTCCTTGGATTGCGTTGAAAAAACTGGAAGCTCAAAAAGCGAAAACCCCCGCACCTTCTTCAGGGGCGGGGGTTTCTAGAAACCCGGGTTGTCAGTCGCTCAACCCTATCCCGCACCTGTGAAGGGGGTAATAAGTACGACGACGACAAGAACGAGCGCGGCGAGCGCGACGTTGAAGATCAGGATCTGGTGACGCTTCTGCGCGAACACCGCAACACTTCGCGCCGCACGGCGTGCGGGGATGTGGTGCGGGCGGTGGATGCTGCGCTGCGTCATGACCGAAGAGAACCACGCCGCTTCGCGCAATGTCAAGCCTCTGCGTGCCGACGAATCGATACAAGCCCCGGCGCAGGCCGTAACTCATCGATGAATTCCATTCGGATCAATACGATAGCGCGCTTCGCCGGCGTTTCGTCCGATGGTCGTAGGCGCCTGCAGCGGACCTCGGATGCCCCGGTTGAAATCGTATGTAATCCTTCGAATGCGCGACTGGGGTGCAATCGTCGTATCGATATTCCGGCATCGACTGCCCCAGTGACGGCGGGCCGATCCCGGGACTAGACTCGGCAGGCAAGCGAAGACCGACGCCTTCGGTCAGCCAGCCAGCGGGGACCACGGTGAAGTCGACCGATATTCGCAACCCAGACACCTTCCACAAGGTCGTCGACTGCCAGTGGGCCTGTCCCGCGCACACGCCGGTTCCCGAGTACATCCGAATGATCGCCGCAGGGCGCTACGCCGATGCCTACATGGTGAATTGGCGCAGCAACGTGTTCCCGGGGATCCTCGGCCGCACCTGCGACCGTCCCTGCGAGCCGGCTTGCCGGCGCGGACGGGTGGAGGAAAACAACGGCGAGGCACCCGGCAAGAGCGAGCCCGAGCCCGTCGCGATCTGCCGGCTCAAGCGCGTCGCCGCCGACTTCAAGGGCGATGTCCATGGCCGCATGCCGTCCCCGGCCGCGCAGAAGAACGGCAAGCGCGTCGCCTGCGTCGGTGCGGGTCCGTCGTCGCTGACCGTCGCCCGCGACCTGGCCCCGCTCGGTTACCACGTCACCGTGTTCGAGGCCGATCCCAAGCCCGGCGGCTTCATGCGCACCCAGGTGCCGCGCTTCCGCCTGCCGGAACAGGTCATCGACGAGGAAACCGGCTACATCCTCGATCTCGGTGTCGAATTCATCGGCAATCGCCGGATCGAGTCGATGCGCGACCTGCTGTCCCAGGGTTACGACGCGGTCTTCGTCGGCAGCGGCGCGCCGCGCGGGCGCGATCTGGACCTGCCTGGGCGGACCGAAGGCGCCGCGCAGATCCATGTCGGTCTCGATTGGCTGTCCAGCGTGTATTTCGGCCACATCACCAAGGTCGGCAAGCGCGTCCTCGTGCTTGGCGGCGGCAATACCGCGATGGACTGCTGCCGCTCCGCGCGCCGGCTCGGCGGCGCGGACGTCAAGGTGATCGTGCGTTCGGGTTTCGACGAGATGAAGGCCAGCCCGTGGGAAAAAGAAGACGCGATGCACGAAGGCATACCGATCCTCGATTTCCGCGTGCCCAAGCGCTTCGAGCACGCCAGCGGGCATTTGACCGGCATGACCTTCGAGAAGGTGCGCGCCCAATACGACGACAAGGGCCGGCGCAAGCTGGTGCCGACCGGCGAACCCGATGAATTCTTCCCCTGCGACGAAGTGCTGATCGCGGTGGGCCAGGAAAATGCGTTTCCGTGGATCGAACGCGACGTGGGTATCGCCTTCGACGAATGGGGCATGCCGGTAGTCGACAAGATCACCCATCAGTCGACCCTGCCGCACGTCCTGTTCGGCGGCGACGCCGCGTTCGGGCCCAAGAACATCATCTGGGCGGTCGCGCACGGCCACGCCGCAGCGATCAGCATCGACAAATGCTTGAGCGGCGAAGACACCGCCGAGCGTCCCGCCCCGGGTGTGACGTTGATGTCGCAGAAAATGGGCATCCACGAATGGAGCTACGACAACGGCGTCTCGCCCGACGAACGCTACGCGGTGCCATGGTCGGAAGCGGCGAAGAAACTGGACAGCATGTCGGTGGAGGTCGAGGTCGGATTCGATCCCGCCACCGCGTGGAAGGAGGCCCAGCGTTGCCTCAATTGCGACGTGCAGACCGTGTTCGTCAAGGACAAATGCATCGAATGCGATGCCTGCGTCGATATCTGTCCGACCGATTGCATCACCTTCACCGGGAACGGCGACGAAGCGGAGCTGCGCACGCGGCTGACCGCGCCGGCCCTGAATCTGTCGCAGGACCTGTACGTGTCCGATCCGCTCAAAACCCTGAGGGTCATGGTGAAAGACGAAGACGTGTGCCTGCACTGCGGGCTGTGCGCCGAACGCTGCCCGACCGGTGCCTGGGATATGCAGAAATTCCTGCTGCAGGAAACCTACGCAGGGCCGGGTTGCCGCAGCGCGCAGAAGAAGGAGGCCGCATGACGCCCGCACACTCGACGCAGCCGCAGCAGACGCAACTGCAGGCGATCAACGATTTCGTCGTCAAATTCGCCAACGTCAACGGTTCCGGCTCGGCATCGGCGAATGAACTGTTCGCCAAGGCCATCCTGCGCATGGGCGTGCCGGTCAGTCCGCGCAATATCTTTCCTTCGAACATCCAGGGCCTGCCGACCTGGTACGAAGTGCGCGTGACCGAACGCGGTTGGCTGGGCCGTCGTGGCGGCGTCGATCTGATGGTGGCGATGAATCCGCAGACCTGGGACGACGACATCAGGGAAATCGAACCCGGCGGCTATCTCGTCTACGACAGCAGCAAGCCGGCGTCGAAGTCGAAGTTCCGCGACGACATCCAGATCCTCGGCGTGCCGCTCACCGAAATCTGCAACGCCACCTACAGCGATCCGCGCCAGCGCCAGCTGTTCAAGAACATCATGTACGTCGGCGCATTGAGCGCATTGCTCGATATCGACGTGCCCGCGATCGAGACCCTGATCGCCGAACAGTACAAGGGCAAGGAAAAACTGCTCAAACCCAACATCGAAGCCCTGCATCTCGGTCGCGATTGGGCGCTGAAACATCTGCCGTGCCCGATCGGTCTGCGCGTGCGCAAGGCCGACGCGGTCGGCAACCGGATCTTCGTCGAAGGCAACGCCGCCGCCGCGCTCGGCTGCGTCTACGGCGGCGCGACGGTGTGCGCGTGGTATCCGATCACGCCATCGTCGTCGGTCGCCGAGGCGTTCCAGAAATACTGCCAGAAATACCGCACCGACGGCGACGGACAGACCCGATACGCGATGATCCAGGCCGAGGACGAGATCGCTTCGGTCGGCATGGTGGTCGGCGCGGGCTGGAACGGCGCGCGCGCCTTCACCGCGACATCGGGCCCCGGCGTCTCGTTGATGAACGAGTTCATCGGCCTGGCGTATTTCGCCGAGATTCCGGTGACCATCATCGACGTGCAGCGCGGCGGGCCGTCGACCGGCATGCCCACGCGCACGCAGCAGTCCGACATCCTCGCCGCAGCGTACGCATCGCACGGCGACACCAAGCATGTGCTGCTGTTCCCGGAAGATCCGCGCGAGTGTTTCGAGTTTTCGGCAGCGGCGCTCGATCTGGCCGACCGCCTGCAAACCCCGATCTTCGTGATGACCGATCTGGACATCGGCATGAACCAGCGGCTGTGCGAACCGTTCGTGTGGGACGACAAACGTGTCTACGATCGCGGCAAGGTATTGACCAGCGACGAACTTGAGGCGGGAAAGGAATTCGCGCGCTACAAGGACATCGACGGCGACGGCATTCCGTATCGCACCTATCCGGGCACGCACCCGGACAAAGGGGCGTATTTCACCCGGGGCACCTCGCGCAACCCGCAGGCGCAGTATTCCGAGCGCGGCCCGGACTACGTCTACAACATGCAGCGGCTGCTGCGGAAGTTCGACACCGCGAAGACGCTCGTCCCGCAGCCGATCGTGTCGCAGACCGAATTGCCGTCGCGGTTCGGCGCGATCTATTTCGGTTCAACCAGCCCCGCGATGCAGGAAGCCATCGAGCGCCTGCACGATCAGGATATTCCGCTGGATACGCTGCGGCTGCGCGCGTTCCCGTTCCCGGAATCGGTGCGCGAGTTCATCGATGCGCACGAGTCCGTGTTCGTGATCGAACAGAACCGGGACGGCCAGCTGCGCAGCCTGCTGATCAACGAATTCGGCATCGATCCGGCCCGGCTGATCGCGGTGCTGCACTACGACGGCACTCCGATCACTGCGCGCTTCATCGCCGATGCCATCGCGGCACGTGTCCGCCCCGTCGAACAACGCGAGAAGGTGGCTTAGCGTTCCCTTCTCCCGTCGGGAGAAGGTGCCCGAAGGGCGGATGAGGGTGCGGATATTGCGCAGCGTTGACAGTTCGCCGCTTCTCCGAACCCTCTCCCCAACCCCTCTCCCGGTGGGAGAGGGGCCAACGACAGAGAGATTCAGATGACTTATCTCACCAAACCGAAACTGCATCACCCGTCGCTCGGCTGCAACGCGATCGGCTTCACCCGCCGCGATTACGAGGGCAAGATCAGCACGTTGTGCGCGGGCTGCGGACACGATTCGATCTCGGCGGCGATCATCCAGGCCTGCTGGGAGCTGGATATCGAACCGCATCGCGTCGCCAAGCTGTCGGGCATCGGCTGCAGCAGCAAGACGCCGGACTATTTCCTCGGCCAGTCGCACGGCTTCAATACCGTGCACGGCCGCATGCCGTCGGTGCTGACCGGCGCCAACCTCGCCAATCGCGATCTGATCTATCTGGGCGTGTCCGGCGACGGCGATTCCGCATCGATCGGCATCGGCCAGTTCGTGCATGCGATCCGTCGCGGCGTGAACATGGTCTACATCGTCGAGAACAACGGCGTCTATGGTTTGACCAAGGGTCAGTTTTCGGCAACGGCGGATCAGGGGTCGGTGTCGAAGAAAGGCGTCGCCAACACCGACAGCCCGCTGGATCTGGTCACGATGGCGCTGCAGTTGGGTGCGAGCTACGTCGGTCGCGGATTTTCCGGCGACAAGAAGCAGCTGGTGCCGTTGATCAAGGGCGCGCTGTCGCATCGCGGCACCGCGTTCATCGACGTGATCAGCCCCTGCGTCGCCTTCAACAACCACGCCGGCAGCACCAAGAGCTACGACTACGTGCGCGAGCACAACGATGCGGTCAACCAGCTCGATGTGATGCTGCCGCGCGCGGAAATCGCCGTCGACTACGCGCCCGGCGACACGATCTCGGTCGAACAGCACGACGGTTCGGTGCTGCGCCTGCGCAAACTGGAGGCGGAATACGACCCGCGCGACCGCATCGCGTCGATGAACTTCATCCAGCAGCACCACGCGCGCGGCGAAGTGGTGACCGGCCTGCTGTACGTCGATGGCGAGGCTGGCGACCTGCACCAGCATCTCAACACCGTCGCTGCACCGCTGAACACGCTGGGCGCGGCGGAATTGAGCCCGGGGTCTGCAACTCTCGACAAGATCAACGCCGCCCTGCGTTGATCATCGCGAGCCGGCGACCCGGCTCGCAGTCACCCTCAATCCTCGGCCAGCACGATCAGCTGATCGTCCGGCGCGAATCGGATTCGCGCCGATTTGTGCGGATTGACCTTCACCCCGAAGCCACGCGTCGAGTCGCCGCCGTCGGCGACGATGCGATAGCCGATCGCGGTTTCGCCGCGTCGCGCGGCGGCTTCGATGACGGTGTGGAAATCGACCTCGTTCCCGGCCGCGATGTAATCGCTCGCGGGCCGGATATAGATCTCCGAACCGTCGGCGCTGAACAGTGTCCGGAACACGCGGTCGAGATGCCTGTTTTCCGACAGCTGCGACAGCATCAGACTGACCAGCGTATCGCTGACGATGAAATCGTCGGCGCGCGCGACCTGCGCCAGCGCGCGATTGCGCAGGTCCATCATCTCACTGACGATGCTCAGATCCTTGCCGCTGGCTTCGGCGAGATTGCGCAGATGCAGCAGGCAGATCAGGGTCTGCGCGTCCGCTTCCTGGATCGGCAACCGGGTGTCGCTCATTACGATGATGTGGTCGTACTCGGTGACGCGCGCCCATTCCAGCGTGGCCAGACTGGCGATATCGCCGGTCACCAGCGCCATGCGCTGGCGTTTGAGTGCACCGGCGGCGGCCAGACTTGCTTCGTCCTCGCCCCAGGCGCGGATCACCGTGATCTTCGAGCCTGCGGCAACGTAGTTGTCGAGCTCGCGGATCACCGCTTCGGTCTTTTCGTTCCAGCCCAGCACCAGCGTACGCTCGGGCATCGATTCAGCTTTCATGCCATCGACGATGCACGACGCATCGGATTTCGGTGCGGCGGTTTTCGATGGAATCAGGGTGTCGTCGTCTTCGCTGATCGCGATGATCTGGTCGTCGGCGCGCAGGACCGTCTCCATGACCGGATTGATCTGCATCTCGCCGTCGCCGTGCATCAGGCCGATCACCGCCGAGTCCTCGAAACTCGACAATACCTGGCGATAATTGCGCCCGGCCAAGCTGCCCGCTGGCGTGAAATAGATTTCCGCGCCGTCGAAATCCAGCAGTTCGGTGTAGACCACGCTCAGACCCGATTGCCGGCAGGTCTGCGCGGTGACGCGGGCGATCAGATCGGCGCCCTGCACGAACACCGCTTCCTTGCCGCCGACCAGATGCGCGGCCTCGAGATTGTGCGCATCGCGGATTTCGGCGACGACGTGGTACGCATCCTCGCGGCGATCCGGATTGTTGGTGATCGCCAGCACCGACTTGATCACGTGGATATCCGGATTTTCGGTTTCCGGCGCCAGCACGATGATCGAACGCGCCTTGTGCGGCGCAGCCACTGCAAGGTCGTCGAGATCCAGCGGATCGCCGCTGCGGCAGATCACCCGGGTATTCTTCGTGCTCGGGAATTTCGCGCGGATGTCGTCTTCCATCTCGACCTTGTCGCGGTCGGCCAGGATCACGATGCACGGGCGCTTCTGGTTCTCGTTGGCGATCATCAGCTCGCCGATGATCGAGAACACCTTGCTCGACCAGCCCAGGATGAGCGTGTGGTTGGATTCGATCACCCGCGAGCGGCCTTTGCGCATCTCCTGCAGCCGCGCGTCGAGACCCGAGGTGATCGTGCCGATCAGCATGCTGACGATGAAGATGCCGCCGACGGTGACCACCAGCATGAGTGCGCGCAGAAGCCAGCCCTGGTCGCCGGCCAGCGTGCCGGGATCCAGCGCATGCAGCATGCTTTGCCAGGCGCCTTCCAGCGCGCCGATCCGGCTGTCGTCGTTATCGGGAGCGGTGCGTACCCGCAGCGTCCAGATCGCCAGTGTCGCCAGCGCGACGATGCCGGCGGACAACAGGGCCAGCCAGCCGATGATGGCGACGGTGCCGCGCGACAGGGTGTTCTCGAAGCGGTAGCGCAGACGGTCGCGCCAGGTGATGGTGTGTGGCATGGTGGTGGTTCTTTGGACAGCGGTGGAATACAGCGGTGAAAGCCACGGCGGTATCCGTCAGCCGCAGGCCCGGTGGAAACGCACGTCGTCGATCAAGAACCGCAGTCCTGAGCGGATCCTACAGCGTCAAGGGCGGCTAGAAATCGAAAACATGCTCGATATCCTGTTCGCGGATGACGTCGCTGAGTCGAGCGATCTCGATTTCCAGAATACGTCGTTCGTAGCCAGGACGGGTCACGATGGGTTGCCGGAAGAGGATCGTTGCGCCTGGCGGCACAGGCGATGTCGATGGGGCGATCAGACTGGTCAGGATCGGCCCACGGTTGCCCGCGATTTCGACGAAGCTGGTGCCTCTGTGGGCCAGCGATTGCGCGTATTCGGTGAATGCCTGGTAGCGGGGTATCGCGATCAGGCTCCGGTCGTCCACGCTCCGGATGCGCTGCACTGCGGGGAGTGCCGCTTCGATGTTTTCCGGTAGCCCCTGGACCACGACGAATGTTTGATCGCTGGGTGGATCGAAGCTCGAGCGCGTCGCCTTTTCCAGCAGCCATGCGTAGCCGGCTTTGATCGCCCATTCGCTGGTCAACAGGTAGCGGCGCTCCCATTTGCGCAGCGCATGCGGCCCCCACCATGGCGTGTCCGACCAGAGTGCGCGCAGCGGTGCGATGAAGTCGAATTCGTACCATGGCCGGACCCGGACGAAATCGACATAGTCCTGGGCTTGTTTCGTCGCGAGTCGATCCTCCGGCGTGACATTGGTCGCGGCGGTCAGTTCGGTCAGCCGGCCGATGAGGGTTTCGTAGCTGCCCTTGAGCCCGTATTCGAGCGTGGTGCTGACACCGATCACCGAGATCATGGTGTGGTATTCGCTGTTGAACGGATACTCCGCAGTGGCATCGAACACATGCCGATAGGCGCCCCAGAATTGACCGATATGGCCGAACCACGGGAACTCGCTGGAAGGCTGCGTGCGCAACATCTCGGCGTATTCGGCCGGACTGAAGACCAGAAACCATTCCGGGAATGTCAGATAGGTCTGTTCTTCGCCGCGCCGGTCGGCTGCATCCACATGCAGCTCCGCCGGAACGCGCGCTGTCGTCGCAGGCGCCTCCTGCGCTTGCGCGCTGCAGCAGCCTGCGGCGATCAGCGCTGCGCAGATTGCGGCCCGCATGGCGTGGGAGCATCGAGTCATGGGGCATCGAGTCATCGGCGGCGAAACGCGAGCAGTGTGTTGATGGTCGGATCGTGGTCCTGCAGCAGGCGCGGACCGGTGTGATCGAAGCCATGCCTGCCAAGGATCTCGATCCATTCGTCGATGGTGCGGAAATGACGCAACTCGTGGGCATTGATCTCCCAGGGCGTCCCCAGGCCTGCATTGAAGACGGCATGCGCCAGCGACACGAGCCCGTGCATGTAGGCATCCGTCACATCGTGGTCGCGAAGGATCAACCAGCCTCCGGGCTTGACGATCCGCTGCAGCGAGGCGACGAAGCTGTCCAACAGATCGAGCGGGATATGATGCAGACCGATGTAGCACGTCGCCAGCTCTATGCTGGCATCGGCGATGGCGGCGGCGGGTATCGCCTTGTAGTCGTCGAGCGGCACGAATCGTCCGATTTTGCGCAGCCCGCCACGTTCGACGATATCGACAGGCGAATTTCCGGGCGCTACATCGTTGACCAGTATGATATCGCCGTGCAGTTGCAGGTGTTTGCGCAGATCGCTGATGTAGCGCCCGGTGCTGCCGATTTCCAGATAGCCGTCGAAGCTACGCTGCTCGCCGAGCAATTGCAGGGTTTGCCGCGACATTTCCCGCTTCTGCTTGCCCAGCGAAGGCAATGCGTAGGTGAGCTCGGACAGGAAAGGTTTGATCGACGGCAGTTGATCCTGCAGCGTGCCGTAGATCGACTCGTCGTCGCCATGAACCTGCGCGGCGTTCTGGATCAGTGCGTGGAACCTGTCTTCCGGATACAGACGGTAGATGTTCTGCAGAAACCGGTAGAAATCGTCGTTGCCGCGCGTACAGCCGTAGACCGCCCTGAAGTCGGACTTTGCTTGGGGTGTTGTGGTTTCGGAAGATGGGCTGGATAACACGGTGGTCTGCTCCTGGTTCTGCGTGTAATACCGGTCCCAGAGCACATTGCGCCAGCGGAAATCCGGATCGACACGGCGTTTGAGCGCGAACAGCTCGCGCGCGCGCGGATAGGCGCGATGGAATTGTTCGGCGGTCGCATGCGGCTGGTATGGCAGGTAGTAGGTGCCGCCGCAGCTCAATGCGGCTTCGATCAATTCGCGGGTCCAGACGGCCACGCGGGCTTTGGCGTTCGAGCGCGTGCGCTGCTTGTGATACAGCACAAAAGCGAAGACTTCCTCGCGCGCCCATGCCATCAGCGAGCCGGGATCCGCGAAGGCGTGACGCACCGACACGTTCACCGCGTTGACCCGATGGCGCTGAAGGATTTCGGCCATTTTCGGCACGAATTCGTCGAAACGCGCGACCGGCACGAAATACTCCTGCAGCACGTAGGTGCTGCGTTTGCGCGAGACGGGCTCCAGCTCGGCCACGTCGTAACCGGCTTCGTAATTGCGCCAATGCACCGGGTTGCCCAGATACAGCAGCGGATCGTAGATGTGTTGCCGCCTCCATTTCCCGCCGAAGGTTTCGGTGAACGCCCAGAAAAAGAACCTGTGCAACGGGAACGTGTCGCGCAGCGGCTGCAGGCGCTCTTTGGCCGTGGCGGCGAGCGGAGTCTGTCGCCAGGTGACGGCGCGGACATGGTCGTAGGCGGGCGGGTAGAGATCGGCGTTATGAAAGACGGCCGTACCGGAGTCGCGCACGCGCTGACGGAAATGCTGCAGATAGTCCCTTGCCGGAAGATAAACGTGTTCGCGCGCCACCCTCGTGTTTTCGGTCAGCTGAAGCTCCGCTTCGACGATCACGCCCAGGCCGCCATAGCCGCCGATGGCGCCATGGAACAGGTCGGCGTGCTCGGTGGGCGTCGCTTCGACGAACGCACCATCCGCGAGTATCAGTCCGATCGCGCGCACCGAGAAAATCAGCGGACCAAGACCGACGTAACGGCCGTGCGCGTTCACGCTCAGCGACCCGCCGACGGTGAAATTGGCGTAGGTCTGCATGATCTGCACCGACATGCCGTGCGGATCGACGAACCGCTGGATGTCGCACCAGCGGATACCGGCCTGTACCCGGATTCTGCGCTGCAGTGGGTCGAAACGGATGACCCGATTCAATCCACGCATGTCCAGATGCAGGCTGCCTGGACTGGCGGTTTGCCCGCCCATGCTGAAATGGCCGCCGCCGATCGAAATCGGTCCATCCGCGCGCCGGACGGCGTCCTGAACGTCCTCGACCGAACCCGGTCTCGAGACCGCCCAGACCGGGACAGGATTCAACCTGGTGACGTCGTTGACAACGATCCGCGCGGAGTCATTCGGCTGCATGTACAGCCACCTTCAGATAGTCGCGCCCCGCAGTGATCGGATCCGCGCCGTACTGATTGTCGCCTTCGGTGCCACGGACAAGCGTCAACAGAAACGCCATCACCAGCGGACCCAGCACCGGCACCAGCGCCATGAACAACCACCAGGCCGATTTGGCCTGATCGTGCAGGCGTCTCGCCATCAACGACAGCCATACCGCGAAAAACGGCGGGTACAACACCAACGTGCCGTCACTGCCGAACAGCCGCTGCAGCAGCACGAACAGCATGATGAAGAACAGGGCGCTGACGAGCGCTTTTGCCCAAAAGTCTCGTCGACGCAGGCGGCCGCGCAAAACGAACCAGTCGTATACCCGTCGTGTCTTCAAGCGCAGCTCCATTGCGAGGCAGGTGGGGTGTCCGCGCTAGTCTAGCTGTCGTCGCCCGGACATGGTCAAATACCCGACAGAAGCGGGGGTATCGCCGGTTTCCGGCGATTGAGACAGACCCTTCGAACCTGATCCGGTTGACACCGGCGTAGGGAAGCTTCGCGATACCGGAGGCCCGTCGGCCTTCGCGCCGCGTCCCGCTTCGTCCACACATTGCGCCACCACAGGACGAATGCCGATGAATGCCGTGCCTTCCACGCTGCTGCAGCAGACCGACCAGCTTTCCGAATCCGTGACCCGGCCGATTCCCGGCTCGCGCAAGATCTTCGTCGAAGGCTCGCGTTCCGATATCCGCGTCGCGATGCGCGAAGTCGCGCTGTCGCAGACGCCGACCCTGTTCGGCGGCGAGACGAATGCGCCGGTCACCATCTACGACCCGTCCGGCCCCTACACCGATCCGGATGCGCGGATCGATCTCGCTTCCGGTCTTGCCCCACTGCGCGCCGGCTGGATCGAAGCGCGCGGCGATACCGAGCGACTGTCCGCGCTGAGTTCCGAATTCGGTCGCGGTCGCGAAGGCAATCCCAAGCTCGACGCGGTGCGCTTTCCGAATCGCGCGTTGCCGCGTCGCGCAAAAGACGGCGCCAACGTCTCGCAGATGCACTACGCCAGGCGCGGCATCGTGACGCCGGAAATGGAATACGTGGCGATCCGCGAAAACCAGCGTCTCGACGCGGTACGCGAAGCGCATCTGCTGCTGCAGCATCCGGGCGTAAGCTTCGGCGCGAACATCCAGACATTCATCACCCCCGAATTCGTGCGCGACGAGATCGCGCGCGGGCGCGCGATCCTGCCGAACAACATCAACCACCCGGAAAGCGAGCCGATGATCATCGGCCGCAACTTCCTGACCAAGATCAACGCCAACATCGGCAACTCCGCGGTGAGTTCCGGCATCGCCGAGGAAGTCGAGAAACTGGTGTGGGCGATCCGCTGGGGCGGCGACACGGTGATGGATCTCAGCACCGGCAAGCACATCCACGAAACCCGCGAATGGATCATCCGCAATTCGCCGGTGCCGATCGGTACTGTGCCGATCTATCAGGCGCTCGAGAAAGTCGACGGCCGCGCAGAGGAACTGAACTGGGAGATCTTCCGCGACACCCTGATCGAGCAGGCGGAGCAGGGCGTCGACTACTTCACCATCCATGCCGGCGTGCTGCTGCGCCATGTGCCGCTCACCGCCAAGCGCGTGACCGGCATCGTCTCGCGCGGCGGTTCGATCATGGCGAAGTGGTGCCTCGCGCATCACAGGGAAAATTTCCTCTACACGCACTTCGAAGACATCTGCGAGATCATGAAGGCTTACGACGTGGCCTTCTCGCTGGGCGATGGCCTGCGTCCGGGTTGCATCGCGGACGCCAACGACGCCGCGCAGTTCGGCGAACTCGAAGCGCTGGGCGAATTGACGAAGATCGCGTGGAAGCACGACGTGCAGACCATGATCGAAGGCCCCGGCCACGTGCCGATGCAGTTGATCAAGGAAAACATGGACAAGCAGCTGAGCGAATGCGGCGAAGCGCCTTTCTACACGCTTGGCCCGCTGACCACCGACATCGCGCCAGGCTACGACCACATCACTTCGGCGATCGGCGCGGCCATGATCGGCTGGTACGGCTGCGCGATGCTTTGCTACGTCACGCCGAAGGAGCATCTGGGCCTGCCGAACCGCCAGGACGTGCGCGACGGCATCATGGCCTACAAGATCGCCGCGCATGCCGCCGATCTGGCCAAGGGTCATCCGGGCGCGCAGATCCGCGACAACGCGCTGAGCAAGGCGCGCTTCGAGTTCCGCTGGGAAGACCAGTTCCACCTCGGCCTGGATCCCGAGAAAGCCCAGGAATTCCACGACGAAACCATGCCGAAGGATGCGCACAAGAGCGCGCATTTCTGCTCGATGTGCGGCCCGCATTTCTGTTCGATGAAGATCACCCAGGACGTGCGTGATTACGCCGCCGAGCACGGCGTCGACGAACAACAAGCACTGGAAGCCGGGATGGCGGAGAAATCGGCGGAGTTTCTGGCGCAGGGCGCGCAGGTCTATCGCAAAGAATAAATGTTATTGAACCCGGAAGATTGCGTGCCGGGTTTTTGTCGGTACGCAATCTTCAGCGGTTTTGATTGGACATCAACAATCGCCGCCACCCCATTCGCCAGGATATTGGTAGACAATGGATCCAAGTGAATTCTGAAGTGTTCCAGTGCATGTGTTTAAATAGTAAACCTGAATTTGACCGGTCCTTCCATCTTTTCCAACAAGTCTAATTATTTTTGACGCTGGGCTTGGCGGTGATTGTTCGGAAAGAATAACGTCTTTTCTTTCGCGTCGGATAACTTGAAGTTCCTTGTCGTTTAGTGATGTAAACGACCGAAAAGTTTCTTTTTTGACGATTGGCCTTGCCGCCATAGTCGCTCCGCTCGTGAGAGCGAGGGAGGTCAGTAATGTGAAAATTACTGGCAAAAAAATCCTGCAAGATGACGTATTCATTTCGTGTCCTTGTGTGAGTCATTCAATACGAAAAGCTATGTCGTTTTCATGCAAAAGTGTACTGTCATTAGTGACAGCATGAGAGCCGAGTCTACTGATCCAAAATAATTGCTGATCGAGGGTTGTCGCTAATTTGCGATCACTTAATTCTGCATTTGCACATCATTCGCTCGAAAGACGAATACATTTCGCTGCAAACTCGTCCATGTCCGAGATGGCTAAGGTGGGTTGTTCACGTCAGATCATGCGGAACGTCAATCCCGCGCGATCTTCCAGCCGCTTCACCAATGTCATCCCCATCGCCGCGCCCGGCGTCCAGACGCCGCCGCGCGTCGTCTTGTGGTCGATGTCCTGCACGAGGCACAGCGCGGCTTCGGCGATCATCTTGCAGGTCGATCCGTAGCCCGGGTCGCGGTCGCCGGCCACGCTGGTCGTAAGTTTCTTGCCATCGGCGGTTTCGCCGAAGAACAGCACTTCGTAGCGGCCTTTCTCGCGCTGTTCCTTGGTGGGGCCTTCGCCGGGCTTCGGCAATTTGAATTTGCGCAGCAGCGCGCGCGTAGGCGCGAAGGCCAGCAGCATGGTCTGCAGCTTCGACGCGCGCGCCATCTTCTTCGCGCGCTTTTCGCCGCTGGCACCGTCGCCGGTGAGCATGCGTTCGCTGTAGATGAAATCCTTGCCCCACGGATGCCCCAGCAGCAGATGGCTGCGGTGCACGTTCTTGGTGTTGATCGTCGCCATCACGAACGGTCCAGTCCAGCTGTTCGCCAGCTCATCGAACGCGGCGATATTGTCGTTCGGCTGGCGCGGGCCGCGGAAACCGGGCGTGAGCGCGAACGGGTCGCCGAGGGTCTTGATGAGTGCGCGGTTGCGGCCGATCGCTGCCATCGTTGCGAGCATGCTGGCGATGGTGCCGCCGGAGAACGTACCTTTCATCACCTTCACCCGGCCGTGGACGCGCGCCAGTGGTGCGCCCAGGCGCTGTTGCGCTTCGTGCTGCGCGTGGACCACGCCGAGGTCGAAGGGGATCGAATCGAAGCCGCAGGAGAATACGATGCGGGCGCCGCTGGCGCGGGCGGTGTCCTGCAGTTGCGGGATCATATGCGCCATCCAGCCCGGTTCGCCGCAGAGATCGACGTAATCGGTGCCGGCATCAGCGCAGGCGCGGATCAGGGCGTCCCCGTACAGCTGATACGGACCGACCGTGGTCAGCACCACCCGCGCCTGCTTGACGAGTGCGGCCAGCGCGCCGGTGTCGTTGGCGTCCGCCACCAGCAGCGGCAACGCCTTGTCGATCGCGAGGGCATCGCGGATTTCCGCGAGCTTGGTTGCGCTGCGTCCGGCCATGGCCCAGCGCACGGAGCCGCCGACGCCATAGGTCGTATTGAGATATTCGGCGACCAGCCGGCCGGTGAAGCCGGTGGCGCCGAAAACGATGAGATCGAAGGATTTGTCCATGCCCTATCTTG
The DNA here is from genome assembly GCA_017302135.1 of Lysobacterales bacterium. Taxonomy (GTDB): domain Bacteria; phylum Pseudomonadota; class Gammaproteobacteria; order Xanthomonadales; family Xanthomonadaceae; genus Lysobacter_I. Next base: position 146,123 of record JAFLDZ010000003.1, on the reverse strand, counting down.
GCACGGACGGCGCGGTTGCGGATCGCGGCCGCGCCGTTGCCGCACTCATTCTGCCGAGACGGTGCCCGAGCGCGGATAGACGCGATAGATGCGGTTGTTGGCGTTGTTGCGGACGCGGATTTCGTCGCCGGCCACGCCGTCGAGATTGGCGTAGTTCAGCAGTGTCCACCAGGTGCCGAAGGTGCTGCTGCCGTTGATCAGCTGCACGCTGCCGGTCTGCGGACGGATGATATTGATGTTGCCGTCGCTGCGGGCCACCGCGATGTCGTTGCCGGCGATGCCGTCGAAATCGCGCACGCCGTCGGACAGGATCGCGTACTGGGTGTTGACGATGTAATTGTTCATCGACCCGGTGACGTAGCTGTAGACGCTGATGTAGTTGGGAAGGATCAGCACCAGTTCGGCGCCTGCGCTGGCGTTCATGTTGCTGACGCAGTTGGGGATGCCCGGGTCGTTGCAGATGGCCCAGCTGCCGCTGCTGACCGGCGTGCTGCGCATGCTGCGGGTGCGGTCGTTGTAGATCCGCAGTGCCGAGCCGTTGGCGATCGGGATCTCGGCGCCGGGCTGGCCGTCGAGGTCCTTGATGCCGTAGACGGCGATCGCGTAGGTGCCGGACATGGGCATCGAGTTCGTGCTGCGGGAGCTGTGGTGAACGATGCGCAGCGCGTCGGCGGCCACGATGGCGATCTCGGCCCCGGCGATGCCGTCCAGGTCGGTGATGCCGCCGGGCGATGCGGCCCAGGAGCCGCTCATCGGATAGCTGTAGGTGCTGCGCGAATGATGGTTGATGACCAGCAGTGAGTTGCCGCGGTTGATCGAGATCTCGGCGCCGGCCTGACCGTCCAGATTCGCCACGCTGCTGAAGTTGCCGTACAGCAGGGCCCACGAGCCCGTGCTGACCTGATAGTTGTAGGAACTGCCGCTGGTGTTCTTGACGGTGATGTAGGAGCCATTGTTGTAGACCTGCTCGGCGATGCTGTCGCCGTCGAGGTCGGCGCTGCCCATCAGGACGCCCTGGGCGGACGCGGTGCCTGGCAGCCATGCGCAGGCCACGAGGGCCAACGCGAACAGTGCGGCGCGGAATGAATGTTTCATTGTCTGCTCTCCTTGAGACGGGGTCCAAGATATCGATGCGCCCGGGGTGGCGCATCGACCGGGACGAAGAATCCACCGGCCTCCCGCAACGGCGGATAGCGGTGGCTGGGGTATACCGGCGCGCGGTCGGGCACCGGTGCCGGGCGGGGCGCAGCTGCGCATCGCTGGTGCACCTGCGTACCGTCGCCGCGCCTCAGCCGGCATAGCGATAGACGAAATACAGATGCATCACCGCCAGCGCCGCGAGCAGGCAGCCGGCGCCGATATGCAGGGCGGTGGTCCACTGTCCCCACGAGCCCAGGCGATGGCTCGGCAGCAGATTCAACAAGGCGCCTGCGACCACGACCAGCATGGTCACCGCGAACGTGGCGTGCAGGAAACCGGCGTGCGCGAAACCGGCGTGCAACACCAGCAGCACCAGCATCGTCAGACCGAGGATGCGATGCGCGAGCTGCAATGCGCGCAGCGAGGATCCGCGCACGAGCCGGCGTTTGATCAATGCCAGCGACAGGTCGAAGCTGAGCAGACCGACGAGGGTGTAGCCGGTGATCTGTTTGTAGGCCTGCATTTGTTGCAGCGCGAACAGCGCACTCCAGCGCGGCGCCAACAGCCACGCCACGCAGGACACCGTCACGCCGACCAGCGCACACCACGACGCCACCGTCAGCGCGTTCTGGTACGCCGATTTCGGTGGCGGTCGACGCAGCGAGGCGCTCACGGCGCGGTCCCCGCTTTGTCCGGCTTGCTGGCGCCGCTCGTGGCGGGCTTTGCGTCGCCCTTGACTGCGACGGCGCGTTCCGGCGCGGCGGATGTCTGCAGCAACAGGTTCAACGATGCGGTCGAATTGCGCTCTTCGACGCTTTTGCGGAAGGTGTCGATATCGGGCAGATACAGGCCGTCTTTCGGCCAGCGTGCGCCGAGTTGCGGCCGCTCCCCGTCAGCGAAGCTTTCGGTTTCCTTCAGGTATGCGCTGTACGTGTCCAGCGCGGCGGTGCGGTAGGCGCCGAGAATTTCCATCACTTCATCGGTCGACACCTGTTTGCGCGGAAACGACCACGTCGTCGCACCCATCACATCGTCGAGTTTCCAGTCCTTGCGCGGACTTTTCGGGTGTTCGTTGTGGCATTTGACGCAGGCCGGCGCGCCGGCGATGTCGGCGAACATCGCGGTGTAGCGACCGCTGCTCTCGTCGAGGAAGAACTGCGGTTGCCGGTTCTTGTCGATCTTGTCGAAATATCCCAGCTGCGCGCCCTTGAACTGGTTGGACGCTTCGATCGGAAAAGTCGAACCGAGAAACAGGCTGAGGTCCGGCACGCGTTGCTGCAGCCGGTTGGCGGTTTCGCGCAGCACCAATGCGGGCAGCGGGCCGGCGTGCACGTCCTTGTCTTTCCAGTCTTCGCGATATTCCAGACCGTTCTTGAGACCGGGGGTGACGATGTCGGTGGTGTACAGCTTGCGGATCGACGCGTTCTCCGCGTCCAACAGCCGGAACAGTGTTTCCACCGGCACGGTCCGTCCGCTGCCCTGATCGCTCTCCAGATCGGCCGGCGCGGTCGCGAACAGATAGATGCCCACCACGGCGAGTGCCGCAAGCGCGAGTACGGATTTGTCGATCTTCGGCAGGGTCATGGCGAGGTCTCGGGCTGTTTGGCTTTCACCACCGGTTCGCCGTATGGCGATTCGGCGGCGCGCAGATAAGCGGCGATCGTCTGGGGCGCGATGGCGTCCTTCAGGTCGTGCGGCGGATCGTGCGGATGGTTGCCGTGGAAATCGTGGCAGGTCAGGCAGGTGTCCCAGCGCTTGTCGCGGAACAGCACCGCGTGCGTCGGGCGTGCAGGGTCATCCTTCACTTTCGTATCGCTGTGGCAGGCGGCGCAGAAGCCGGTATCTGTCTGGCTCACGCGCGTACCGGTGTGTTCGCGATGACAGCTCACGCACAACTGCGGTGCGAGCGTTTCGCGCGCGGCAGCGAAGCGCGGTTCGAGGAAACGATAGGCAGGGTGGCGATCGTCGCGATCGTCGTGACAGCCGACGCAGGCGGCATTGTTCACCGGGTGGTTGCCGAAGGCGATATCGCTGGCGCGCAGCCCCAGCAGATGCTTCGTCTTGGCCTGCAACTGCTGACGCATCGTGCCCGGCGCTTCGCGATGGCATTCGCTGCATTCCAGATCGACATGCCCGGGGTTGTGCGCATCGTTGGGCACGAATTTCGCCAGCGCCGGTGCGAGCAGCAGCAGTGGCAGGAAGGCGAGGGCGATGCCCGCAGCGTAGGCCAGACGGCGGATGCTCCGTCGCGGCCGCGCATTGGTCTTGAGGAAGAAAGCCTCCACGCGCACGTCGGCATCGGGCACTTCGGCCTTGTGCAGACCGTCGACCAGTCGCCGCGTGTAGGCAGGCGGCCCGCAGACGTAGTGGCGCGCGCCCGGGAACTGTTTCACGGTTTCGAGAATGTCCTCGTCGTCGATGAAGCCGTCGACATCGTCGGTGCGCAGATGGCAGCTGACCTCCTGGCCACTGCTGGCGGAGCTTTCGATGCGATCGGCGTAGACCATGTCGCCGCGCCGGGATGCGCTGTAATCCACATGCAGATGCTGGCCCGGACGGCGGCCGTGCAACAGCGACAGCGCCAGGGTCACACCCACGCCAGCGACGAAACACACCATCGGCCGGCTGTCGGCGGGTGCGATCTCGCCGGCGGGAATCGCGATGCGCAGCGGGATCGCAGCAAACGTCGCGTCGTCGGCATCGATCAGTCGCGGGCCGAACTCGCCGCCCTCGATCCGGCGCATCGCGATGCTGACCGTATTGCCGTCCTCGGACTGGCGCACGACCGTGTAAGTGCGCGTGATCCAGCTTTCGTCGAGCCACGCCTGCAGCACCACATGCTGCGCGGGCTGCGCCTGCGGATACGGCGGGAAACCGACCAACTGCAGATCCAACTGCACGATCCGCCGTTCCGGGTTGCTGCCGTCGGTCAGCGTAGTCCTGGTGGCGTTCGCCACCTCGTACCACGGCGATTGGCCGAGCAGCTCCTGCACCAGCGGCCGGCAGCAACCGCACTGCACGCCGCAGCCGAGCTGTGCGCCCAGCGATTCGAGCGTGGATGCCGGCGCCGTGGCGATCGCGGATTTGATGCGTCCGCGGGTCACGCCCGCGCAATGACAGACCAGATCGTCCTGGTCTAGCCCCTGTCGTACCGGTATCGCTTCCATGAAGCCCCTGCGGCGAGCGCCGTCGTATCGACAGCCACAAGGGCCGTCGGAATCCTTTCCACTCCCCGCAATGTCCTGCGGAGCGCCGCTCGCGAGCCTCCTGTAGACATCCCGGGCCAGCGCTGCCCGGGATTGCCTCTCGCTGTCATCCATATGGTTAACAGTCTTCAGCAGCTTTTTCAAGCAGGATCGTTTTGGTGCGGTATCGACTTTGGTCTTGGTGCCACAAGGACGCGATGAAAAACGCGGCGTCGAGTCTACGCATGCGCAAGCGTGCGGTTAGCATTGCACTCGCATCCACGCGCGCAAGAGTCGAGGTCACCCCGTGCCGAATCCGCTTTACGATCGCCTGTTCGCGCCGCTCGCCGGCAAGCCGTCGCCGTTTCTCACGCAGCCCGACGGCGTCTCCATTTCCGGCGTCGAATTCCTCGCGATGGTGCATCGCGCCGCAGGTGCGCTGCGTGGGCAAGGTGTGCGTGCGGGAGATCGCGTTGCAGTGCAGATCGCGAAGACGCCGGAGGCGCTGGCGGTCTACGGAGCGACTGCGGCAGTCGGCGCCGTGTTTCTGCCGCTCAATGCCGCCTACACCGCTGCGGAAGTGGATTATTTCGTCGGCGATGCCCAGCCCGCGCTGCTGTTGGTCGATCCCGCACGCGCCGATGCGCTGGCGCCGATCGCCGCCGCGCACGGCGCGACGCTGTCGACGCTGGGCGCGGACGGGCGCGGCGGTTTCCGCGACCTGTGCGACGCGCAGCCGGAGGTCTTCGCTGTCGAGAACTGCGACGAGGACGATCTCGCCGCGCTGCTCTACACCTCGGGCACCACCGGACGCTCGAAAGGCGCGATGCTGACCCACGCGAATCTGCTCTCGAACGCCGAAGCGCTGGCGCGCGAGTGGCGCTATGCCGCAGATGATGTGCTGCTGCACGCGCTGCCAATCTTCCACACCCACGGATTGTTCGTCGCGACCAATGTGACCCTGCTCAGCGGCGCATCGATGCTGTTCCTGCCGGGTTTCGATCTCGATGCGATCCTGCGCCTGCTGCCGCAAGCGACCGTGTTGATGGGTGTGCCCACCTTCTACACGCGCCTGCTCGATGCGCCGCAGTTCGATCGCGCGCTGTGCGGCGGTATGCGGCTGTTCGTCTCGGGCTCCGCGCCGCTGCTGGCCGAAACGCATGTCGCGTTCGAGGCGCGCACCGGGCACCGCATCCTCGAACGCTATGGCATGACCGAAACCAATATGAACACCTCGAACCCGTACGCAGGCGACCGCCGCGCCGGCACCGTCGGCCTGCCGCTGCCGGGCGTCGAAGTGATCGTCGCCGATCCCGATACCGGCACGCCGCTGCCCGCAGGCGAGACCGGCGTGGTCGAAGTGCGCGGTCCGAACGTGTTCAAGGGCTATTGGCGGATGCAGGAGAAAACGCAGGAGGAATTCCGCGACAACGGTTTTTTCATCACCGGCGACCTCGGCTGCTTCAGCGACGACGGCTATCTCACCCTCGTCGGCCGCCAGAAGGATCTGATCATCACCGGCGGCTTCAACGTCTATCCGAAGGAAGTCGAACTGCTGCTCGACGAACAGCCCGGCGTGCTGGAATCCGCAGTGATCGGCGTCCCGCATCCCGACTTCGGCGAAGCGGTGGTCGCTGTTCTGGTCGCGCAGCCGGATGCAAGGTTGGATCTTGCCGCCATCGACGCCGTACTGCGCGAACAGCTCGCGCGCTACAAACAGCCGAAGGCGCTGGAGATCGTCGCCGAACTGCCGCGCAACACCATGGGCAAGGTGCAGAAGAACCTGCTGCGACAGAAGTTCGATGAAATATTCAAGGCGGACGCGCCGAAGAATCCGTAGGGTGGGCCCCGGCCCACCGTCACCGCGTAATCAACGGCTTCGTTTGTGAAAAGCCGCCCCGATCATTGCGGTGTTTCGCCTTGCCGGCAACGGCGGGCCAAGCCCCACCCCACGAAGTCACAGCTTCAATCGCGCAGCCAACGCAGCATCTGCGGATACTGCACCGTCCCGTCGTCGGGTGTGAATCCCTGCGCCGCCGTCATGCCGCTCGCGCACAGTCCACGCAGCCCCGGGTACACGCCGAAGGTGTACATCTGCAGCAGATCCCGAGACTTGCCGTTGTAGCCGCCATCGTGGATCAGCACCCCGGTCGGCAGCGACAACTCGACCGCCGCCGCATACGCCCACGCCATCGCCTCCAACTCGCTGGCATGCTCGACGCCTTCGTGATTCAGCTGGTCGTCGTGGGCATCGCCGCGCAGCGCAGCCGGCAACACCGCGAGATGCCCGGCCTCGTGCAGCAGATCGCCGGGCCATGTCAGCTGTTCGGGATCGACCACCAGACCACCGGCCCGAAGCGCGATGCCCGGCAGGAAGGTATCCCCCGGCAGCGTCTCCTCCGTGATGTGGAGGCCGATGCCGGAGAGGAACGCGACGATGGCGGGGTAGTGTTCGGCGTGATGCATCGCATCACCCTAACGGAACACGAGCCGTTTGCGTAGGGTGGCGGTGAGCGCAGCGAACCCCACCATCCGGGCGGCCAATAGCGGCGTGCGTAAAAACGAAGCGGACTGCTTTGTCGGACGATATCGTCGGCATTGTTCCCCGGACTTTTATGCGTAATATCCGTAAGTCCGAGCGTTCGCCGGATGCCGGTTTTCCGCGTTTTCGATCGAATGGATTTTCTGCTGCCTGACAAGGAGATTGCAATGGCGGGTTCTGCACAGTTCCGTGATTTGATGAGATGGCTGCATCTGGCCGAGCAATGCGAACAGCAGCGCAGGTCGGCGGCCGATGTGGTGCAGGAGCATCGTGCGCAACAGCGCGAACGCCGTGGATTCCTGAAAAAAATGGCGGCCGGCGCCTGTGTCGCCGGGGTGTCCGGGATAGCGGGCAGCGTCGCATGGGCGGCGCCAGGCACGTCCGGTTCGATCGGTATCGTCGGCGCGGGTTTGGCCGGTCTGCTCTGTGCTGACCGGTTGGCAGGCAAGGGTGTGGCTGCAAGCGTCTACGAGGCGGGCACGGCCGTCGGCGGGCGTTGTCGCAGTTTGCGGGGTGTCTTTCCGGGACAGGTCGCAGAGCTGGGCGGTGAATTGATCGATACGAGCCACACCACCATGCGCGGTCTCGCCAATGCCTTCGGTTTGACCTTGGAAGACTACAACAAGCAACCGGGCGACGAACTGTATTATTTCGACGGTCAGTACTACAGCGAAGCGCAGGTCGTCGCTGAATTCCGCGAATTCGTCGCCGCGATGCGCCGGGATCTGATCAGATTGTCGAACGGGCCGACGGCATTTTCGTACAACGACTACGACCGGCAGATCGACAATACGACCCTGGCCGACTATCTGGTCAATCGAGGCGCCGGCCGATTGCTGCGCAGCGTGATCGACACCGTCTACACGGGAGAATACGGACGTCAGATCGAAGAGCAATCCGCGCTCGCGTTTCTTATGTTCATCCACGCCGATAAACGGTCGAAGTTCTCTCCGTTGGGCCAATTCAGCGACGAGCGTTTCCACGTTGTGGAAGGCAACGATCGCATCGCGACAGGTATGGCCTCACGTTTGCCGTCTCCGGTGAAATTCGGGCAGCGTCTGGTCGCGTTGAAGCGCCGTGCCGATGGTCGCTACCAGGCGACATTCGATGTGGGCAGCAAATTGGTCGATGTGCTTCACGATGTCCTGGTGCTTGCGCTGCCGTTTTCGGTGCTGCGCACGGTGGATCTGGATCCTAGCCTGAACCTCTCGGCCGGAAAACAGCGCGTCATTCGCGAATACAGTTATGGCACCAATTCAAAGTTGATGGTCGGCTTCGATCGACGCGCATGGATCGAGGATTTCGGCAGCAATGGCGGCAGTTACAGCGACTTGAGTCACCACCAGAACACCTGGGAAACCAACGCGGCCCTATCGAGCGCCACGCGCGGCATGCTCACCGACTATACGGGCGGACGACTGGGCGCTTCGCTCGATCCATCGCAACTCCAGCGCGAAGCCGGCCACTTCCTCGCGGATCTTGAAAACATCTACCCGGGCATCACCCAAACCGCGCGGCGCGACAGTCGCGGCGACGTTGTCGCCTACGCCAAGAACTGGTTCCGCGATCCTCTCGCCATGGGCAGTTACACGAACAACGCGCCCGGCTATTTCACGACCCTGGAAGGCTGGGCGCCGCTGCCGGAGGGCAATCTTCTGTTCGCAGGCGAACACACGGACTCGTTCTACAGCTGGCAGGGTTTCATGGAAGGCGCATGCCTGTCGGGCGCGCGTGCGGCGAACGAGGTTTATCGTCTGGTGAAAAAGGGCTGAGCGTAAGGTCAGCGCTGTCCCTCCTTCGAATCAGTGGGTGCCTTGTGCGCGGGCGCGGCGCGTCGGGGAGGGTGGGCCAGACCCACCCGCCCCGTGTTGGAACATTCAGTACGACCAGATCTGCAGAGGACTCGTGCTGGCGGCACTGCTCGAGACCACTCCCCCACTTGTGCTGTCCAAGAACAAGCCGGTGACGACTGACTTGTAGCGCGCCGTCGTGGGACCGACGTTCTGTTTCAGCCATCGTTGGTTTGCAATGGCGGGACTGCACGGCGTAGTGATGATGGTCCCTGTGACGGTATTGTTCAGACAATTGCCGGTGACGACATTCTTGATCAGGAAGCCGGAACCGATATTGACCTGAGCCCATATCTGGAGACCGGAAGTGCCGCATGCCTGAGTGATGGCGACGCCTGTAATGGTATTGACCGCCAAGCAGTCACCGGTCCCTGTGTTCTTGAGCGGAGCCACCTGCGCCGACGCGGCCGGCGCATAGGCGGCAAGCCCACCCGCGAGCAGAAGAAGAACGGACGACAGGCCTAGTCTCATTATTGCGTTCATACATCAACACTCCTTATTGATTGAAGAACCAAAAGAAAACGGGGTTGGTGCGACATCCTTTTTGCGAGTTTCATTCCGATAACGTGCGGCGGCGCCCTCGTCGGCGCCGTAGCTCCGAACCGAGAGACCTCAGATCATCGCACAGCGAGTTGAGCACAATCCAATGGAGGCGGCGATGGCCGCGCTAGTGTCACACGGCTTGGGTGGATTTAATTGTGGGTGTCCCGGTCTTGCTAGATTTCGCTTTTTTTGGTTCTAATTTCCCTTCGATTGCAGTGCATCAAGCCAGATGCCTCTTGCTTTGCTTGGAGTGCTAAGTTTGAAGACGCGGTACTTCTCAAGATACGCGAATACGGATCGGGTAAAGCCTTGCTTTTTCAAGTAAGCGGCTCCCATAGCGTTGGCAGCAATCGAATAGACGGCGGCAATCTGCGAGATTTTGAAATGTGACTGGCAGGCCAACAAGTCTCTTCTCAAATTATTAAAGAGAGGTGTCACACTGCGATTATCTGTTCGGATGAAGGAGGCATAGTAAACAACAGGCCTAGATTCTATTTGTACGGGGTCCCATGGTGTCAACTGGCTTTCTCTAATTTTTCCCGCTGTGAGTTCGGTAATTGATGATTCCGAAGTAATTAAAAAAGAAATGACAGCGGTCGGCTTATAGTTCCCGCATTCGTCCAATATAATCCGGGCAGAGCAGAAGAAAAAATCAGAATCTATCCAATGACGAATAAATCGGTAATCAGACTGTAAATCTTTTGGGTAGAAAGAATTTTCATATTCGTTCAGGAGTTTGGCAAGTGGAGCGCAGGCATGTGTATCCAATACTTGCTCTGCATGCGAAATCCGGACGGAAGGAATTGGCATTTTTTGTTTGTCTCATATAGTTATTAGAGCAGTCTAGGTATGCTGTATACCAATATGGCAGCAAGGCTGAAGAATGTTATTGATCTATCAAGCCATGGCGGTTGTGCGCCTCTGTCGTATCCAAGTACGCCAACTGTAATCATGCCAACAATAATGAAACAAAATGAAGGAATTATTAGTGCGGCCCATGGGCGTAGTTTGTAAGTGTTTTGTCCATCGACAACGCGAACTGTAATTCTTTGCTCCACTATGCCGTCATTCATAGTGCTTACTGAGACAATGCGACGATCAAGCCCATGCCCATTGCTTTCGAGTAAATCTCTCGCAAACAATTGAATCATTTCTGCGGCTTCCTGATGGTTTTTTACTTTTTCGCCCAATATTCCTGTGCCGGTTGTGAGTACGCTAAGCATTGATGCATACCAAACGCCAAATGCAATAACAATGGGCACAAACCATCCAAATGGCTCATCTTTAATGCTAAAAAATCTAACAAGTTTTGATATGTCGTAGCTCATGTCTTTTTCCTTGAGAACGATAGTGCGAAGGATGTTAACAATGACACGGAAACAACAACTACTCCTGGAAGCGGAAATGCCCAAGAGATAGTTTGGTCAATTAAGGGCGGAAGGCAATATCCCATCGCGAACACAAGTGAAAATACAAAAGCAACTGACGATACTTTTTTTCCGAGAAGTAGGAGTGTGACTGGGCCTACTAGCCCATTCGCAGAATAAAACATGAAAGTGAATAATTTCTCGAAGTTTGGTTCAATGAATAAAAACGGGATCAATAAGAAGCAAGACACCGCTGCAGAAAATCTGGTGCGATCAAGAGCTGAGGTGCTCCGGTCAGTTCCGTCTATTTTCACTCTCAATATATCTTCGATGAAGATGTTGACAGCTCCAACAATATAGACCTCGGCAGTTGATATTAGGGCGGCAAGCATGAATAGCACGGAGCCGATGAAAAGGATCGGGCCTATTGGAATGCCGTAGATATCTTCCGATTGCCAAACGCGCTTGAAGAAGTCCGCCAGTGTCGAAATAGTGGCTGGACTTGTTTCGTTAGAGCCTAATAGAGCGAAGGCTAATACAATTGGTATTGTATAAATTAGGCCTAAAAATAGGGCTCCGATAAGATACTCTCGCTGAATAACTTGTTTGAGTCTTTCAAGCTCAATGGCTCGGAATGTGCGCTCTACTTTGCCAATTCGACCAGAAACAAAAAATGCAAGTCGCTGCCAGTTGTCGTAATAAATCATTTGTGCAAAAAGGAACCCGGACAAAGCATCAGCCACAAACAATATTGTGCTAAATTCTCCTAGAGACACCCTGGTTTTGGTTGTGGCGGCGGCAATCTCTGCTGTGGTGGTGCTGCGAAAAGCAATGAATAGGCTGACTATCAAGCAGATGCCGCCTGCCAAAATTAGGAAAAACTGTATTTTATCATTTCCAATAACCGCTCTATATCCAGCCTTGGCGACATGCCAAGCCATTATTATAACGAGAGCAATTGGTAGCCATGCGCGAATAGCTGAGTCTTTTGGGTAAAACTCCCTAAGAAATAGCTGTAAACCTTGCAGTTCGGCGAACGTGAAGATCAATAGATTCAGTAGCATAAAACTTGCACAGAGACTGCGAATCCACTTCTTGCCTGTAGCGGACTCTAGAAGTTCTGGGTATCTTTGATTTGAAGCGAATAATGGCATCATCTTTGGTAAGATGATAAAAATATAAAAAACGATTCCGAGAACGAATCCTACTGGAATGGCAAGAGATGCCGCGCCGGTGCTGGAGGCGAGCAAAAATAAAGCAACAAACGAAGTGGTGAAGGTGGAATTTGTGACCGTAAAGGCGCGGCGTAGCCCTGCATCTGTGTTGGATGAGCCGAAGGTAAAATAGTCAGATATTGTATGAATTTCTCGTGCGGCGCGAGCTCCGCCTGTTATTACCAAGATAGCGCCAGTGACAAGAATTAGAGTCAGGAAGTTTTCAAGCACTGCGTTTTCCCCGTATTTGTATAAATTTACTCAGAAAGAAAGTTAATGATTCCGGATTGGAGTCGGTACTGTTACTGCAAGGTAAGAGGGCCATTTCTTCGTAAAAGAAGTAGCGATATTGTTGAAGATATATTTTTGGTAAATGTTTTGATCGACTTCCATCGCTTCCGAGTTTCTGGGGCGAAGAGTGCCATGCGAGCGCCACTCAGGCAGAGCGAATTTTAGAGCGTAGTAGAAAGACTGCTTGACGAGGCGCTCGTAATTCTTCTGATGCGTAGAAATACGAGTTCAAGTGAAATGCACAGCCAATATCAGCGGCAAGCGCACACACGCGCATCGCCGAGCACTGCTGAATGCCTTGAATCGATTGGATACGCTCACCCCGAGCGACCAGCAGACATCGTCGTTTTCCCCTGTCGTCCTGTCCATGCGTAATAACGTGTGACTTACAAAACGCGACTGTGCATCGAATCTGCCACTCGCGTTTTCCAGTGTCAACACCTGTCATCCATCTTTCTGCAGTTTGTGCACAGCAACATCACGCTCGTATAGCGCCCACAAAAAAAGCGCCAGTCCCCCAGCGCTTTTCCAAAAGATTCCATCAATCAAAAACCACATTTGCCAAGGCGCACGCTATGGCAACCCACCCAACTCAAATTGCCCCCGCCCACTCGCAGCAGTAATCAACCCCAACACCCGAGTCGCTTCCGCATCCACCATCCTCCACTCAAACCGCCAAGTCCAATTGTGGTCCCCCACAGTCCCCGGCGTATTCATCCGATGCTCTAACCCTAGCCCGAGGACATCCTGCAACTGACAAACCGCCATATTCGCTACAGAGTTGCAGCACGCGCGAATCATCGCCCAGTGCACGTCGCCCTGATGTGCGGGTAAATAGCTGCCGGCGTAGGCGCGTTCGTGTTCGGTGGCGGTGTCCCACCAGCCACGGACGGTGTGGTTGTCGTGGGTGCCGGTGTAGGCGACGAAGTTGCGGCCCCAGTGATGCGGAAGATACTCGTCGCTGGCGTCGCCGCCGAAACCGAACTGCAGGATCTTCATGCCGGGGAAGTGACAGGCATCGCGCAGGTCGTGTACGTCCTGGGTGATGAAGCCAAGATCTTCGGCGACGATCGGCAGCGGGCCGAGCACGCGTTCGATCGCTTCGAACAGGGCTTTGCCGGGGCCGGGTTTCCATTCGCCTTCTTCGGCGGTGGGGCAGCTTGCGGGGATCTCGTAGTAGCCGGCGAAGCCGCGGAAGTGGTCGATGCGGAATACGTCAGCCTGGCTCAGCGCGCGGCGCAGGCGTGCGGTCCACCATCCGAAGTCTTCCTTCGCCATCAAGTCCCAGCGGTACAGCGGGTTGCCCCAGCGTTGTCCGGTGGGGGCCATCGCATCCGGCGGGCAGCCGGCGACCGAGGTGGGCTGATGCGCGTCGTCGAGCATGTACAGATCGGGACGCGACCAGCAGTCGGCGCTGTGGTGGGCGATGAAGATCGGCAGGTCGCCCATGATCGCGACGCCGCAGCCGTTGGCGTACTGCTTGAGTGCGTGCGACTGGGTATCGAAGCACCACTGCACGAATGACCAGAAGCCGATTTCGTCCGCGTGCTGTTGACGTGCGGCAGTGAGTCCGGCGGCATCGCGCGTTCGCAGTGGCGCGGTCCACTGCCACCACGGTGCGCCGTGATGCGCGGTTTCCAGCGCCATGAACAGGGTGTAGTCGTCCAGCCAGTCGGTCTGCTGCGCGGCCCACTGCGCGAACGCGGCGTGTTCGCCTGCATCCTTTTTCGCGACGAAACCAGCGTACGCGCTGCGCAATTGCGTCTGGCGCCAGCCGATGATGTGGCCGAAGTCGACCCGATGCGCGTCGAAGCCGCCTTCGGGCAGCGTCGGCGCTTGCAGCCAGCCGGCTTCGATCAGCGGTTCCAGCGCCACCATCAGCGGGCTGCCGGCGAATGCCGACACGCTCTGGTACGGAGAATTGCCGGGGCCGATGGGATTGGTCGGCAGCCACTGCCACACGCGCTGTCCGGTCGATTGCAGCCAATCGACGAAGCGATACGCGTCGGGGCCGAAATCGCCGATGCCGTGCGGCCCGGGCAGCGAGGTCACGTGCAGCAGGATGCCCGCTGAGCGTTGATCGAGATCGATCATGAAAAAGTCTCCTGGAGATTCGGGTCGCGACGCAGCAACAGCAGCGTGCGATACGGCACTTCGATGGTGTCGTCGGTGTCGTGTGCGGGCGTATGCGATGCGATGCCGCTGCTGTCCACCGCCAGCCGCCACGGGCCGTTGGGCAGATGGAAGCGCGCGGGCTGCGCACCGGGATTGAAGACGATGCACCAGCGCGGCGGCGATGCGGCGTGCTCGGCGAGTTGGCAGGCGAAGGCGTGCGCATGCGGGTCGTGCCAGTCGTCGACCTGCATCGCTTCGCCATCGGGCCGCAGCCAGTGCAGCACGGGTTCGTGTGCGTCGGGCGCGGTCGCGAACCAGCGCGGATGCCGCAGCAGCGGGTCGTCGCGACGCAGGGCGAGGATCGATGCGACGAAATCGATGTCGCCGTCGCCGGCCGTGCACCAGTCCAGCCAGCCGGTGGCGTCGTCCTGGCAATAGGCGTTGTTGTTGCCGCGCTGGCTGTTGCCGAACTCGTCGCCCGCGCACAGCATCGGCGTGCCCTGTGCGAGCAGTGCGGTGGCGAGCAGGGCGCGGCGCACGCGGCGGCGGGTGTCGATCACCAGCGGATGATCGCTGGGGCCTTCGATGCCGAAATTCGCGCAGACTTCGTGCGAATGCCCGTCGCGGTTGTGCTCGCCGTTCGCGAGATTGTGCTTCTCGCGATAGGTCACCACATCGGCCAGCGTGCGGCCGTCGTGCGCGGCGACGAAATTGACGCTGGCGCCGGGCAGGCGATGTCCGTGATGGAACAGGTCGCTGGACGCGGTGAAGCGGCGCGCGAATTCGCTGCGCCCGATCGCTGCGCCGTGATGCGCATCCGGACCGAGCCAGTAGCTGCGCACGGCGTCGCGGAAGCGGTCGTTCCATTCGAGAAAGCGGCCGGGCATGCGCCCGAGCTGATAACCGTCGTGGCCGAGATCCCAAGGTTCGGCGATCACATGCACCTGCGACAGCGTCGGGTCCTGGCGCAGCGCGACCCAGAACGGCGCCGACGGATCGAAACCCTGCCGCGTGCGTCCAAGCGCGGGCGCGAGATCGAAGCGGAAGCCGTCCACGCCCATCACCTCGACCCAGTAGCGCAGCGCATCCAGCACGAACTGGGTCACGCGCGGATGGATCAGGCGCAGGGTGTTGCCGCAGCCGCTGGCGTTTTCGTAGCGGCAGCGGTCGTCGGGCATCAGTCGATACCAGCTCGGGTTGTCGAGGCCTTTGAAGCTGATCGTCGGCCCGTATTCGTCGCCCTCGGCGCTGTGGTTGAAGACCACGTCGAGCACCACCTCGAAACTTTCGGCCTGCAGCGTCGCGACCATCGCGCGGAATTCTTCGATCACCGCGCCGACGCTATTGTCGCCGCTGCGCTGCGCTGCCGAATGACGCGCATCCGGGCAGAAGAAACCGATGGTGTTGTAGCCCCAGTAATTGCCGAGGCTGCGGTCGGCGAGATGCTGTTCGTCGATCGCGGTGTGCACCGGTAGCAGCGACAGCGTGGTCACGCCGAGGCGCTTGAGATGCGCGATCGCGGCCGGATGCGCCAGCCCGGCGTAGGTGCCGCGCAGCGCATCGGGAATGCCGGGCAGCGTCATCGTGAAGCCTTTGACGTGCAGTTCGTACAGCACCACATCCGACAGCGGCCGGCGCGGACGCTGCGCCGTGCGCGATGCGGGTGCGGGCGGCGTAGTTACGCGCGATTTCAATGCGAACGCGGCGTTGTCGCGGGTGTCGAGCACGCGCGCGCCTTCGGGGTGGCCGTGGACGTAGGCGAAGTGTTCCGGGCGCCATTCGAAACGACCGACGATCTCGCGCGCATACGGGTCCAGCAGCAGCTTGTGCGGATTGAAGCGATAGCCGGATTCCGGTTTATAGCTACCGTGCGCGCGGAAGCCGTAGATCAGGCCCGGCTGTGCGTCGGGCAATACGCCAGAAAACACGCCGTCCTCGGTGTGCTGCAGTGCGTAGCGTTTCAGTTCTTGCGTGCCGGTGCTGTCGAAGATGCACAGTTCGATCTGTTTGGCGCGTTGGGAGAACACTGCGAACTGGACGCCGTCATCGACGACGTGCGCGCCCAGCGGTGCGGCGCGGCCGGGCAGTAGGTGTGCGGGCAAAGGATCCATCACGTCTGCACCGCTGTCGCCAACAATGACAGCATCGGTTGCCCGTCATCCCCGCGAACGCAGGGATCCAGTGCCTTCGAATGCATGTAGTCGATGCCACTGGGTTCCCGCGTACGTGGGAACGACGGTTCGGTCAGGGCCATGTTCATGCCGGCACCAGCACCAGCGTGGCCAGCGGCGGCAGCATCAGCGACAGCGAGCGCGCGCAGCCGTGGGCCGGTAGCGTGTCCGCTTGCAAGGTGTGCATGCCGTTGCCGAGGTCCGCGCCGCCGTAGTGGCGCGAGTCGGTGTTGATGGCTTCGCGCCACTGCGCGGCGCCATCGTCGGGGACGCCCAGTCGGTAGCCCTCGCGCGGTACCGGGGTGAGATTGCAGACCACCAGCGCGGTGCCGCCGTGGCCGTCGCGGCGGATCCAGGCGAACACCGACTGCTCGCGGTCGTCGCCGCTGATCCAGGCGAAGCCGGCGCTGTCGCAGTCCAGCCGATGCAGCGCCGGCGTGGTGCGATACATGGCGTTGAGATCGCGGACCAGATTGCGCATGCCTGCATGATTCGCACGGTCCAGCAGATGCCACGGCAAGGCTTCGTCGTGGCGCCATTCGTCGCGCTGCGCGAATTCCTGGCCCATGAACAGCAGCTTCTTGCCCGGATGCGCCCACATGAAGCCCAGGTACGCGCGCAGATTCGCGAATTTCTGCCAGTCGTCGCCGGGCATCTTGCTCAGCAGCGAACCCTTGCCGTGCACCACTTCGTCGTGCGACAGCGGCAGCACGAAGTTCTCGCTGAACGCGTAGACCAGACTGAAGGTCATGGTGTCGTGATGCCAGCGCCGATGCACCGAGTCTTCGTGCATGTAGCGCAGCGTGTCGTTCATCCAGCCCATGTTCCATTTGTAGTGGAAACCGAGGCCGCCGACATCGGTCGGCGCGGAAACGCCGGGAAAGCTGGTGGATTCCTCGGCCAGCGTGATCGCGCCGGGCACGTCGCCGCCGACGCGCGCGTTGATGGTCTGCATCAGCGAAATCGCTTCGAGATTTTCGCGTCCGCCGAATGCGTTCGGCACCCAGTCGCCTGCGTTGCGCGAATAGTCGCGATACAGCATCGACGCGACCGCGTCCACGCGCAGGCCGTCGATACCGAACTGCTCCAGCCAGTGCAGCGCGCTGCCGGCGAGGAACGCGCGCACTTCGGTGCGGCCGAAGTTGTAGATCAGCGTGCCCCAGTCGCGGTGCTCGCCTTCGCGCGGATCGGCGTATTCGTAGAGTGCGGTGCCGTCGAACTGCGCGAGGCCGTGCGCGTCCTTCGGGAAATGCGCGGGCACCCAGTCGATCAGCACGCCGATCCCATGCGCATGGCAGGCGTCGACGAAGCGCACGAACCCTTCCGGCGTCCCGAAGCGCGCGGTCGGCGCGAACATCCCCAGCGTCTGGTAACCCCACGAGCCGTCGAACGGATGCTCCGACACCGGCAGCAGTTCGATGTGGGTGAAGCCCAGATCGGCCGCGTACGCCGGCAGCTGCGCCGCGAGCGCATCCCAATCGAGGAACGTGTTGTCGTCGTTGCGGCGCCACGAACCCGGATGTACTTCGTAGATGCTGATCGGCGCGTGGCGCTCGTTGGCGGCGGCGCGGTCCGGCGGCAGCGCGCGCATCGGCATCGGCGCGGCGACCTTGCTGGCGGTGCTGGGGCGCAGTTCGGAGGCGCGCGCGAACGGATCGGCTTTCGTCGGCAGCAGCGTGCCGTCGGCGGCGACCAGTTCGAATTTGTAGAGATCGCCGACAGTGGCGTGCGGGACGAAAATCTCCCACACGCCAGCGGTGTGGCGCAGACGCATCGGATGGCGACGGCCGTCCCAGGCGTTGAAATCGCCGACCACGCTGACCCGGCGCGCATTCGGCGCCCACACCGCGAAACGCACGCCGTCGACATCGTTGACGGCGCACGGATGCGCGCCGAGAAACGTATGCGGGCGCAGTTCGCGGCCTTCGCGGAAAGCGATGAGCGTGTCTTCGTCGAGCTGCGGGCCGAACGCGAACGTGTCGGCGTACACCCCTTCGCCGCCATCGTGCCAGCGCACTTTGAGCCGATAGTCGAAGTGCTTGCGCCGCAGCGGCACGCGCGCTTCGAAGAAGCCGTCGCGGTGATGCAGCAGGTCGGTCAGCGATTTGCCGCTGGCGGCGTCGAGCAGTTCGACCGATGCGGCGCCGGGCAGCAGCGCGCGCAGCCACAGCTTGCTGTCGGCATCCGCGTGCAGGCCGAGCACCGCGAACGGGTCGGCGTGCCGAGCCGACAGCAGTGCATCGATGTCCCCCTGGCTCAGCATGCTCAGCTGCGCGGGCCGTGCGGTTTCGGCGCGGCCCGCGCATGGTCCGCCCAGATCCTGTCGGTATATTCGCGCACCGTGCGGTCGGTCGAGAAAAAGCCCATGCCGGCGATATTGCGCAGCGCGCAGGCGTTCCACGCATCGGGATCGCGATACAGCGCATCGACGCGCGCTTGGGCGGCGACGTAATCGGCGAAATCCGCGACCAGCAGATAGGGGTCCGCACCGAGCAGTCCGTCCATCAGCGCGCGATAGCGTTTCGGTTCGCTAGGACTGAAGGCGCCGTTACCGATCGCATCCAGCACCTGCTTTAGCGCGGGGTTCTGGCTGGCGATCCAGCGCGGGTCGTAGCCGACCGCGCGCAGCTTGGCGATGTCGTCGGTGCGCAGGCCGAACACGAACATGTTCTCCTCGCCCATCGCCTGCGCCATTTCGATATTTGCGCCGTCCCAGGTGCCGATGGTCAGCGCGCCGTTCATCGCGAACTTCATGTTGCCGGTGCCCGAGGCTTCGGTGCCGGCGGTGGAAATCTGTTCGGACAGATCGGCGGCGGGAATGATCGTTTCGGCCAGACTCACGCCGTAGTTCGGCAGGAACACCAGTTTGAGTCTGCCGCCGAGGCGCGGATCGCTGTTGATGGTGCGACCGATGTCGTGGGCGAGGCGGATGATCTGCTTCGCGGTGTGGTATGCCGACGCGGCTTTGCCGGCGAGGATCACAGTACGCGGCACCCAGCCGTTGCCGTCGGGACCATCGGGCTGCGCCAGCATCGCCTGATAGCGCGCGACCACGTGCAGCAGATTCAGCAATTGACGCTTGTATTCGTGGATGCGCTTGATCTGCACGTCGAACAGCGAGGTCGGATCGACCTCGATGCCCAACTCGTGGCGTATGAGCGCGGCGAGGCGCTGTTTGTTCGCCTGCTTCACCTCGGCGAGACGCTGGCCGGTTGCGCGGTCGTTGGCATGCGCGCGCAGTTGCGCCAGTGCGCCCAGATCGCGACGCCAGCTTTTATCGGACGTGCCTGCGCCGATGGTGTCGTCCAGCAGCGACGACAGGCCTGGATTCGCCTGCTGCAGCCAGCGGCGCGGAGTGACGCCGTTGGTGACGTTGGTGAAGCGCTCGGGAAAGAGTTTCGCGAAGTCGGCGAAGATGGTGTCGACCATCAGTTCCGAATGCAGTTCGGCGACGCCGTTGACGTGGTGCGACGCCAACACCGCCAGCGCCGCCATTTTCACCTTGCGTCCCTGGGTTTCGTCGATCAGCGACACGCTCTGCACCAGCGCGTGGTCGTCGGGATAACGCGCGCGCACATCGGCGAGGAATTCGTGGTTGATGCGGTAGATGATTTCGAGATGGCGCGGCAGCAGCGCTTCGAACATCCGCACCGGCCAGGTTTCCAGCGCTTCTGGCATCAGCGTGTGATTGGTGTAGGACACCGCTTGACGGGTGATGGCCCAGGCATCGTTCCAGCTCACGCCGTGGTCGTCGATCAGCAGACGCATCAGTTCGGCAGGCGCCAGCGCCGGATGGGTGTCGTTGAGGTGGATTGCGTTGCCCTGTCCGAGCTGGTCCAGCGCGCGGCCTTCGGCGAGATGGCGGGCGATGAGATCCTGCAGCGAAGCGCTGACCAGCAGCGCTTCCTGCTTCAGCCGCAGTTCGCGGCCGGCGTCGGTGCTGTCGTCGGGATACAGCACCCAGTTCAGCGCATCGGCGGCGACTTGATGACGCGCGGCGCCGGCATGGTCGCCGCGACAGAACGCGGCGAAGTCGATCGGCGCCTCGGCGCTGGCCTGCCACTGGCGCAGCGTGGAGACGCGTTCGCCGTGATGCGCCGGCACGATGAAATCATAGGCGCGGGCGACGATGCGTTCGGCCGGCATCCAGCGGCGACCGCCGATGCCGTCGGATTCGACCCGGCCGCCGAAGCCGACGATGTACTCCACGTCAGGGCGCTCGATATCCCACAGCGCGCCGTGGCGCAGCCAGTCGTCGGGGCGTTCGATCTGGCGGCCGTCCAGCGTCGCCTGCGCGAACATGCCGTAGCGGTAGCGCAGGCCGTAGCCGAACGAGGGCAGGCCGGTTTCGGCGAAGGAATCGAGGAAACACGCGGCGAGCCGGCCGAGGCCGCCGTTGCCCAGCGCGGCGTCCGGTTCGGCCTCCAGCACATCGGCCAGCGACAGGCCGCGCGCGGACAGTTCGCGCGCCAGCTCGGATTCCAGTTGCAGCGCCGCCAGCGCGTTGCGCAGCGCGCGGCCCATCAGGAACTCCATCGACAGGTAGTGCACGCGGCGGCTGGACGGCCCGCGACGGGCGTCTTCGGCTTGGGTTGCCGCCCAGCGTCCGGCCAGCGTGTCGCGGCAGACATCCGCCGCCGCGCGCAGTGCGGCGCGCGCGGCCGGCACTGCCTGGATGTCGCTGCGGGTCATCGCCAGCGCATTGCGGAAAGCCGGAAGCAGGCTGGTCTTTGCGACTGGGTGGTCTGTGACTTTCATGCGTGACTCGATTCCTCGGAGTGGCGCGGACGACCGCCGCCGTGTGGCTCGGGCGACGCGTAAACTTTCGGAGCTTAGGAGCCGCGCCGGCGGAGGGCGAGCCCGCTGTAATCGTATTCATCCCGGACGCCAGCGGGGGCGGGGCTGCGGTGCGCGTGCATTCGTTTTCACGCGCGTGCGCGAAGTCGTTTGCTGCAGCGCGGCAGGCACGAATTGCGCGGCTGCATGCGCTTGATGATCCGGGTTATTTTTGAGATTGCAGACAGATCGCATACCGCGATCAGGAGAAGTGGCATGGCGTGCGCTCAAGATGCGGCACTGCAGCATCCGGATGGCGATCGAATCGGCGAGGGAGGCTGAGCCGGATGCATCGCCGCGAATTCCTGTCGTGGTCGGCACTCGGTCTCGGGCTTGCTGCGTTGCCGCAAGGTCTGCGTGCGGCGTCACCCGACCGTTCGCCGTGGTCGGACGTGTTCGCGCGGATGCCGCCCGCGCTCGCCGCGCTGGTCGGCGATCCGCAGCATGCGGTGCAACTGCGCTGGGTTCGCATCGTTCGCGATGCAGGCGGCGCGCGGCGCTACATCACCCACGATCACGGCCTTGCGCCACGGCGCTGGTTTCCTGCAGCCAGCGTGGCGAAGCTGCCGATGGCGCTGCTGATGGCCGAAGCGGTGCAGGCCGCAGGCGGGGGCGTGGACAGCGTGCTGCGTCTGGACGCTGCGCCGGTCAGCGGCGAGTGGGGCGACGAGCCGCTTGCGGACACGTTCGCGCGCGGTATCGACCGCACCTTCGCGGTCAGCGAGAACCGTCCGTACAACCGCTGGTACGAACTGCTCGGCGGCGAACACATCCACCGTCGGCTCGCCGAACTGGGCTATCCGCAGGTGCGCCTGATCGCGCGTCTGGGCTCGTCCGACATCGAAGCCAACCGGCGCAACGGCGGCGGCGCGCTGCTGTCCGTCGACGGACGCACGCTGCGGCGTTTTCCTGCGACCACTGCGCGGGCACGGCGGTTCCCGTTCGGTCGCGCGCTGTCGGGCGAGGGCTGGCAGAACGACGATGGCAGCGTGACCCGCGGCCCGCACGATTTCTCGCAGGCGAATTTCCTGCCGCTGGCCGACAGCCTGCGCATGCTGCAGGCGTTCGTGTCGCCGGAATCGGTGCCGGCCAAACAGCGTTGGCGGATCGTTGGCGCCGTGCGCGCGCGGCTGCTGCGCGCGCTCGCAATGCGACCGCGCGAAAGCACGTCGCCGCGGTATCCCGAAGCGGAATATCCGGACGGCTACGCACGCTGGTTCTTCGTCGGCGACGGCAAGGCCCGCTATTCCGATGGTTTGAGCGTGTCCGGCAAATCCGGGATGGCCTACGGCGCGCTGAGCGAAGTGGCCTACGTGGTCGATCGCGATTCCGGCGTGGAATGCATGCTCGGCGCGAGCATCCGGGTCAACGCCGACGGCATCCTCAACGACGACCGCTACGAGTACGACGCCATCGGCATTCCTTTCATGGCAGCATGGTCGCGCGCGGTGCTCGATGTCGAGCGTGGGCAACGATGAATGCACGGATGAAAAGATCGATGAAAAAATTGATGAACGCACGTCGAGCGCGGGAGAACGCATGAACATGTCGATCAGGCCATGGATACGTGCGCCATCGCGCACGCTGTTCATGGTGCAACTGCTGGCGCTGCTGCTGTATCCGTTCCTCGGCGACAATCGCGTCGGCCAGATCCTGTCGACTTCGCTCAGCGTCGGCGTGCTCGCCGCTGCGGTGTGGATGGTGCATCGCTCGCCGCGTCCGGGCTGGATCGCGGGCGTGCTGGCCATCGTCGGCGTTGGCGCATGGACCGCGCACAGCGCGACCGGCAGCGTCGCGCTTGCGGTGATCGGTGCAGCCGGTTACGCCGCCGCGTATTTCTACGCCGCCGCTTCGCTGATCACCTACATGATGGGCGACGACCGCGCGACCCGCGACGAACTGTGGGCGGCAGGCGCCACCTTCATGCTGTTCGCCGAAGCCTATGCCTGGCTGTTCATGCTGTGCCAGCAGCTGCAGCCCGAAGCCTTCCTCGCTCCCGGGGGCATCAGACAGCCGTTGACCTGGGTCGAATTGATGTTCCTCAGCGCGACCAATTTCTCGGCGACCGGATTGAGCGACATCATTCCGCTCTCGCCGCACGCCCGCACCCTCGTCATCGTCGAACAGTGGAACGGCGTGATGTACATGGCGCTGATCGTGTCCCGGTTGGCCGGCATGCTGGGGCGCAAACCGACTGCACCAAGTGATTGATCCTCGCCGCTTTGCCGACTTTGTCGGTTGGCGCTGCGCTGCCTGTGCAAAGCACGGCGGTTGCGGTCCGGCAGCCTGCTAAGCTGATGCCCAACGTTGCGTAGCGTGGTTCCCCCACCCGTATGCTGAAGTCCCACAAAAACCTGCTGGAACCGCGACCGTCGGATCGCCTGCGCATCGGCGACAGGATCGTCGACATTCCGCTGCGCGAGATCGCGCCGGCGACGGGCGGCGATGCGATGCGGGTGACGTTGAAGTCGCTGGGCGTGCTGCTGACGCTGGTGGCGCATTCCAACAAACTGGTGAGCCGCGAAGCGCTGCTGGAATGGGTGTGGCCGGACACGCTGCCGGGCGACGACGTGGTGACCCAGGCGATCACCCAACTGCGCCGTGCGCTGGGCGACGACCGCGAGCAGTCGCGCTACATCGAGACGCTCGCGAAACAGGGCTATCGGTTGATCGCACCGGTGGAATGGCTGATCGACGAGGTCATCGAAGCGCCTGCGGAAGGCCCTGCGGATGTCGAGCCGGTCGCGATTTCTCCACAGCGCGCCGCAACGCGAAGGCGTTGGCCGTGGGCTTTGGCTGCGGTGGGATCGGTATTGGTATTGGTCGCGGCCGTCGCGTATTGGCGGGGCGATCGCGACACGTTCGAACAGAAGCTGCCGGTCTGGCCCGTCTCCGTCATCGACAAGGTCGCCTCGCCGCCGTATCTGCGGATCGCCTCGCTGCCGATGTCGGAGGAAAAGCCGACGCTTTCGCCCGACGGTTCGCTGGTGGCGTATACCCGTTCCGTCGAGGGCGCCGAGTCTGCGGTATTGATGCTGCAGACCTCGGCTGCGGTGTCCCCACGCGCACTGACAGAGCCGGTCGAAAAGCAGTTCGACCTGATGCCGGCGTGGTCGCCCGATGGTCGCCAGATCGCATTCGTGCGTATCGGCGGCGATCGTTGTCTGGTGATGGCGATTCCCGCCGCAGGCGGTGCGGCGCGCGAACTTGGCGAATGCATCGGCGGCGAGGCGCATTCGCTTGCATGGTTTCCGGACGGTAAGGCGCTGGTCGGCGCGGGCCGCGCGAAACATGCGGCTTCGCCTGAAGTCGATAAGCCTGCGGTGGACAAGGCGCTGTACCGCATGGCGCTGGATGGGGGGCGGTGGGAACGGATCGCCTATACGAAGGCCCCCTCCGATGAGGACTTGCTGCCGGCCGTGTCGCCCGATGGCCGTTGGATCGCGTTCCAGCGCAACGTGTCGCTGGCCGATCTTTGGCGCATCCCCGCCGGTGGCGGAGAGGCGCAGCGGCTCACCGATCTGCGCACCAACATCTATGGCCTGGCATGGACCCCGGACAGCAGCGGGCTGCTCTTCGCCCGCTACATCGACGGCAAGGTGGTGATGTCGAAACTGTCGCTGCAGAACGGCCGCATCTCCGATTACCTCGGCGGCGACAACAGCGTGATGTATCCATCGGTGTCGAAGGGTGCGGGCGTGGTCGCGTTCGAAGTCGAAGAGACGCGCTCGCGCGTGCGGCGGGTCGCGGTGGCCGATGGCGCGAAGGCGATGTCGACAGCGCGCGTATTGTTCGACAGCGCCGGATCCAGTCTGCTGCCGTCGATCGCCCCGGATGGACGTCAGGTGATGTTCGTGTCCGACCGTACCGGCGACATGCGCTTGTGGTGGTTGGATCAGTCCCGTCCCGAGACGCTGCGTTCGTTCGATGCCTACATTCCCGTGCCGCGCTATCCGGTGATGTGGAATGCCGATTCGCGGCGTGCCCTGGCCATCGGCAGGACCGCCGATCACGGCGTCGGTATCTATGAGCTCGATCCGCAAAGGGGGCTGGCGAATCGATTGCCGGCGCCCGAAGGGCTGCCGGTGCATGCGGCCTATCACCCGGACCCGGATCGTCTGCTGGTGGTGGCCGATCATGGCGAAGGGCGGCTCGGCGTGACGCTCTACGATCGCAGCGGCGTGCCCTGGCGCGCACTGGCCACGGTGGACGATGTGGCCGTTGCGGTAGTGGACCTGCATCATCGCCGGATCGTGCTCGCCTCCATGTCGAAGCCCGAGATCCGCAGCGCCGACCTGGACTTGGGCAATGTGCGCACGATCGACCGGGTGACGATCCAGCGCCGCAACCGCACCCTTGTCCCGACCTCCGGTGGCGTGCGGGTGATGGATTCCGATGCGCGCTGCTTCTGGCGCTGGCGCTGGGTCGCGGTCGATCGTACCGACGGCACCGGCCAGGACGCGCCGTGTCTGGGCGACATCGACTGGTATCTCGAAGCAGTGACCTACGACCCGGGCCTGAACGTCATCTACCTCTCTTCGATCGAGGAGATGGACAACGACATCGGCCTGGCGCCGCTGCCGTCCTTCACCGACGCGAAGCCCTGACCCGGACAGCCGTACGCAACGCATTGATTCGCAAGCTTTCGGAACGATTTCGGAAGTCTTTCGCGCCGATTTAGGCGAAATCTCAGGGTAATTTCCGGCGCCTCCGCCGCGATTGGGTCACACCTCGGACCTCATTCGGCACGGAGCGGAAGCATGCACGCCATCCAATCTCATCCACACACACTGGTGGACCGGGGCAGCAGAGTCGATCTCGAACACGCGGCGAGTGGCCGCGCGCCGCGCTGGCTGGCGGTCGCGCGCCTGGGCAGCCTGCGCACGGCCGGCGGCGGCTTCTCGATCTGGATCCAGTTGCGTGGAAGGACACGCATCACCGCGCGCGAAGGCACCTTCAGCCTGGGTCCCGGCGAATGGCTGGCGCTGGATCGCGATTCCGCCCCGGAGCTGCAGGCCGGCCGGTACGGCGCGACCCTCGGCGTAATGATCCCCGCCGATACCTTCGGACGCGGGCGCGGCGAATGGCTGCCGGGCCACGGGCGCATGACCGCGCGCGATCTGCGCATCGCGATCCGGCTCTGGCGCAACGGTGCCGATGTGGTGCATCCCCATCACGGAGACGAACCCATCGGCCGCGCACTGCAGTCGATGCTGCTGCATCTCGTGGCCCTGCAGCGCGATCTCGATGGTGGCATTGCGCGCTGCCCGGGGCGTTCCGTCCGCCGCAAGCGACAGGTCTTCGGCCGGCTGCAGCGCGCGCGGCTGTTTCTCGAAGGCCATCGTCACCGCGTCGTACGTCTGAGCGAGTTGGCCGAACTCACCAGTTTTTCCAGCTGGTATCTGTCGAAGACCTTTCACGAGATCTACGAAGAAAGTCCGCAGGCCGCATCGGTGCG
The DNA here is from genome assembly GCA_017302135.1 of Lysobacterales bacterium. Lineage (GTDB taxonomy): Bacteria > Pseudomonadota > Gammaproteobacteria > Xanthomonadales > Xanthomonadaceae > Lysobacter_I. The sequence continues at coordinate 119,411 of JAFLDZ010000003.1, read as the reverse complement.
ACTGCGTCTGGAGCATGCCTGCGAACTGCTCGCGGGCACCGATTGTTCGATCAGCGAAGTCGGCGCGTCCTGCGGCTTCGACAACAGCTGCAGTTTCGCGCGCGCGTTCCGCATGCGCTATCGCACCACCGCTACCGCGTATCGCCAAGCGAGGCGGATTGGCGCCAAGGCCGGCACAGGCACGAGCCCTGCTGCGCAAAGCCAGCGCAATGCGCAAAACGTAATGTTGTCGAGCCTTTAACGGTGCAATAACAACAAGCCATCGCGCGACGCGCGGATGCGTTCCGACGGCGGATCGCAACGTCTGTCGACAGTCGATGGCTCGAATGTCTTTTCGCTTCGATCCAACATTGCTTCGATCCAACACTACGGAGAGGATGATGATCCATCACGACAACAAGAATCCGATGCAGCCTGCAGCATTGCCGCTGGCGATCGCGGTCGCGCTGATGCCGACCATGAGCTTCGCCCAGGACACGCCATCCGAAGACGAACTCGACGTCGTCACCGTCACCGGTTCGCGCATTCCGCGCAGTTCCGAAGTCGAAGGCACTTCGCCGGTGCTGACCATCGATCGCGCGGCGATCGAAGCCACCGGCCTGACCTCGGTCGGCGACATCCTGTTCAATATCACCGCCAGCGATGGCGGCGCGCTGCGCAACGTCACCACCACCACCAACGGCAGCGACGGCACCCAGAACATCTCGCTGCGCGGCCTCGGTGCGAACCGGACCCTCGTGCTGGTCAACGGTCGTCGTTGGGTGACCGCAGGCATCACCAATGCCGCGGTCGTCGATCTCAATTCGATCCCGGTCTCGGTCATCGAGCGCATCGAAGTGCTGAAGGACGGCGCTTCGGCGATCTACGGTTCCGACGCGATCGCGGGCGTGGTCAACGTCATCACCCGCAAGAATTTCGACGGCGCCGAAGCCAATGCGTATCTGGGCGGCTATGCCAAGGGCGATGGCTTTCAACAGTCTTTCGATTTCACCGTCGGCGCCGACAGCGATCGTTGGAACGCGGTCGTCAGCCTCGCCTACCAGAGCCAGGAACCGGTGTACGCCGGCGATCGCGAGATCTCGTCGGTGCCGGCGTTCGGCGGCGGCGATCTGGCGTCGGGTGGTCTCTTCGGCTCGGGCAGCAATGCGCGCGGCAACTTCACCCGCTGCGCCGGTGCGTTCACGCCGACCTCGGCCGGCTTCCAGACCTGCACCCCGGTCGCCGGCGGCCCGTTCACGCTGAACCAGGGCGAAGACGGTCGTCAGGCGTCCGATTTCCGCCGCTTCATCAGCTACACCTTCGACGGCTCAGGCAGCTCCGACCGCTACAACTTCGCGCCGGTCAACTACCTGCTGCAGCCGATCTCGCGTTTCAACATCTACGGCCAGGGCAGTCTTCGTCTGACCGATCGGATCAACGCCAACGCGCAGGCGGTCTACGTCAAGCGCGACTCGAACCAGCAACTTGCGGAAGTCCCGCTGACCATGGATACGCGCGGCGTGAACGGCCCGCAATGGGCGTTCGCGCCGACCGCAGGCAACGTGTTCAACCCGTTCGGCCAGAATCTGCGGGGCACCAACTTCCGTGCGCTCGCGATCGGTCCGCGCAAGCCGTACTTCGACAACGACAACACCGCGATCACGCTGTCGCTGGACGGTTCGTTCGATCTGGCCGGCCGCGACATGTACTGGGATGCCGGCTATTCGTTCCTGAACTCGCGGACCAGCACGCGCGGCGAGAATTTCATCAACCTGTTCAACCTGCGTCGCGCGGTCGGCGATTCGCGGCGCAATCCGGTGACCGGTGCGCTGGAATGTCTGGATGGCGCCGGTGCGGTCATCAGCGGCTGCGTGCCGTACAACGTCTTCGGTGGCCCGGACCTGGGGCTGGCGGCGGGCGTGATCACCCAGGCTGAATACGATGCGATGAACCGCTACATCGGCTATACGCTGAATGCTTCCGAGGAAATGACCACGAAGGATTACTTCGCGAATCTTTCCGGCTCGCTCGTCGAACTGCCCGCAGGCCCGCTGGGCTTCGCGGTCGGTCTCGAACACCGCCGTACCGCCTACAACAGCTCGCCGGATGCGCTGGCCGCCGGCGGTGGCTCGTCCAACAACTTCACCGAGCCGACCCGCGGCAACGTGAATGTCGACGAGGTCTACGCCGAGTTGAACGTGCCGATCCTGGCCGATATCCCGGGCTTCAAACTGCTGGAACTCAACCTGGCCGCGCGCAAATCCGACTACGAGTCGTCCGGTTTCTTCGGCGGCATCACCGTCGAACCCGACATCGGCGGCGACACCTCGAAGAAGGTCGGCCTGAAGTGGCAGGTGTTCGAGGATCTGCTGTTCCGCGGCACCTATTCCGAATCCTTCCGTGCGCCGGACGTGCTCGATCTCTACCTCGGCGGCGGCGAAAGCTTCCCGCCCGCGATCGATCCCTGCAACACGATCAACATCGGACTGGCTACCACCGATGCGGCGCGTTGCATCGCCGCCGGTGTCCCGGCTGCGGGCGTGGTGCAGCCGAATGCGCAGATCCGTTCGTTGACCGGCGGCAACCCGGGCCTGAAGCCGGAGTTCGGCACCACCAAAAGTTTAGGTGTCGTCTACAGCCCGAGTTGGGTGCCGGGTCTGAATCTGACCCTCGACTGGTACAACATCTCGCTGGAGGACGTGATCACCTTCCGCAACTCGCAGAGCATTCTCACCGCGTGTTACGGCACGCCCGGAACCCCTGGCGCCGCGACCAGCACGGCCCAGCGCGATCTGTTCTGCTCGTTCATCGTCCGCGACGCGACCGGCAATATCCTCGATCTGCGCCAGAGCCAGTTCAATCTGGCGCAGGGCGAGGTCGAGGGCTACGACTTCCAGGTCACCTATGCGCTGCCGGACACCCCATGGGGCAAGTTCGCGTTCCAGTGGGACAGTACCTATCAGCTCGCCATCGATCCGGCCAAGCAACTGTTCAGCGTGGTTGGCCAGTACAACGGCGCGCCGGCATGGCGCCTGCGTTCCAATCTGAACGCTTCGTGGCGCAAGGGCGATTGGAACGTCAATTGGGCGGTGCGCTACTACTCGGGAATGGACGAAGCCTGTGCGGGCGGCAACTACTTCGAGTACGGCATCACCCCGCAGGAACAGTGCAACCACGACATCTACGATGCCAACGGCAATTTCCTGCGCTTCGAAAACCGGATTCCATCGGCGACCTATCACGACGTGCAGGTCGGCTGGAAGACGCCGTGGAACGGCAGGATCACGGCCGGTGCGCGCAACGTGTTCGGCAAGGAACCGCCGATCACCCGAGGTTCTTTCGCGCACTCGTTCGACGGCGCCTACGACCTGCCGGGCGGCGGTTTCTTCTATCTGCAGTACAACCAGAAGTTCTGATCCAGGCGTCGAACGGTCCTGCGCGTTGCCCCGTCGCAGGACTGCCCCCTCTCTCTGTGATTCTCTCTCCCTTCGAGGCCCCGCGATCCGGGGCCTCTTTTTTGTCCGGACCGATCGTTGGACTGACCGCACTCAAAATCGAAGCGGCTCGACGGCCTACAATCCGTCATCCCGTCGATTGCGCAGGTCCGAGCCTTGAAACTCCAGGTCCCTTTCATCCAACTGCCGCTGTTGTTCGATGGTGCCGCGCTGGCGCAGGAAATCGAAGCCTTGGGCGAGTCGGTCTGGAAGCCGCATCCGCAGGGCTTCGCCGGCAATTCGATGCTGCCGCTGCTGGCGGTGAACGGCGACCCCGACAACGAAGCCTTCAGCGGGCAGATGCGCCCCACGCCGCACCTGCAGCGCTGCCCGTACATGCAGCAGACGCTGGCCAGCTTCGGCGCCACCATCGGCCGCACCCGGCTGATGCGCCTGGCGGGGCAGGCCGAAGTCGCCCGCCATGCCGATCAGGGCTATTACTGGGCCGAACGCGTGCGCGTGCACGTGCCGCTGGTGACCCAGCCGACAGTGGCGTTCGAATGCGACGGCCACACCATCCACATGGCGGCCGGCGAATGCTGGATCTTCGACACCTGGCGCCAGCATCGCGTGCTCAACGATGCGGTGCAGTCGCGCATCCATCTGGTCTGCGACACCGTCGGCGGCGGCGCGTTCTGGGACATGGTCACGCACGGCCGCGCGCACGATGCCCCGCACGATGCCCCGCACGATGGCTGGATGCCGAAGCGCATCGTCCCGGACGCTTCGGCGCCGCGCGAATTCGCCTGCGAGTCGGTGAACGTACCGGCGGTGATGAGCCCGTGGGAGCTCAGCCAACATCTGTCGTTCCTGATCGCAGAAGCCTTGCCGCATCCGCAGCTCGCGTTTCTGCAGCAGCGTGCGGGCCAGCTGATCCGGCAGTGGAAAGGGCTGTGGGCGCAGTACGGCGATGCGGCGGAAGGCCGCGCGAAATTCCGCGCCGCGTTCGATGCTTTCGCGGTCTCGGTGCGTGGCCCCGGTCAGGGCGTGATTCTGCGCAACGAGATGCCGTGGTTCCAGGTGATGATGGTGATGATCAGCCGAGTCGCGGTAGCCCCTGCGGATGCGCGCGCGGCGGCGAGGGCCGTCGGCGAATACTGAGCCCAGACCGATTCGATCCCACGGTTGCGGCCGGCACGCAGACGCCGGCCGATGCCACTCGCAGGCCGCTACCAGCCTTGCCAGCTACCCGGCTCCGCAGGGCCGCTCATTCCTCAAGCGTGTTGCGGATACTGCAGGCAAGGCCACGACCGCTGTAGCCGGTCGGTGGGACAGCGACGACAATAAACACCAGTTAGGTGCCGCAAGAGGATTTGCAATGACTCAGCCAAAAAGCTTGGCGCAATCGATCCGCGTAGCCCTCGATAGCTTTCAACAGCCTACGCGACTATCGGTTGAGGAACTGCGTCAGTTAGCTGCCCGAGCAAAGGCAGTGAATGAAGAAGCTATCACCTTCTTGAGTGGTCTTCCGCCTGCTCCATCAGAACATGGCTATGTGGCCTTACAACTAAATAAGAGCCGCCTTCGACCATGCTCGCGGCCTCCTCTTCTTACTTGAAACGAACCCCATTGACATGGGTGGACCGGCTCTCGCATTACATCGGTCTCAAATTGAGAACTTCCTCCGCGGTGTGTTCCTTGGCTTTTTAGCAAGCCCGGAGCAGATTGAGGACTTTCTGGAAAATGACTCTGGCATACGTGAGAAAAACCACAATCAAAAATGGCAAAACATTTGGAGTCATTTCACTCGCCGAGAGAGTGGAGGGGTTTATCTATGCCATCTCCGACGAGCCTATGAAAGACCCTACTAGGCTATCTCGGATGGTAAATAATGCATGGAGCCCCCTATGCGGTTTTGTGCACGGAGGAAGTGCAATCCACGAACTCTATATAGATGGCCAAGGCCAGATCGGAGGGGACATTCCAGTTGAAGTCCTAGTCCAAGCTGTATGCAACTGCTACGTTGTTACAAACTTCGGTTTTTTAGTTGTGCTTGCGCGAATCTACGACCTGCAGGGCATTCCTGTCGGCAGCCGGCTCTACGATGCAATGCAGGGATTCATGCAACTGCACAACGGCCTTAATATCGGACAACGCTCAGGCGGCACCTAACAATTCGTTCAAGCCGACCCCGCATCGTGGCGTCGGCCACGTGCCTACGCTACGCTAGCACGCGTCCGCCACCCCGCTGCGGGGCGGCTTAACTCAGGCGTTCGGCGACGCGGATATCGCCAACGGCAAACACCTCGACGCGGTGGTCGAACCCCTGGGCGACGACGGCCAGCTCTGCGGCGTGATCCTGCGCGTGCGCGCGCTGCCGGGCGAAGCGGCGATCGAAGGCGCGGTGGTCTTCCATCTGCATCCCACCTTCAGTCAGCCGATCGTGCGCGTCCAGGGACTCGATGGCGTGGCCAAGACCCGGATCATCGCCGCCGACGCGTTCACCTTCGGCGCGGTCGCCGAAAGCGACGGCACCCGGTTGGAGCTGGATCTGTAGGAACTTCGGAATGTCCCGGACAAGTTCAAGCACGGCTGAGGTTCTGTCGTGGTGTGCGCAGTGCTCAGGCGGTCTGCTTCCGGTTGAGGCACTGCATTCATTGCAGCCCGCATCGGTCCGCTGACCCAAGGCGCGATCCGCGCGGCGACATGCTGCGAATGCAGGCGGTGCTCGGAACGATCCGATGGGTTGCTGTCGCCTCTTCGTCGGCATCATTGTGGTTGCATTTCTGTCTTGCTGCCCTCCGCCTGTTGCGTGCGCTGTGCGCTCATGCAAGTGTGTCGATGGCCGTCGCCCCGAGCGGGCGACGCATCATCGTCGACAGGGGATGCGCATGAGCGACATGGACAGGTTGTTGGCGGCGCGGTTTTTTTTCGACGACCCGACGAAAGCTCCGATCAGCGTCCGCATCAAGAACGGCATGTTTGTCGCGGATGCCGGCACTGTCGTCGGTTTTTCCCGATTCGCGCTTTATGCAAGCGGCAAGTGCCTGTTCTGGACGCACTGCTGCGCGAGCCGCAGCCGATTTGAACTCAAGCAAGCGCTGACGATCGATTATGCGGTGCGAAACGCATTGTTCGACGGCCTGCAGTACCTGAATGAAACGCCGATAGGTCCGCTTGCATTCAGATTGATCGCTGTCGTTTCCACAGCAACATCCGATCTGGCTGTGAAAAATCTCCAAGTGGGCAGGTTGATCCCTGATTCGAAGCCCGGCGACCAGCAGGGCTGGTTCGCGGGTTACGAAGTCTGGGGCGATCAACCGCAGCCTTCCAAGTTCAAATGGACAACCGGGAAAAGGGGTTGCGTCGTTCCTCTTTTTCGTGGAATGGGAGCAGCAGACGCCGATATTCTCAATACGACCAATAGCATCGATGTGCCGGTCTTCATTCGTCGTGTTCGAGGGGTTTCGGACTTCGCCCATCAGTACCGGGTCGAGATCAGTCGAGCTCTGAATCATGTCAGCGATGTGCCGACGCAGCGAAAATGGCTAGCTTCTTCCACGACAGGCTACGAATCGCTGCAAGGGCCGCGTTTGAATCTGCGCGGTTCGACGCGCACGGATGGATTGTTGGAATACTGCGTTCCCTTGAACCATACCGGCGCGGAAGCAGAAAAAAAGACCGAATACGTGCTGGTGCAGACCGACCCCTGGAGCCCGCCTGCCGAAAATGATCGATCGGTCTGGCGCGAATTCCGCATCGAACACCTTTCGCCCTACCGTCTTCTCAAGGGATTCAATGCCTCGGTCGCGGGCCCGGTCCGGAATGCCATCGCCGTCTCGAACGAGGGCGATGTCATCAGCGCGCTGCCGCAGATCGATCCGCCGGAAAACGATCCCGATGGGGCGGTCGCGCCGCCTCCCGCAACTGCGACCATTGTCTGGCAGCAGCAAGACCTCAACCCTGGCCAGTCGAAATGGGCGAACGGTGAGTTCGGATCCGCACGCAATGTTGGAATCAATACGACGGGGCATTTTCCGGTGCGGGTCACGTTCCCGGGCTTCGCATCGTCACAAGGCCCGCTTGGATTCCACGCGGACTGCGCGTTCGTCAACATCAAAAAAGATGATGAAGGCCACAAGTTCGGACCTGACGCGGTCATGACACTGACGAACTCCAGAGGGTTCGAGGAGCGCGATGTCGATATCGGCGCGATGCGGTTGAACTCGCGCAGTGCCGAACTCAAGAAGTTCCGATTGGCCTGGGGGCTGGCGTTCGATCGACAGCGCCCGGCGTTGCAGCGCCAGGCGTTTCATCTGGACTGCGCACTGGCCGGGCTGGAGGCGCGGCCTGCGGGTTTCGATCCGTTGCCTGCCAGCCGTTTCTCCGACGACACCAACAGCGCGCTGCTGCAGATGCCGATCCTGGGTAAGGTCGATCGCAAAGACGATATGCAGATCCTGGGTGAGGTTGATCGCGAAGACGATGTGCAGAGCGTTCTTGGCATCACAGAGTGGGGACGGGATGACCGCTCGCGCAGTCTGACCCTGACGCTGAGCGCGCAAAAGCGTCTGCCGGTCGATGGCGCGGATTCGCAGCGCCCGCCGATGCCGCTGGAGCTGATTGTGCTTGAGCCGGCGCCGTTCTTCCTGGCGAAAGTCAGTCTGCCGATGCCGTTGGCGTCGGCAGACAATCCGGATGGGAATCTCTATGCGAGCTGGTCGCTGAGCGATGCGGAAGGCCCGCAATGGCGCTACCGGTCACCGGAGCCGAACGCGACGTTGACCTTGCCCACCCAGGGCGTCGGCGAGGCCTATGAACGCCGAAAGGATATTGATGAGCCGCCCAAGAACGGCGTACGTCCGGCGATCAACTACAGGCTCGGCCCCCATGCGGTCTTCACGCTGCGCCTGCGCGACGACGAACGCGCCTACAGCGACCTGCCGTGGAATTTCCGTCAGCTGTTCGGCCGGCCCGGCGAGGTGGCCCCGGGCCCGCTGCTGTCCTCGGCGACGTTCGAGTTGCTCTATGGATTGCAGACGACGCTGACGCCGACCGGCATTCGCCTGACCAGGGATGAAGTGCGGCGTGGCCGCATCGCGCAGCGCTTCGACATGGACGGTTCCGCAAAGAAGATGCCCAGGGCTTCGGACGCATCGCCGGAATACAGGAAAGCATGGGATGCGCTTGTTGAGAGTTACCAGAGTCGGCTACTGTCGCTGCACCCGTATCGGCCGCTCGCGGATGACGCGCTGCGCTTCGATCAGAACAGTGGTCTGAGTCAACGTCTGCGCCTTGCGAAAGCAGGTCAAAAGGACCTCGCTGAGTTTGCGGATCTGCACCCCGAGCCGTATCTCGACAAGGACGCCGCTGTCAAAGACAAATGGCTGCGTGGTGGCGCGACCTTCGGCTTCGAGTCCAAGCGCATCTACGAAGCCGTGACCCGAGATCTGCAATCCACCAGCGGCGAGCTCTCGCGCGTCGCGTGGACTGCGCTGGGCGGTTATGGCGCGTTGAAAGCGCGCTTCGACGAGGACCGCTCGATCATCGAGGCCAATGTCGAACTGGGCCGGGTCAGCCATTACGCCGTGGAGCGCATCGGCCGCATCGGCGTGTTCTGGAACCGCGCCAAGCACGTGATCGTTTACGAGCGCACGACCCAGCGCGCCGAGCGTTACGGCATCGCGGGCGACAAGGAAGAGCAGAACCCGCTCAAGTATCTGCCGATCGTGCGCAAGATCGACGAGTACATCGAGATCCTCGAACCGGAGCGCCGTTTCGCACCTGCGGGACAGTCGTCGCAGGCGACCGGCTTCGTGCAGGGCTTGAAGTTCGCCGATCGCATCATCCGGGTGAGCTCGCTGTGGGGCGCGGATGTCGGCGAAGTCGGCTGGTCGGTGCCGCTGTGGCGGCCCGATGACGATGCCGCTGTTTTCCCGAAACCCATGGTGAATCTGATCGCGGCGTCCGAAGACGCGGGCGAGGAGGCGCTGCACGCCATCGCCGATCCCGAGCATTTGCTGTTCTTCACCAATACCGTACGTGGCGCTAGCGGCGACACCGATCGTTGGCCTGCCGTGGAAGGCGTGGATTTCGTCGATGCTGCCGCACGCCTCGAAAGCACGGATACGGTGTTCGGCGATCGCAGCGCCGATACGTTGCGCCGGCCGCTGTCTTCGCCAGCCGAATCTCCTCCAGCGATTGCGACCTGCACATGGCGGATCGAGGACGGCGAGCGGCCGATCAATCTCATCGCCGGTCGCGGCCCACAGCCGATTTCGGCGAAGCTGCGCAATCTGACGGTGATGCGCAAGCCGGCGGCGCTTGTCGGTGAGCCTTCGCCAAGCAGAATCTTTGGAGCCTTGTTGGCCGAGGCGGAGAGCATCCGTCACGATTTGCGGGAGACAGTACGGCGGGGCTTGAGCGAATTCTGGGATGAGAAACGTTGGCTTCTGGAAAAAGACCGAATCCTCGGCCGGATCGAAGCGTTCAAAAATTCCGAACAATTGAAATCCCTCGAGGACCTGAAGACAAAGACGCCTTGCGATCTGCTCGTCGCGCAGGCGCATCGTCCGATCAACGCCCTGTCGAGAGACCTGCGTAGCAGGATCGCGGACGAAAGCGAGAAGATCCGCCAGAGGGTCATTGGTCTTGGCGATGACGCGCAGGCGCAATTGAAGACTCTTGCGGACGATTTCCGTGGCCGGATCGATGTGCTGGTCGACAACAAGGATATGGTGCTGGAGAACGTCGACGGCGCGATCCGGCGTATGGAAGCGGACATCGACCATGTCCGACTCGTGTTGCACGCCACGCTGGGCGAAGCCGCCAGCGCTTTGCATGAGGCCTTGGACAAGGCTGGGCAGACGATCGACCTGGATGCGTATCGGCTGCGCATCGCGCGCGCGCGCCGGGCCGTCGAAGTCATCCGCTGGAAATCGACGCAGGCATTCATGGACCTGGATCGCGCGATCGAAGTGCTGTCCAGATACTGGAAAGGGAAAGGTCAAGGCAACGATAGTCTTCCCGCTCGGCTGCGCGCGTTCGCCAAACAAGCAACAGAGCGTGCGGAGAGTCTTCTAACTGTCGTCGATACACGCTTGGCCGAAGCGGAGAAAGTCACCGAGAACTTGGAGGTCGAACTGAAGAAACTTCAGCAAGACTTCCGGAAGGCGATTTCCGATGCTGAAACCGCTGTGCAATCGCATATCGATGCGTTGCAAAAGGCGGTGAAAGACAGCTTGAATGACGTCAGATTGGACCTCGATGCGCTCTCGGTTGAGGTCTCTAGTGCGTTGATCGCTTTGCGTGAGAAAGTTTCGACTATCGAAGCCGATCTTCGGAAGGCCACATCCCCGGAGCGGTTTCTCATCATATTGGACGAGGGCGCACGGGTGTTGTCCTCCGAAACAGAAAGCGTCTTCAGTACGGTCAAGATTAATATAGATGCCAAGATCAGAGGTGTGGTTTGCCCCTACTTGCCGGGCCTGTCCCTCGCTAGTGATTTCACCAACCTGCGCGGGGTAATCGATGAGCTCAAAGAGCTTGTAGATAGACTGAAACCATCAGAACTTGCGTCGATTAAGGAAGCCCTGGAACGGGAATGGGATGAGTGGTCGAAGTCGCTCGATAAGGTTTCCAAGGGCCTGCGCCATGCGATCGACAGCCTCAGCGAATCCGTCCGCACCGCAATCAACGCACCACTGTCCCTGCTGCGCGCCTTCGGCGCCGCGCCGAATCTGCCGGAGCTGAGCTTCAATCGCGAATGGCTCGAATACGTGTTCGATCCTTCCGATCTGACCATCGACATCAGCCCGATGACGTCGTTCTTCGCCGAATTGGGCGACGGTCTCAAGGGCTTGTCGTTGAATTTGCCGAGCATCGGTCTGGATGCGTCCGGTCTGCTGCCGGCCGCGCTGCGCGATTTCGATCTCAATGTGGTCTTCGGCAGTCTGGGCGGGGTGAAGATGCCCGGTCTGCTGTCGCGGGTGAAGCTGCCGAACCTCGACCGCAACGCGGTGAAGGTGACGCACGGTTTCGACAAGAAAACCAAGCGCGCTTGGGTACAGGCCGATGTCGATGTGCCCTACGACACCAATCCGGTGCTGTTCGATGCGATGAGCCTCGCGCTGCGGCTGGTCAAGCCGACATTCTCCGCGCGGTCGCGGATGGACGCCGGGCTCGGAGGCAAGCCTACGTTCTACGCCAAGGGCGAAATCGCATCGACGATCCGCCTCGAATTCTCCGGCAATCCGCTGGTGGACCTGCGCGACGCCACGATCCGTTTCGACGATCGCGGCCAGTTCGATTTCGATTTCTCGCCCGACCGCATCGATTTCAAGGCCGGCCTGAAGTTTCTCGCCGATCTCATCCGTGCGAGGAATACGGTCGGCAAAGATCCTGAGCAGGCGCGCGGTTTCGTGCCGGCGCTGATCGAGGCCGACGGTGTGCCCATCGGCGTGCGCACGACGCTGGAACTCGATCCGGGCCCGCTGAACTTCGGCGCGTTCTCGATCGACGGTCTCGCGCTGAACCTCTCTTTTGAACTCGTCGCCAAGCCCGAATTCAAGGTCGGTACGCGCCTGAGTCTGGCATCGCCCGACAAGCCTTTCATGCTCAGCGTCGGCCTGCTCGGCGGCGGCGGTTGGCTTGCGGCGGCGGCGTCGTACTTGCCGTCGAAAGGTCTGGTCGAATCGGAAGTCGACATCGCCATCGCGGTCGGCCGCGTGTTCGCGGTCAACTTCGGCCCGATCCGAGGGATGGCTCAGGTGGTGTTCGGCGTCAACGCAAAATTCGTCAGCAGCGGTTCGCGTTCGCGTTTCAGCCTGATCGTGTTTTTCCTCTTCAGCGGCAATGTCAGGCTGTGGGGCATCATCACCGTCAGCCTGTATCTGCGGCTTGAAATCGAATACCAGCCAAGCGGCTCGCTGGTCGGTCGGGGCGTGGTGCATGTCACCGTGAAGATCGGCCGGTTCTTCAAGCGCACGGTGCGCCAGCGCGTGAACTACCGCTTTGCTGGAAAAGAGGGCGGGCAGAAAGCGCTGGCGGCGCGTGCAGCAGCGCCTGCGCCGCTCGACGCTCAGCCGCAGCCCGTCGATCACGGTCAACGTGCCGCCGCCTATCTCGCCCGCTACGAGGATTGAGCCATGGATCTGGAGTTCTATTTCGACACGGCGGTTCTCGGCCCCACATACGAAGACGGCTATCGCCATCTGGTGCTGTCGGTGAGTGCGGCGTGGGAGGGAGGCGCGCCTCCAGGTGACGAGCCACTGCAGGTGCTGCTGCAGCCGTGGCTCTGGAAATCTGTCGCATGCGTGCTCTATCGCGTGAAAGATTCAAATTGGGAGCAGTTGCCGGATGAGGTGCAAAGGATCGAGCTCGACACGAGGTGGGCGCCGAATGTTGAGGCTGCGGCGCCTGCGATGAATCGACTTGCGAAACTCTATGATCGCTGCGCGAAGAAAGAGGAGGACCCGCATCACGCATTTCGCCTCGGCCGACGTCCTGAGGTCGACGAAGAAGCTCCGGACCTGAGCAACCACCAGTACTGGCCCGAGCTTCTCGCCAGCGCCGGGCGCTGGCCCGGTCTGTTGCCATACCGGTTGAACCTGCAAATCGCGTTCCGGGTGAAAGCCGATGCGATCGAACCTGATGCGCTCTATTTCATCGTTCCCAAGCGGATCGAAACGAGAACGCTCGGGGGCGCGATCGAACTTGTCGCCGTTCGGACGCTGGCCGATAACGGCCAGACCAAACTGGAAGATGGCAGCATCGCGTTTTCAGGCCAGGGTGAAGTCACCGCCGACTATCGTTGGACTACAGGGGCCACAATCGCCGCCGCCCACATCGGTGGTCGCGCCGCACCCGACCCGAAACAGGCCGAAACCGCCGGCGCTTTGCTCGATCTCCACACGCTGTGGGGGCGTCCGGACCAGGCCGGCGCATGGACATCGCACGACTGGTTCGCGGCGGTGCCCGGTTTGGTCGCCGAGGCGTTCGATCAACCGGATGGGCTGTTCGACGTACTGACGGAACTTGCCGCAACCACCGTTGCTGGCTTGCCTATTCCAGAGGCGCTTGATGTGTTGTTCCGTGTCAAAGCGAATCGCGATGCAATGCTGCATTTCGCAACCGAGGCGTGGCAACAGCGCTACGGCGAGCTGCGCCGCAGGGGCGGCGATGGCAATCATCCGCTGCTCTCGGTTCTGCGCGCGGCGCTGGGGGACGCCTACGAAGGCGAGCGCATGGATGCCATTCCCGAAAACATTCCCCAGGAATTGTCTGTACCGTCGGATGCCGTGCGGCGCAGGCTGGATACCTTCATCAACAGTGCTGCAGTCGCAGACGGCGGCAAGATCGCACTTGCGTTGCCGTTTTCCGGTGGCGACCGTGATGGTCTGGACAAGCACGAAGGGCTGGATTTCCTGCGCGAGGCCTCGCGCACGTTTGCATGGCTGGTTTCCGACGCCGGCCTGTTCGCCGTCTATCGGTCATGGTGGCTGCCGGTGGTTGAAGCCGTATCGACACCGCAATCTCCCATCGCAAAGCGATTGTTGGAATGGCTGGATTCGGAAGCAAGCGATGCGTTTCCCCTCGGTGCGTTGGTGCGCGAGAACTGGGCGACATCCAAGGACGCGAACGGGCGTTCGCCGGTGCGGGACACCGTGGAGGCGCTGCATGCACGGATGACCAAAGAAAAGAGTTCGGCGATCGGTCTCAGCAAATCCAGACTTGTCGAATTGTTGTCGGATGTGATCCATGATCCGTTGCCCGCCAATACGCCGCTGCGGGATTGCCTGCGTCTGGTGGGCCTGATCAGACATGCAGTGCTCGAAGCGCCGCTGTTGGCGGCTCTGGGCAGGCGCGTCGAGTCATTGGCGCGGCAGCATCTCGACGGCGACGCACGCGCGGACCGTCCGGAATTGGCGGGTTATCCGGCCGCATTCGGCGACCCGTGGCCACTGGATCGCGTACACGACCTGATGTTCCCCATTGATCGTCCCGGCCATGTCGACAGCGATGATCGGCATTCTGAGGACCCTCGGCGACAGATTGCCGGCATTGGTCTGATGGTGCGGCAGGCAGGGAAGCCATGGCATTGTCTGGCCGCTGCATCGATCTTCCCGGATGGCGCATCCAGTGCCGGCTATCCGGCGCTGTCGGGTCAGCCCGCTGCGTTCTCGGGAGAGCTGCGCACGACGATGGTCGCCTATCGCGGCGAGCCTTGGTTCGAGCGCCGTGCCTCCGAAGCGCTGGCAGTCGGCTATGCGGGCGAGGCCGAGGACGACAGCGCGCTGACCGATGTGCAGGCGATGGCACATCTTGATGTGAAATTTCCCGATCTGAAATTCGGTCAGCGCTACGACTGTGCGCCGTTCATCATCGGTCCTGGCAATGCATTGCCTGCGGAATTGTGTGAGCGTGAGGACGGAGCGCGCTTGCATCCAGCGCGTCCGAGGTCTGAACTGTTCTCTTCCGACGGCATCCCCGCCAACGGTTCGATCGAGGGCGCCGGGCCTTACCACTGCCTGCGCCGGGTGCCGGTTGGCGCGCCGCTGCTCGCACCCCATGACAGCGGCACGCTGTTTTCGCGCGCATCCGATGTGTATCCGCTGGCCCATGAAGTGCTGACGGGAACCGAATGGGCCGAACAGCCGCTGACGCTGCTGTGCCCCTCATTGCGATGGTCGGGCAAGGCCGAGCAGACCTTTCACCTTCAGCCGCCCGAAGTGGACATGATGGTGTGGCTGCGCCACTGGCGCGCGCTGATCGCGGCAGAAAGCGATGCGACGCGAGGCAAGGAATGGAAAACGCAGCTCGAACGCGCCCTGGCCGCGTGGATGGCGCATGCGGATGCGATCGCGGATCAGCCCGGGAGCGCGACATCGCTGCCGAAATTCCACGACCCCGCGCACGACGCCTATTGGATCGAAGTCCAGAAGCTGTGGCCCGAGATCAAGGCGTCCAAGTCCGAAATGGTTCTGGTCGAACGCATCAAAGCCGAACAGGCGACGATTGATGGGCCGGGCAGCCAGACCCGATTGATGCCCCTCCGTATCGTTGCGAGTAATGTCGAAGCGCCGACGATCAACGGAACGCGCGACGAGATCGTGATCGCAGGTTTGCAGGCAGGGTGTGTTTATCGCATCTCGGTATCCGCGCTGGTGAGGGCCGAACGATTCGCGGACGATGGCGATGTGGGCAAGGATCTGCAGGGTAAAAAGTGCTTCGCACCCGCAGCGGTGTTTGGAAAATCCGTCGGGCCCCTCACAGGCGTGGCCGGCTACGTCCGCTTCGCCCTTAGGACGGTGCTGGCCGAGGTCGCCATCGAAGCTCTGCCGGATGCGATCGAAGATCCGACGCAGGCATCGACGCTGAAAGATGCGCTGAAGTGCAGCTTCGACGGACGCATGCTGAGCGTCGCAGCGGACTTCTCGAAGGCTGGCGACCACGATTGGTGTTATGTGAGAACCTTGATCCTTGAGCGCCAGCGTTGGGCCTGGGCAGGGCGCCATGTTGATGAGGAGGACGTGGCTGCATTGGTTCCCAAGGCGGTTGGCGTCGTGGATCGCGTCGCTTTCGATCCGGCCACACCCAAGGCATTTGAAGACTGGGGTTTCCTCGATCGTTCCGACGATTACGTCCGCGAATTCGCAGCCTCCGCAGCCAACGATCCGCGCACGGTGGTGTGGCGCGAAGATCTGCAGTCGCGCCGCGCGGCGGAGTACCACCGTTTCAGGCTTCGTGCGCGCAGTCGTTACGCCGGACTGATGAATGAGGCGCAGAAGGCGGAAACGGGCATGGTCGATTGGGTGCCGTATGCCCTGAAATTCCGACCGGGAGCTGCGGCGTTGCCGAGGCCGAAGATTGCGATGGTGCTGCCGCTCACCGGCGGCTATGAAGAGGTGAAGAACAAGCCTCGCAAGCTGGCCTGTCTGGTGCTATTGGATGAAGCTGCATTCGATGAGGCCGGGCTGCCCGAACGGATCGTGGTGAAAGCGGAGATGGCCGGGCCGGATCCGATCCTGCCGGGTGAGACGCCCGCATCGGCGCTCGCGTTCGATTGCAAAACCCATGGCCCGATCGGCCACAGTTTCGATCCCGACATGCCCGGTGCGAAGTATCGACGTGCAAGCTGGGTGACGAGTTTCGATACACCGGTCGGTGATGCCGCCACCGAACATCCTTGGCCGCTGGTGAAGCTGCGTGTGCATCGTGAAGTGGACAAGCATTGGGTCTGGCCGGTGACGCAGAGCCATCGGGTGTCCGAAGATGTCTCCGCCGGTTGGATCCAACTGCCACGTCCGTCCGATCAGATTCTCGTGCGCGGAGCCTTGAACAAGGCCCTCCCGGTTATCGCATCCGCACTGCGCCTGCGTCGCGATGCTGCCGCAGAAACGATCCGGATCGTCCCGGAAGACGACATTGACGCAGCGCCATTCGTTCTGGCGATGGAGCCGGGCTTCGATGCGATGTTCGCGGTGCTGACCTATCAGGCGATCGATGCCCGTGGGATTCCCGGCGCTGAGCAGATCCTTGCCGAAGCGGCCATATCGGGCTCGACTGGTCCGAACATCTCAGTGAAGGATCTGCGCCGTGCTCCGCCCGGTACTCTCAGGCTGCGGTTGCTGACGGTGCAGCGCAATCCGAAAGGCCGTGACGACGATGCCTGGCATTGCAAATCGCTGTCCAATCTATTCGACCGCGTCGGCAAGAACGACACTTCCGATGCCCGCTTCAGGCTGATGCGGGTCAGTCTGCCGATCATGGAGGCTGATGGTTGAGCAGTGTCAGGCGGCTTGCTGCCGGCTTTCGCTTGCCGCCGCACATTCGCGTTCGGCATGCACGAAAAAATCGCGCTGGATGTCGGCGAAGTTGCGATAGCCCTCGCGCGCGAGTTCCAGGATGCGTTCGCGTGATTCGGGTCGATAGCGTGCGGCCAGTTCCAGCGCCTTCATCGCTTCGGCCAGATGTTCGGCTTCGACGCCCTGCGATTCGAAGGTGGCGTGGATGGTGATCCAGGCGTAGGCGTGCACGAGCTTTCCGCCGAGTTCGACCCGGTAGTCGCGTTGGCGCAGATAGTCGTAGAAGCCTTCATGATGGCGCTCCGCGCGGAACACGCGGTCGATGATCGCGTATTCGCGGTCGGCCATGGACTCGGAAGCGATATGGGTGCCGAGCGAACGGATCAGCGCGTCTGCATCGTGCGCCACGCTGCCGTAGCAGACGAAGGTGCGGGCGACGACATCCTGCAGCCATGCCGGTGGTTCCGACAGCGCGTTGCGTTCCGGTAGCGACAACCCGGCGTAGTCCGCAGCGGCCTTGCGCATGGCCTGGGCGAGGGTGAGGTGCGGCACCCGGTGGCCCTTGTCGAGGTGTTCGTCGACGGTGGCGTCCAGCACGTGCCCGGCGACATCCATGCCGCGCACCGCCTGTGCCCGATCCGGTTCGTTGGGGTCGAGAAAAAGATCCTGCGATTCGCCGATGTTGCCCGACAGCTTGGCGACCAGTGCCCCGGCATAACCATTCCAGCGCGTGTAGCGATCGATGAACAGGAACTGCGACAGCGGGTCGCGCACGGCGGCATCGCAGGCGCGGCGCACCGTGGCTTCCATGGTTGTCTGTTCGGTGGCGGTCTGGAATTCTTCGAGACGAAACATCGGTGCTCCGGGCGTTGATCGAGGCAAAGGAGAGGCTTTTCAGTAGCCAGGTACGCGCGATCCTGTCAAGCGTCGTGCCTGCGGGAAGCGGCTGAAACGAAAAACCCGCGGAGTGCGCGGGTTTTTCGTTCGACGGATGCGGACCGTCGGCTCAGAACTTCGGCTTGTCCGCTTCCGGCGTCTGGTTGTAGCGCTGGATCGACTCGAGAATCAGCCGCTTGGCTTCCTCGGCGCCGCCCCAGCCGTCGAGTTTCACCCACTTGCCTTTTTCCAGATCCTTGTAGTGCTCGAAGAAGTGGCCGATGCGCTCCAGCCAGTGCGGGCTGACCTGGTCGATGTCGGCGATGTGGCTGTAGCCGGAGAACACCTTGTCGACGGGCACCGCGAGCAGTTTCTCGTCGCTGCCGGCTTCGTCCTTCATGCGCAGCACGCCGACCGGGCGGACCCGGATCACCGAGCCCGGCACCAGCGGCAGCGGCAGGATCACCAGCACGTCGGCGGGGTCGCCGTCGCCGCACAGCGTGTGCGGCACATAGCCGTAGTTGCAGGGATAGCGCATCGGCGTGGACAGGATGCGATCGACGAAGATCGCACCGGAGGCCTTGTCGACCTCGTACTTGACCGGCTCGGCGTCCTTTGGAATTTCGATGATGACGTTGATTTCGTCCGGCGGATGATTGCCGGTGGGGACGAGGTCCAGACCCATGTCGGGGCTCCATTGGATGCGGGAAGTCGCCCATTCTACGTCGGCGGATGTTGCATCGCAGCAGGGTCGTGCGGCGAGCGACTGCCGTAAATGCGCACGGCGACCCGAAGGCCGCCGTGCGTGTCGTTCGAAACCAGCCGTAGCGACTTACTGCACGCTGATTTCCACCCGACGGGCCTCATCGGCACTGCCGCCTTCGCCCGTGGCCTGTGGTTTCTGCAGTTCGATCCGGTCCTCGGCGATACCCGCGTCCACCAGCGCCTTCTGCACCGCCTGCGCACGTTCCTTCGACAGCTCGGCGTTCTTGGCGGGGTCGCCGCTCATGTCGTGGTAGCCCGATATCGTGACCTTGGCTTCGTTGCTGCCCTTGAGCGTCATCAGGACGCGTTCCAGCGTCGCGGCGGCGTCGGCGGGCAGCGCGGCCGAACCCGAAGCGAAGTAGATCTTCGCCATCCGGCTCGCGTCGCTGGCGGGGGCGGCTGCAGCGGCCTGGACCTCGGCGGCCGAGGACATCCCGGTCGCTCCGGCATCGGCGGCGGCGGTCGCCGCGGCCACGGCAGCGGCTTCGGCCGCAGCGGCGGCTTCGGCGACCGCCGTTTCATGACCGGCCGGCATGCCGCCTTCGACCTTGTTCACCGGCAGCAGCGGCACCAGCAGCAGGGCGACGATGTTGATGATCTTGATCAGCGGGTTGATCGCCGGGCCGGCGGTGTCCTTGTACGGGTCGCCGACGGTGTCGCCGGTCACCGCAGCCTTGTGGGCCTCGCTGCCCTTGCCGCCGTGATGGCCGTCTTCGATGTATTTCTTGGCGTTGTCCCAGGCGCCGCCACCGGTGGTCATCGAGATCGCCACGAACAGGCCCGTGACGATGGTGCCGATGAGCAGACCACCCAGGGCTTCAGCGCCAAGCAGCAGGCCGACCACGATCGGCACCGCCACCGGCAACAGCGACGGCACGATCATTTCCTTGATCGCCGACTTGGTCAGCATGTCCACGGCCTTGCTGTAGTCGGGCTTCGAGGTGCCGTCCATGATGCCGGGAATGTCGCGGAACTGGCGGCGCACTTCCTCCACCACGCTGCCTGCCGCGCGGCCCACGGCTTCCATCGCCATCGCACCGAACAGGTAGGGGATCAGGCCGCCGATCAGCAGGCCGATGATGACCTTGTGATCGGACAGATCGAACGCGAAGGTCGCGCCCGGATTGGCCGCCTGCAGGTTGTGGGTGTAATCGGCGAACAGCACCAGTGCGGCCAGCGCGGCCGAACCGATCGCGTAGCCCTTGGTGACGGCCTTGGTGGTGTTGCCGACCGCGTCGAGCGGATCGGTCACGGCGCGCACTTCCGGCGGAAGTTCGGCCATTTCGGCGATGCCGCCGGCGTTGTCGGTGATCGGACCGTAAGCGTCCAGCGCCACGATCATGCCGGCCATCGACAGCATCGAGGTGGCGGCGATCGCGATGCCGTACAGACCGCCGTGCAGATGCGCGGCCCAGATCGCGGCACAGACTGCGATGACCGGCAGTGCGGTGGATTTCATCGACACGCCGAGGCCGGCGATGATGTTGGTGCCGTGGCCGGTGGTGGAGGCCGCCGCGACGTGCTGCACCGGCTTGTACTGGGTGCCGGTGTAGTACTCGGTGATCCACACGATCACGCCGGTCAGCACCAGGCCGATCAGGGCGCAGATGTACAGATTCATCGCGCCGTGCGCGTTGTCGGCCATCAGCTGGGTGGTGATCGGGTAGAACGCGATGGCCGCCAGCACGCCGGAGACGATCACGCCCTTGTACAGGGCGCCCATGATCGAGCCGCCTTCCTTCACCTTGACGAAGAACGCGCCGATGATCGACGCGATGATCGACACGCCGCCGAGCACCAGCGGATAGAGCACTGCGTTCTTGCCGGCTTCGGCGATCATCAGGCCGCCGAGGAGCATGGTTGCGATCACGGTGACCGCGTAGGTCTCGAACAGATCGGCCGCCATGCCGGCGCAGTCGCCGACGTTGTCGCCCACGTTGTCCGCGATCACCGCCGGGTTGCGCGGGTCGTCCTCGGGGATGCCGGCTTCGACCTTGCCCACCAGGTCGGCGCCGACGTCGGCGCCCTTGGTGAAGATGCCGCCGCCCAGTCGCGCGAAGATCGAGATCAGCGATGAGCCGAAGGCCAGACCGACCAGCGCATGCAGCGCCGGCTCACCGGTGATGCCCATTTTGCCGAGGATGACGTAGTAGCCGGCCACGCCCAGCAGGCCCAGACCGACGACCAGCATGCCGGTGATGGCGCCGCCCCGGAAGGCCACGTCCATCGCCGGGCCGATGCCGCGTCGCGCGGCTTCAGCGGTGCGGACGTTGGCGCGGACCGACACGTTCATGCCGATATAACCGGCCGCGCCCGACAGCACCGCGCCGATCAGGAAGCCGATCGCGGTCGGCCAGTTGAGGAAGATGCCGATCAGTGCGAACAGCACCGCACCGGCGATGCCGATGGTGGTGTACTGACGGTTGAGGTAGGCGCGCGCGCCTTCCTGGATGGCGCCGGCGATTTCCTGCATGCGGGCATTGCCTGCAGGCTGGCGATTGATCCAGCGGGCCGAAATGATGCCGTAGAGAATTGCCACGACCGCGCACGCCAGCGCGATCATCAGTCCATATTGCTCAAGCATGAAACCCTCCCCAGAGTCGTAAAGAAGTACCAAGAAACCGCATGTGGACGCACGAATGACTGCATGTAACTGACTGTGTGAAACAGGTTGCGGGAAACCGCGCGTGGAAAGACGCCCCACGGGGCTTCGACCGCATTTAACCGGACGACTATGGCATAGGGGCCGCCCCCATTGGAACCGGCCAGCGCCCCCGTCTGCCGGCCAGCCGACATGCGGCAGTGCGGCAACCGGCTGCCATCCCTGCCGGCCTGATCATCCGGGCAAGCCAGCGCGGGTTCACGCGGGATCGGGCAGCTTGCCGAAGCCTTCCCGGCCTTTCCCGGCCCCAGAGAACGTCCATGCGCGCTGCAACCGTCGTCTGCCTGTCGTTGTTCCTGTCGTCCGTCGCGGCCCACGCCGCCCAGCCCCACCCTGTCCAGCGCCCCGAAATCCAGCGCGAGCCCTTCCCGCCACAGGCGCCCGGCAAGGTCCACACCATCCGGATCATCCCCGAGGTCTGCGCCTATCTGCAGGGCAGCTTCGCTGCCGATGCCGCCACGCCGTACCGCTACGGCGCCGTGCGTACCGGCAAGCGCTGCCAGCCGCGCGCGCGCTTGGTCGACCCGGCCAAGGCGACCCCGTCCGCCGAGGCGGGCTGGATCCTCAACGACCTGATCCGTATTCCCAACGCCGGTTGCCCGGCGCAGCAGGCGGTGATCCGGATCTGGCGCAAGCCGACCAACAACGCGCCGCAGCTCGACGGCGAAGGCCGGCCGAGGATCTATCTGGAAGACGCCAAGCGCCAGGCGGCCGCCGGAAAGATTCCGGCGCTGCCGCAGTACGCGGCGGTACTGACGATGGAAGGCCGCGCTTGCCCTTGAGGATTTGAACGCGCGGATGCCGCGAGGGCGCCTCAGCTCCGGAGCGGCACGCCGACGCTGCGCAGAAACGCTTCGACCTCGCGGGTGTAGTCGTTGTCTTCGCCCAGATCGCGATTGATCTCCATGTGCGACATCGGTTTCTCCAGCAATTGCGTGCGTGTGCCCAAGCGCGCCGCCTTGTCGAGGAACAGTCGATTGGCGGGGCACGAATCGCGACGCCCGCTGGCGCAGACCGCAAGCACCGGCGCGGTCCTGGCGTTCAACTGCGCGAGCGGCGACGCGGCCCGCCAATACGCGGGATCCTTGCCGAAGGCCGCATCGAACAACGACAGCTTGCGGCCGCGGCCCTGCATCGTCGCTTCGGTATCGATCGCGCCGCCGTCCAGCAGCACGCTGGCGCGCCACGGCTTCACGCCGGCCTGGCGGATCATCGCTGGCGATGCTGCGACCAGCCCGATCAGGTGTGCGCCGGCGGAATGTCCCATTAACACGAAGCCGTCCGGATCGCCGCCGAGCGACGCAACGGTGTCCTGCGCTTTCGCGATCGCGCGTGCGATATCGCGCGCCTGTTCGAGTGGATCGGTGTCCGGCAGCATCCGGTAATTGGTCGAGATCACGACCGCGCCCGCAGCGGTCCAGCGCTTCTGCTTGGCCTCGATCAGGCCGCGCATCGCCTTGTCGCCGCGCCGCCAGCCGCCGCCGTGCACGTAGAAAATGGTCGGCGCGCCTTTCGGTTGCCTTGGCAGATGGATGTCGAAGCGCTGCGCCGGATCCGGTCCGTAGGCGACCTCATGCACCGCCGGAGCGATTGCCGGAGCCGCGCTGGCAGCGGCCTGCGCCGCCGCAGGCGCCGGTTGGCGGAATGCCGCGCCCAGTGCCAGCAGCAGGACGAATGCCAGCCCCGGCCACGGCGTACGACGCCTGGGGTCGGCGGCGGTCATGGGGTCTGGCCCTGTTTGGGTTCCTGACTGCGGTCATGTTGGCGCCGATGCGTGCGCATCCACTCGCGACGCTGCTCCTTCGGCATCGCTTTGAGCTGCTCGCGCAGCGAGGCGCGCTGTTCGGGCGGCAGATTGCGGCGCTGCTCGAACTGCGAGCGCGCGCGTTTGCGCTGTTCGGGCGACATCCCTTCCCAGCGGCGCTGACCCGCTTTCGCGCGCTGCCGCTGTTCCGGCGTCATCCGCTGCCAGCGTTCCGCGTGCTGCAGCATCTGCGTGCGCTGTCCGGGGTTGGCGTTCCAGCGTTCGCGCACCACGGCCATCACCGCGTCGCGCTGCGCCGGTGTCAGGCGTTCCCATTCCGGCGCCTGCGCCGCACGCTGCGTCGACGGCGGGGCCGCTGTGGGCGTTTGCGCGAACGCCATGCCCGAGAGGGCGAGCAGCGCCGCGCAGACCAGGATGAAAAGACGGTTCGAGCGGTTCATAGCGACTCCGTGACATCGGCCTGCGACTCTTCCGAGCCCAGCCACAGATAGAAATCGGGGCTTTCCTGCAGTGCATCGAAGCCCATGGTCTCGTCGGCGGTACCGAACTCCGCAGCCAGCAATTCCTCGGGCAGCGCATCGTCCTCGATGAGCATGCTGTCGATGGATGCGGTGTCGATGGCGGCGCTGTCGATGCCCGTGTCGTCGACGGCGACATCCGGCGCGACATCCGGCGTATCGGCACTGGCGATGACGGGCGCCGGTGTCGTGCCGGTGTCTGCTGTGGTCGCGGTCGCATGCGCTGTCGTCGTATCGGTATCCGCTGTCGGTGCCGAGGCGACCGTTGCCGATGTTTTCGGCGCATCGTCGTCGTTGCCGCGCACCACGAACAGCCCGACCGCGAGCGTCAGCGCGGCGGCGCTGCCCAACGCGAGCATCGGCCAGGCGCGCACGGGTGCGGGGTCTGTCGCCTGCTTCATCGCCGCGCGACGGCGCTGCGCGAGTTGCGCCTGCACCCGTGGCGAGAGACGGCCGAGCGATGCGGCATGCGCGCGGCGCGCGGCCTCGTCGAACGCGGCCTCATCGAGCGTGGCTTCATCCAGCGCGGCGTGTGGATCCTGGCGTGGGTGGTCCGAAGTCATCGGAAATCCTCCAACTGTTGCTGCAAAGTGTTGCGGGCCCGCGAGAGATGGGTTTTCACCGACCCTTCGCTGCAGCCCATGATCCGCGCGGTGGTGGCGACATCGCAGTCTTCCAGCACGCGCAGGGTGAAGGCCTCGCGCTGGCGCGCGGGCAGTGTGCGCAGTGCGGTGGCCACGGATTGATAGGTTTCGCGGTTGTCGTGTGTCCGCGAGGGATCGGGGGCATCGTCCGCTGCCTGATCGATCCAATCGATCGCATCGTCTTCGGCATCCTTCGCGCTGGGCGACACCAGCCAGCGCATCCGGAACAGGCTGCGCCGCTGCAGATCCACGATCCGGCTGCGCAGGATGCTCCAGAACAGCGGCGTCCATTCCGCCGCCGGCCGCTCGCGATAACCCATCATCCGGATCATCGCTTCCTGCACCACGTCCAGGGCGTCCTCGCGGTGCCGCAGCCCGAGTTCGGCGAAGCGGAACGCGCGCGCGGAAATGCCCTCAAGAAACCGATCCATCGAAAGTCCGGCATCGAGAGAAAAGTCCTCGACCGCTCCCGGGGAGGAGGCGGCCGAGGAAACACGCGTGGAGGTGTCATCGGAGCTCACGCGTACAAGCTTAAGGCCACGAAGGTCATCGGCGGCGCGACCGTCTGCCATCGGGGCGGCGATTCAATGCCTGTGGTCCCAGCGCCGGTCGAAGCGCTCGCCACGGCGGTCCAGGCGGTTGTCGGCCACGTCACCCTTGTGGTCGAGGCGGTTTTCGATCCGATCGCCCTTGTTGTCGAAGTGGGCGGCGCGGCGTTCGTGACCATGGTTCTCGGCGACTTCGGCCCGGCGGTCCAGGCGCTCGTCGACGCGGTCGCCCTTGCGGTCGAGGCGGGCATCGATGTGATCGCCCTTGTTGTCGAAGCGACGCTCGACGCGGTCGCCACGGTCGGCGGCCTGGGCGGCGCCTGCGGTCAGGGCCGCCAGCAGCAGGGAAACGGAGATCAGCGACTTCATCGGCGACTTCATGGGCTGTCCTTCGGGAGTGGGGAGGCGGGAATGTCTGCAGGCCTGCAGGAAGGGAAACGCCTCCGGCGCGCATCGGTTGACAGCCCATCGATCGGAATCTCCGCTTTGCGGCTTGTCTCCTTCCAGCCCGCTTGCCATGCATGCCTGCTTCCCTGCTTGCGGTTTGTCTCCTTCCCCCGCTTGCGGGGGAAGGCCGGGATGGGGGGCGTCGAAATGGGGCCCCGCCGCCCGCTGGCATGTCCCGACGCGGCGGTTATGATGCGGACAGACCCTGGGGAGAACGACAATGGCGGATGGTTTCGTAGCGCTCTACATCTTCATGCTTGCGGCGATCGCCGGGCACGTGATCATTTCGCGGGTCCCCGTGATCCTGCACACCCCGCTGATGTCGGGCAGCAACTTCATCCACGGCATCGTGCTGATCGGCGCGATGGTGGTGCTGGGCCACGCCGACACCACGCTGGAGAAGGCGATCGGCTTCATTGCGGTGCTGCTGGGCGCCGGCAACGCCGCCGGCGGCTACGTGGTCACCGAACGCATGCTCGACATGTTCAAGTCTTCCAAGAAGCCCGCTACCGACGGCAAGGGAGAGAAGGCATGAGCACGCCCGAACTGCTGACGCTGCTGGTCAAGGCCAGTTATCTCATCGCCGCCACCCTGTTCCTGCTCGGCCTGCAGCGCATGGCCTCGCCCAAGACCGCGCGCAGCGGCATCCAGTGGGCCGGCGTGGGCATGCTCATCGCCACCTTCGCCACGCTTTTGCTGCCCGGTCTGCACAACATCGGCCTGATCGTCGCCGGTATCGTCATCGGCACCGCCGCGAACTGGTACTGGGGCAAGAAAGTCGCCCTGACCGACATGCCGCAGATGGTCGCGCTGTTCAACGGCATGGGCGGCGGTTCCGCTGCGGCCATCGGTGCGGTCGAACTGTTCAAGTATTCCGCCGCAGGCCAAGCCCCCAACGTCTGGACGCTGGCGCTGGCGGTGATCGGCGCGCTGATCGGCGCGGTGTCGCTCACCGGCTCCATCATCGCCTGGGCCAAGCTCGACGGCCGAATGGACAAGCGCTACACCTTCCCCGGCCAGCAGATCTTCAACGCCCTGGTCGGCATCGCCGCCATCGTGTTGGGCGCGCTGGCGCTGTACACCCTCGAAGTGCCGTACATCGTCGCGTTCTTCATCGCCGCGCTGGCGCTGGGCGTGCTGATGACCCTGCCCATCGGCGGCGCCGACATGCCGGTGGTCATCTCGCTCTACAACGCCTTCACCGGCCTCGCGGTCGCGTTCGAAGGCTACGTGCTGGGCAACGAAGCCCTGATCATCGCCGGCATGATGGTCGGCGCCGCCGGCATCCTGCTCACGCGCCTGATGGCCAAGGCGATGAACCGCTCGATCAACTCGGTACTGTTCTCCAACTTCGGCGCCACCGGCGAAGCGGCCGCCATCGAAGGTAGCCAGAAACCCATCGACGCCAGCGACGTGGCCGCGATGATGGCCTTCGCCGAACGCGTGGTCATCGTCCCCGGCTACGGCCTCGCGGTCGCGCAGGCGCAGCACAAGATCTGGGAACTCAGCCAGCGCCTGATCGAACGCGGGGTGAAAGTGAAGTTCGCGATCCATCCTGTCGCAGGGCGCATGCCCGGGCATATGAATGTGCTGCTGGCCGAAGCCGGTGTGCCGTATGACCTGATCGTGGATATGGAAGACATCAATCCCGAGTTCGCCAATACCGATGTGTCGCTGGTGATCGGTGCGAATGACGTGGTGAATCCGGTTGCGAAGACGGATCCGGCTTCACCGATTTATGGGATGCCGATTCTGGATGTGGTGAATTCGAAGAACACGATTGTGATCAAGCGCGGCAAGGGCACGGGGTTCGCGGGGATCGAGAATGCGCTGTTTTATGCGGATAACACCCGGATGTTGTATGGGGATGGGGCGGAGATGGCGAGTGCGTTGGTCAGCGAACTTAAAGCGTTGGATGGGGGGCATTGATTTTGTAGGCTGGGTCATGGACCCAGCCATGCCGTGCATCATGATAGTGGATCGATTGCTTGGCTTACGGGCTTGCCTACCGCTTGATCAATCCATTAGACCGTCGTCAAAAGGTAGGTTCATGGCCGCAACCTCGGCGCGGTGCGCGCGTACTTGCTCAGCCGCCATTTTCAGCTGATCTTCTGAGAGGTTTTCAAAGTCGGGTAATTCTCGTTCGAATTGAGTCCAGCGACTTTCCATGCCATGTATCCAAATTCCATCGAAGGTCATCTTTCTGCTTATCGAGCGAGCGAGAGCGTGGGTCCCGGGATGCAGCGCTTCACCCTTCATTGCACGCCCGACTATCCAGAGATACAAATCAACTATCTGTAAGCCTATGGAATTAACGCTTCGGCTCACTACTGGAGCTTGAGTCGGGATCTCGCGCCCCAGTATCTCGTGTCTAGTAAGGTGTCGATATAGGGGGTGCTCCAGGATAAAACGCTGTTCGGAGGGTTTTGACTTTCGTAACCCTTCTGCGATCAGCTTTTGATGCTTGTGAGTTTTAAGTTGAGCTCCGTTGAACTGTTGCTGGTAATCCATGGTAATTGCAGTTGCTTTTGTTGCATTTTTCTTTCTGATTTGATTGGCAATTTGAGAAATAACAAATTGAAATCCAACTGCATTTGGCGAGATGATCTTCTGGTCTTTCGTTCCGAAATCCAATTTATCTGGAAATTTTATTCCAAATGCTAATGCGTCCAAGAAAATCTCTCGAAGCCTAGCGTCTCTTAAAGCAGCAGAGGCGCGCTCTTGCAGCTCGGTCAGAAGCTCAATCACCTCTGGGTAGCGCTTTTCGATATTCTTTGCCGATGAAAGGTCCCACGATTTTTTTAAAAAATCATCGTCTGTGATATCTAAAAGATTGCGAATTATTAAGAATCGCATAGGAGTCCAGTAGTGAATCCACGGCACGGCCTCATTTAGGCCGGCATCGAATACGGCTTCAAAAAGCTGGACTAAGGCATAAGTTTTTTTCTCAATAAAATAGAATCCAAATTCGAACTGCATTTTTTCATGGAGCTGGCGAAGCTGTGGGGATATTTTTTCAATTCGATCTTCCCCCAGTTGTGATGCGTGGAGAATGTCAACGCCTAAGATGGAAAGCATTTCCTTATGAATTGGACCACCAAGTGCATCAATGTTGGTTCTGCTTGAAAGCACTCCATAGCTCAGCAAGGGTTGGCTGGTGTCAAATAAATTATTGCCAGTGTTACCGGATTCGTCGATGTGAAAAAACATGAGTTTGTCCTAAGCGGTTGGTAAAATAGTTAGACTTGGTAAGGGGCATTATTTCTACGGTCATGATGGCTGAATTATCTAGCACCTTTTTGAACCCGTAAGGCGGGTCAATTTTTCTCGTAGGGCGGGTCTTGCACCCGCCTATTGAATGAAACAACAGCTTCGCATTCACGAAAATCGGATATTTACGGCATTGCCGGAAGGGAAGTCATCGCTGGACAATCGGCGGGTGCAAGACCCGCCCTACGAATCTCTCGCACGTCTACGCGATCACCAGTTGTCCAATCTCGTACAGACGGGATATCGATTTGCGGCCAACCTGTGGAAAACAGGGGTCAGAGTAGACATTCCGCGCCGTGTTCCGAAAGGGAATGAAGACTGGGACACCGACAAGCATAAGCACGCAAGACCGGCGGCACGCAAGTAGGGTAGGCTCCTGGCCTACCACCCGTGCAACCGGACGGTCGCGATGGTGGGCCGTGGACCCATTTTGCAAAGACTGCGGAGGCCAGTAATCGCATAAAAAATCGTCTGCAAGAGACCGATGGGGAGCCGATCGATAAGCGACTGCCAGTCATGCCGATCGCGGCATCGGCTGGCTCGGATGGCGGTGATGGGAAGGGGCGGCCTCCGCCCGGCCTCATGCCGGCCAAAGAGCCTCTCCCTCTTACCCGCAGGGAAAAGGAATGTCTTCGTCTTGCAGCCCACGGGATGACGGCCCGTGACATCGGGCCGTTGCTGAAGATCAGCGAGCGGACTTGCATATTTCATCTGCAGAACGCAATGCGCAAGCTCGGGGTTCACAACTTGCAGGCGGCAATTGGAGAAGCAAGAAAGACTGGGACGCTCACAAACTGAAAACAGGGGTCAGCGAGTAGGGTGGGGTGAGCGCAGCGATGCCCACCATCACGACGCATCAGATCCGGAGACAACGGAACAATACCGGTTGCTCATGGTGGGCATCGCTGCGCTCACCCCACCCTACGAAAATAAGCGGGGAACCGGGGTCGGGTTCATTTATATGCGGCGACCATCGGGACACCCACAATTCGGGATGGGCCCATCGATGCACGCTTCTTGCCGCAGCGTTGTAGGATGCTGCGACGCTGCTAACATCCGTCCAATTCTGGGAAACAGGGAATGGCTCATGTCAAGGAAATGGATCTCTCTCCTTTTTTTTGTGCCGGCGATTCTTTGCATGGCGAACCTCGCCCACGCGGGCGATGCCGAGATTCGACAGGCGGTCGGAATGTTGTCGGACAAGGATGTGACCAACGACGCACAGGCGGCGCAGATCATGCTGCGCGAGGCGGAAGCGGGAGCGCTGGATGCGCAGGCCTATACGGT
This sequence comes from Lysobacterales bacterium, assembly GCA_017302135.1. GTDB lineage: Bacteria > Pseudomonadota > Gammaproteobacteria > Xanthomonadales > Xanthomonadaceae > Lysobacter_I. Next base: position 89,411 of record JAFLDZ010000003.1, on the reverse strand, counting down.
CTTTCTGTACGACACTGGCATCGGCGTGCCGCGCGATCGGGCGGCGGCCGCGCGTTGGGAGGCGCGGCTGGGCGCCGCAGTTGGGAACGATTGGGACAAGGCCTACGCGGCGCTTCAGGTCGATCCCGGGGACGTCGAGGATGCCGTGAAGGCTGGCACCAAGACCGAATGGGCAATGGCCACGTTTCGCAGAGCCTGGGCGCTCCTCCGAGTCACGGAGCATCTGGAGCGTCTCATCCTGGAGAACGATGCCGAGATCAGACGCATGACCCGGGAGCACAACGAAACCCAGAGGCAACTGGCCGCCAGGATGGGCATCGATCTCGAGCGATTGGGGGCCGCCACGACACCTCCGCCGGCGGCCAAGGCACCTCCGAGTGCCGCCACGACACTTCCGCCAGCCCCCACGACGCCCCCGCGTGCCGCCGCCACGACACCTCCGCCTGAGGTTGCGGCAAGCACGATGCAGTCGCTGCAGTCACGCGCACTGGCCGGCGATACCGGTGCGGCGCTGGCGTATGCCAAGGGATGGCACGAGGGGGCCGGAGTGCCGCGCAACGACATGGCCTGTTATTTCTGGACGGGGATGGATCCGCACAGCGCCAAGTCGATGGAACTGGCCGACGCCTGCGACGATGCGCTGTCGGTGGAACAGAAACAGGATCTCAGAGTGGGTGCCGGACGACTGTTGCGTGGCGGTGCGTTGCGGACGCCGCCCCGAGATCCGGAGTCCGCGGTGGCGGATTTCAATGCCTGGATGACCGTCGTGGAGCGTCTGGTATTCAGCGGCACACGTCGCGATCAACTACGCGAGAGGCATTACTACGGGTGGGCATTGCCGACGATGTATCGCTATGGCCTCGCGACCGACAACACAGCTTTATTGGCTGCACTGTGCGGTCCGCAGTCCTGTGGCGGCGCGGAAGCGGCGATGCTGATCGTCGTGCGCAGCTGGGAGGCTTTGCACCTCCCGCAATCGCAGGAACACTGACAACGGTCCCGGTCGGAGAAAACACCAAAAACGGCGAAAGACCGGGACACCCACAATCTACAATCCCGGAGATTGGGGGCGTCGCGCGCACAATCCGAAGACCAAAAGCAGAGGTGGACAACAGGGGTCAGAATAGACATTCCGCGTGGTGTTTCAAAAGCACACTCCGACCCCCGTTTTACACAGGACAATTGATGAGCGATGCCTCGCGTCTACCACCCGCCGCCGCCGGCCTGACCCGGGCGGTAGGCCGCTGGCAGCGCGTAGGGTGGGGTGAGCGCAGCGATGCCCACCCGAACAGCTCGGTGTCGCCTGGTTGTCTCTGAATCTGATACGTCATGATGGTGGGCATCGCTGCGCTCACCCCACCCTACGAAACTGCCCTGCGTTGGCCAGAAGCCAAAGCATCCGCGGGAAAATGGCTGCGCGGCCCGCATCGCTACATCACAGCCTACGGGAAAGAGCTGCTCATTCCTGCGTTGGCGACGGCGGTGCTTTCTCGGCAACGCGCAGGGATTCCAGAAGCTTCAATGCACGCGCCCGCGCCGCTTCTATCGATTCGGTATTGGTGACGGAGACATGGATGTCGATCCAAGTGCCCATCGAAACCCATTCCGCGCGCAGATGGGTATTGCTGGCACCCTTGATCGGCAAATTGACGTCATAAGCGGCGATTTCCCACTCACCAACCTTGCCGGTCCGAACGTTGCGGGGTTTGATCTGCGGAACACGGCTCAATGATCCCAGCTCGGCTTTCCAGAACGCATCGAATCCCTTGTAGCTCTCGGCGGATTCGATCCAACCCGTCAAAATGGTGCCCGATGTCTCGTGGGAAAACATGAAATAGCGTGGGTGCTGGTTGCTAACCTCCGTCGAGGACGGAGCTTTCTGGATCATGCCTTCGCGAGGGAAGGAAAGGCTCAAGCGGCTCACCGGCACGTTCAGCACGAATTCGTTCCCGCGCTGTTCGATTATCAGCCGCGTCGGGTCCGGAGATGCGGGCGAATCCGCCGCGACAGCGGTCGTGCCCGCCGCCAGTGCAACGACGGCCAGCAGGGCGATGACGAATATTCCGACTCTGGACTTCGATGTTTGCATTGCATGCTCCTTATGCGGGATGGATGGGTCATTCAAGCGGATGACCAGCTCTGGCAGCACAACACTACAACAACTTGCTGCGCTTGACCTGCATGCACTGCTCCATCAGCCCGTAGGGCGGGTGCAACCCGCCACGCCGAAGCGGTAGCGTAGCGAGCAGCGGACGAAGACTGGGACACCCACAATCCGAAACGCTGAAGCGCGGGATTCGATTCGTCCTGCCGAATCGCTTCGATCTTCAACGCAGAACGGCGCATCGAAATCCCATCGTCCACGATAAATCCCCCCCGATGGGCGACGATTCCCTCTCTGCTACTCATCCCAAGTTGGCTGCAAGACGAATGCCCTTGAGCCAGCGTTGACCAAGGCGTTCGGCGAGTGCGATCAGATTCTGTACAAATCCCACGGCGCGCGCCCAACCGTTCCCGTAGGCGGAGACACGGGTTGTCCAACACGCTGGGTTGTGATCGATGATCGATACGATGGCAGGCGCGTCCTGCGCGATCCGTCCGCGTTTGTCCGGTGCCAGCGTCCGTCCGTTCCAATCCAGGAGTTGTAGATAGTCCGCCGTGGACAAGTTCAGGTCGGGGGACAGGTTGCCCGCAATCGGTTTCAGTGGTCGGGTAAGCATCAACGGGCTCGACTGCGCGATGGCGATGCGCGTAGCCCCACTGGTATGCGCGGAGGCTTCCAGACGATCCGCGATTCCGGCCCGGATCGGGTTGAGATCGACGTATGCCATGGCAGCGAGCACCGAGCGCTCGTCGCACAATGCCTGGCACTTGTAGCGGCCTTCCCAGAATCGTCCCTTGCAACCGTCCTCGCGATTCGCGCGACTTGCGATGGGTTCGACCAGACAACGCATCAGCCAGGACAGACTCCCGAGTCGTCGACGGATCAAGGCGAGCCGTGCCGGATCGGCGAGCAGACGCATGCGCTTGTGTTCGATGGCGGATTCGGTGTCTTCGCGCGGAGGGAAAAGCCGCACCCAGCGGGTTGCCACTTCTTCGTCGCTCCATGCCGATGCTTCGGCAGGATCGATCCTGAGCACCAGATGCAGATGATTGCTCATGACCGCATAGGCATGGATGTCGACTGCGTAACAGTCGGCCACCAGATGGATGCGCGCCTCAACCCAGTCCTTGCGATGCTCGAACGAACGCCCGGAGTAGTGATCGACCCCCGCACAGGAAGGCACGGCGCACGCATCGCTGGACGCAGTGATAGGTGCCGGCGATATCGGGCGGGGCGATGTGGGAACGTGGTTGAGTCATGCGGCCATCGTGCCCCGGCGCGATGTGGCGGGATGTCGGTGATTGCGGTAAGTTCGTGTCGGGAAAGTCTGAGTTGTGGGTGTCCTTATTCTGCGTTGGTGAGCAATTTGAAGGCGTTGGATGGGGGTGTTGATGTGGTCGGGGTGTCGTGCCTGTAACAATTCGTGACGGTAGGGGACGCAATGAATCATCTTGTGTGGAAATCAAGCGCGGCGATACTGCTTTTCGTCGCCTGTGCCTGCATCGCTTTCGCGGGTGGTATGGAGAACTCTCCCCCAGCATCTCCGGCGCCAAAACGGGAGGTGGATACGAAGCTTTACGACGCACCTCTGATTGATCCAGCGCTGCCACAACGCGCAGTATCAGTGCGCACGCGGAGTGAACCGATATATCCCAGGTATGAACTTTGCAATGGTATCGGCGGCAACGTGCGAGTGGTCCTGAGCGTCGATGAGGCAGGAAATGTAACCGATGTGGGGATCCAGAAATCTTCGCGCAGTAGAGGTTTGGATCGTGCGGCTCTTGCGGCCGTCCGGAACTTCAAGTTCTACCCGGAAATTCGCAACGGCGAACCAATACCGACGCGAGGCATTGTGCCGTTCGAATTTTTTGTCGACGGAAAGAACAGGGCGAGTGATTGTGCAGAATTGATTTTGAACAATGAGAAGGGATTGGCCCGCGATCACTTTTTTGCTGGCGAGAAAATTTTGCTTCGAGTAAGGCGAGCGTTTCATGGAGGTGAGAAGATTCGAGTGCTTTGGACGTATCGGGAGGAGGATGACTACAGTGGCGATGACTACAAGGCCCCCTTGTTCGACGAGTATGAGGAGGCTAAGGAGGTTCAGTCTTCCGGCGAGCAGACGATAGATTTCATCTTGGTGACAGAGAAGAACTGGCCTTCTGGCTCGTACGATGCTGAAGTGCATATCGGTGAAGAGCTTGAGGCCAGAGCTGGTTTCAGGCTCGGTCCGCAATGAAGACAACCTGTGAAAAACATGGGTCAGATATAGACATTCCGCGCCGTGTTCCAAAAGCACACTCTGACCCCCGTTTTACCCAGGACAATTGATGAGCAATGCCCCACGCCTACCACCAACACCTGCAGGCCTGACCCGCGCGGTAGGCCGCTGGCAGATTCTGGGGCTGTCGATCAACAGTGTGGTCGGCAGCGGCGTGTACCTGTTGCCGGCGACGGCCTTCGCGTTGCTCGGCCCCTTCAGCGTGTGGGGTGTACTCGCCGCGGGCCTGACCGTGAGCCTGCTGGTGCTGTGCTACGCCAAGGCGGCCAGCCATTTCGAACAGCAGGGCGGCAGCGCGCTGTATGCGCAGGAAGCCTTCGGGCCGTTCGCCGGCTTCCAGATCGGCTGGACCATCTGGTTGACGCGTGTCGCCACGGCCGCATCGCTGAGCAACGGATTGGCCGACGCGGTGGCGCGCTTCTGGCCGGACGCCGGCACCGGCGTCGGTCGCACCACGATCATCGCAGGGTCGCTGCTGCTGCTCGGCGCGATCAATATCGTGGGCGTGCGCCAGGCCGCACAGCTGTCGCTGGCGCTGGTGTTCGGCAAGCTGGTGCCGCTGCTGCTGTTCGTATGCATCGGCGTGTTCCACGTCGACTGGGAACTCGCCTTGGGCGGTCCCGCTGCCGGTGCGGTCGACCTGCGCAGCACCAGCGAAGCCGCCCTGCTGCTGCTGTTCGCCTACGCGGGATTCGAGAACCTGTCGGTCGCCGCTGGCGAATACCAGAACCCGCGTCGCAACGTGCCGTTCGCGCTGGTGGCGATGATCGTGCTGGTCACCACCATGTACGCTGCAGTGCAGTTGGTGGCGCAGGGCACGCTGCCGGATCTGGCGGCATCGTCCACGCCGCTGGCCGATGCGGCCGCCCGCTTCGGTGGCGAGGGTCTGGCGCTGCTGCTCACGGTCGGCGCGGCGCTGTCCATTCTTGGCACCAGCAACGCCACCCTGTTGCTCGGCCCGCGCTTCCTGCACACGCTGGCGGTGAGCGGTTATGGTCCGCGCGTGCTGGCCCGCGTGCACCCGCGTTTCCGCACGCCCGATATCGCCATTGCCGTGCAATGCGTCGTGGCGATGGCGCTGGCGCTGAGCGGCTCGTTCGTCCAGCTGGCGCTGCTGTCGATGGTCACGCGCCTGTTGGCCTACATCACCACTTCGGCCAGCGTGCTGGTGCTGCGCAGGCGCCACGGCGATCCGCCGGGCACGCTTCAGTTGCCGGGCGGCCCGCTGATCCCGCTCGCCGCCTTGGCGCTGTCGCTGGCCCTGCTGCTGAGCGCCCGGCCGGCGCATCTGGTGGCGGTAGGCATCGCGGTGCTGATCGGCAGCGTCGTCTACCGATTCCCGCGGCGCGCGGGTTGAGTGAGGGCTTCGGAACACGGATGATTGAAGTCTGGGACACCCGCAATTTGAAATACCGATAATGACAAGCAAGTAACGTGGAGCGAGCGCAGCGAACCCCGTCATGGGAAAACAATGCCGCTTGGCCATCTCCGCGTTCGATATGACGTGATGGTGGCGTTCGCTGCGCTCACCGCCACCCTGCAATGGCCACTCCAACGAAGGCTGCCATGATGTCGTCGATCCGCATGCACACAAATCCTCGCGTCCGGGTTCGGGACGCAGTCCTGCGAACTGCTTGCGTACTCGTGATGTTGACGACAGCCACGTTCGGCTTCCGGGCGCAGGCCGCAGACGACTTTGCGTCCACGAAACCGACGCAGCGCGTGGAGTACTGGCAGAAGCGCGAGGCGGATATCGCTGTGCAGTTGCGCGATACCGAAGCGCTGTCGAAAGTGAAGCTGGTGTTTCTCGGCGATTCGATCACCGATTTCTGGCAGCTCGGCGACAACCCGTGGGTGACCGGCCAGTTGTTCGGCAAGCAGTCTTGGGACGAATCCTTCACGGGCGCGCCGGCCGAGAATCTGGCGCTGAATCTCGGGATTTCCGGCGACCGCACCGAGCACGTGCTGTATCGGATACTGCCTGCATCGGCGGGTGGATTGGGGCAACTGGATGCGCCGGAACTGCAGCCGGATGTCATCCTCGTGCTTATCGGCGTCAACAACACCTGGGCGGAAGAAGCGCCGGTCGTGGACAGCGTGGTGGCGGGTATCGTCCAGGTGCTGACCGCCGTCCACGCGCGCAAGCCCGATGCCCGCATCGTGCTGCAATCGCTCATCCCGACGAACGACCCGGGGAAGAATCGCGATGCGTTATTGCCGATCAACCGCCGGATCGCCGATCTGGCGGCGAGTCCGCAATTCTCGGCGTTCGTGTCCTATCTCGACCTCTATCCACTGTTCGCGGATTCGGCAGGCCAGCAGATCAGCGGCTACTTCGTCAACGATGGCGTCCATCCCAATCAGAGAGGTTACCGCGTCTGGCGCGACCGCCTGGTACCGTATTTGCGTGAGCTGCGCGCGCGTCGGCCCTGAATGTGAAAAACAGGGTGGGGTGAGCGCAGCGAACCCCCCATGAACAACCGATGTCGCTTGGCCATCTGCGCCGTGATGGTGGGGTTCGCTGCGCTCACCTCCACCCCGCGAGGCGTTCCGCTGCTTGTGATCGATATGCGAAGATCGCGATTCGTCTTGGACAGGGAAGGGGAGTGTCGTGAGCAAGTGGCTGTTGACGATGTTGCTGTCGGTGTTGGCGTGCGGTCAGGCGTGGGCGCAGGAATGCGGAAGCGGACGGACGATGCGGTTGGATGCCTTCATGCAGCGGGAATTTCCGATCGATGTTCCTTTGAATGTATTCGTGCCCGACGTGTATGAGCACGTGAAGGTGAAAGGGCAGCGCGCCACCTATTCGTACTGGATGCGGCCCGGGGCGGAGAAACAGGCCGAGGAAACCAATCATTTGCCGGCCGAGACGGGTTATCTGTACGGGAAAATGTCGACATCGATCGGTTACGACATCCCGAGCAATACCTTCATCGGGATGGAGGACATCGAAGGCGAAGCCAAGGCGATGGGTCTCTCGAAGGTCAAGATCGAGCGGGTGAACAGTCGCGGCCATGCACTGCTGTTTCTCGAAGGTTTCCAGGAAGACGCGAAGCATTGGCTGTATTCGGTGTATATCGCGATGAACGTCGACACCGTCGTTTTCTTCGTGAGCTATACCGCGCCCAACAACGATCCGGTCGTGGGCGACTGCGTCTGGGGCAAAATGAAGGCGGCGCTCAAAGGTCAATAGCGCTCATCCCAAGCCGAAACCAGGGCATTGGCGCCGACAGGAACCTTGCGATGTTCATCTCGAGAATGTGGTCCGATGAAGTCGAGCGTATCGGCAAGCACCGCTGCACGCCGGTCGGTTATGCCCTGCATGGGGTAGGGCAGCTCTTCGGTTTCTTCGCGCTGTTCCTGCTGCTGGTGGTGATCGTGTACGTGCCGTACCGGGCCGTGATCGGCGAGTTCAACCGCTTGCTGCTCTGGCTGCTGTTGGCGCCTTTCGTCATCGGCCTTCTCGGTCGGGGCATCGTGACGGTGTCGTGGCTGCTCGCGCGCAGGAAGCGGTTCCAGTACGACTATGAGCGCCGCGTGTCGCGCTGGGTCGAGGATGGAGTCGAGCGGACCTACACCTATGCCGATTGGGAAGCGGAGCACCGCTGCAAGCCGTAGCCTGCAGGCGGTGGGGACTCGCGGGGCCAGCCAACACTAACGGTATTGCGGCACGGTCAGATCGTCGGCTTTGCCTTCAGCGTTGCGGGTCGCATCGGTATCGGGTATGAAGGATTGGCTGGCAAGTGCGCAACGCACGCGGGCGACCTGGAAGGAGGTCATATGCCGACAGCTGTGGCGGGAAAAGAATACGTCGAGAGACGATTGATCGGAATCGTCGCAGACGTGCTCGGTTGCGATGCGTCGGCTGTGCTGCCTGAGGCATCGTTCGAAAGCCTGGGGATCGATTCCATTTCCGTCATCATGCTGACGGTCGAGGTCGAAAAATCGTTCGGTATCAAACTCCCCATGACTATTTTCTTCGAATGCAAATGCATCGGCGATTTTCTTGAGCGGATCGTTGCGGAGAAGACGCCATGATCGACGCATCTACGCTGATTCCGATTGCAAGTCTTGTGCTTGGCGCTTTGCTCGGCATTCTGACCAGCGTTGTTTCGAGTTCCGTGCAGCAGAAAAACAACGTCGCGCTCAAGTTCATCGACACGTATCTGGATGTCAGGCGCGAACTCGTGGACGCCATTTCCCCGCTGACCAACATTCCGCTGGAACGCGAAATCGACGCCGCCGAACGTACGAAAAAGCGCGACGAAGTGGTTTCCCTGTTTTACCGGCATTTCGATTTTCTGCCGGCCCCCGTGCTGGATGCCATGGTCTGTCTCGAGGCTTGCCTCGACAGGCCTGAAATCGGCTTGTTCGAGTTGAAGGATGGCATGTTGCTCAAGATGAATGTTTCCCGGGTTCCGGCATTCGTGGATTCGTGCTCGCTTCTGCTCAATTCCAAGCTGTACGTGCCCATCGCGCTGAACAGCGAAAATCCTGTTGTCAGGATGAACCAATCCATCAGACTGCACGCGAGACACGTCTTGATGGTGCTCAATGCTTATGCTTCGATCGAAGATATGACCAGAATGATCGATAATCTCAAGAAGGGCCGCAAAGCGTGACGCCGGTGAGAACGAGCGGCCTGCATTGATGGGATTCGCTACGTCCGCAGCGCCAGACCAGATTCGGCGATGCATGTTGATCAAGGCCAAACCAGAGGGCGAATACGATGCAAGTGAAACACATCACACCGATTCTCAACGTCTCCGATCTGGCGCAGAGTTTTGCGTGGTTCGAAACACTCGGCTGGAAGAAAGGCTGGGAGTGGGGATCGCCGCCGAGTTTCGGCGGTGTGAAATCCGGTCATTTCGAGATTTTCCTGTGCCGCGATGGGCAGGGTGGGCGTGGGCAGAGCGGATCTGCTGCCACTTTCGGCCCGGATTCCAACGAGGCCGCCGAAAAGGGCGTCTGGATGTCGATCTGGGTCGACGATGTGGACGCTGTGCATCGCGAATGCATCGAACACGGGATCGAGGTCACTTGGCCGCCCACCGACATGCCGTGGAACGTCCGCGAGATGCATCTGCGTCATCCGGATGGACATGTGTTCCGGATCAGTTGCGGGGTTGAGCGCGCGGGCGGATGATCAGACAAAAGCGCACGGGATATCCATTTTCGACGTCCTCCGGATGCCGGGAAAAATCCACTCCGATTCGAGTTGTCGCCAGCGGGCTGCTACGGTTGTGGCGGCGTGGAGGGTGCAGTGATGGATCGCATGGAAAAAACCCCGGACGATATCGCGCAGGTCATGGCGGAGCGACTGGACGGACCCTTCCAAACGTGCGCAAAGCAAGCCTGAAGACGATGAGGTTCCTCGCGAGATCAGATACGGCTATGGACTGCTGTGTGCCATACCGTTTGCATACGAATATGGGTTCGATTTCCTCGTTCCGCTGTTGTTGCTTTGGGGCGTGATGCAGATCGTTTCTGTCTGGAAGATCAAGCTGCGCCTCTGGCGTGGATACCTGCCGACCACAGTCGGGTGGTGGGTTGCCGATCTCGGGTCGGCCTTGGGCTTCGCAATCGTCGTGACATAAGCCCGTAGGCACTGCGCGCGGCAATCTCCATCAAGAAATTCAGGGCGACACGCCCGGCGCGATAGAATGCGTCCATGGCGGGCGTGGCTCGATACAGTGCCCGCACAAGTTTCGACATTTCGGGTTCTGGAGGCTTTGAATGAATGGTTTGCGTCGTGTCCGTATGCTTTCTTGGCTCGGAGCAGCAGCGCTGCTGTGCGGCTTCACGGCGAGCCCCGCGCTGATGGCGGGCAACGTGCTGCGCAATGCGGACCGTCAGGCAGAGGTCGCGCAGCCGCTCGTGTATCGGCCGGAGACGCCCTTCGACCCGCAGCAAGCGGCCCGGGCGATGGCGCCCGGCACCTCGACGATCCGTGGCGTGGTGTTCCATCGGCTCGATCAGTTCGGCAACTACGCGCTGCTTCCGCCGAACCCGGTCAGGACGATGGAAGGGATCGATGTGTTTCTGTATCCCGCCACGCCGCACATGGTCGAATTCATGAAGCTGCTGGACAAGCATGTCTACCGCAAGCTGAAGATGCCGATCGTTCCGCAGAACCGCAGACCCAAGCAGGTATTTTTCGACGATGCGGCGCTGGACTATCGAAAAGTCGTCAAGAGCGACCAGTACGGCCGCTATACCTTCACCGATCTGAAGCCCGGCCGGTACATCGTGTACTCCGCTGCCTACGTCACCAGCAATTTCAATGTATCGGTGCCGGTGGGCAGTTCGGAGATCAGTTACGGCATCTACGGTACGGACAACGTGACGCATTACGGGCTGGAAGAACGCACGAGAAGAACGGATATCGAGTACCGCAACTACATCGATATCAAATCGGACGGGCAGGTCGTCGAAGTGGAATCGTTGTTCAAGCCGGTGTATTGATCGACAGCGGACATCCGTCCGCCGTGCGCGCCCACTGATGTTTTGGAGGTTGATCCCGGACGCGGAAGACCGACGGCGGATGACAGGCGTCACCGCCGGTCCGGTTTGGTGCGATATCCGCAGATGCCGCGCCGAGCCCGGCTGCGGTACTATCCTCACGTGCGCCGTGAGGCGTTGAGATCAGTCCGGATCGGGGGATTCGGGCTCGGGCCGGTCCAGGGACGACCCGCCGCCCGCTGGGCGGCCCGGCATTTCTATGGGCACGACGACAATCCGGGGGAATTACATGAGTCGCAGTTCGATGATGGCGCAGTTGCTGCGCTTGGCGCGCTTGGCCGCGCAAGCCGAAAAAACGGGACAGAGTGCGCAGGAGACCATTGAGCGCGACGCCGATGTCCAGGAGGCCGTGCGCGACGCCAGTCGCCGTCGCTTCACGCAGGGTGCGGTGGCGGGCGTGGCGACGGCTGCGGCCGGCGCGATGACGCCCACGGCGTGGGCCGGTGCCGCGAGGCTGCGGCGCATGATCGTCGGCAGCAATGTCGCGGTGGTGGGTGCCGGCCTGGCCGGCTTGAGCTGCGCCTCCGAGCTGGCGCGCAAGGGCGTGACCGCGCAGGTGTTCGAGGCGGCGGGTCACGTCGGTGGTCGTTGCTCAACGCTGCGCGGGTTTTTCCCGGGCCAGGTCGCGGAACGCGGCGGCGAGTTCATCGGCACGTCGCATCACACCATGATCGGCTACGCCCGCGCGCTGAATCTGCCGCTCGAAGACGTATCGATGCTGCCGGGCAATCCGTTCTATCACTTCGACGGCCGCACCTATTCCGAGGCGCAGGTGGTCGAGGAATATCGCGCGTTCGCGGCGTCGATGGGCGCGGATCTGTCCGCGCTGGGCAGCCCGATCGCCGACCGCTATACCGAGACCGACGAACTGTTCGATCTGATGACCCTGGACGATTACCTCACCCTGCAGGGCGCGGGTGGTCTATTGCGCAAGGTGATCGGCGCGGCCTACGCCGCCGAATACGGCGCGGGAGTCGATGAATTGAGTTCGATCAGCTTCCTGCGCTTCGTGCATGGCGACAAGCGCGGCAAGTTCGCGCAGGTCGGCCAGGCGAACGGTCTCGTGGGTGGCGAGGGCTTCCACGTGGTCGACGGCAACGACCGCATCGCGACCGGCCTGGCCGCGCGCCTGCCGACGCCGGTGCAGCTCGGCCACAAGCTGGTCGCGGTGCGCAAACTCGCCAACGGCCGCGTGCGGCTGACCTTCGATGTCGCCGGGCGCGGCGTGCAGACCGATCACGACGCGGTGGTGCTGACGCTCCCCTTCAGCGTGCTGCGCGACGTGAAGCTCGACGCCAGCCTGGAACTGCCGGCGTGGAAGCGTTATGCCATCAACCACGCGGCGATGGGCGACAACAGCAAGCTGATGGTCGGCTTCAACCAGCCGTACTGGTACATCCGGCATGGCGCCAGCGGCACCGGTTTCGGCGATCGTTCGCATCTGCAGTCGACCTGGGAAACCAATGCCTACAACGGCAACGAAACCCGCGCGGTGCTGACCACGCAGTTGGGCGGCGAAGCGGCGAAATCGCTGGCCCCGCGCAACGTGCAGGCACAGGCAATGGCATTTCTCGATCAACTCGAATCGGCATTGCCCGGCGCGCATCAGGCGGCGCAGCGCACCGCCAGCGGCGATGTCCTGGCCTTCGCCCAGAACTGGTCGCGCAACCCGTACAGCAAGGGCGCCTACACCAACGCCCGGCCGGGTTATTTCACGATGATCGCCCACAACGAAGCGAAGCGGATCGGCAACGTGATGTTCGCCGGTGAGCACACCAGCAGCTTCTACGAATGGCAGGGCACCATGGAAGGCGCGGCGCTGTCGGGTCTGCGTGCGGCAGCCGAGACCTGCACGCTGTTCCGGGTGCGTTGAGCCGCCCCCAACCGCGGAACTGAAGTGATGACATCAGGGCGGATCCCGTGAGCGGGACCGCCCGGTCCACCGCGACGCCGACTCAGGCCGTCGTGGTGGGGTCGTTGCTGTCGTCCGCCGACGCTTCACCGGAACCGGACGATTGCTTGGCGGCCTCGCGCGCCTCGCGCTTGCGTGCGTCTTTCTCGTCCTTTTCCTTCTTCTTCGCGATCTCGCGCTGACGTTTTTCGAACGAATAATTGGGCTTGGCCAAGTGGGAATGCCTCGATAGCGGGAAACCCCAGTGTAATCGGGTGGGTGTGGGCCGACAAACCGGGGCGCCGACCGGTTTGCGTCGGGCGCCGATATCGTGGGCAGCGCCGGTAGGGTCCCTGGCCGGCGGTTTCTGCTCCCGGCCATCGTGTGTGACCATGGCGGCATCGGGAGCCGGCCGGAATCGCCGGCAACAAAGGACTCCGCAGGGGGCGGGATGCACGGACTCAAGAACGTCAGCCATCGCCATGACGATGCGCTCAGCCGCATCGGCTGGGCGGACCTGGAGCGCCTGCTCGCGACGTATTACCGCGAAGTCGGCTGGTGGGTCGAGCACAGCGGTACCGGCGGCACGGGTGCGAAGTTCGATGGCGGTGTGGATCTGCGCATCCGTCGCGATGCCGAGGTCGTGCTGGTGCAGTGCAAGCACTGGAACGCCAAGCAGGTGCCGCACAATGCGGTGCATGAGCTGCTGGGGGTGATGGTCAACGAGGGCGCGACCGGCGCGATCCTGGTCAGCAGCGGAGAGTTCACCCGCGCGGCGATCGATGCCGCGCAGCGCCATGGGCACGTGAAGCTCATTGATGGCGAGACCCTGCGCGGGATGCTCGGGCCTTTGCCGGAGCCTGAACCTCCACCGCGCGCGACGCCCGCGTCCGCAGTGCGCGCACGCCCGCAACGTTCGGGGGCGAACCTGCTGTTCTGGCTGATGGCATTGGCATTCGCGGTCGCGTTCGTGCTCATCGTCCGCGAAGTGCTCGACCGCACCGCCGATACCGCCACCGAGCCAGTCACCGGGCCAGCCATGGATACGCGCGCGCCGGCAGTCCAGTCGACCGTCGTCATCCACGCGCCGCAGCCGGCGGTTGCCGAGCCGGTGCGCCCCATACCGTCGCCGCCGCGTCTTCCCACCGAGGCCGAGATCCGCGAATCGCAGCGCAAGGCGGATGAGGCGATGCGGTTGATCGAGGACAGTACGCCGGAGATATAGCCGGCGTCCGGCCGCATCGGCTGTCGTAGAATCGACCGGTGCCGCAGGGGGCGGTGTGGAGTGTCATCGATGAATCGGATTCTGGTCCTGGCGTTGTTCGCATGCGGTTCGATGCTTGCCTGCACGCGTACTGCCGAGCCTCCCGAACGCAAGCCGCAGCAGGCGGGGCAGCCTCTGGACCCGGTCGAACTGGCCGCACGTATCGCTGTCAGCCGTGCTGCCGCTGCGGTGGGCGATCAACGGACCGTCGAAGCCAACCTGCAGGCGATCGCCGAGGACTACCGCAAGGCGATCAAACTGGCCGATCCAGCCCGCAGCGTCGATCGCGAGTCGGCGCGGCAGGCGGCGCGTCGGATCGACGGCGTCCGCTCGGTGGCATGGATCGATCGCGAGAATCTGTTCGTCATTGTCTCGAGCAATCCAGCGCGGTCGTACGCGACGATCGACGCGATCTGTCTGGAACTCGAATCGCTCGGCGATACGCTTGGCGTCGTCGTCAATCTGCAGAGCGGTGCGGCCACCAACGGCGACGATCTGGAAATCCTGAGCCGCAATTGTCAGCTCGCCCCGGGCGACCGCGCCTTTCTGCAGGCCAAGCGACAGATCGACGTGATTCCCAGCGAAATCCGTGCGCAGCATCGCGCGAACAATCCTGATGTGGATGCGAGGGGATTGGCGGACTGGAACAGGCGCAATGCAGAAGCGATGCGTGCCATCGAGAACGACACGCCCGAGATGTGACATCTCGCCAGCATGCGCTTGGAGCGGTCTTCATGCCGAATGCACGGGTGTCGTGCGATCCACGAGAAGCGTCGATGGGCAATCGCCTGTAAACACCAGCAGCGATCAGGGATCCGGCAATGGCATGGATGTTGCGCCGTTTCGCTCAGCTTCGACGAATTGTCGAGGTGTCCCCCATCGAAGGTGAATGCAATGAACGACAAGTTCGATAAAGACGTGCGCGACAACGATTTGAACCGGGATCCGATCACCGGAGCGCCGGGTTCGCATCCGATCGGGACCGGTGTCGGTGCCGTGGCGGGTGGCGCCACCGGCGCCGCGATCGGTGCGGTTGGCGGTCCGGTCGGCGTGGTGGCAGGTGCGGCCGTAGGTGCGGTGGTGGGTGGTCTGGCGGGTAAAGGCGTGGGCGAAGCGGTCAATCCCACGGTCGAAGAGGCCTACTGGCGCGGGCAATACGAGCGTGAGCCCTATTACGTGAAAAGCCATCACTACGAGGACTATGCCCCGGCCTACCGCACGGGCTACGAAGCGCGCTCGCGCTATGAAGGCAAGCGGTTCGAGGAAGTCGAATCCGATCTGCAGCGCGAGTACGAGTCCGGTCGCGGCAATGCACGGTTGTCGTGGGAAGAAGCCAGGCAAGCGACGCGCGCCGCATGGGACCGTGTCGAACGCGCGACCCCGGGCGACAGCGATCGCGATGGCAAGTAAGCGCTGACCTTGTCCAGAGGGGGACGGCGCACGCCGTCCCTCTTTATTTGCCGATGGAGTCGGGCACCCGCTGTTTCAGGATTCTGTAATCCGCCCCTGAGACGCCAATCCCTTGCGACGGCTGTCATTGCATGGATCGACTTCAAGCGCATGACCGCCAACTGGGCGACAATAGCGCTTCCCCCCGCAACCCATGACGCAATGAAGACCCCCAAAGGACTGCAACCTTTGATCGACGACGGTGTGATCGACGAAGTCCTGCGTCCGCTGAAAAGCGGCAAGGAAGCGTCGGTCTACGTGGTGCGCGTGGGCGATGAGATCCGCTGCGCGAAGGTCTACAAGGACATGGCGCAACGCAGTTTCCAGGCGCGGGTGCAGTACCAGGAGGGCCGCAAGGTGCGCGGCAGCCGGCAGTCCCGGGCGATCGGCAAGGCTACAAAATTCGGCCGCAAAGAGCAGGAAGAAGCCTGGAAGCACGCCGAGGTCGACGCGCTGTTCGCGTTGGCCGAGGCCGGCGTGCATGTGCCCCGCGCGTACGGCTATTTCCACGGCGTGCTGGTGATGGATCTGGTGACCGACGCCGACGGCCACAGCGCGCCGCGTCTGGGCGAAGTGGAGCTGACCGCCGATGAAGCCCGCGCTTACCACGCGCGGCTGATCGGCGATGTGGTGCGCATGCTGTGCGTGGGCCTGATCCACGGCGATCTGTCCGAATACAACGTGCTGGCGACGCCCGACGGCCCGGTGCTGATCGATTTCCCGCAGGTGGTCAGCGCTGCCGGCAACAACGAAGCGCGCAAGATGCTGCTGCGCGATGTGCACAATGTGCGCGATACGCTGAGCCGCTTCGCCCCTGAACTGGCGGAGACGCACTACGGCGAAGAGATGTGGGCGTTGTACGAAAAGGGCGATCTGCGCCCGGACACTGCGTTGACCGGGCGTTTCAAATTCGACACCCGCCGCGCCGACGTGCGTGCGGTGCAACTGTCGATCGAAGACGCGCGCCAGGAAGCGATCATCCGCCAGCAGGGCCGCGAAGAAGCCGAAGAGCGCGATTGATCCCGGCTACTGGTCCCGGCTACTTCGCTTTCTTCATGCAGCGTTGATAGCGCTGATTCACCCGCGTCGCGAACCATTCGGTGGTGAGCTTGCGGGTGATCTTCGGGCTGTGCAGACGGATCCGCGGCAGCGTCGCGCGCGGCAGCGATTTGCCGTTGCGCTTGTCGGCCAACTCGAACACGCGGCGGTACAACGCGCTGTTCTCGAAATCATGGCGATGAGCGCCGGACAAGGCGCGATGGATGTCGTCGGACGTCATGCCGAGTGTTGAGGTGAGTGTGACCACCGCCTTTTCGGTTGCGCTGATCTTGTCGCCGTCCTTGCTTTTGCGGTAGCGGATCAGATCGCCGTCGAGGTCCAGCGGAATGCCGGTCGACACCGCCACCGCGTTCTGGAACGCGGCGTTGCGGCTGGCGTAGCGGCCGGCGTTGAAATCGGCGAACCGGAACAGCGGCTTGTCGTACGACGCAGGATAGCCGAGCAGATGCGCGATGCCGAAATACATCCCGCCGCGGCGGGTGAACACTTCGTGGCGGATGGAGCCGTCGACGGTGTACGGGTAGGGGCGCTCCCTGGCGTGCGCTTCGGCGAACGCGATGCTGACCTGCATCGGCCCGCCGGTGCGCACCGGGTTGGCGCGGGCGAGCAGGCGTTTGCCCATCGGCACCCGCGAAATCATTTCCTCGAAGATATCGCTGAGTTCCTTCTCGGTGCGCACCGCAGCGATGCGCGTGTCCCAGGTGTCGCCGTTGGGCGATTTCATCCGCAGCGCTGCGCGCACCGCGAACGCGGGAATCTTGTAGCGCCCGGCGCGCTGTTCGATCTCGGTGCGCGCGATCTTGCCCAGACCCGGCACCGTCGGATTGGCGCTGTAGGTGGATTCCTGCTCGGTGATGGCCAGCGCCGAGCACAGGTTCTGCGCTGATGGTTCGATGTCGAGCGCCGCGAACGCCGCCTGGATGTCGGCCGCCCAACCGGCGCGATCCTGGACCGATGCCGGCATCAGCCGTTTGAGCTGCGCGCGCACCTGTTCGGGCGTGGGCGGCGGCGGGCCGGTGTCGCAGCCTGCGAGCAGGACGATGAGCAGCGACAGGCATGGCAACGACAGGCATGCGGAACTCAACGCGATTCGCCACGCGCGGGGCCGGACGGGTTCGATCATGTGCGCGACTGTAACCTGCCACCCTTCTTGAACGCTGCGGTGCGCAGGCGACCGGGCGTCACCGCTGTCCCTGAGGCCTGGCGGCGCAAGCCGCCAAGCCCGGGCAAGCGCTTTGTCCTATGCTGGAGCTGAAGCCGACGGCTCTGCATTCGGGCGCCCGCCATCGGCGTGGCCAAGGTGTCGAAGCGTCCGGCGCAATGTCGAACAGGGGTGATATGCGTATGCAGTGGGTGTCCGGAGATCGTATGTCGAAGTCCGTTCAGAATATCTGTCTCGTGTTCTCGCTGCCTGTCGCGCTGTCTGCGTGCAGCCCATCCACACAACCGGAGACGGCGAACCCCTCGCTCCGTGCGTTGCCGTCTTCCTCGATGGGGCCGACGGTCGGTGCCGTCGGCGAAAAGCCGCGCATCACCGGCGGTCCGCAGCCGGCGGTCCTGGCCGGGCCGCAGTCCTATCCCGTCACCGGGCTTTCGCCGCTCACCCCGGGCTGCGATGGCGCGCTGGTCGGCGGGACCGTTTACATCGGAGCCGAGGTCGAGCCGCATCTCGCGGCGCATCCCACCAATCCGAACATCCTCGTCGGCGCCTGGCAGCAGGATCGCTGGTCGAACGGTTCGGCGCGCGCGCTGGTCGCGGCGACGTCGCTGGACGGCGGTCGCAACTGGACGCGTCGCGCGCTGCCGTTCTCGCGCTGCGGCGGCGGCACGGTCATGAACGGTGGCGACTATCAACGCGCGTCCGATCCGTGGGTGTCGTATTCGCCGAACGGCGTGGTCCATGCGATGTCGCTGTCTACCAATGCCGACATCAATACGATGCTGGCCAGCCGCTCCTTCGATCACGGCCGCACCTGGACCAACCCCGCAACCCTGATCCTCGATGGCGCGGCCGCATTCAACGACAAGAATGCGATCACCGCCGATCCTTTCGACGCCAATTATGTCTATGCGGTGTGGGATCGCCTGATCGACGCCAACAATACCGGCCCCGCCTATCTCGCACGCAGCACCAACAACGGCGCCAGTTGGGAGCAGGCGCGGCCGATCTTCGATCCCGGCACGCGCAACCAGACCATCGGCAATATCGTGGTGGTGCTGCCGGGCGGTTTGTTGCTTGATGTGTTCGCGCAGATCGACAGTCCGCTCGGCGGCTTGCAGCGCGCCCGGGTCGCGGTGATCCGCTCGCTCGATCGCGGCAGCACCTGGTCGGCACCGGTGTACATCGCCGACATGCTGGGGATCGGGGTCAGCGACCCCGTGTCGGGTACGGCGGTGCGCGATGGCGCGATCGTGCCTGAGATCGCGGTGGGGCCGAACGGCGAGGTCTATGTCGCATGGCAGGATTCGCGTTTCAGCGGTGGCCTCCACGATGGCATCGCGGTCTCGCGCTCCAGCGACGGCGGGCTGACGTGGTCGACGCCGTTGCGCGTCAACGGCGCGCCGAATGTGCCCGCATTCACGCCGAGCATTCACGTCTTGGCCGACGGCACCGTCGGCGTGACCTATTACGATCTGCGCAGCGATACCGCCACGGCGCCGCTGATCACCGACAGCTGGCTGGCGCACTCGCGCGATGGTGGCGCGACGTGGCGCGATCTGCGTATCGCCGAGCCGTTCGACATGAACTTCGCACCCTTCGCGCGTGGCCTGTTCGTCGGCGATTACCAGGGATTGATGAGCGCAGGCGGCGAGTTCCTCCCGTTCCATGTGCGTACCAACAACAGCGGCGCCGACGACAACCGCACCGATGTGTTCGCGATTTCGCTGGCGAACGTGCCGCGCGACAGCGGCAAACGGATGTCGACTGCGGCGATGCAGCGCGAAATGCGCGCGCGCCAGGGGCCAGCGGATTTCAGGCCGGGCATCGCGCTGCGCCAGCGCGTCGACGCCAATCTGCGCAAGCGGTTGCGCAGGCCGCCGGAGCCGGGCGCACCGGAACGGATGATGCCGCACTACGCGACGCGGGCACTGCTGCAGCGCTGAACCTGCGGAGCGCCTACAATCCCTGACCCTTTCCCGTCAGGCACCGGCATGTCGCCCAAATCCACCGTGGTCAAGGTCGAGCTGCAGGTCAGCGACATGGACCGGCATTACTACGCCCAGCACAACCTGACCCTGGCCCAGCATCCGTCCGAAACCGACGTGCGGCTGATGGTGCGATTGCTGGCGTTCGCGCTGTATGCCGATGAGCGTCTGGAATTCGGCCGCGGCCTGAGCGACGACAGCGAGCCGGATCTGTGGCAGCGCGATTACGTCGGCGACATCCAGCGCTGGATCGAACTCGGCCAGCCCGATGAAAGCCGCATCCGCAAAGCCTGCGCGCGCGCGGAGCAGGTCGTTGTGGTGAATTACGGCGGCCATGCCGCCGAGGTGTGGTGGAACAAGATTTCGGCCAGCCTGTCGCGCTTCGACAATCTCACCGTGATCGATCTGGATCCGAAAGCGATCGACGAAATCGTCGGCCATCTGAAGCGCGGCATGCGCCTTACCGCGATGATCCAGGACACCGAAGTGCAGCTGATGAGCGACAGCCTCAACGTGGCGCTGACGCCACGGGTGCGGATGGCGGCGACTTGAGTCGCCGGGAAGCTCAGTCGCGGTCCGGCGCACCCAGCGGAAAATACGCACGATAAGGCCGCGCCTCGTCGACGGCGCGGACCACCGAGGGACGCGCGAGCAGCCGCTGGCGATACGCGTGGACGTTCGCGAACGACGCATCGATGGCGTGGGTCCAGTCGGCGTAGAACAGGAACGGCGCGGCGCCGCAATCCGCAAGGCTGAAATGTTCGCCCGCCGCCCATTCGCGATCGCGCATGCGCGTATCCAGCCATGCATAGGCTTTTTCCAGCATCGCACGCGCTTCGGCCACGCCATGCGCGTCGCGCGCGGCTTCCGGCCGGAGGCTGTCGAAGACGAATTTCTGCTGCGGCGTGGAGACATAGTTATCGAAGAAGCGGTCGAGCATGCGCACTTCCAGTGCGGCTTCGGCGTCCTCGGGGATCAGACGTACCGGTCCGGGAAACCGTAGGCCGAGATATTCGACGATGATGCTGGCCTCGACCACCATCCGTGGACCGTCCAGCAGTACCGGGAAGCGACGGATCGGCCACAGTGCGGCGAGTCTGCGCGTGTTTTCAGGACCCTCTTCGCCATCGAGGATACGAAACTCGAATGGTGTGCCGTTCTCGTACAGGGCGATCAGCACTTTCTGCGAATACGAAGAAAACGGATGGGCGTAAAGCTGAAGGGACATGGTGTGCTCCTGGAAATGCCAAGTATGGTTTCAAGACGGACAAGAGGGCGCGGAATCGACATGCCGGCGCTTTGCGTGGTCCTGACCATCGGATGACCATGCCGCTGCCACGGAACGATACACGCGCGGATCCCGTTATGATCGTTGTGCCTGCGATGCTCTCCGCATCGCGTCTTCCCCGAGAATCCCACGATGCGAGCTTCATCTTCCTGTGCCGCGCTGTTGATCGCCCTGTGCGCCAGTGCCCCGGCGTTCGCCTCCGAATCCAACAAATGGCGCCTTGAATTCAGCGGGGCGGCCGAATCCGCCGGAGAAATGGTGTTCGAGATCGTGCCGACGGGGCGCGAAGCGGTGCGGGTAAGGGTCGAAATCGAACGCAACGATGGCGAGAACCGGGTCGCGCGCAAGGTGAAGACCGCGATCGACCGGCAGGCCGGGCGCTGGGTCGATGCCGAGCTGGACGATGGCGAGGACGTGCTGGTGCAGCGCCGCCTGCTCAGACCTCGGGTGTCCATCGTGCTGATCTCCAGCACCGTCAAGGACGTGCGGATCAACTTCGACAAGGAGTGATCCGGGCATCGCGTTGCCCGGCCGGGGTTATCATGCGACGGCGTTTATATTCGTATTCCTGTTGATGTTTCGGAGGCGATCATGGCGACCGGATGGGCTGGTGATGGTGCCGTGCAGGACCAGATCGACGCCACCGTCAAGGACGGTATCCAGCGCGTGCGCAGCCGGCTGCCGCAAGGGCCCGGGCTGACCCGCTGCGAAGACTGCGACGCGGACATTCCAGAGGCGCGGCGCAAGGCCGTGCCGGGCGTACGCCTGTGCGTGAACTGCCAGGATGCCCACGACAAGGCGGACGCCACTAACGGCGGTTACAACCGTCGCGGCAGCAAGGACAGCCAACTGCGTTGAATCCAGGCGTCCATCGCCCTCGATCGAATCGCCTGCGGGATGCGCCGCCGCTGACGTTGACTGCGTTTTCTCAGGTACGGTAGTCTGCGGGAGACGCTGAACGCGCACTCATCACTTCTTAAGGGGTATCGATGCACCCCATTTACCAGATGCTGGGCCTGCTGCCGGTCATGGCGCTGGCCGGCTGCAATTCACCCGAGAGCCAAACGATGAGTCAAGACACCACTTCCGTCGTGACCGACCAGACCACCGAGTCGATCGAAGCCGGGTTCAAGCAGAATCCGTCGCCGAAGCATGCGTACCGGGTGACCCTCACCTTTCCCGACGCGCCGGGGCCGTTCGCCTCGATCGAAGGTTTCGCCCAATACACGGCGCCGGACTGCACCTACATCATCAACAAAGCCGCCGGTGCGACCGCACACCCCGAAAAACTGATTCCGGTCACCTACGCGAAAATCGATGAACGCACCTATGCCGGCACCGTTCACACGGACGCGATGCAGGACGAGGACTATTTCGGCAAAGGCGTCTGCCATTGGAATCTGGTGGTCGTGTCCGCGCAATTGCGCGCGACCGGCGCGCAGGGCGAGACGCGATTCTTCGCCACGCTATCGCGCAGCGCCCTGCTCGCCCATGAGCCGCAAACCAGCCGGCACGAAAAGAAGCGCTACCCCAGCGATCCGACAGTGTCCGACTTCAGTTCGCTCGGCCTGGATCCCGTCTCTGAAGATTCCTTCCCGCTGACCATGACCTCGGAGGTCGTTGCGCCATGACTGCACCCACCAGCCAGCAGTACGCGGAACTGGCCAACGACGCCTACCGCAACGCCAGACCCGGTACCGAGGTCGAGTTCGGAGGGGTGACCTTCCGGGTGCGCGAGCACGTGAACCACAGCGGCCGCGGCGAAAGCGGCTATGCCGGTACGATCTACCAGCGCACCGACACCGGCGAAATGGTCGTCGCCCACCGTGGCACCGAGTTCGAACTGAGCCGGAACGGTCTTCAGGATCTGCTGCTGACCGACGCGGGAATGGTGGCCAACCGCAGGACGAACGGTCAGGGCGACGAAGCCGTCGCGCTGACCCGACGCGCGATCGAACTCGCCGGTGGCGATGCCTCCAGGGTCACCGTCACCGGTCACTCGCTCGGCGGCACCCTGGCGCAGATATCGGCCGCAGAAGCCGGCGTCCGTGGCGAAACCTTCAATGCTTACGGAGCGGTCGGTCTGGAGCGACGGGGCATTCGCGAAGGCGGCGATTCGGTGGTCAATCACGTAATGGCCTCCGACTCGGTCAGCGCCGCCAGTCGGCACTTCGGTGAAGTGCGCACCTATGCGACGGAACAGGAAGTCGACCGGATGGGCAGTCGGCTGCTCGGCGGTTATTCCAACAATCCCGTGCCCATTGTCGGCAGCCTGGACGACAAGCCCTTCGTCGTCGCGGCGCGTTCGTTCGGCTCGCACATGATGCACAATTTCCTGGATGTCGACGGCAACGGCAACCGGGACCGCTCAGTCATCGGCGATCCGCGCGCAACTGACCTCGCCCGCGACAACGCGACGATGATCGGCACCTATCGCGGCGATATCCAGGAAGCGCACACCGTCGCCAGAACCGGCGGCGACATCGCCCGCTATCTCCGCGATTTCCGCGAAATCGGCCGCGATATTTTCGGTGCGGTCGAGCCCAACACCAGCGGTCCCGCGACGCGCACCGCCGCACTTGAGGGCAACGGCACTTCGCAGATGCTCGATCGAATGCTCAGCGGCGACCGCGAGGCATTGCAGACGGCTGCCAATCTGCCAGCAGGGCGCGAGCTCAGCCAGAACGTGGTCGCGATCGCCGATCGCGAACAACTGCAGGCGGCGCAACGGCTGGTTGAACAGCCGCGCGTGGCCGAACCGGACACGGTGCGCAGTGCCGGCGGCCGCTCGGTCTGATCCGCGCGTCCCCTGCTGCCATCCGACCAGGACCCATCCATGGACGAGCAGGCCCTGAGCGACCTCATCAGCAAGACCGCCATGCTGATGGAGAAATTCGAACGCAACTGCAACGAGCTCGATCAACGACAGCAGGCCCTCGCCCGGCACCTGAACGACCTTGCACAGACATTGCCTTCGGTGGTCCGGCAGTCCGCCGACAGCTCATTGCAAACGCTGCCGGAGCAACTGCTGGGCAAAGTGCAGAGCGGGTTGGAGCAGCCCGTCGGTCAATACGAAAAACGATTGAAAGATGCAGGCACCAAAGTCAGCGAAGGTTCGCAGGCACTCGCACAGCAGATCCAGCGGATGGAGCGGCTCCACAAACACCTGGTATGGAAGACCGCTGGCGTCGCCATCGGCAGCATGCTGTTGTTGCTGGCCGGCGGCATCTGGCTGTCCACGCATTACTACGGGATCATCCGCGAAAACCAGATGTCGGCCGAACTCTTGAAGGCCTACAACCGCGCCGACGTCACGCTCTGCGGCAAGGACCTTGACCAGCTCTGCGCCAACATCGACCGCGAATCGGCCAGCTACGCCGGCAAAAATCAGTACGTTCCGATCAAGCCACGCTGAATCGCTCCACAGGATATTGCCGCGCTCAGTCCCGCCGCATCCACCACAGAAACAGCGCCAGCAGCACGCTGAGCACGATGGCGACTTTCAGCACCGTACCGAACCGGGTCTGCTGGCCGGGTAACGCGCTGCGATCGTAATCGCCGTAGAACAGACGCGCGCGGATCGCCTTCGGGTCGAGGTTCTTTCGGTCCTGCAACGCGAGTCGTACTTCCACATGGGTCTTGTCGGGAAAGCTATAGGCATGCCCCTCGCGGCCGACCCACGCCGCCTGTGGCGCGCCGCCGACATTGACGACGCTTTCGCCCATGTACGCGGTACGGATGCCGATGACCCCCAGCGTGATCGGGATCGCGCAGGGATCGCGCGCCTCGGGGCATTCGATGCCCACATCGATCAGCGCTTCGCCTTCCGCATCGCCGCCAGGTCGCGTCGCGGCGTAGTCGATGAGCAGAGTGACCGGGCCCTTGCTGGCGTCGTAAGTGAAGCGACCGGCTTCGAGCCGGCTGAAATCCTTGGCCTGCGCCTCGATCTCCGCACCGGTCCAGGTGGTGTCGGCCAAGATTTCCAGCGGTTTTGCCGGGTCCTTGCTTTCCAGCGGCATCGGCAGCGCGTTCGACTGCGCGAAGACAGTCAGGGGCGCTGCGATCAATACGCCGGTCAGCACGAAGCGCTGGAAGCAGCGACGCATGGCGATACGGAATTGCAATTCGATCATGTCGACTTCATCCGGGAAACGTGAAAGAAAGCGGTCATTCGATGACCCGCCAGCCGCCGGGGCCATCGAACATCGTCACCTTGGTGTCGATGCTTTCGGTCTGCGTTTTGACCGGGGGGAAACTCGCGTTGTAGGTGATGTCGCAGACGTACACGCGATCGCTGCCGGTGCAGCCGCGCCTGCTCACCGAATGCAGACGGATATCGAAGCGGATATCGCGGAAGCCACCGGCGGAACCGAGATTGATCTTCACGCCGCCGCGATCGTTGTAGTGATCGAGATGTTCGCGCAGCGCGCTTTCGAGGTCGCTCTGGTCGGGCTCGCTGCTGGTGGCGCTGCATGCAGCCATTGATATTGCTATGGCAAGTGCCCAGTACCGTTTGCCGGGATACTGCATGCCGCTCCCCTCATCTGTGGCTTGACTTGGCCGGTAGGATAGCCGAGGCGACCGGCATTGTTGTCCAGAGGATGTGCCGCTGCGGTAATCTGATGGCATTGAGGGCTGAGCGCTTTTTTGGAATCGAATCTACCGTGGGGGGAGTCATGCGCATCGTACTGCTGGTATTGTTTTTTTTGGGTTGCGCAGCTTTTTCGGCAGATGCACAGGCCCGGGTCAAATTCATCAAGCCCGGGGAAATACCCAAACTGGATGCAGACGAAGGGTTGGTGGCGATCGTGGTCGATACCAATTCCTCACTGCGGGAAGTGCGCTTCCGAAAGGACGGAAGATTGTTCGATGCCGCGACCATCAAAGCGGTGGATGAGGGCGCTACGCCTAGGCTGTACGTGCTTCCTGCAGGTACCTATGAGTGGAGCCGTGTCACGACCTATTTTGGTCAATGGTACGACTTCAAGGATATTCCCGAGACCAAATTCAAAGTCGAGGCGGGGGTGTTGAATTACCCCGGCGACATGCTCATGCGCGGCACGTATACCAACGCGTCGACGTTCCATTCCACCAATCGCAGCCTGCAACTCATGGATTGGCTGGAGGATGCCCATCCACAGGTGCTGGCGAAGTACCGGTTCGCCTACGCGGGTCTTTATCCCGATCCATTCCCGGCCATGTATCTGGAAGCGAAAGCGAAGGTTGCCAAACGCTTTACGGAATTGGGTTTCGCGCGCAAGCCGCCGGTGCCGGACAAATTGCCCATCGATATCCGCGAGTTGTGGCGTGTCGGTCAGGTCGATGGTGCCGATCTCAATGCGCGCGGCGATCTGATGGTCAAAGTGATTCGCAAAAGCGATGGCCGACACTTCGATCTGGTGGAAATGAACGGGGGGAAATCCACATCACTGATGGTCGGATGCTGTCCGGTCGAATCGATGCAGTGGGCGGGCAACGACGTCTTCGTTGTCTCATCGCGCAGGCCCAGTGCCAAGACGTTGTTCGTGGATATTTTTCGTTTCGGACTGGATGCGGAAGGTCAGCGCACGGTTCAGCATATCGCCATGTCCAAGCCTGGCGTCTACGCGCAGGCCTTGCCGGAAGACCCTGACCATATCCTGTTCGCATCGCGCGGCGATATGAACCGGCTGCTCGTGCATCGCGTGAGCATCCGCAACCAGAAAGTGCTCGACTATTTCGACCCGATGCATGGCACACGGATCAACCAGGGCGTGAAGGACGATCGCTACTGGTTCGTTGATGGTCGCGGCCGCCTGCGCCTGGCGATTGCCAGCAGCGGAGAAGATGTCGTGCTCATGTACGGCATGGGCCAGACTTTCGAGGAAGTGCTGCGTTTCGGTTTGAAGCAGCCTTTCGATCCGATGCTTCTTTCCTATGAAGGCGATTTGATCTATGGCCTGAGTGAAGAAGGGCGAGCGCAACGCGATCTGGTGGTTTTCGATCCTCGTGAGAAACGTATCGTCTCGACGCTGTTCAGCAAGCCCGGCGTCGATGTGGTTTCCCCGATCGTCGATGAAGCGAGACGGCCGATCGGAGCGGTCTATTATCGCGACGGACATCTCGTCAGCGAATATTTCGACGAGAAGAGCCGAGGGATGAATGCGCTTCTCGACGAGCTGTTTCCGGGCAAGAACGTGGCTGGATACGACCGCGACGACAGTGGAAATCTGCTGGTCTGGGTGGAGTCGAGCCAACATGCCGGCGCTCTGTACCACGTCGATGCGACATCGCGGCGTGCGCAGATTATCGATGCCGCGAAACCATGGTTGAAACCATACGAATTCGTCGACACCGAGGTGCTGTCCGTGCAGCGACCTGATGGCGTGGGAGTTGAAGCGTATCTGACCCGACCGCGTGCGCAGGGGGCTCGCCCACTGGTGGTGCTTTCTCATGGAGGCCCGGTTGGTGTGCGCGATCGGCGCGGGTTCGATCCTGAAGTGCAGTTCCTGGCCGCGCTCGGCTATGCGGTACTGCAAGTGAATTTTCGGGGGTCCGACGGCTACGGTACCGAATTCCGCGATTCCGGACGTCGCGCCCACGGCACATTGATCGAGGACGACATCGATCTTGTGTTACAGAAAGTGCTGAAGGACCCTGGTATCGACGGCTCGCGCATGTGCGCGATCGGTGCCAGTTATGGCGGCTATTCGGCACTGGTTTCCGCCATCCGCTGGCCTGATCGCTTCAAGTGCGTGGTTTCGATTTCGGGCGTCACCGACTGGATGCTGTTCTTCACCGCAAGTGATGGCGGCAATTATCGGCGGGGCCGGGAAGTGCTTGAGCACTACATCGGAGATCCGCGTACCGATGCGGATGCGCTGATGCGAAATTCGCCGATCTACCGGTACCAGGAACTCAAGACGCCTTTGCTGCTGGTACACGGGGGCGAAGACACCCGCGTCGACTACGAGCACACACGCAGGCTCGTACGTATGCTCAATATCGCAGGCATCCGTCCGGGGCTCGTGACGTTCGATGCCGAGGGGCATTCGTTCTCTGACCTGGACAATGTCGAGACCACCTGGAAAGGCATTGCCGGCTTCCTGCGCAGATACCTGGACCCGCCCAAAACCGCAGCGCCAAGTGCGAACGCTGCATCCGTACCACCCCCTGTGCAGTGAAAGAAGATTCACTGCACTCGAAGTGCCCGAACGCCGTCGATCGGGCGCATCCATTGGCGGGTTCATTCAAGGCTGATACGTCACCCTCAACGTCGCCGTAGCGCCCTTGTCGATCCAGATGTAATTCGTCGAGGTCTGGTTGCTGGCGAAGCGCAGGCGCAGTTGGGTGCGGCCGGTCTTGTTGATCGCGGCGAGGCCGTTTGCGGCGAAGAGATTGCTGGTCTGGTTGCCGCCAGCGAACGACAGCAATTGGGCGACGGCGCTGGACGTGGTGGCCGCAGCCCAGTCGCCGGTTTCGATGGTGCATGCGCCGAGGCAACCGGTATGGACGTCGATCACCAGACTGTTGCCGGCCGGGTTGCTCCACGGGTCGCCGGAAGCGCTGCGGTAGGCGACGGTGAGCGTTGCCGAGGTCACGGTGGCGCCGTCGGGCAGTGACGAGGTGTCGAACGAGAGCAGCGTGCGATTGAATTTGCTGTCGGTGCCGCGACCGATGGCCAGACCGAGGCTGGATTCCAGCGTGCCGACCGCAGGTGAGGTGCCGCCGCTGCCGGCTTTGACGTAGCCGTCGTTGGCGTCTTCATTGGCGAAGGTGACGGTGACCGGCGTCGTACCGCCGCCACCGCCCGTGCCGCCGGTGACCGTCACGTTCACCGGCGCCGAGCTGCCGGTGTTGCCTGCAAGATCGATCGCGCGCGCCTGCAGCGCATGCGCACCGTTGCTGGCGGTGGCGCTGTTCCAGCTGTAGGCGTAAGGCGCGGTGGCGTCGCTGCCGAGCAGCGCGCCATCGAGCAGGAACTCGACGTGATCCACGCCGACGTTGTCGCTGGCGTTCGCGGCGATCGCGACCGTGCCGCTGACCGTGGCGCCGTTGGCGGGCGCGGTGATCGTCGCGGTCGGCGCAACGCCGTCGAGATTGTCCAGTCCGAAAAAACGCGCGATGTAATAGCTCGAACACAGGTTCACATCGAGGATGTACGCGCCCGCAGTGCCGCATTGGGTCGCGCCCGCGCCCGGGTCCACCGGGGTGCCGTGACCCATGCCGGTGATGGCGTAGGTTTCGACCCGCGTCTGCCCAGAGGCGGTCTTGTAGACCTTGTGCGGAAAGCCGCCGACGGTGTCGCTGACTTCCGGCGTCTGGTCGATGCCGTGCACGTTGGTCCACTGTTCCATGCTTTCGGTCAGATTCATGGGGCGCACGACGTAATCGCCGTCGCCGTGCCAGATCGAAACGATCGGCCACGGTCCGGTCCAACTCGAGGATGCGCGCACCTTGTCGCCCCACTGCGCGGGGGTGAGGTTGCTGCCGGGATTCATGCAGCTGAAAGCGGCGCTCTGGCTGGTCGCGCAACGATGCGGCAGGCCGGCGATGATGGCGCCGCCGGCGAACACGTCCGGATACGCGGCGAGCATGGTCGATGTCATCGCGCCGCCAGCGGACAGTCCGGTGATGTAGACGCGCGATGCGGCGGTACCATGATCGACGATCATCCGGTCGACCATCTGCTTGATCGACAGCGCTTCGCCCTGGCCACGGGTGGTATCGACCGTTTCGAACCAGTTGAAGCAACCGCTGGAATTGTTGGCGCTCTGCTGCTGCGGCAGCAGCAGCGCGAAGCGGAAGCGATCCGCGAACAGCTGCCAGCCGGTTTCGGCGTCGTAGTTCGCGGCGGTCTGCGAGCAGCCGTGCAATGCGACCACCAACGGCGCGTTCGTCGACAAACCGCTGGGCACGTATTTGAACATGCGCAGATTGCCGGGATTGCTGCCGAAGCCGGTGACTTCCGTCTGTGCGAACGCGGGCGAAGCGATCAGTGCGAACAGCAGCGCCAGCAGCGCGAACGGTCGACGTGCGGCGGAAACGAAGCGATCAGCGAATGCGATGGTGGACATCGGCAGCACCTCCTGTGGCGGATCGCCGCAGTTGGCCACAGGGACTTGAATTGCGACATTGGCCGATGGGGCAAGCTGCGCTGCAACAAAAAACGCCGGACGTGCGCGCTTTCGCTACGACGCGTGGATCAGTCGTTGCCGTCGCTGCCGGTGTCGGTGCGATCTTCCGGCGACAGCCACCATTGTCCGCTGTTCGGTGGCGGTGCGCCGGGTGCGGTATCGCGGCTTTCGACCGCATCCAATCGCCTGCCGGTGCCGTTCGCTCTCCAGCGTTCGATCAGTCGCGTCACCGAATGCCGGCTCTGCGCGGCGATGCCGAGATTGCGTTCGGGCCACCAATCGGTCCGCTTTTCGACATCATGCGCGCCTTCGCTGCGGCGGTGCGGCGCGCCGTAACTGCAGCGCAGGCAGTAGTGCGCGATGCTTTCGGTCCAGTCTTCGATGAAAGCGATGCCCGGCATGCGCGCCTCCACCAGCGCGTCGCGATCTTCGCGCTGCGGGGAGCTGAGGAACACGGCGAAGGTCTGGAATTCCGAGGTTTCCAGGCGTTCCAGCACGTTCAGGACCGGCACCATGCTTTGATGGAAACGGCGCTGGCCGGTGGCGGCGCCGTCGTGCAGCACGATGTCGCCGTAGCGGTAACCGCTATCGGGCAGCGGCACGTTGATCAAACGGGCGCGCACCGGGTCGATGCGACGACCGAACAGGGTTTCGCCGCGATCCCATGCATTCAACCGGAAGCCGGCCACGCCGAAGTTCGCATCGATCTCGTCGTCGCCGTCGGGAACAGCGATCCCGCAGTCCGCCCACTGGCGTCGCGCTTCGCCCCAGTCGCCGATCGCGGTTGCGGCGATCGCTGCGTTCCATCGCGATGCTTCGTCCGCATCGGTACGGAGTGCGAGCGATCGCAGGTTGTGCTTGAGCGACATCGGCCAATCGCGAAGATATTTGCAGACCAGCCCTTGCATGTAGTGGTAGTCGGGCACGTCCGGCGCGGCTGCCAGCAATCTGTGGAACCATGCGCGCGCTTCGATCAGATCGCCATCGTCGTAGGCGGCGTAGGCGCGCGCGGCAAGCGCGTCGCGATCGACAAAAGGCGGGTCTGCGCTCATGTCCGAAATTCTCGGAAGACTGGCCTGCATCCTGCCATCGGCGGCGTCCCACGCATAGCGGCGCGACGATTGTCCGGCGTCAGCGACCTGCGGACCACAGCGCCATCGCGAGAAGCAGGCCGTGCATCTGCGCTGCGACCAGGGTGACGACGATCGCGGGCCGCAGTTTCTGCGGCGCGGGGGCGAATCTGGCGATCAGGGCGGCGCCCATCAGCGACAAGGCCAGCGTGGGCAGCGCCACGGCGGCGACCATCGGCAGCACGCCGCGAACGATCGCGATCGCGACCCAGCCGTGCGCGATCAGCGCGAGCGCGGCATACAGCAGCGCGGCCCGACGCGGCCCCAGGATCACCGCCAGCGTCCGTTTGTCGACGCGTGCATCGGAGGCGGCATCCGGAAGGCCGTTCACCAGCAGCAGGTTGGCGATCAGCAGCGCATAGCCGGCACCGGCGATGGCCGGCAATATCGAAAAGCTCCCGCGCTGCACGTAATCCGCGCCGATCACCACCAGCCACCACGCCATCGCCACGCTCAGTTCGCCCAATCCGCGACCCATCAAGCGCAGCGGCGGCATCGAATACGCCCACACCAGCACCAGCCCCGCAGCACCGATCCACCACAGGCCGTTCGCATGCAGCGATGCGGCGAGCGTCGCGCCGCCAGTCGCCGACACCAGCAGCAATACCGACGCCACGCGCCACGTCTGCGCGACCGTGGTCGCGCCGGTCTGGATCAGCCGGGAGCCGCCGGTGAACGGTGCGATGCCGGTGTCGTTGCCGTCGTCGGCGCCGCTGAGGGCATCGGCGAAATCATTGAGGACGTTGGCGGCTGCGTGCGCCACCAAGGCGAGGACCAGCGTGATCGCCGCAAGCCCGGGCGACAGTGCAACGCCGGAGGCGCGCGCGGTGCCCAGGCCGATCGCGACCCCGATCGCGCTTGCGGTCAGGAAGCCCGGGCGGGTCATCTGCCACAGGGTCTTCCATCGGAGGTCGGGCAGGGCAGGCATGGGGCGGCATGGTACGCGAGCCGCCCCGGCCGCAAGCGGGTGCGCTGTCGCAGGGCGGTTTCTGGTTGTATCGTGAGCCGAAAACGTGTCGGAAATCTGGGAGAACGCCGTGAACGATGACACTGGAGCAGATGGCACAGAACCATCCGAAGACACACCACGTCCCTTCGTCGTGCCCTGCGCCATCCTGGATGCCGGCGCACCGCTGCGCTGGCTGCGCGCGGGATGGCGCGATCTTCGCGCGGCACCCGGGCTGTCGATGATCTTCGGGGTGGTGATCGTGCTGGTCAGCGCCGGCATCTCGCTGCTGGCGTGGAACCTGGGGCGCTTCGCCCTGCTGGCGACGCTGCTGTCGGGGTTCGTGTTCGTCGCGCCATTGATTTGCGTCGGCTTGTATTGCGTCAGTCGCGCGCTGGCGCTCGGACGCACGCCGACGCTCGGCGATTCGTTCGTGCTGGCGCGTCGGGTGGTCGGGCAGGCGGGCGTCTTCGCGCTGGCCCAGGGCGTGATCGTGCTGCTGTGGTCGCGCGCGGGCATGATGGTCGGCGCATTCTTCCCGATCGACGAAAGCAACGCGCACACGCTGTGGGAATTCCTCGCGATCGGCTCCACGGTCGGTTCGATTTTCGCCGCGCTCACGTTCGCGGTTGCGGCGTTCTCGCTGCCGATGATCGCCGACCGCGATGTCGACATGATCACCGCCGCGGTCTCCAGCGTGAATGCGGTGCTGCGCAACAAGATGGTGCTTCTGCTGTGGGCCGCGATCATCGTGGTGCTGACCGCGATCGGCTTCGCCACCGCGTTGCTGGGGCTGGGCATTCTGATGCCGTGGCTGGCGTATGCGGCCTGGCATGGCTATCGCGAGACACTGGATGCGAGCGCGTGGCCGGCGTTGGATTGATCCGTTCGAGAGGTGCCGCGGGACGGCTTTTGCGGCGATAATGCTGCGCCGCAGACTAGGCTGCGGCCTCCGTCCAAGGCTTCCCGATGACCGCTACGCTGTCCTGCCCGCAGTGCACCCTGTCCAACACCTACCAGGATGGCGCCAATTTCGTCTGCGCCGATTGCGGCTACGAGTGGCCGGCAGCGGGCGATGCGGCTTCTGCGGATGACGCCACGGTCGTTCGCGACAGCAACGGCAACCTGCTCGCCGACGGCGATACGGTGGTGGTGATCAAGGACCTGAAAGTGAAAGGGTCTTCGATTCCCCTGAAGCAGGGCACGGTGATCAAGCACATCCGTCTGGTGGATGGCGACGCCGAGCACATCGAAGGCCATTCGGACAAGATCAAGGGTCTCGTGCTGAAGACCTGCTTCCTGCGCAAGGCGTGATTCCACCTGCGTACGCCGTTGGCGCATGGAACCGCATCCCCGGCCTGCAGTGATCGCGAAGCGCGATCTGCCGAAGAAGACATGCCCGGTCTGCGGACGTGAATTTTCGTGGCGAAAAAAATGGGCGCGCGACTGGCCGCAAGTTCGCTATTGCTCCGACGCCTGCCGCAAGGGCACGCCGCGCGGACGCGCTGTGCATGCCATCGATCGCTGAGATCGCGCTTGCCGAGAGCACTATTGTTGAGATCGGGCACTGAAAAAAGCGGGAATCCAACGGGGCGCATCGCACAGGTGCATATCGCTCGCCAGGCATCATCAAGCGCATCGATCGACGCGTCCTCAACGCTGCGAACCAGCGGCCATTCGACTGCATTTTTCTTCTCCGTGACGGATGTCGTCATCGCTCACAATTGAATACGTATGCACGCGTTCTTGCTGCATTGCGATGTGGCTCTAGCATCCATCCCAGTCGTGCGCTCAATGCCACGATGACACGCCCGGCATGGTGTCCGGTCGATCGTTCGCAGTCGTGACCCGATCGTGCATGCCTGCACGAGTACGGGGCAGGGAATGTTGTGCCCGCGAGAAAGCGGGATTCCATCGTCCATTTCAGGAGAATCCAGATGTCGTCCGTATCGAAGATGTTCGCCCCGTTCCGCACCGGCGCTTTGCGCCTGTGTTCCGCGCTGTTGCTCGCAGGCGCCATGGCAGGCAATGCCCATGCCGATGCGGTCCTGCATGCGTTCAACTGGCGGTATGCCGATGTCGAAGCACGCGCCGCCGCCATCCAGTCCGCCGGCTACAGGGCGGTGCTGGTCGCGCCGGCCTACAAGTCGGCGGGCAGCCAATGGTGGGCGCGTTATCAGCCGCAGGACTATCGGGTGATCCATCATCCGCTGGGCGATACCAATGCGTTCAAGAGCATGGTCAATGCGCTGAGAGCGCGCGGTGTCGACGTGTACGCCGATGTATTGATGAATCACATGGCCAACGAGTCCGCCCAGCGTTCGGACCTGAATTATCCGGGCACGAGCGTGCTCAATCTCTACAACAGCAACACCACGTACTACAACGGCATACGCCTGTTCGGCAATCTGGGTTTCAATTTTCTCAGTGGCAACGATTTCGGCGAAACGCGGTGCATCGCCGATTACAACGATATCTGGCAGGTGCAGAACTGGCGCCTGTGCGGTGGCGGCGGCGATGTCGGTCTGCCCGACCTCAAGAACGCTGCCTACGTGATTTCCCAGCAGCAGGAATATCTGCGTCAACTCAAAGCGATCGGTGTGAAAGGCTTCCGCATCGATGCAGCCAAGCACATGCCATTGTCGCATCTCAACAGCGTGCTCACCGCAGACATCAAGAGCGGCGTGTACGTGTTCGGCGAGATCATCACCGGTGGCGGCTCGGGCAATCTCGAATACGATCGCTTCCTGCAGCCGTATCTGCAGAACACCAACCATGCGGCTTACGACTTCCCGCTGCAGACATCAATCCGCAACGCGTTCTCCTTCAGCGGCAGCCTGTCCAGTCTGGCCGATCCGGGCGCCTACGGTCAGGCGCTGGCGGGCTCGCGCGCGTTGACCTTCACGTTGACCCACGATATCCCGAACAACAGCGGCTTCCGCTATGCGCTGATGGATCCGACCGACGAAACGCTGGCCTATGCGTATATTTTCGGACGCAACGGCGGCAAGCCGATGGTGTATTCGGACAACAACGAAAGCGGCGACAACCGTTGGGTGAATGCCTACAGCCGCAACGATATCAAGGGCATGATCCGCTTCCACAATGCGGTGCAGGGCAACGATATGCAGGTGCTGTCGAGCGGCAGCTGCCACATCATTTTCCGTCGCGGCAGTCTGGGTATCGTCGGTATCAACAAGTGCGGCAGCACGGTCAATGCGTCGGTCAACATGAACAACAGTGTGTTGTGGTGGTACAGCAACTACACCGATACCCTGGGTTCCGGCAACGTCGTCAACATCAACAGCGGCAACTACACCTTCAGCCTGCCGGCGCGCAGCGCCAGGATGTGGTTGCGCTGATCGGGTTGTGTCAGCGATCCCCGAGGGTCATCCCGATCGGATGACGGAAGCGGCCGGCCGAGTGTGCCGGCCGCTTCTGCCGGTCAACCCTGGCGGCTGATGTTCCACTGGAGAAGACTGCTGCAACGGGCGACAATCCAGCGAGGGACGATCCAGCGCGGTGTCGAGGCGCCGGCACGAAGGGAATGTCGAAATCGCGCAGCAACAGGCGGATGCCAAGTTCGGTGGGGCAGGACAGGATCAAGCGGGCAGGTCCGGATCCAATCGGCCGCGACCGGCCGTCGCGTCGAGGCAAAATCAGTGACAATGGCCGAGCCGCAAGCCTGCTATGCGGAATCGATACGTTGTGTCGATTATTTGCAACAAAGCACCATGACAATCGTGAACGGATGTCCGGGTTTGTGGGTATCTGGCGTTTGTGGATAATGTACCGGGGACCGGATCCAAGTCGCAGCGCGCTGCTTTCGAGCTGCCGAACCCGGCAATAGGGTCACGATCGGCACAGGGGGCATGTGCAGAACAGCCTGGAACATCCGAAATGCAGCAGGCATTGCGGGTGCGGGCTTTTTTGGCTTGTCGGACCGGTCGCGACTCGATATGGGAGTGTTCAGGGGGATTCGTGAGGACCGTTCGTTCCAGTCGCAATACATTGGCGATACGTGGTCTGTGGTTTGCCGAGTTGTGTGCCGTGATGGTGTCGGTCGTGGTCGCGGCACGGTTGCGTTTTCATGCGGACCCTGTGGGCTTCGAGCATTTCATCGGCGGACTGGTCGCCCGCGCGATGCTGGTTGCGCTCTGTGTCACCGGCGCGATGGTCGCCTTCGGTCTGTATCAGACCTATGTCCGCCACAGCCGGATCGATCTGCTGCTGCGCATCGCGATGTCCTTCGCGTTGGGCGGTGTCGCGCTGCTGGTGGTGTACTACGTGTTTCCGGTCGCGTACATCGGCCGTGGCGTGCTCGCGATCTCCCTGCTCGTCGGCATGGGTGCGGTGCTTGGGGTCCGCTACCTGGTGTCGCATCTGTCGGCCGCCGAAATGCTCAAGCAGCGCGTGCTGATCTACGGAGCGGGCAACAACGCCAATCTGGTCAATACGCGGCTACGCCGGAAAAGCGACCGCAAATCCTTCAATCTGCTCGGATTCGTGCCTGCCGCGAACCAGCCGATCGTCGTCGATGAAGCGATGCTGATCCGCACCGACGAAACGCTGTGCGCGTTGGCCAGCCGGCTCAATATCGATGAAATCGTGATCGCGCCGGACGAGCGTCGCGGCGGCATGCCGATGGAGCAGATGCTCAACTGCGTCCAGAAGGGCGTGCAGGTCACCGACCTGTCGACCTTTTTCGAGCGCGAAGCGGGCATGGTCCAGCTCAATATCGTCGACCCGTCGTGGCTGGTGTTCTCCGGTGGTTTCGACTACTCCACGCCGCGTCGGCTCACCAAGCGGTTCTTCGATCTGCTCGCAGCCGCTGCGCTGCTGTCGGTGGCTTGGCCGGCGATGCTGCTGGTCGCGTTGGCGGTGA
This sequence comes from Lysobacterales bacterium, assembly GCA_017302135.1. GTDB lineage: Bacteria > Pseudomonadota > Gammaproteobacteria > Xanthomonadales > Xanthomonadaceae > Lysobacter_I. The sequence goes on along the minus strand of JAFLDZ010000003.1, from coordinate 52,332 downwards.
AGCTCGAATCGAAAGGCCCGGTGATCTACCGGCAGATCCGCGTCGGCGAACACGGCCGCCATTTCGAGATGGTGAAATTCCGCAGCATGCGCGTGGATGCCGAAAGCGACGGCGTGGCGCGCTGGGCGACCAAGGACGACGACCGCAGTACGCGTATCGGCAAGTTCATCCGCAAGACGCGCCTGGACGAATTGCCCCAGTTGTTCCTGGTCCTGACCGGAGAGATGAGCTTCGTCGGTCCGCGGCCCGAGCGTCCGCAATTCGTGGAAATGCTGACAAGCGAGATCCGTTACTACGATGTGCGTCATTCGGTGAAGCCGGGGCTGACCGGCTGGGCGCAGTTGCGCTATCCGTACGGCGCTTCGGTGCGCGACGCGAACGAAAAACTCAAATTCGATCTGTTCTACGTCAAGAACCACGGCCTGATCTTCGATGCGATGATCATGCTGCAGACGGTGGAAGTGGTGCTCTTCGGGCGCGGCGCGCGCTGACGCGGATCTCCGCCGACTCTAGCAGGGTGTTGAAAAACGCACATCCCGTGCGTTTTTCAAGTCGCCAGTCCGGCACATGTCCGGACTGGCTCACAGCGAATCAATCGCTTGCGTGCTTGCTCCGCTGTCGCAGCCATCCATGGCTGCGCTAGCAGGCTGTTTTTCAACAGCCTGCTAGGGGCGCTACGGTTCTGTCAGCTGCGGCCGAGCATCACGTTGAGCAGCCGTTTCGCGGCGAATGGCAGCATCGCGAGCGCGCTCCTGCGCGTCGAGGCATTCGGTGCCAGTCGCCATCCGGCGAGCCATAATCTTCGCGCATCGCGCCAGCGCCGCCGCATCAGCATGCCGCGCGCGTTGCGCAGATAAGTGAGCGCCATGGCTTCATGGCGGATCGCGTCGTCGATCAGACCATCCGCGTCGGCGATCGCGCGCTCCACGACCTTCACGTAATCGTCGTAGGTGGTGGCTTCTCCGGACAACCCATCCTGATGCCCGCGCATCGCTTCGACCAGCTCGGCTTCGATCACGCCGATCTGCCAGCGACGGGCGACGCGCAGATGGAAATCGAGATCCTCAGCGGTACGCAGCGATGGATCGAAACCGCCGCAGGTGTCGAAGACTTCGCGGCGGAACATGATCGATGCCGGCACCAGCGATGGATTGAGCAACAAGCGGTGCAGCACCCAGCCGTCCTCGGGCAATACTTCGCGACGATGGAAGACGTTGTAGGGCTTGTGGTCGGCGTCGACGCGGACGACATCGCACAGCACCATGCCGAACTCCGGATGCGCATCGAGCCATGCGACCTGACGTGCGGTTTTCTCGGTACGCCATACGTCGTCGCTGTCGAGCAGCGCGAAATAGCGGCCGCGAGCGATGGCCATGCCGGCATTGCGGGCTGCGGAGACACCGGCATTGGCCTGCCAGTGGTAGCGGATGCGTTCGCCGTAGCGAGCGCGCAGCATCTCGTCGGTGCCGTCCGTGGAGCCGTCGTCGATGACGATGATGTCGTCGACCGGATGCGTCTGCGCCAGCACCGAGTCGATCGCGCGCTGCACCAGTTCGCGTCGGTTGTAGGTCGGTATAATCACCGATACTTCGGCCGGAAGTACGGTCGATTCAACGGTGGAAGCTTCGGTCGGACGCGCCATGCTCAAGGATTTCGCCAGAAAATGTCTGTATGCCAGCGGTGCGCTCGGCATCTATCACCGCGCGCGCAATGCCGACAGTCTAACGGTGATGATGTTCCACCGCACCCTGCGCAGCAGCGATCCGCGTTCAGCATCCTGCGATCCGGACTACAGCCTCGACGAAGACCTGTTCGTCGCTTCTCTGGCGTTTTTCCAGCGCCACTACCATGTGGTTTCGCTGGATGCGCTGCTGCGCGCCCGTCGCGACGGCACCGGCTTGCCGTCCCGTGCACTGCTGATCACCTTCGACGATGGCTGGTTGGACAACGTCGATTACGCAATGCCTGCGTTGCAGCGCGCCGGTCTGCCAGCGGTCATGTTCGTGGCGGCCAATGCCGTGGGCGCGCGCCAGCCGTTCTATCAGGAACGGGTCATCGCGGCCTGGCGGTTGGGCAGGCTGACGCTGGAGGCGCTGGTCGCGACCATGCGCGATCACGGCGGTGAGCCCGTGCATCGCGATGGCATCGCCGGTGTGCGCGAGCTGATCGCGCAACTCGAAAAAATGCCGTCGGCGCAACGCAATGCAGTACTCGATCGTCACGCCGGTCAGCTCGACGACGGCCTGCAGCACATGATCGATGTCGCCGATCTGTCCCGCCTGCGTGCAGGCGGGATCGAGCTGGGCCTGCATGGGAAAACCCACGCGCCGCTGCTGCGCGCCGATGATCTGGATGCCGAACTCGATGGTGCGCGCGCGGCGATGGCGGCGATGCTGGATGCGCCGGAGGGCCTGGCGACGCCAGCCTGCGCGACGATGTCCTTCCCGCATGGTGCGTTCGACGATGCGATCGCCGCGCGCGCGCGCGCGGCCGGCTACGAACTGCTGTTCACCAGCGTGCCGGTGCTGAATGCGGCAGGTGCGCGGCCATCGTGGCTGCTCGGTCGTACCGGCTACGAAACCGGCACGATCGTCGATAGTCATGGCCGCTTCTGTCCCGAACGGCTCGCGTGGTACCTGTTCCGCCGTGAATCGCGGCGATTGCGTCCGGACTGAGCGCGGGCTGCGCCTTACGCTGATGCGCCGCTTACTCATCCTCGTCCGCAGAGACGAGATGCAGCGACGGCATCGTGTCCTCATCCTTCGCACCCCAATGTCCGAAAACCGGACGCTTGCTGCGTGCGCTGAAACCGGCGTCCAGCCAGGGTTGCAGGCGTTCGGTCGAAGTCGCCAGTTCGATCGAGACCGCCGCATGACCTGCCTTGCGCACCGCGCGCAGCAGTGCGGCGAGCACGTCCGGCGCGACCTGCGCGCCATCGCGCGACCAGAAATCATGGATGTGCAGGGTATGGCCATCGAGGCGGGTCGCGAACCACGCCACCGGAGTTGCGTCATCGAACAACTGCAGATGCCGGAACGGCATCACATCGTCCACGACAGGCGCATCATCGAAGCGCCAGCGCAGATGCGCCGCATCGCGCACGGCGGTCAAAGCCGACGGTTTCGGAGAAGTGTCCCAGAGCGATGCGATGTCGGGCACGCGATCGGACCATTGCGCCCGAAGCGATCGTCCGGCGCGCCAGCGCCACGCATCGCGCGCACGATGGCCGAGGTCGATGACTACGCCCAGAGGCGAGGCCAGCCATGTCGGCAACCCCGGCCAGCGGCGGTGAACGTACTCCGCATGCCGCAACACCCGCGCGTGCCGCACCATGTCGGCGAGATGCCGGTAGCCGATGCGTTTGAACACCGGCGCAGCCTTGGGATTGGGGAAGCAGTAGAGCAGGTCCAGTTCGCGTTGGCCCGCAGCGAACAGCCCCTGCTGCAGGATCAGCGCCGGACCGAGCGAGCGGTGTTCGGGCGTCACCGCCAGGTCGACCATGACGCCGGCGCGCGCTTCGTGTCCGTCGAGCAGCATCCGTCGGCGTCCGGCGGAACAGACGCCGACCGGTGCTTCGGTGTCCGCATGCATCAGCAGTTGCAGCAAGGGCGCGCCCGCCGGTGCGCGGTGATAGAACCAGTCGTATTTGGCCGTCATCCGCGCATCGCGGCCGAGATTGCCGCGCCAGACCGCAAGCACCGCTTCGCGGTCGATGGTGGCGTCGCCTTCGCGCGTCGCGTATTGCGGAGGCGTCGATCGGGCGGTCAAGGCGCTGCGCTCACGCCTGCGCGTGCAGCTCGGCGACATCCGCTACCAGCACGGGCGGCAGATGCAGATACTTCGTCGTCCGGCGTTTGTTGGCGATGTCGTCGTAGATCGCCCGCGCCTGGGTCTCGTCGATGCCCAGCGCGGTCGCGAGCGCCGCTGGCGCATAGCCGTGATTCAGCGCATACAGCGCCAGATCCATCTGTCGATAAGGCAGCGCGAAATAGAATTCGTCCTGGCCCTGGTTGAGGCTGTAGGTGTCGGTGGTGGGAATCGCCGCGCAGACGCGTTCGGGCAACCCGAGATGACGGGCCATGCCGTAAACCTGGGATTTGTACAGGTGCGCGATCGGCTTCACGTCGGCGGAGCCGTCGCCGTTCTTCACGAAGAAGCCCTGATCGTATTCCAGCCGGTTGGGGGTCCCGACCACGGCATAGTTGAGGCGATCGGCGTGGAAATATTCGAGCGTCTTGCGGATGCGCTGCTTGAAATTGGTGGCCGCGACGATGGTCAGATAATCGGGCAGCGCCAGATCGCGCTCGTGCGGCGCGCCGTCGGGCGATTCGGCGATCAGTCGGAAGCGGTTGAAGCGCCCCTGGATGCCGCCGTCGATGACGATCTTGAATTTCCAGCCGTCGGCGTATTCGGGCAGCGCGTTGCGCACCGCCTCGTCGCGCGCGTGATAACAGCCGATGGCGTCGAGCGCCGGGGCGATGTCCACGGTTTCGGTGCGGATCCCCAGGTGCTCGGCGAGGATGGTCGCGCGCGCGGCGCTGTCGTCGGAGGAATCGCGTTCCGGCAGGATCAGACCGAACACGCGCTCCGGGCCGAGCGCGCGCACCGCCAGCGAGACGCTTGCGGAGCTGTCGATGCCGCCGGATATCGCGACCACCAGCCCGCGCCGATGCAACTGCCGCGCGGTGATCTCGCGCAGGCGTGCGGCGATGCGATCGGCTTCCTGTTCGTAGTCGATGTCGAGCGCGCTCCAGTCGAGCGTATTGGAATCGAGGGCGTTCATGGGATGGTTTGCGGCTCCAGAAGGGCGGCGCGGCGGACCTTGCCGGACGCGGTGCGCGGTAGGGCGGAGACGAACGCGATCTCGCGCGGAATCTTGTAGCTGGCCAGACGCTCCCGACAGTGCGCCTTGATCATGTTTTCGCTGTTCGGCGGCAGACCCGGGGCGACGATGAACGCCTTGACCACCTGGCCGAGCACATTGTCGTCGATACCGACGACGGCGACCTCGCTGACGCCGGGCACTTCGTGGATCACGTCTTCGATATCGTTCGGATGCACGCGATGCGCGCCGGTCTTGATCATGTCGCTGCGGCGGCCGTCGATGTAGAGATAACCATCGGCATCGACATGGCCCATGTCGCCGGTGCGCAGCCAGCCATCGCGCAGCACCGATGCGCTGGCGTCGGGGTTGTTCCAGTAGCCGCGCATGACATTGGCGCCGCGCACCCGGATTTCGCCGGTTTCGTATCTGTCGGCTTCGCGGCCGTCTTCGCATTCGATGCGCAGTTCGACGCCGTCGACCGGGATGCCGACAGAACCGATTTTCTCGTCGAGCCGTTCGGGTGGGAGCCAGGTCAGCCGCGAGGTGGCTTCGGTCTGGCCGTACATCACGAACAGGCGCGCGTCGGGCAGCGCGTTGCGCAACCGGCGGGTCAGCACCGCACTCATCGCGCCGCCTGCCTGGGTGAGATAGCGCAGCGACGACAGGTCGTAATCGACGAGTTTGACCCGCTCCAGCAGCAGGGCATACGTCGAGGGCACGCCAGAGAACCCGGTGATCCGTTCGCGCGCGATGGTGTCCATCAGCAAATGCGGGAACAGCAGATTCTGCGCAAGCACCACGCAGCCGCCCGAAAGCAGGTGCGTATGCAGCACGGATGCGCCATAGGCGTAATAGAACGCGAGGATCGACAGCACGCTGTCGCGCTCGCTCAGTTCCAGATAGCGCACCACCGCGCTGGCATTGGCCAGCAGATTGCCGTGGGTCAGGGTGACGCCCTTGGGCGCGCCGGTGGTCCCGGAGGTGTAGAGGATGAGCGCGGCGTCATCGGCGGCGATGGCGTTCGCATCGTTATCGATATCGCTTGCGGATGCAGGGACGGCGTCCTGCGGAAACAGCGGACGGTCTGCGCCGATCGCCCAGCGCTCGATCGGCGCGTGCCCATTGCACGCATCGATTTTCGAGATCGCTTCGACGGCGTCGCCGTGGCTGTGCTCGTAGACGATGTGGCGCGCATCGCAGTGTCGCAGCCAGGCTTCGAAATCGCGTGCGCGGGCCTGTACGTTCAACGGCGCGGCGATGCCTCCGGCCAGCCAGCAGCCATAGCAGGCGACCGCCGCCTCGATCCGGTTCGGCAAGAGGATCGCCACCCGTTCGCCGCGTCGAAGACCGCGTGCATGCAGTGCCCGCGCGAAATGCCGCGCTTCGGCCCAGAACTCTACGTAGCGGATCCGGCGATCGTCGCCGACGATCGCCACGCGCTCCGGATGGCGTCTGACGATATCGGCGACCCGTGCGACGATCGACGGCATGACGCGATGCCTATCCGGCCAGTTTTCGGTCGATGAAGGCGTCGATGACTTCGAGCGTATCGAAGTTGTCCGGCGTCATTTCCTCCGGTGCGATCGTGAAGTTGAATTCCTCCTCGATGAACATGATGAGTTCATAGATGCCGGTCGAATCGAGGATGCCCCCGCGGACCAGGGAATCCTGATCGCCGATGGCGCTGTCGTCATTGGAGAACAGGAAGTTCTTGAGGATGTATTGCTTGATCCGATGGCTTTGCTTTTGCCGCTGCATGCATGTGTCCCCGTGTCGAAACGTTCAACGCAATTAAGACCCGGCGGCGGCCACAGGATGGCGTCGCGGTCCGATGCGTGGCGATGGTGATCCGGAGCAGTCCGGTCGCTGGGGGATCCCATGGATAGAATAGCCTTCCTCCCCACCCATCGATAGCGCACGCATATGCCGGATATCGTCATGACTTCCCGATCGACTGTGGATTCGCGCCTTCTCCGCAAGCGCTTGCCGCTGGTGCTGCTGTCGATGGCGCTGGCCGCATGCGACCCCGGCGCACCGCCGCCGCCGACCGAACCGCCGCGAATGGTCGATGACGCGAAACCCCAGCGCGCCGCTTCGGAAAAGGTCGAATTCGAGGTGGTCGAGCGTGTCGCCGGGCTCGAACATCCGTGGGCGCTGGCGTTCCTGCCCGATGGCGGGATGCTGGTGACCGAGCGCGCCGGGCGCCTGCGCAGGATCAACGCCGACGGTTCGGTGTCAGCGCCGATCGTCGGCCTGCCGGAGATGTTCGTCGATGGCCAGGCGGGCCTGCTCGACGTGGTGCTGTCGCCGACGTTCGCCGACGACAAATGGGTGTATTTCTCGTTCGCGGAACCGAATCTGCGCGGCAACAAGGCCGGCACTGCGGTGGCGCGCGGACGTCTGGAAGGCGATGCATTGTTGAATGTCGAAGTGATCTATCGGCAGGAGCCAAAATTATCCAGCGGCAGCCACGTCGGCTCGCGGCTTGTGTTCGACGATGCCGGACATCTGTTCGTCACCCAGGGCGAGAACCGTGTCGCCGAAGCGGCGCAGCCGCTCGACAAACTGCAGGGCAAGCTGGTGCGGATCTGGCCGGACGGCCGCATCCCCGACGACAACCCGTTCGTGAAGCGCGCAGGCGCGCGCCCCGAGATATGGTCGTACGGCCATCGCAACATGCAGGGCGCTGCGCTGCATCCGGTGACGCGTCGGCTGTGGACCAGCGAACACGGGCCGATGGGCGGCGACGAACTCAATATCCCGCAGGCCGGCCGCAACTACGGTTGGCCGGTGGTGACCTTCGGCAAGGATTACAGCGGTTTGCCGGTGAGCGGTTCGGTCGGCAGAACCGCGCCGGGAATGGAGACGCCGCACCATGTCTGGGAAGTGTCGCCCGCGCTCAGCGGCATGCTGTTCTACAGCGGCAAGGCGTTTCCGGAATGGAAGGGCAATCTGTTCATTGGCGCATTGGCCAAGAGCGCGCTGATCCGGCTCGAACTGGACGGCGACCGCATCGTCCACGAAGAGCGACTGCTGACCGATCGCGCGGAGCGCATCCGCGACGTGCGCGAAGGCCCGGACGGCGCGATCTACGTGTTGACCGATGAGGAAAACGGCAAGCTGTTGCGGATACAGCCGCGCCAGGCAGACCACTGACGACGATATTGTCCGGGCCGTCGCCACGGCTGCCGATCTTGAAGCGAGGCGACTGCCGTTGTGGCGCGTACCGAAAGAATCGCCATAGGGCGGGCCCCGGCCCGCCATCGCCATCTGTCCGACCATGATCGCAATGATCGAAACTGATTCCATCGACATGCAACGCAACAGGTAATGCCCGACGGCGGGCCGGGGCCCGCCCTACGCCAGCGGTTTTCGGCCGATGAAATCGACCGTCGTGATGCACAGCTTTTCGTCGGGAATGCCAGCGAATTCCGGAGCCACGGTCATCGCCCGCAATTGTTCCAGGCGCTGCGGGCGGGCATGCGATGTGTCGAGCAGCATCTCGAAGCCCGCATCGCGCGCAGCGCCGACGAGTTGATGCGCACGGAGACGGTTCTGATAAAGGAAACCGTTGTTCCAGAACGCCCATTGCCGATCGGTGAATCGCAGGTAGTTGAGCTGATGCACCTTCGGATCGGCATAGGCGTAGTGATCGCCGCAGTTCACCGAATGGAAGATCAGGCCGCCAGGACGCAACAGCCGCAGCGACGCGCGATGCAGGCGATCGATGGCGTCCGGCGGCACGTGTTCCAGCACGCTGTTGGAGAAGATGATGTCGACCGCGCCGTCTTCGAGCCCCGGATCGGCGGCATCGGCGGGTGCGCGGTACTGGATCACACCGTCGCTGAGGTCCGCCGGGTCGGTGGCGTCCGCAGCCGCGAGCAGGCGCCGATAGCGCGACTGCACGTCCGCGAGCGGCACCTGACAGGCCATCGCGACCCGCGGCAACACTTCGCCGAGAATCCCGATGCACAGGCGCATCAGGTCCGGTTTGAGCAGACGGTTGAGGTCGCAGGTGTACACGCGCGCCGCGCCGCCGAGATAGCACGCCAGCGGCAGCGCCGGATACCAGCCGCTGCCGACTTCCATCAGACGCGCCTCGCGGATATCGGCGCCGACGGTATGCAGCTGCTTCGCCATCAACTCCCAATCGTCGATCTTGAGCAGGATCTCGCGTCGCGGATTGCGCATGCCGCCGAATTTTCGCTGCAACCGGTAATGCAGCGGCTCGCCCCAGGGCAGCACGCCGAGTGTTTTCTGCAGGAGGCCCTTGATTCGCCAATGCATGGGTGTGGTGTCTTCCGTTTCGGGTATGAAAGGATCAGGCGCCGGATCCGGCGACTGCGGGTTCGGGCGCGGTCTTCGCTGCATCGCGAAGGGCGTCATCGATCAGCATCGTGGACAGCACGCCGACGAACGCCTGGTTGTCGGCGAAGCCGGTGGCGCGGCCGGCGCGGCATTTGTCGAACAGTCGGCCGACCGCCTGCGCGTCGAAATAACCGGCGGCGCGGATGCGGGTTTCGCTCAGCAGGTCGGCGACGTAGTCCAGCGGCGCGCCGTCGAAGAAGAAACTTGCGCTGTCGGGCGCGCGATAGGGTTGTTTGGTGCGGTTGACGATGTCATCCGGCAGCAGCCCCGCCAGCGCGCGCCGCAGCAGATATTTTTCGGTCATGCCGCGGATCTTGAAACTGGGCGGCAGTCGATTGGCGAATTCGATCACCCGGTGATCGAGATAAGGGAAGCGGCCTTCGATCGAATTCGCCATCGCCGCGCGGTCGCCCTGCGACGACAGCAGATACCCGGCGAGCAGCGATTTGGCTTCGACGTACTGGTCGCGCGCAAGCGGGCTCCAGTCGCCGATGTCGGTCGGCAGAGTGGCCTCGAAAGCATCCAGCGGATTGAACGGGCCGACTTCCGCGCGCATCTCCGCCGACAGCAGTCCGAGCGCGCGCTGCGAGGTGGTCCAGCGCGGGACGTGCGCGAAGATCGGCCGCTGCAGATGCTCCATGCCCTGACCGAAGAACGACTGCGCGAACGCAGGGTTGCGTACCGGCGAGTTCGGCAGATAGCCGTACAGGCGTTCGAGCAGGCGCGGGCGCAATTTCGACTGTGGCTGTCGTGCCCAGAACCGGCGCACTTTCGCTTCCTTGAACAGGTCGTAGCCGCCGAAGACTTCATCCGCGCCTTCGCCGGTCAGCACGACCTTGTAGCCGTGTTCGCGCACGCTGCCGGCAAGCAGCATCAGCGGTACGGGCGCGGTGCGCAGCACTGGGGTTTCAGCATGGCGGATCAGCTGCGGAAAGGCGTCGCCGATGTCGCGGCGCGTGCAGCGCAGCGTGGTGTGGTCGGTTCGCAGATGCCGCACCATCGCCTGCTGATAATCGCTCTCGTCGAATTCGCCGTCCTCGAACGCGACCGAGAACGTGCGCACCGGCGTATCGGTGAAGCCGCGAATCATCGCGACGATGCCGGAGGAATCCAGCCCACCGCTGAGATATGCGCCCACCGGCACGTCGGCGCGCAGCTGCAGGCGCACCGCATCGATCAACAGTTCGCGCAGTTCGGCGGTCGCGGCTTCCACGCTCAGCGGGTAGCGCGACGGCGAGGTATCGGCGGCGTCCGGAAACGTCCAGTCCCAGTATTGCCGCAGCGTTTCGCGGCCATCGTGTTCGATCGCGAGCGTGTGTCCCGGCGGCAGGCTGTCGATGCCGCGATAGACCGTATGCGGCGCGATCGGCGACCAGGTGCTGAAGGTTTCGGCCAGCGCCAGCGGGTCGAGTGCCGCGCACTCCGGCAGTACCGCGAGCAGGGCCTTGGCTTCGGATGCGAACCAGATCCGGCCGCCGCTGCGGGCGAGCAACAGCGGACGGATGCCGGCGCGGTCGCGCGCAAGCACCAGCCGGCGGCGTTCGCTGTCCCACAGCGCGATCGCGAACTGGCCGTTGAGATGTTCGACGAAGCGGTCGCCGTCGCGGTCGTACAGATGCACGATCACTTCGGTGTCGGACTGGGTGTAGAACGCGCGACCTTCGGCTTCGAGTTCGCGCCGCAGTTCTAGGTAGTTGAAGATTTCGCCGTTGAACACGGTCCAGACCGTGCCGCGCGGATTGCGGATCGGCTGGTCGCCGGTGGCCAGGTCGATGATCGACAGCCGCGCATGCGCAAGGCCGACGCCGTCTTCGGCGTGATAGCCATAGCCGTCGGGCCCGCGATGGGCGAGGGTGTGGATCATGCGCCGAAGCAGTGGATGCGCCGTCTCGGCGCACACATCCTGCCCGCTGAACCCCGCGATTCCGCACACGTCGAGATTTCCCCTGTAACAGACGCGACTTTAGGCCGCATTGCCCTCAGTAAACGCAAAAAGCTCCGGGCGTCAGCCACCCCTGGCTGGCACTACTTGACTGCGATCAGCGCCTCCTCGCAGGCGCGTAGTGTATCCGTCGCGACCGCATCCCAGCCGCGCGAGAACCGGCGCGACAGCGCAGTCTCGTCCCATCGCCGGTCGAGCGCATCGCGCAGACCGCCGGCCAACGCGGCAGGATCGCGTGCCGGCACCAGCAGACCGCAATCGGCATCCACGACTTCGGGAATGCCGCCGACCGGCGTCGCCACTACCGGTCGACCGCAGGCCAGCGCTTCGACCAGCACGTTCGGATGGCCTTCGGAATAGCTGGGCAGGGTCACCAGATCGGAGGCTGCCATCCAGCGCGCGACTTCGTGCGGACCCTGCGCGCCGGGCAGGCGCACGCGCAGCGCGGGATCGGCGGCGATGCGGGTGTCGAGCTCCGCGCGCATCGGGCCTTCGCCGATCAGAGCCAACTGCAATTTCGACCGCTGCGGCGCAAGCGTTGCCATCGCATCGAGCAGTTCGCGCAGGCCTTTTTCGGGCACCAGTCGCCCGACATAGACCACGAGTTCCGCGTCCGCATCGATACCGAGTGCGGCGCGGGCATCGGCGCGCGACTGCGGATGGAAGATGGTCGCATCGCAGCCATTGGGGATCGCACGGATGCGCGCAGGATCCGCATCGTAATCGCGCGCCGCGACCCGGCCCAGATCTTCGCTGACCACGAGGATGCGCTGCGCGGCGTGCAGCACCGGGCGGGTCAAGCGTTTGCTGATGGCGTCGCGCACGCGCAGATCCGAACCGCGCGCGCCGACCACCAGCGGCAGTCCCGCGCGCCGTGCGGCGTGCATGGCGCCGAAAGCATCGGGATACAGCCAGTACGACAGCACCACGTCCGGCGCGAAGTCGCGCAGCGGCGCATGCAGGGTGCGCGCGCACAGCCAGCCGTTGAACGGCCGGCTGATCATCGGCAGCGCCGGATAATCGATGTAGCGCACATCGCACCCCGGCACGGCATGCGTGGCATCTGCGGCACGGAACAGATAGCTGCGCGGCTTCGCCCAGCGCGGATAGCTGGCGACCGGACTGAGTACGCGCACATCGGCAAGTTTCGACAGCTCGCGCACGGTCTGATGGATCGGCCGGCCACGGTTGGGCTCGCCGGCGATGGGGAACTGCGAGGTGACGATCAGGATGCGCATATGCGGCGGCTCAGGAAACGCTTCCCGGACGGGCGTACCCGGCCGCGCCACCGGCGCTGTCCCTGCCCAGCCGAGAAATACGTTCTTGATTCGGGGAGTTCATGGTGGGAGGGGAAACGTGGAGCACGGACATGCCGGGCGGGTCACTGATGGGCGGAATGCACGCGTGGGCGAACTCGACGCCCTGCGCGGACTCGCCGCGATCAGCGTGGTCGTGTTCCATTACACCACGTTCTATCAGCAGGAGCAGGGCCACATGCAGCCTTTGGGCTTCGGCTTTCCTGCGGGCAACTATGGCGTCCATCTGTTTTTCCTGATCAGCGGCTTCGTGATTTTCATGACCCTGGAACGCACCCGCACGGCGATGGATTTCATCGTGTCGCGTTTCTCGCGGCTGTTCCCGGCGTACTGGGCCGCGATCGCGATCACCGCAGGCGTGATCTACACGGTCGGCATGCCGGAGCAGCGGATTCCACCGGAACATCTCGCGGCAAATGTCACGATGCTGCAGGACGTGCTCGGCTTCGAGCATCTCGACGGCTCGTACTGGACGCTGGAGGTCGAACTGTTCTTCTACGCGCAGATGCTGTTCTGGTTCATGCTCGGACAGCTCAAGCGCATCCCGTGGATCATCGCGGCCTGGCTGACCATCACCATCGTCTACGCGCAGACCGAGCAGCATCACGTGCATTTCTCGTACATCCTGCGCGAACTGTTGATCCTGCGGCATATTCCGTTTTTCGCGCTCGGCATCCTCTTCTATCGTATCCATAGCCGTCCCGATGCGCTGCGATCGAATCTGCTCCTGATCGCGCTGTCGCTGATGTCGATCGGCGTGTGCTACGCGCCGGTGTATCTGGTCGCCGGCATCGTGTGCTCCGCGATCTTCGCGATGTTCGTGACCGGGCGCCTGCGCTGGCTGCGCAAGGCGCCGTTCGTGTTTTTCGGCGGCATTTCCTACTCCCTTTATCTGCTGCATCAGGCCATCGGGTTCGCGCTCATCCATCGGCTGGAAGCGGCCGGCGTTCCGAGTCTCGCCGCCGTGGCGATCGTCGCTGTTGTCGTACTCGTATTGGCCATTGCACTCACCTACGGCGTGGAACGGCCGGCGATGCGTCGATTGCGCGATGGGTGGCGCAGACGAAAAGCGGTGAAGCCTCTCATACACGTGCGCGGTTGAATTTCAGCCTTCGCCGAAAGTGATGTCGAGCCCCTTGCGCACGCCGATCCTCGGCGTCCAGCCCAGCGCATCGCGGGCTGCGGCGGTATCGAAATTCGTCAGCGGACGCAGCGAGCGCACGCGATAGCGGGTCAGCGGTACGTCGCGCTTCAGCACCCTGCCCAGCAGCTCCACGCCGATCGCCAGGCACATGAATACCCACTGCGGCATCCACATTAGTTTGAGTTTGTCGCCGAGCCTGCGTTTGCAGCGTTTCAGGTATTCGCTGCGGTCTACCGAATCGATATCGACCAGATTGAACGTCTTGCCCACCGCCTGCGGCGCTTCCGCCGCCAACAGCAGCGCGTCGACGATATCGTCCCGGTAGACCAGCGGCAGCGGAACCGAGCCGTCGCCGATCGCGATCCAGCGCCCGGCCAGCGCGATGGTGCCGTTCGGGGTGACCTGTTCCGCGCCGGGTCCGAAGATCTGGCCGGGGCGCAGAATCACCGCCGGCAGACCTTCCTTCGCGATCGCATCGGCCACCATCTGCTCCGCAGTGAGCTTGGTTTGCGTATACGCGCCGCGCAGCTGCGGATGCGGCTCGAAGCGGTAATCCTCGGTCAGCACTTCGCCGTTGCGGCGGCCGGCGTGGTCGAAGACGCTCATCGAACTGACGTACACCAGACGCGAAGTCGCATGCTTGCGGCAGGCATCCAGCACGTTGCGCGTGCCCCAGATCGTGCCGGCCTCGAAATCGCGCGGGCCGCCGCGCATCGCCGCGCCGACGTGGTAAACGATGCGGGCACCGGCGACCGCGTGATCGACCATGCGCGGGTCGCCGAGATCGCCGATCACGCTCTGGATGCCGCCGTCGTTCGCGAACGCGGCGACCGGGCGGCGCACCAGCACGCGCACGGTTTTGCCCTGCGCACGCAGCGCCGCGACCACCGCGCGGCCGAGGAAGCCGGCGGCCCCGGTGACCAGCGCATCGGCCGGCGGCAGATCGACATAACGCGCCTCGAGCTGCTGCAGCCGAGCGGCGTCGGGCGCCGCGCACAGCGGATCGAGCAGACGCGCGAGACGTAGACCGTCCTCTGCGGTGAACGGCGGCGTTTCGTCGAAGTGCACCGCGCGCGCGAAGGCCTCGGCGCCGCGCTGGATGCCGGGCGACGGCTTCAAGCGGCCGGTGGCGAAGCGCAGCACATTCATCGGAATGCGGAACACATCCTTCGCCGCGCCGAAGAACGCGTTGAGGATGATGCCGATGAATTTCGGGCCCGGCAGCACGCGATGGATGCGGCAGACCTGGGTGAAACGGTCGACCTCGATGATCCCGCGCGTTCCGCGCACGAACAGGCGGTTTTCCATCGGCCGCGCGTTCCACGACAGCAGCAAACGGCCGACGCCGGTCGCGCTCTGCGCCTGCGCCTGCCATTCGTCGAAGCCGAGATTCGGATCGCTGCCGCGCCACTGGTAGCGCGCATCGACCTGGGACAGCGCGCCGATGAAGGCTTCGATGGTGTACAGCCCGTGCACGCCCAGATCGCGGAACGGATACGAGCCCTGCGTCACCATGCCCGGCAGCGGGCCGCCGGCGTACGGCGGATATTCGGAATTGCGGACGATATCGACCGACACCACTTCGCCGATGTCGCCGTTGTTCGCGGCGTCCAGTGCGCGCATCAGCGCCGGGTCGAACAGATCGGAGTGGTTCACGCCGAGTTTCAGGCCGGTCGCGCGCGATTTCGCCAGCATCGCTTCGCAGTCCGCGGCGGTATCGGCCATCGGCTTTTCGACCAGCACATGGCAGCCCATGTCCATCGCCGCCATCGCCAGCGTCGCGTGCGAGGCCGGTGGCGTCAGCACGTAGACGACGTTGGGTGTCGCATCGGCGAGGCCGGCGAGCGTGGTCGCGACCTTGCCCACTCCGAATCGTTTCGCCAGCGCTTCGGCGGCGGGCAGATTGTTGTCGCACAGACCGACGATTTCGACGAAGTCCAGCCGCGACAGCGCGGCGAGATGATGAGTGGCGACATAGCCGGCGCCGACGACGGCGACGCGGAGCTTGCGGGGAACATGCTTGAGGGAAGCGTGCTTGTGGGAAGCGGAAGCGGTCATGGATGTACTGCAGGAGAGGAATGTGTGGAGAGGCGCGCGGCGACTTCGGCGAGCGCCGATGCGGCGCGCGCGTCCCAGGTCTGGTCGGCGACGGCGGCGATGCGCGCTTCGGCGGCGCCCGGTGCGTTGTCGATCACGGCGGCATCGAGCGCGGCGAGGAAGCCCTCGCGGTCGTCCACCAGTCGCACCCAGGTCGAGAATTTCTCGATCTCCGGATTGTGCACACTTACCACCGCTTTGCCGGCAGCGAGATATTCGCGCAGCTTCAGCGGATTGGCGTTGGCGACCTGGCGATTGAGCCGGTAGGGAATGATCGCGGCGTCGAAGGCTTTCGACCACGACGGCAGCGTCGCGTAGGGTTGCGAACCGGCCAGATGCACGTTCGGTAGCGCGCGCAGGCCGTCGATCGCCACATGCGCGTGGCCGACCAGCAGGAAGCTCCACTGCGGGCGCTGCTGCGCCAGCCATTCGATCAGCGGCACGTCGATCCATTCGTGGATCGAACCGATGTAGCCGACCACCGGTCGCGGCATGTCGCGTGCCAGCGCTGGCAGTTCGGTCGCAGGATCCTGCGCCTTGGCGAACAGCTCGACGTCCACGCCGTGCGGCGAGAACACGGTATTGGGATTGAGCGCGCGCTTGCCGTCGAGCAGGGCCGGCGGCGCGACGAACAGCAGATCGGCGCGACGGCTCAGATCGAGATCGCGCTGCGCGATCAGCGCGGCGTCCACGCCGGGATGCGCGGCGTAGTCGTCGATGCAGTAGTACACGCAGAAATCTTCGCCAAGCTTGCCTGCGTGGACGCCCGGATGCGGCACCACGAACCACGAAATGCGTTTGCGGATACCGGCCAGCCGCAGCGCGCGACGCACCGCCCAGCGGCCGAACAGGCGATTGAAGGTGTCCACGCCCGGCAGCCGCCGGAACGGCAGTTGCGGCACCGTGCAGTGCCAGAGTCCATCGGCGACCCGGGTTGGCCGTTTGAAGGCGGCCAGCACCTTGCGCACCGCGCGTTTGAGGTCGCGCCCGGAGGCGTTCGGCGCGCGCATGCCGGGCGAATCGACGTACAGCACCGGCACGTGAAGCGCCAGTCGCACCGCGACGTGATGGCTGCTGGTGCGGTTTTCGGCGAACCAGTCGTTGCCGAAATAGACGATGCCGTAGCCTTCCAGCGCCGACAGCGACGCAACCTCATTCATCGCGCCACCAGCCGATCAGCCATGCGGTGCTGCCATGGTGAATCCAGTCCTTGTGCAGGCCGGGCACGGCATCCAGATGCGGACCGATCCGGCCGCAGGCGGGCGCGAAGAAGGTGACCAGCCCGTTGCGACCGAGATGGCGCATCCGTGCGATCGTTTTTTCCGGCTCGCTGAGGTAGTAGAGCACTTCGCAGGCGGTGACCAGATCGAAACGGTGGCGGCTGTCGCCCCAGGGTTGGCCGAAAATGTCGGTGGCTTCGAACTGCGCCTGCGGCAGGCGTTTGCGCGCGCGCTCGACCGCCTGCTGGCTGACGTCGACGCCGTACTGCGTGTCGCTGAGGCGGGCGAGATATTCGGTCTGATGGCCTTCGCCGCAGCCGAGTTCGAGCACCGAGCCGACCCGGCCGAACGCCCGTTCGATCACCCGGTTGGTCGCCTCGAAGCGTGCGCGCTCCAGATCCGAGGCCATGTTCCATGGATCTTCGACCGTATACGCCAGATCCAGGCGGTCGAAGTTGTCGCTGCCGCCGACGCCGCGCAGGGCGTATTTCATCCACAGGCGACGGCGCGCCTTGCGCATCAGGGTGATCGCTTTGGAAAACATGCCGGTGCCCGATCAGTCGCAGTCGCGGTCGTCGGGGTTCGCTGCGTCGGCGGGCGCATCGCGCGCAGCCGACACGCGCAGCGGGCGCAGCGGCGAGCTGTACCAGTCCACGACTTTGTCGCAGCGGAATTCGACCCAAGACGGGCCATAGCTCCAGCGCAGCGCATGCATATCGAGCGGTTCCCCCAGAATGTCCCGCACCGTGTTTTTCCCCATGCCCGGCGCGATCGCCAGCGTCGCCGTCAACGGCTTCGCAGCGACGCGCGCGGGTTGTTTGCCGCTGTCGTCGGACGTTTCGAACGCAGCGACTCGACCAGCACCCGCGCCAGCAGCAGGATCGCTGCCGTTTTCGGGCTTGTTTTCCACCACCCGCCAGCCCAGCACGGCGATGGCGACCAGCGATACTGTCACGAAGTAACGGGATATTCTGCCAAATCCGGACGCCGTCGGCTCGATCGGGCGCGGATCGCCTGCAAATGCATGGCTCGGCGCAACGCTGCCGGCGCAGGTGCCGGGCTGCTCTGGCGGCAATCGCCCCAAGGGCATCGCACCGGGCATCCGTCGATAGTGCATGTGGAAATCCAGCGCGGCATCGTAGAGGCGATTCAATTGCTGCAACTGTCCGGTATCCTCTGCGCTCCCGCCCTGGTCGGGGTGGAGTTTCGATACGCGTCGTCGCCACGCACCGCGCAATTCGGCGAGCGAACAGGTCGAATCGAGTCCGAGTTCGCGATACAGCGCTCCGAAATCGGTGTCTTCGGCCATGTCCGCTCCATCGCTGGCATTCGTGCGAGGCGCGCAGTGGACCGCGTTCGCCGCGCGAATGCAAGCGTCGGCGCAGCGTCCGGACCGCGGCGGAAAATGCGTTGAGCGTTGAAGATACAGGGGGCGAAATGAGCGGTAGGGTTGGTGATGCCGGGATCCGGTCGAGCGAAATGCCGTTGGCCGGTCGTCGGCCGCGGTTGGCGCGCGCCTGTGCCCGCACGGGCCTGCTGCCGCTGATCGCGCGGGTGCGGACGGCGCTTCGTCACGATGTCCGGATCCTCGCTTACCACCGCGTGCTGGACGCTGCCGAGCCGGACGGCTTCCTTTTCGACCCCGAGCTGATCAGTGCGTCCAGCGATGCCTTCCGCCAACAGTTGGCCATCGTCAAGCGCCGGTTCGTGCCGATGCGTTTCGATGAGCTGATCGATTGTCTGGATCGCGGTCGCCCCGTACCACGCCGCGCGGTGCTGATCACTTTCGACGACGGCTACGACGACAACTACCGCCACGCCTGGCCGATCCTGCGCGATGCCGGCCTGTCGGCGATGTTCTTCGTGTCCACCGGGCATATCGATTCGGGCCGACCCTACGCCTACGATTGGCTGGTGCATATGCTGTGCACGACTCGCGCCGCATCGCTGCAGGCGCCGGAATTGGGCATCGACTGGGCGCTGCCGGACGATCTGGGCGCACGTCGCGATCTGGCCGCGCGACTGCTCGACTGCATCAAGGCACTGGATGCGTACGCGCAACAGGCGCTGATCGATCGCTTGCAGCGCGAATGGTCGCTGCCGCCGGATGCCGGACATTCCGATTGCCGGCCGATGACGTGGGCGCAACTGCGCCAGATGCATGCGAGCGGCATGGAGGTCGGCTCGCATGGCGTGGATCACCGGATGCTCGCGAAAATGCCCCGGGCGGCGATGCGCGAGGAAGTCGCGGCGTCCAAGCGCACCATCGAGCGTGAGCTCGGCAGCGAAGCGCAGGTCATCTCGTACCCGGTCGGCGGCGCCGATGCCTACGACGACGAGGTCGTCGCTGCCGTGCGCGATGCGGGCTACCGGATGGCCTGCAGTTATCTTGCCGGCCCGGAAGCGCTGCATCCGGACGCGCGTTACGCGATGCGACGGATTCCGGTCGAACGGCATATGGATGCGGACTGGTTCGAAGGCATGCTCGCGCTGCCGGAAGTCTTCTGCCATCGCTCGCGCACGCGGGGCGAATAGGGCCGTCATGTTCACCGCGATGATGCTCTATCTGCTGCTGGTGCTGATCCGACCGCAGGACTATCCGGCGATGGTCGACAGCGTCGGCCTGCCGCTTCAGCCGATCATGCTGATCACGGCGGCCGGGTTCTGGCTGCTGTCGCCGAGGAAGAATTTCGATGCGCCGCAGTATCCGCTGCTGTTGATGTTTTTCGGCGTGATGCTGGTATCGCATGTGTTCAACGGCTGGATCGGCGGTGCGATCGAACAGATCGGGAAATTCGCGCCGGTGGTGCTGGCGTTCGCGGTGTTCGCCAACGGGCTGGATCGTCGCAGCCGGATCCTGACGATCATGGCGACGTTTTCGCTCTGCGCTGCGGTGCTGGCGATCCATGGCATCGAGCAGCGGCAGACGGGGCTGGGCTGGACCGGCGTCGAAATGTCCCAAGGCACGCGGATCCAGTACGTCGGCATCTTCAACGACCCCAACGATCTCGGTCTGCTGTTCGTGAGCTGCATTCCGATGGCGGCGTATCTGAGCAGTCGCGGTGGTTTGCTGGGTCTGCGCCGTCTGTTCTGGCTCGTTGTCACCGGGCTGCTAGTGTATGGCGTCTATCTCACCGATTCGCGCGGTGCGCTGCTCGCGCTGCTGGCGGTGATGGGCGTGCATATCTGGCAGCGCAAGGGGCTGTTCGTGGCTGGCGTGATCGGTGCGATGGCGGTGGCGGTGCTGCTGGCGCTGCCGTCGCGATTCAGCGAGATCGATGCCGAAGAGGAATCCGCGCAGGGGCGCATCGAATCCTGGTACGAAGGACTGCAGATGTTCCAGGGGCATCCTATCTTCGGCGTCGGGCCCGATCAGTACACCGACTACAATCCGCTGACCGCGCACAACTCGTTCGTCCTGATTCTCGCCGAGACCGGTATCATCGGCTACACCCTGTGGCTCGCGTTCGTGGTGTATTGCTTCCGGATGATGTGGACGGGGTCGCGGCCGCAGGCCGTGCAGGGATGGGACGAACAGGGATGGGACGGGCAGGGCGATGAAGCCCCTGATTCGATGGATCACGAAACGGACTTTGCGGAAATGGACTTCGAAGCGCTCGACGCGCGCATCGAAGAAGGTCGTGCGATCGCGATGACGCTGCTGCTGTCGCTGATCGGTTTCTTCATCGCCGCGTTTTTTCTGAGCCGGAGTTACGTCATCATTCTGTATCTGCTCACCGCGCTGGTGGTCGCGCATTACGCCGATATCCGCCGGGACGACCCGGAGTTGCCGCGCTTCCAGCTGGGCGACGATGCTCTGCTGTGGCCGGTCGTGGGCCTCGGCAGCGCCATCTTCCTGTATGTCGTGGTCAAGGTTCTTCTGGTGATGCAATGACGCTCCGCGCGCGCACGCTCCGCAATACCCTGTTCTCTTCGGTGGCGATGTACACCGAATTCGCGCTGGGCATGCTGACCTCGATCGTCATCGCCCGTCATCTCGGCCCGGAGGGTTTCGGCGCCTACAGTGCGGTCATCTGGCTGGTCGGCATGGGTATCGCCGCGACCAATTCGGGCACCGCCAGCTCGGCGATCAAGTTCGTCGCGGAGCTGCGCGGCGGAGGCCGGGATTCGCTGGTTCGTCCGCTGATCGCCTACCTGCGCCGCGCGCAGCGACTGTTTCTGGCGATCGTTCTGCTGATCGGCGCGCTGGCGCTGTGGCTGGCGGGGCATCGGGTGGCGCCGGATTTCCATCACGGGATGCTGTTCGCGTTTCTGGTGATCGCGGTATCGCTGCGCGCCGGCTACATGTTCAACATCGGCGTAGCCAAAGGTCTGGAGAATTTCCGGATCAACGCGATGATCGCGGTGCTGTCGACACCGTTGAATCTTGCGATGGTGATGCTGGTGATGTGGTTCGACCTGCCGGTGGAATGGCTGCTCGGCGTGTTCCTGGTGTCGAGCGTGGTCTTCTACACGATGTCGCGTGCGCAGGTGAGTCCATTATTGCCGCCCGGCGAAGACCGCCCGGAGCTGCCGGCAGACCTGGTGCCGCGCGTGCGTCGACAGATGTTCTACAGCACTCTGATCGTCACCGTCGGCTTCATTGCCGCCAGCGAAATCGAGGTGCTGTTTCTCACCGCATACGCCGACCCGCACGCTGCCGGCCAGTTCAAGGTCGGTTACCAACTTGCCAGCGGCGCGACGACGCTGGTGCCGGGCGTCTTCGGTGCGTTGCTGCTGCCGATGATGGCGAATGCATTGAGCCAGGGACGCGAAGTCGCGGGCCGGCGTTTCGCCGCGTCCACCGCATATCTCGCGCTGCTGGCGCTGCCGCTGGTGGCGTTCGGCGTGGTGCTCGCGAAGCCGCTGATCGGTCTGCTCTATGGCAGCGAATACGACGAAGCGGCGACGGTGTTCGCGGTATGCCTGGCCGGCACCGCGATCGCGACCTGTGCGCAGGGCGGATCGAGTCTGTTGATCAGCGCCGATCGTCAGCGCGCGGTACTGATCCTGGTGATCTGCTTTGGTGTGCTGAAACTGGTATTGGATGCGTGGCTGATCCGTGTCGACGGTTTGCATGGCGCGATGGTCGCGTTCTTCACGGTGTCGATCTTCAACGCGATCGCCTATGTGACGATGGCGGCCCGGGTCAGCGGCATCTCGCCCGACTGGGCGCGGATCCTGCGCACGCTGCTGGCGAGCGTACTTGCGGTGCTGCCGCTGTGGCCGCTGGTGCCGCATCTGCAGGCATGGGCCGCGCTGGTGATCGGCGCCGCGATCGGCGGGGCGCTGTATCTGCCGCTGACGCTCTCTCTGGGCTGCTGGACGCGCAACGACATCGCGCATATGCAGCAGTTGCATCAGGGTCTTCTGAAGGGGCACCCGCGCCTCGGCGCACGCCTGCTCTCATGGGCGCATGCGCGTGCGGAGGTGCCGGCATGAGCGGTGTCTACGAATCGCTGTTCCGGCGCGTGCTGTATCCGGCCTACGAGTCGGGCCTGCGCAGGCGCAAGACCCTGGCGTATCTGCGCGGGTACGAGCGCGACCAGTGGCGCTCGGCCGATGAACTCCACGCGCTGCAGTGGGGCAAACTGCAGCGTCTGATCGCGCACTGCTGGCAGCAGGTGCCGTTCTATCGCGAATGGTGGGGGCGGGCCGGTGTCGGCGCCGCGGAAGACATCCGCAGCCGGGAAGACTATGCGCGGCTGCCGCTGTTGACCAAGCCCGTGATTCGCGAGCACTTCGAATCGATGATCGCGCCGGCCTATCGCGATGCGATGTATTTCAAGAGCACGGGCGGTTCGACCGGAGAGCCGCTGCATTTCGGCTATACGCGCGAGAGCTACGAACGCCGGGTCGCGGTGATGTTCCGGGGCTACGGCTGGTCCGGCGCGCATCTGGGGCAACGCACGGTGTATCTGTGGGGTGCGCCGGTCGCGGCGCCGGCGGGCTTCGGTTTGTTCAAGGACCGTCTCTACCACGCCGCGTTCAACCGGCGCATGCTCAACGCGTTCGATATGAGCGAACAGCGGATGGCCGAGTATGCCGACGCGATCGACCGCTTCAAGCCCGAGACCATCATTTCCTATGTCGGTCCACTGGTGGAGCTGGCGCACTGGATCGAACGCAACGGCCGCAGCATCCATCGCCCGCAGCGCGTGCTCGGTGCGGCGGAAGCATTGCACGCGCATCAGCGTGAACTCCTGCAGCGCGTATTCGGCGCGCCCGCATACGACACCTACGGCTGCCGCGAGGTCATGTTGATCGCCGCCGAGTGCGAAGCGCACGATGGCCTGCATATCAACATCGATCATCTGCACGTCGAATTCCATCACGAGACCGCCGCCGCTCGCAGCAGCGGCCCGGCTGAACTGGTGATCACCGATCTGCATAATTTCGGCATGCCGATGATGCGCTATCTCAACGGCGATCTGGGCACGCCCGGCGGCAGCGCCTGCGCCTGCGGTCGGCATCTGCCGAAACTGGCCAGGGTCGATGGGCGAAAGCTCGATGCGCTGCGCACCGCCGACGGACGCGTGCTTCCCGGCGAGTACTTCGTGCACACGCTGATGAATTTTTCGGCGATCCGCCACTATCAGATCGTGCAGCGCAGCCTGGACGCGATCCTGATGCGGCTGGTGGCGAGCGATGCATTCGACGCCGCTTCCGAAGCGAGGGTCCGCGATGAGATCCGCAAGCTGGTGGGCGACAGCATTGCGGTCGAATTCGAATATCGCGATGAAATTCCGCTCACCGCCAGCGGCAAGCGTCGCGTCACCATCTGCGAGCTCCCCACATGACCGCCGCCGACGTGACCAGTGTCGTTGAGAACACTGCGGCGGCGGCCGGGATCGTGGATATCGCGCATGTGGTCGAGAATCTCGAGCGCGGCGGTCTGGAGCGCATGGTGATCGATCTCATCGGCGCGCAGCATGCGGCCGGGCATCGCTGCCGGGTCGCCTGCCTGTTCGAGCCCGGTGCGCTGGCGCATGAGCTCGCATCGCAGGGCATCGAGGTGCACGCCTGCCGCAAGCGCAGCGGTTTCGATCCCGGTGCGGTGGCAAGGCTGCGTGCGTGGCTGCGTGCGGTTCCGGGTGCGGTCGTCCACACCCACAATGCCAATGCGCACTATCACACCGTCGCCGCAGGAATCGGGTTGCCGCTCGCGAAGGTGATCAACACCCGCCATGGCATGGGCGCTTCGCAACCCCGCAGTCGCGGAGAATGGCTGTATCGCCGGACCATGCGTCGAACCGATATCGTCGCGGCGGTCTGCGAGGCGGCGCGCGCGCGTTTCGCGCAGCAGGGCGTTCGTCCAAGGAAGCAGCTGCTTGCGGTGCCCAACGGCATCCGGGTCGAGGATTTCTCGTGCGCGTCCGGGGAGCGCCGCGCCGCATTGCGCAATGTATTGGGCCTTGCGCCGGGCGTGCGCATCATCGGCACCGTCGGCCGGCTCAACCCGGTCAAGGATCAGGCGACCCTGCTCCGGGCGTTCGCACGCGTGCATGCGGAGTCGGCCGACACCGCACTGGTGCTGGTCGGCGATGGCGCGCTGCGCGCCGCGCTGGAAGCGCAGAGCACCGCGCTCGGCATCGGCGACGCGGTGCGCCTGCTCGGCGATCGCAGCGATGTGCGCCAACTGCTGCAGGGTTTCGACATGTTCGTGCTGTCGTCCCTGAGCGAAGGCTATTCGATGGCGCTGCTCGAAGCCTGCGCTAGCGGCCTGCCGATCGTGGCCACGGACGTGGGCGGAAATCGCGAGATCGTCGTCGACGGACGCAACGGCTTCGTGGCCGCGCCCGCCGACGAGCAAGCGCTCGCCGAAGCCATGGCCGCGCTGCTGCGCGAACCCGCGCGCGCCGTGCAGATGGGACAGGCCGGTCGCGACTGGGCGCTGCGCGAAGCGTCGATCGCGACGATGGCGGCGCGCTACGACGTGCTTTACCGGGACGTCGGGCGATGACTTCCGGCATCATTGCGCGCCCGCTCCGGCGCTCGCGGGTCCGCAGCCGTGGGCCGAATCCGTTTCCCTCTCCGTTTCCATGCACGTTTCCTTCATCGTCGACGATATGAATCCACGCCCCAGGAAACTCAAAGTATTGCGCTGGCTGCCGAACCGCTGGGTGCTGACCCGCGGCGCGCGGCGCGGCCGGGTGCTGCATCTCACCTTCGACGATGGCCCCCATCCTGAGCACACGCCGGTTCTGCTCGATCTGCTCGCGACGCATCGTGCGAAGGCGACGTTTTTCCTGATCGGCCGCGAGGCGGAGCGTTATCCCGAGATGGTCGAACGCATCGTTCGCGAGGGTCACGTCCTGGGCAACCACACCTGGAGTCACCCGCAGTTCGATCGCCTCGATCTGGCCGCTCAGCGCGAGGAAATCGATCGGACCGACCGCCTGCTCGCCGGTTTCGACGGCCTCGCGCGACACGATTTCCGTCCGCCGCGGGGCGTGCTGCCGCGACCGATGGTGCTGGACTGCGTCCGCCGCGGCCAGCGGATCGCGTATTGGTCCTACGACAGCCTCGATTACAGCAAGCGTCCGGCGGAGGCCTTGATCGCTTCTGCGCAGCGCTATCCGCCGGCATCCGGCGAGATTTTGCTGATGCACGACGACAGCGCGCTCTCGCTGCAACTGCTGGAAGCGATGCTGCCCGCGTGGGCGGCAGGCGGGTTCGCGTTCGAACCGCTGCGGCCACCGGCATGAACGTGCATCGATCTACGGCCTCCAGGGGGGATGGCATGAACATGGTTCCATACCGCACGGCTCCACACAGCGCGGCGCCATGCTGCGCGGCTCCACACAGTACGGCTCCACACTGCGGGGTGCGGAGATGAGCGCGATCGTTTTCGTCGCCCTGTTCGCGCTGCTGCTTGCCGCAGCGGTCGCGATCCTGGTCGTTCGCGACATGCGCAAACGCAACATGCATCTGTGGCTGGGCGAGTATCTGCGCCGCCGCTTGCCTGAGGTGACCGACCGTCCAGTGCACGTGATGTTCTGCTTCGTCGATCATTTCGAGCCGATGTGGAAAGGTGCCGACCTCGACACCCAGCGCCGCCGCGTCGATCGCTGGTGCCACGAGTACCGCGAACTCGCCGGACGGCATCGCGACGCCGACGGCCGTCCGCCGCAGCACAGCTTCTTCTATCCGGAAGAAGAGTATGCGGTGGAGCATCTCGACAAGATCGCGTCGCTGTGTGCCGATGGCTATGGCGAGATCGAGGTGCATCTGCACCACGACAACGATACCGAACAGAATTTCCGCGCGTCGATCGGCCGCTTCTGCAAGACCTTGCACGAACAGCACGGCGCGCTGCCGCGCGATCCGGACACCGGGCAGCTGCGGTTCGGCTTCATCCACGGCAACTGGTGTCTGGACAACTCGCGCGGCGACGGCCGCTGGTGCGGCATCAACAACGAACTGATCCTGCTGCGCGAACTCGGCTGCTATGCCGATTTCACGCTGCCCTCGGCGCCCAGCGATACCCAGACCGCCGCCGTCAACAGCATCTACTACGCCACCGACGATCCGCTGGCGCCGAAATCGCACGATCACGGCAGCCCGGTGAAAGTGGGCGGTGGCGCCAGCGGCGATCTGATGATCGTGCAGGGGCCGCTCGCCCTGAACTGGCGCGAACGTCGACTGGCGGTGATGCCGCGGATCGAGAACGCCGATGTGCGCAGGAATTGCCCGCCGACCGAGGCGCGCGTCGATCTGTGGGTGAAGACCGGCGTGCATGTCGAAGGGCGCCCGGAGTGGGTGTTCGTGAAGATCCATACCCACGGCACCCAGGAGCACGACATCGATACGTTGCTGGGCGCGCCGGTCGATGCGATGCACCGTTATCTCGAAACCGCGTACAACGACGGCAAGCGCCACGTGCTGCACTACGTGACCGCGCGCGAGACCTACAACATCATCAAGGCCGCCGAAGCCGGCGAACAGGGCGATCCCGGCCAGTATCGCGACTATCTGCTGCCGGCGCCGCGCTCCTCATGGGTGGGTGGTCGCAGGGTGCGGACTGCATGAGCGAGTCGGACATGGCGAAAGTCAGTGTCGTCATGCCGGCCTACAACGCCGCCGCCACGCTCTGCGCTTCGATGGACTCGGTGTTCGCGCAGACGCATGCCGCTGTCCAGCTGCTGGTGATCGACGACTGTTCGAAAGACGCGACGTGGGACCTGATCGAAGATGCCGCCGCGCGCGACTCGCGGGTCGTGCCGATCAAGCAGCCCAAGAACGGCGGCGTCGCCGCCGCGCGCAACGCCGGTATCGAGGCCGCGACCGGCACCCATCTCGCGTTTCTCGACAGCGACGACCGCTGGCTGCCGGACAAGCTCGCACTGCAGCTTGCGCACATGCGCGAGACCGGCACGATGATCTGCTACACCGGCTATCGTCGTTTCGACGAAAGCGGTCGCGAGCTGTCGATCGTGCGCCCGCCGGCCGAAGTCGGTTACGCCGATATGCTCAAAAGCAACCGCATCGGCAACCTCACCGGCATCTACGATCGTGCGCTGGGCGATGGCCGCTTCGAGCGCATCGGCCACGAGGACTACGTGTTCTGGCTGCAACTGGTGCGACGCGCCGGTATCGCCCGCCGGGTACCGACGACCGAGCCGCTGGCCGAGTACCTGGTCCGCACCGGCTCGCTGTCCGCCGACAAGCGCAAGGCCGCGCAGTGGCAGTGGAACATCTATCGCAACGTCGAAGGTCTGGGGCGGATTCGCGCTGCGTGGTATTTCGCGCACTACGCGGCGATCGCGGTGGGCAAGCGCAGGTAGTACCTGCGCTGCCCGACGCGTATGGAATCATTCGGACGCGCTGGTTTCCACGATGACATTCTGTGTCATCACGCCCGGATTGCCGGTGATCGCTGCTGCAGCGAGATACAGCAGTTTGCCGACGATGGTGCCCGGCCCGTCCCAGTACTCGGCACGTTCGATCTCGACCCGGATCAGCACCAGATTCGGATCGTCCTTGCCTGCGGGAAAGAACAGCGACATCGCCGGTGACCACAAGGTGTCGATCTTCTGTTCGTCGCGCAGCAGACGCGCAGGTCCCGAGATCGAGACGTAACTGTTGTCTCGCCGATCGGCGTAAGCGAGCCCGATGTGCGGATGCGTCTTGATCTCCAGCGCTTTCTCGCTGGTCGAATCAGTGGCGAACCACAGCACATTGTCCTCGTCGAAATCGAGCGTCTGCAGCGGGCGCGAGATCAGCGTGCCGTCGGATGTGGCGGTGGTCAGCATCGCGATCTGAGCGTCCTTGACGAGTTTGCGGAGCGTGTCGAGTTGTCTGGACTGGTCCTGTCTGCCGGAATCCTGCGGGTCTGCGTCGTACATGGCTTTGCCTGATCGAAGTTGAGTGCGTCAGTCTATGGGCGCATGCCGGTTTCGATAGAAATGTGCGGCGGGATCGCGATCATATGTTCCGGACTCCGTCATATTCGAGAAGCCTGTATGCAAAAAGCCCGGGAATTCCCGGGCTTTTTGGCGTTTCGCACGATTGCGGTCGATGCTGTTACGGCGCTTCGCTCAACTCCACCAGATAGGTGCTGCTGCCGCCGCCGATATCGATCCGCCAGCCCTTGTAGAACTCGCTGGTGTCCACCGGATTCCAGTTCTTCAGGGTGATGGTGGCGCCTGCCGGCTCCAGCACCCGCACTTTCAGCTTGCCGGCGGTGACGGTGGTGCCGCTGACCACCGGCTGCACCGGCACCTGCACCTGGAAGAACGCGGTCGTGCCTGCGGCCAGCGTGAAGTTGTCGCGCACCGTGAGCTTGCGCGAGGCGAAGTCGAGGCGGCGGGTCCACGCGCTGAGCGCGGGGTTGTTGCCGTAGGCGGGCTTGAGGTTGGATACGACGGTCAACGCGCCATTCGCGCCGGGGGTGACGGTCATCGTCGAAGTGCTGTCGGCGCACTGGTGGACGATGCGGTCGTTGGACGGGCTGGCGCACTGCGCGACGCTGGGGTTGCTGCGTTCGAAGCGCATCGTGTTGTGGACTTCGGTGCCCTGCTGGATGCCGCTGTGGGTCCAGATGTTTTCGGTCACCGCCAGCCAGTCGTTCGCGAACAGGGTGAACGCGCCCTGGTCCTGGTGCGCATGGCTTTCGTTGTACGGGCCGGCGACATAGGACATCCACATCGCGGCGCGATCCCAGCCGGAGCGCGCGAACAGATGACCGGTGCCGGTGCCGTGGTAATACAGCTCCGTCGGCGCTGCGCCGTTGGTGCCCGGCGGCAGCATGTCGTAGCGGAAATTCAGCCCCTGTCCCATCTGCTGCACGGAGATGTTGTTGAGCCACCAGCTGGCGATCCGCTGCGCAGTCGGGTCCTGGGTGAGATGGCGGGCTTCCAGCACCAGCCGGCGGTGGTAGTCGTAGATTTCCGGCACCGACACGCGCGACTGGTCGCCCAGCGGCGCGAAGCGGTCGAGCGTCGGCACGGTGGCGTGCGTCCACCACTTGATGGTGTTGGTCGCATGGGTATTGGCGTTGGCCAGATCGATGCCGGTCGCGTCCCGCCACATGCTGTACAGATTGAACAGGCGCATCTGCGCGGTGCCGTACCCGGTGCCTTCGAGACTGCCGCCGGTCGGGATCGTGCGGTAATAGGCTTCGAGCTTCGGCAGCTTGTTGCTCTGCAGGAAACTCATCCAGGTCGTGCTCCGCGAAGCCAGCGCCCACGACATGGTCGCTTCCAGGAAGCTGTAGTGATAGTTGTTGCCCGGATTGTCGATCGACCAGCCGCTCCACGGTGCGGAACGGGTGCCCCAGCGCGCGCTCTGATAGTTCCAGACGTTCCAGATGGCCTGCTCGGCATAGGCCGACCAACGCTGGCGTTGATTCGCGGTGAGCTGCATGTTGCAGGTGTCGTAGGTCATCGCGACATCGCCGATCATAGGACCGACGTCGAGATACGAGTCGCCCGCCACCACCGGATTCTGGCCCGCCGCGATCGCGGTTTCCGCCTGCGAGACCTGCTGCTCGACCATGCCGATGGCGTGGGTGCAGTACTTCACGTCGCGGGTGATGCGGAACATCAGCGCCGAGTCGCGCGCCTCGTAGGCATAGCCGGGGTTGCCGGCGACGGCGTTGTTGACCCATGTGCGGAAGCGCGTGTAAGCGGTACGCGAGGTGTCGATGTAGGTGAGATTCATCGGAATCTCGGACGCCTGTGCGGCCGTCGAACCTGCGGTCGAGCGGCTGCGATTGGCGACCGGCGTGCGGCGGAGCGCCTGCACGCGGCCGACCTGGGCCACGGTTCCCCGATCGCTTTCGAACATGCGCGAGCGCAGTTCGCGCATCAGCTTGGCCGGGCCGGCGAGGGCAATGCCGGCGGTGGCGACCATACCGAGGACGATCAGGCCCTGGGCGACGCGTTTGCGGGGGGAGGTTGTGGCCGGCGAAAAGGTGTTGCGGTAAGACTGGGGCATGTTCAAGGCTCTGGCGTTCGCGTCCGTGGCGACAGTTCGGTCGGTCGCGCCCCCTGATGCACCCCGTCCGGACCCGGGTGCAGCGCGTCGTACGTGGCTGCCCGAACCTGAACGGGGCGACCGGGGGCCAGTATGGTGTCGGCGGCGGGGGCGAAATGTGACCGGCCGGACTCTTGGGGCGGCCATCGGGGCAAAGTGTGAACGCCGTCGAGGACGTGAGTCAGCAAGCGTTCAGTTTGAGACTTCTTCGAGCTCTACGACGTAAGTCTCTGTTCCGCCGGCAATATCCAGCCGCCAGCCGCTGCGGAATTCGCCGCTGTCGACGCTGCGCCAGTCGAATTTGCCGATGCGTGCACCCGCTGGCGCGATCACCCGGACCCGCAGCCGTCCGGCGGTGGCGGTCTGGCCGTCGATCGTGGGTTCGACCGGCAGGTTGAGCTGGAACACCGCACGGTGGCCCGGGGCGATGGTGAACCGGTCTTCCACCCGCAGTTTGCGGTCTGCGAAGTCCAGTGCACGGGTCCAACGCCGCACCGGCGCATCGTCGTCGTAAGCGCCGGTGAGGTCGGCATCGACGCGCAGGGCACCGTTGGCGCCGGGGGTGACGGTCATCCGCGAGCGACCGGGTTGGCGCTGGTGAATCACCTGCGGATCGGTCGTGCCGCGCTCGAAGCGAAGCACGTTGTGGGTTTCGGTGCCCTGCTGGATGCCGCTGTGGGTCCAGATGTTTTCGGTCACGGTCAGCCAGTCGCGCGCGAACAGGGTGAAGCCGCCCTGTTCCTGGTGCGCATGGCTTTCGTTGTAGGGCCCGGCGACGAACGCCAGCCACATCGCGTCCTTGTCCCAGCCGCTGCGCGCGAACAGATGGCCGGTGCCTTCGGCGTGATGGAACAGGGTGTCGGGCGCGGGCGCCTCCGCGTCGCCTGCCGGCAGCAGATCGTGCAGCGAATTGAAGCCGTTGCTCATCCGCGGGATCGAGATGCGATGCAGCCACCATGAGGCCAATGCCTGCGAATCGGCATTTTTGCTGAGCGCGCGCGCCTCCAGCACCAACCCCCGGTGGTAGTCGTAGACCTCCGGGATCGAACTGCGCGACTGGTCGCCGATCGGGGCAAAGCGGTCCATGGTCGGAACTGTCGCATGCGTCCAATACGCGATGCTGTCGTCCGCGTGCGGATTGGCGTTGGCGATATCCTCGCCGGTGGCGTCGCGCCACAGTCGGTACAGCGCGAACAGGCGGATGTGCGATGCGCCGTAACCGGTGCCTTCCAGGCTGCCGCCGCCGGGCAACGTCGCGAAATAGGCCTGCAACGGCGGCATTTTTTCGTCGTGAAGAAAACGCATCCAGTCGTTGTTGCCGCTGGCCAGCGCCCAGTACAGCGTCGCTTCGAGGAAGCTGTAGTGATAGTTGTTGCCGGGGTTGTCGACCGACCAGCCGGTCCATGGGCGCGGTCGCGTGCCCCAGTGCGCGCGCAGGTTGTGCCAGACATTCCACACGGCCTGTTCGGCGTAGGCCGACCAGCGCGCGCGCTGCGCATCGTCGATGTCCGCTTTGCAGGTATCGAGCGTCATCGACAGTGCGGAGATGCGCGGCCCGATGTCGAGATACGAATCGCCGGCGATCTCGGGCGCGCGACCATCGGCGATCGCGGTTTCGGCAGCGGCCACTTCGCGCTCGATCATCGAGATCGCCAGCGCGCAGTATTTTTTGTCGGGATCGAGCCGATACAACAGCGCGGCGTGGTAGGCGGAAAAGGCATAGCCCGGATCGCCCGCGACCGCGTTGTCCACCCAGCGTCGGAAGCGCGCGAACGCCGGCGATGTGCGGTCGACATAGCCCAGGTCGAGCGGAATGCCTGCGGTGATCGCTGCCAGCGGCGCGCGGGCTTCGACTGCGGCGTTCCTGCGTTCGGCACCGGCACTGGCCGCCGATGCCTGGGCGGACTGCTGTTGACCGCAGGCGACAAGAGAGATCGGCCACAGACAGGCAACGACTGCATAGGCGACGAATCGCTGCAGTGGAGACAGGGGCGCGATGCCGGCGCTCATGGATTCAGCGGTTGCGGTAGCTGACGGTCAGGCCGAAGACGTTCTGGTCCGCGTTCTGGCCGGGCGTGGTGCTGTGGCGTTCGTAACGCGCGAACGAGAACGTGCCGCTCCAGCGTTTCGCCCAGTCGTAGCGGATGTGGCCGCCATAGCGACGGGTTTCATCCTCGCGGTCCAGATTCAGGTAGTCGATGTGGACCAGCGAAGCATTGACGCCGAGTCTCAGGTCTTGCCGCGCGCGCCAGCCCGCTTCGATGCTGGTGCCGTAATCGTTCTGGTCGAAGGTGCCGATGTCTTCGTACCGCCGCCGGCCGACATACGGCGTGATGCCGAACGTCCAACGCGTTGCGGTGAAGCCGTAGTCGGCTTCGAGTTGGCGCTGCAGATAGGGCGAGGCGTTGACGATCGCTTCGCCGGTGACGAGCTCGGTCGGCAGTTCCGGCCCTTCGCCGAGGTCGGCCAGGGTATCGGCAGCGGCATCGGAAAATTCGCTGTTGAAGCGGATGCCGAGGCGATGGCTCGCATTGGGTCGCCAGCCCAGCTCGGTGCGCAGCAACGGATCCGAGCGTGCGCCGGCCGAACCGGGCAGGTCGCGCCGGTAGTCGAGCCGCGAATAGCCCAGATCGACCGCGAGATCGAAGCGGCTGAGCGTGCGCGTGTAGCGCGCGAACAGCGACGAGCGCGTGTAGTCGCGCGCGGTGGCATCGTCTTCGAAATCGACCCGCTGCGTCTGCGCGTTGAACCCGAAGCGGCTGGTGGCGCTGATCGGTTTGATTGCGCGCAGCGCCAGATCGATGCGGTTCGAATTGAACTCATCGGTGATCTCGGCCTCGCTGCGCACGTAGCGCAGTTCGGTCGCGCCGCGCCAGCCACCGCCCCAATCGAAATTCAGGGTCGGCCCGGCCGACAGCACATTGACCTGCTGACGATTGCCCGGCGTATCCGGCGCCAGCGTGTCGACCGGCTGCAGCGCGAGACTGTCGACCAGGCTGAAACCGAGGCGCTCGGGAATCGCGACCCAATTCACGCGAGCGGTCAAGGCGCCGTCGACGGTATCGTCGAAGCGGCGGTCGCCGTAATAGCGGTATTCGGCGCGACCGCTGATGTGGGTCTGCAGCGTCGAGGATTCGTGGGTGAGGTCGACGCTGGCGCCCGGTCGCAGGACCGTGAGCGAGACCGGATCGTCCGGCGTCAGCAGCAGGTTGTCGCTGTGCTCCGCAGTGACATCGAGGATGTAATCGATACGCAGTGCGTACACGGTGTGCGGGCTGACCATCAGCACCGAGGCGCCGAGCAGGGTGAGATGGAGCCGATGGCGAAGCATGCGACCTCCCGACGTCCCGTTATGGGCGCTGGTTGAACACGACGCCGGCGAATTTTTCCGGCGGAAAGCTGGCGACAGCCTTGTCGATGGCATCGGGTGCGACCTGGCCGTAACCCACGACCAGCACCACCAGATCGGCGAGATCGGACAGGATCCGCGCATCCGGCGACCCCTGCACGGGCGAGCCGTCGAGAATCAGATGGCGGTTGCCGTGATGGGTGCGCAGCGAATCGATCAGTGCGCGCATCCGCAGCGAGCTGAAACTCTCGCCCGGCGTTTCGCGGATACGGCCGGCCGGGATCAGCTGCAGTCGAGGCACCCCGGTTGCATAGACGATATCGCGTATCGCAATGCTGTCGTTCTCGAGATAGTCGATCAGCCCACCGTGCTCGGCGGCGACCTGCAATGCATCGCCCTGCGCGGGATGGGTCGCATCGCAATCGATCAACAGCGCCTGTTTGGTCTCGTCGAACGCGAACGCCGCCGCCAGATTGCGCGCGACATAACTGCCGCCGCAGCCGTGGCGCACCGGCGCCACCAGGGTGACGAAACTGCTGCCGTTGCCGCCCAACGCGAGCAGTCGCGTGCGAAGTTCGCGGAACGCATCCGCATGCACGCGTACCGATTCCTGGCGATGGATCAGCCGGCGTTCTTCCAGCTGGCGCGTGGTCAGCGCCTGTTCCTGGCGCGTCGTGCTCAGCGATTGCCCGATGGGCTGCGCGTCGTTGCCGTGGCGGTCGTTCATGCGTTCATCTGCTTGTAGCCGTAGACCAGACCGTAGGCGAGCACGACCGCGAAGACGATCGAAGCGCTGACCGCCATGCGCATCAACTCGCGTCGGCGATCGCGCGGCGTGCGATAGCGCGGCACGACCGTGAGCAGCGCGTAGTGGCCCTGGCGTTCGAGCTGGCTCGGCGAACGCACCCGTGGATCGAAGCGCGCCAACAGGAACAGCAACCCCAGCGGCACCGCGACCGCAGCGGCCAGACCGCCCAGCGCGAAATGCATGAAACGCAGGCCGGTCGGGCGCACCGGCATCTGCGCCGGGTCCTGGATGCGCATCGTCAGTCCGCGACGCTCTTTGTCCATTTGCATCGACACCCGGGCGTTCTCGCGCCGGCGCAGCATGTCCTGGTAAATGTCGCGGTTTACTTCGTAATCGCGGGTGAGTTCCGCCAGCGTGCTTTCGGATGCGGCGATCCGCCGGCTGCGCCCCAGTTCATCGCCCAGCAGGCCTTCGGACGCGCCCATGCGCGACTGGATCGCGGCGATTTCGCGGCGCGTATCCGCCAGCCGGCTGCGCAGTTCCTGATACAGCGGATTGACCCGCGCTTCCGAGGCTTCGTCGCCGGTGCGCGGCTGGCTGCTGCGCAGTTCTTCCTGCTTCATCGTGTCCTGGATATCGGCCATCTGATGACGGATGCGGACCACGTCGGGGTGCTTGTCGGTGAAGCTCAACAGCAATGTGTCGAGCTTGTTCTGCAAGTCCAGCAACTGTGTGCGATAGAGGTTTTCGCGCGTCTGCACCGCGGTCACCGCCGATTCGCCCGACAGCTGCGCGGACAGCGCCTCCTCGCGCGACCGCAGTTCCATCAGACTCATCCGGGTCTGTTCGACCTGGGTACGCAGGGCGCCGATGCGGGTGCTGACATCAGTGACGCTGCCGGGCTGCGCATCCGCGTTGGCGGAGCGATAAGCCTGCAGATTGCCCTCGGCTTCGGTGAGCTTGTCGTGATAATCGTTGACCTGCTTGTCGATGAACTCGTAGGCCTCGCGGCTTTCGCGCTCCTTGCTGGCGAGGCTTTCCTCGATCAGCAGATCCGCCATCGCGCTGGTGACCTTGTACGCGCGCTCGGGATCGTTGTCGGTGTAGGTGATCTGGACCAGATCCTTGCGCGCGCTCTTGATCACGGTGCGGTCGCGCAACTGTTCGATCAGCCGGTCCTGCATGACCACCGATGGCTTTTCGTCCATCCAACCGCCGATCGCGAGCAACTGGCGCATGACTTTGGGACTGAACACGACCTGCCGCGCCAGCCCGGCGCGATCCACCGCCTGGGTCGAGACCGCGCGGTTTTCCAGCAGCGGCTGCAGGATGTCGCTTTCCTGGGCGAGCACCGAGGTCGTGGCCACGTACTTGCGGGGCAGTAGAAACAGGCCGACCAGCAGGGCAAGCAGTGCGATCGCAGCGAAGATCGACGTCAATACCACCTGGTAGCGGCGCGCTTCGTGCAGGAGGATCGGAATCAGATCGCCCAGGCCGATCGCGGCCTGCGTCTGTGCGCCCGCGCGCGCGTTCTGCGTACGTCGGGCCGGAAGCGGGGCATTCATCAGAACGTCCGCTCCGGCACCGTGATCACGTCACCGGGGGCGACCGGATAGTTGGTGGTGAGATCGCCGCGATTGAGGATGCGATCGAGTTTGATCTCGTAGGCCCGTGCGCCTTCACCGGATTTGCGATGCAATTCGGAGCGGTCGGGCGCGGCGAATTCGGTCAGCCCGCCGGCCGCGAGCACGGCGTCGAGCACGGTCATGCCGGGTCGGAACGGCACCGACACCGGCTGCCGTACCGCGCCGGTCACGCGCACGCGCGACAGATATTCGTGGCTGCGCAACTGGGTGAGGATCACCGCGACCTGCGGGTCGCGCACATACGCCGACAGCTTGTCCTGGATGTCCTTGGCGACTTCCGGAGGCGTACGGCCTCCGGCGAGCACATCGCCGATCAACGGCACCGAGATCATCCCGTCGGGACGCACCGGCACGGTGATGCCCAGTTCGGGATTGCGCCACACCGCGACCTGGACCTGGTCGTCCACGCCGATCCGGTAGGCATCGACCGCCTGGGCCTGCGTCGCATCGATCGGCGGAGCGCCGACGGCGGCCCCCTGCGTGGTGACGCAAGCGGACAGCATGAGGACAAGGATGAGCGAGAGGCACGGCCTCCAGACGCGGCGGATCTTGGACATGTCGGCCCCCCGATGTATTGCGTTGAATTGTAACGGGATTGAGAGAAGTATGAGGCCAGTCACAAAAAACGACGATTCGGCGCGCGGGGCATGTCAAGAAAGAAGGCCGCGAGCGCGGCCTTCCCGGAACCACCTGTCGACGGGCGGGCAGCCTCAGCCTTCCCAGGCCGCCAGCTTCTTCTTCACCGCGACATTCTTCAGCGTGACGTACTTCGGCAGGCCGTCGCGGCCGTACGGCGGCGGGGCTTCGCCGCGGATCAGCGGTTCCAGATAGGCGCGGGCGGCGGCGGTGATGCCGTAGCCGTCCTTGCGCAGGAAATTCGCCGGCATGATCTTCTCGTGGTTGGCGACCTTCTCCAGCGGTGCGGCTTCGATCTTCCAGCGGTAAGGCGCGTTCGAGGTGCGCTTGATCACCGGCATCGTCGAGTTCTGGCCCTTCAGCGCGAACTGCACGGCGGCCTTGCCGGCGGCCAGCGCCTGGTCGAGGTCGGTCTTCGAGGCGATGTGGCGGGCCGAGCGCTGCAGGTAGTCGGGCAGGGTCCAGTGGACCTTGTAGCCGAGTTCGTCCTTGACCTTGCCGGCGAGGTACGAGGCGACGCCACCGAGTTGGGTATGGCCGAAGGCATCCTTGCCGCCGCCGGCATCGGCGACGAAGGTGCCGTCGGCGGTGCGGATGCCTTCCGAAGCCACGACCACGCAGTAGCCGACCTTCGCGACCACTTTCTTCACGTTGGCCAGGAAATTGGCCTCGTCGTAGGCGCGTTCGGGGAACAGGATCAGGTGCGGTGCTTCGTCCGGACCGTTGCCGGCAAGTCCGGCAGCGGCAGCCAGCCAGCCGGCGTGGCGGCCCATCGCCTCGTAGACGAAGACCTTGGTGGAGGTTTCCGCCATCGCGGCGACATCGAACGCGGCTTCGCGGACCGAAACCGCCGTGTACTTCGCCGCCGAGCCGAAACCCGGGCAGCAGTCGGTGACGGCCAGATCGTTGTCGATGGTCTTCGGCACGCCGATGCAGGTCAGCGGGTAGCCGAATTCGGCCGCCAGTTTCGAGACCTTCAGTGCGGTGTCGGCGGAGTCGTTGCCGCCGTTGTAGAGGAACCAGCGCACGTCGTGGGCGCGCAGCACATCCAGCAGGCGCTCGTATTTCGCGCGGTCCTGCTCCAGCGATTTGAGCTTGAAGCGGCAGGAGCCGAAGGCGCCGCCGGGGGTGTGGGCGAGGGCGCGGATGGCGGCGGCCGATTCCTTCGAGGTGTCGATCAGGTCCTCGCGCAGTGCGCCGAGGATGCCGTTGCGGGCCGCCAGCACCTTGATCTTGCGGGCGCGGGCCTCGGTGATGACCGCCGAGGCGGACGCGTTGATGACGGCGGTGACGCCGCCGGACTGGGCGTAGAGCAGGGTTCCGGATGCCATGGGTGGTGGACTCAGCGATTGGTCGTAGACGGGTTGGGGCGCGGGCCGGGAGCGGTTAAGCTGGGGAGGACGCGCCGGGCGGACGAGTGTAGCGCCGCGGCCTTAAGTTTCTCTTTATCAGGAGCATGCGATGCGATTGGTCCTCCTCGGCGCCCCAGGATCGGGCAAAGGTACTCAAGCGACAAGACTGAAGGAACACCTGCAGGTGCCGCATATCTCCACCGGCGACCTGCTGCGTGCGGAAGTCGCGGCCGGCTCGACGCTCGGTCTGCAGGCCAAGGCGGTCATGGCCCGCGGCGATCTGGTCTCGGACGACATCCTGCTGGGCATGCTCGAAGACCGGCTGTCGCGCCCCGATGTCGCCAGCGGCTTCATCCTCGACGGCTATCCGCGCAACCTCGCCCAGGCCGACGCGCTGGGCAAGCTGCTCGCCCGCATCGGCCAGCCGATGGACCACGCGGTGCAGCTCGAAGTCGATACCGACAAACTCGTCGATCGTCTCGCCGGCCGCGCCCAGGCCGAAGGCCGCGCCGACGACAACCCGGAATCGGTCCGCAACCGCCTCAACATCTACAACGACCAGACCGCGCCGGTCATCGACTTCTATCGCCAGCACGGCGTGCTGAAAGCCGTCCACGGCGAAGGCTCGATGGACGAGGTGTTCACGCGAATCTTGGAAGCGATCATGGTGGGCATCGATGTCGGTTGAACGGCTGCTATGGCCGCGGGCCGTACTGTTGTCATGCGCCCTGCTGCTGAACTCGGTTGCGGCTGCATATGCCAGCGATCAGCCTGCGGATGCGTTCGACTTCGACAGCGCCGGGGCCGCCGCCGCGATGACTCCGATTTTTCGCGACAGCCTGAGGCGAATTGCCGAACACTGCAGCGGCATCGTCCCGGACAGCGCGGCTCAGTGGCGCAAGGAAACCGTCGATTGGGAGTCCCGCAATGCGCCATGGTCGGAAGCCAGCGCAAAGATGATGAGCATTGTCCTGCAGGAATCCCGTGCGCGCGGCGTAGACGCCGATGCAGTCAGCGCCCGGCTCGAAGCCCAGATAGCGGAATACGCGGCGAAAGTGTTTGAAGGCATGCAGCAGCGAGCCGTCGCCAAGAGTCCCGTCGAGGTCTGCGCGACTGCGCGGCAGCGCGTCTCTGCCGGGCTTTTCGACGTATCCAAGAACACGCACGCCTATGCGGCGTCCGTGGACGCGATGCTGCGGGAGCATCTGCCGGTGGCGACCGAAGCGGAGCCGGTCAAACCTTGAGCCTGCAAGCCTCGACTCTGTACAGGGGGGCAGGCCTGTGCGCGGCGAAGAGGCGCGTGAGGCACCCGGTCTTCGCATCATCGGCATCGCCGCAAGCTGCAGCCCCTAGCCTCGTGTCGCGAAGAACCCGCTTCGACGCATGCATCGACATCCTTCATCGATATCCTTGAGAGCGAGCTTATTTTGAAACTTCATATCCTGGGCATCGCAGGCACCTTCATGGGCGGCGTCGCCGCGCTCGCTCGCGAGCACGGCCATACGGTCGAAGGCAGCGATCAGGCGGTGTATCCGCCGATGTCCACGCAGTTGGAAAACCTCGGCATCGCGCTGAGTCAGGGCTACAAGCCGGAGAACATCTCCGCGGACTGCGACGAGATCGTGATCGGCAATGCGCTGTCGCGCGGCAATCCCGCAGTCGAATACGTGCTCGACAGCGGCCTGCACTACACCTCGGGTGCGGCATGGCTGCGTGAGCATGTACTACCGGGTCGCGACACGCTGGCGGTGGCCGGTACCCACGGCAAGACCACGACGACGACCATCCTCAGCTTCCTGCTGGATCGCGCCGGACGCGACCCGGGCTTCCTGATCGGCGGTGTCGCCGAGGATTTCGGCGTCTCCGCGCGCGTCGGCACCGGCCGCGAATTCGTGGTCGAGGCCGACGAATACGACACCGCGTTCTTCGACAAGCGCAGCAAATTCGTGCACTACCGGCCGCTGGTCGCGATCCTCAACAATCTCGAATACGACCACGCCGACATCTTTCCCGACATCGCCGCGATCCAGCGCCAATTCCACCACCTCGTGCGCACCGTCCCCGGTCGCGGTCGCCTGATCGTCAATGGCGAAGACGCGCGTCTGGACGAAGTGCTGGCGATGGGCTGCTGGACGCCGGTCGAACGCTTCGGCCTGCTCCGCGAGGGCATGGCCGACGACGCATTCGACTGGGGCGCGCGACTGGTCAACGACGACGGCAGCGCATTCGCGGTCTTCCACGGCGGTCGCGCGGTCGGCGACGTGCACTGGTCGATGCTCGGCAACCACAACGTCTTGAACGGCTTGGCGGCGCTGGCCGCGTGCCATGCGGTCGGGGTCGATCCTGCGGAGGTGATGCCCGCGCTGGCCGGGTTCCGCAGCGTGAAGCGCCGCCTTGAAATGCTGGGCGTGGCGAACGGCATCACCGTGTACGACGATTTCGCGCATCATCCCACCGCGATCCGCACGACCCTGGAAGGCCTGCGCGCGAAAGTCGGCAACGCACGGATCGTGGTCGCGATGGAGCCGCGCAGCAATTCGATGCGCCTGGGTGCGCATGCCGATGCGCTGGCGCCGTCGCTGGAAATCGCCGATGCGGTGGTGTTCCTGCACCGCCCCGAGCTGTCCTGGGATGCGACCAAAGTCATCGCCGCGATTCGCGGCGAAGCGCGGACCGCGCCGACCGCCGATTCGCTGATCGCCACGCTGCGCGCGCTGGCGCACATCGGGGACCACGTGGTGTTCATGTCCAACGGCGGTTTCGACGGTGCACCGCGGCGGTTTCTCGCTGCGCTTGGGTGAGTGCGTCGTGGCTGACATGTTCCCACTGTTTCCGCTGCAGACCGTGCTGGTGCCGGGCGCAGCGCTGGGCCTGCGGGTTTTCGAGACGCGCTATCTCGATCTCGTCCGCGACTGCGGTCGCAGCGGTACCGGCTTCGGCATCTGCCTGATTCTCGACGGCGATGAAGCCGGGGCGCCAGCGGCGCCCGCCGCAGTCGGCACCGAAGCGCGGATCGAGGATTTCGGCTCGACCGAGGACGGGCTGTTGATGCTGCGCGTGCGCGGCGGGCGGCGTTTCCACGTGCGCCAGACGCAGACGCGCAGCAATGGGCTGATCGTGGCCGATGTCGAGTGGTGCGAGCCCGATCCCGACGACGAACTTCGCCCCGAACACGGCCTGCTGGGCAATGTGCTGCAGCAGGCGATCGAACAGGCCGGTGGTGAATTCGCCAAAGTGCCGCCGTCGCGGTTCGACGATGCCGCATGGGTCGGCTGGCGCCTCGCGGAGCTGCTCCCGCTCAGCAACCTGCAGCGGCAGATGTTGCTGCAGGAAAACGACCCGCATGCGCGGCTCGACCGACTGCTTGCGCTGATGCCCTGAGAGCCTATTTGCCGGTACGCAGGCGTAGCACGGGCAGGCCACCGTCCGGATGTTTCGACTCGGCGTGCGGCAGATCGTTGAGGGCAGTGCTTACCTGGGCGTGGGTTTCGCCATCGTCGGACCGTGGCATCCACACACCGAAGGTCGATGTCGGGCGCACGAAGC
This sequence comes from Lysobacterales bacterium, assembly GCA_017302135.1. Taxonomy (GTDB): domain Bacteria; phylum Pseudomonadota; class Gammaproteobacteria; order Xanthomonadales; family Xanthomonadaceae; genus Lysobacter_I. Next base: position 10,664 of record JAFLDZ010000003.1, on the reverse strand, counting down.
GCAGCGTCTGGCTGGTGCCGATCCACAGCGGCTGACCGCTGTCGAGCAATGCGGGCGCCCGCCACAGGCGCAGCACATGCGTCGTGTCCGGGCGCACTCCGGGCCGACGCATCAGCAGCGTTTCGGCCTCGGCGCCGATCGTGGCCGGCAAGACCGGCTGAAGCGCCGCGCGCCGGTTGGGATCCAGCAGGCCTAGGGTCGCCACCCATGTCGCCTGCGGCTGCGACACCCAGCCCTGCGCTTCCAACCGTGCGCGCACCGGCGCCAGCGGACCGGCGATCTGTATATCCAACGGCCAGCGCCGACTGGGATCGCGTTCGTTGCGATGCACCGGCAGTGTCCGCCACTCCCGCTGCCACCAATCTTCGGTCGTCAGTTGGCGGGTCGGCAGCGGTGGCGCGAACTGCGCGAGCACATCGTCGATCGATCGCGGCGCGTGCCACAGCGCCGCGATCGCGAAACTCACATAGAACACGGTGGCGACCGGGCGCATCCAGAACGATCGGCCGATGTGGCGGCGGTAGGCGATGCCCAGCACCAGCAGCCAGAGGATGCCGAAAAGAGCGCCGCCGACGATATCGCTGAGCCAATGCGCGCCGAAATACAATCGTGCGAAACCGAGCAGCGCCACCGCCACGCCGGCGACCAGATACGGCCACACCCGCTGCCGTCCCGGCATTTCGCGCGCGATCAGTACCGCGAAAAACCCGAACACGATGGTCAGCATCGTCACCGGAATCGACGGGAAGCCGAAGCCGTCGAGCGCGGTCGGCGGTCGTGGCATCTCCACCGACAGCGCAAGGAATGCGGTGAAGGCGAAACCGAACGCCACTGCGGCCAGCCAGTGCAACGCCGCAGCGAAGCGGCGGCGCCAGAGCAGCCAACCCAGACCCAGTGCCAGCGCCGGCAGCAGGATATGCAGGTCGCCCAGCGACGCGAGCGCGGCCATGAAGCGGTCGGCCAGCGGATTGCGCAGCGATGCCATCACCGCATACACCTGCTGGTCGATCATCAGCGGGCCGCGCCGGGTCACCACCACCGCGAGCAGCGCGAACCAGCCCCAGCCGATCCCGATCAGACACATCGCCAGCATCGCCAGCGCCGCCGATTCCGGGCGCTTGTGCTGGATCAGCGATGCCGCGTATCGGCCCAGGCGCGGGTGCGCGCGCGTCCATTTCAGCGCGCGCGCCAGCAGCCGATCGGCGTGGCCGGCGAACCATCGATAGGTGTAGAGCACAACGGCCCAGACCAGCGCCAGGACCGCGAGGAGGGCCAACAGCACCAGAACGAGGCGATCCGCGACTGCTGCCACGGCGTCGTAGGACGCGCCGAAGATCCAGCCCGGCGCCAGAAAGCAGGCTGCCCACAGCACTGCCGCGACCGCGCTTGCCGGCATGTAGCGACGCAGCGGCATCCGCAACATGCCGGCCACCGCAGGCAGGAACGGCCGTACCGCGCCGACGAAACGCGCGATCACGATGCCTTTACTGCCGTGCTTGCGGAACATCCGCTCGCCGCGGTCGATGAATTGCGGATAGCGGCGGAACAGCCAGTGCTCGCGCATCGATGGTCCCCAGCGATGGCCCAGCCAATAGCTCAGGGCATCGCCAGCGAAGGCGCCGAGCGCGGCGCAGGTCAACGCATAGGGACCATCGAGGTGCCCGAGACCGATCAGCGTGCCCACCGCGAACAGCAGCGGCAGCGCCGGGACCACGATACCCACCACCGCCAGCGCATCGCAGAACGCGATCAGGAAGATCACGCCACCGGCCGCCACGGGGTGCGCGGCGATCCAGTTCGTGGTGGTGTCCAACCATGCACTCGTCATCGGTGAATTATGGCAGGTGCCCCGGTCGGTGCCCCAGCCGCGCGTCCACGTCCATGGGTCCGTACAATTCCCGCATGTCCTCCGAAGCCATCGAACTCCAGGCGCTGAAAGCCGACAGCTTCGGCCGCATCGCCCTGATGCGCGATGCCCGGGGCTTGTTCGTACGTCGCGATCTGGCCCACGTGCCGCTGTGGCTGAGATTGCCGGCGTGGTGGCTGGCGCGACGCGAAGCGCGCGGTCTGCAGCGTGTGCTCGGCGCCGAAGCGGTGCCGCAGTTGTTGAGCTGGGACGGTCGACGACTCGACAGAAGCTATCTCGATGGTGCGGCGATGTATCAGCGCCCGCCGCGCGGCGACCTCGCCTATTTCCGGCTCGCGCGTCGCCGCCTGCAGGCGCTGCACCGGTGCGGGTTCGCGCACAACGATCTCGCCAAGGAAGCCAACTGGCTGGTGCTGGCCGACGGCACGCCCGCCATCATCGATTTCCAGCTCGCCGTCTGCGGCGCACCGCGCTCGCGCTGGATGCGTCTGCTCGCGCGCGAGGATCTGCGACATCTGCTCAAACACAAACGCATGTACTGTCCCGATGCGATCACGCCGATCGAACGCCGGCTGCTGAAGCGCCGCTCCTGGGTGCGCGACTTGTGGTTCCGCACCGGCAAGCCGGTCTATCGTTTCATCACGCGGAAAATACTGAAGTGGGAAGACAATGAAGGCCAAGGCCCCAAGCCCTGAGCGCAGCGCCGTGCTGCTGTTGTGCGCCTTGGGCGCGCTGGGCGCCTGTGCCGAGGATGCCCGGACGGCGCCCGTCTTTGTCCTGCGCGCCGCGCCGCAGGAGCGCGCCTGCCGGGTCGATGCCGACTGCACCACCGTCTTCCTGCCATGTCGCGGTTGGCAGCCTGTCCACCGCGACCGGGCCGCCGCGCTGTCGACCCGCTATGAGGAAGACAATCGTGAAGAAATGCGGCGCAGCGACTGTGCCAGTCCCGGAGATATTCAGCCTCCGGTCGTCGGTTGCGTGGCGGCTGCCTGCACCCTGAGGCCCCCGGCCGCCGCCGCCGGCCGCGCGCCCTGAGCGCCAGGCTTCGCATCCTTCCATTCAAAACGTTTATTTCCCGGACCCACGCCATGACCACGCTCTCCGGCAAGACCCTCTTCATCACCGGCGCCTCGCGCGGCATCGGCTTGGCCATCGCGCTGCGCGCCGCGCGCGACGGTGCCAACGTCGCCATCGCCGCGAAATCGTCGGTGCCCAATCCGAAACTCCCGGGCACCATCCACAGCGCCGCCGAAGCGGTGGAAGCTGCGGGAGGCACCGCCCTCGCGCTGCGTTGCGATATCCGCGAGGAAGACGAAGTCCGCGCTGCGGTTGCGGCCACGGTCGACACCTTCGGCGGCATCGACATCCTGATCAACAACGCCAGCGCGATCTGGCTGCGCGGTGCGCTGGAGACGCCGATGAAGCGCTTCGACCTGATGCAGCAGGTCAACGCTCGCGGCAGTTTCCTGTGCGCGCAGGCCTGTCTGCCGCACCTGCTGCAGGCGCCGAACCCGCATATCCTCACTTTGGCGCCGCCGCCGAATCTCGACCCGAAATGGTGGGCCCCACACACCGGTTACACCCTGGCGAAGATGGGCATGAGTTTCGTCACCCTGGGGCTTGCCGCCGAGTTCGGCCCGCGCGGCGTGGCGGTCAACGCGCTGTGGCCGCGCACGGTCATCGCCACCGATGCCATCAACATGATTCCCGGCGTCGAACTGTCGCAATGCCGCAAGCCCGGGATCATGGCCGATGCCGCGCATGCGGTGCTGGTGCGCGAAGCCGCCGGCTTCCACGGCCGTTTCCTGATCGACGACGAAGTGCTGGCCGAGGCCGGCATCACCGATCTGTCCGGCTACGCGGTCGATGCTTCGCAGCCTCTGCTGCCCGACCTCTTCCTCGATTGATATCCACCCGGAGCCACATCATGAAATACCTGCACACGATGGTCCGCGTCCGCGATCTCGATGCCTCGCTGCGTTTCTATTGCGAAGGTCTGGGGCTGAAGGAAATGCGGCGGATGGAAAATGCGGCCGGCAAATTCACGCTGATCTTTCTCGCAGCCGGGGAAACGCCGAATGCCGAAATCGAGCTCACCTACAACTGGGGCTCGGAAGAGGACTACGGCACGGCACGCAACTTCGGCCATCTCGCGTTTCGCGTCGACAACATCTACGACACCTGCGCGCGCCTGCAGGCGATGGGCTATCTGATCAGCCGCCCGCCCCGCGACGGCCACATGGCGTTCGTGCGTTCGCCCGATCTGATTTCGATCGAACTGCTGCAGGAAGGCCACCTGCCGCCGCAGGAGCCGTGGGCATCGATGGCGAACACCGGGGTGTGGTGAAAGGTTGTACATGCCCTCTCCACAGATCGTGGATGAGGGCGGGTGAGGGGCGTTACGCCAACGCCTGACGCAAATCCGCGATCAGATCATCGACATGCTCCAGCCCCACCGAAATCCGCAGCAGGTTCTGCGGCGAGCGCGGGTTGGGGCCTTCGACCGAGGCGCGGTGTTCGATCAGTGATTCGCAGCCGCCCAGCGACGTGGCATTGGTGAAGATGTTCAGTTTCGAAGCCATCGACAGCGCCGCCTCGCGGCCACCGCGCAGTTCGATGCTCATCATCCCGCCGAAATCGCGCATCTGTTTCGCAGCGACGGCATGGCCGGGGTGCGAGGCCAGGCCGGGGTAGTTCACGCGCTCGATCTGCGGTTGTGAGGCCAGGAATTCGGCAATCTTGCGCGCATTCGCGCAGTGCATCGCCATGCGCGCGCCCAGCGAACGGCAGCCGCGCAGAGTCAGCCATGCGCTGAACGGCGCCAGCGTCGCACCGGTGATGTGCAGTCGGTGCGCGACTTTCGCCGACAGCTCGGCTTTCTTCGCGAACACCAGCGCGCCGCCGAGCACGTCGCTGTGGCCGCCGAAATACTTGGTGGTCGAGTGCATGACGATGTCGGCGCCCAGCGCCAGCGGGTGCTGCAGCAGAGGGGTGGCGAAGGTGTTGTCCGCGACGACGATCGCGCTGGCCGCGTGCCCGATCTCCGCCAGCGCGGCGATGTCGCTGACCTTCAGTTTCGGGTTGGACGGTGTTTCGATCCATACCATCGCAGTCGAAGGCGTGCAGGCCACGCGTACCGCATCGAGATCGCCCATGTCGACAGCGACGGTTTCGATGCCGCGTTCCGGCAGGTACTCGGCGCAGAGCATCCGCAGCCCGGTGTAGCAGTCGTCGGGGATCAACACCCGCGCGCCGTTCGGCAGGCATTCCAGCAATGTGGTCATCGCAGCCATGCCGGATGCGAAGGTGATGGCGTCTTCGCCGCCTTCCAGTGCGGCCAGTGTCTCGCGCAGGCGGTCGTTGGTCGGGTTGCCCTCGCGCTGGTATTCGTAGCCGGCGATGCGCTCGCCGTCGGCGCTGTGGCGGAACGTCGTGGCGAGATGGATCGGCGGCGCGACCGCGCCCGTGGCCGGGTCGGGTTCGTTGCCGATGTGGACCGAAATCGTTTCAGGGCGGAATCCCTGCGGACTCATGCTTTCGACTCCGAAAAGGACGCGCGTGCCGCTTCGATCGTCGCGGCGATCACGGCGTCGTCGTGAGCCATCGACAGGAAGCCGGCCTCGAAGGCCGACGGCGCCAGATAGACGCCGCGTTCCAGCATCGAATGGAAGAATCGGTTGAACGCGGCGGTGTCGCAGGCCGTGGCCTGTGCGTAGCTGTCGACCTTCTCAGCGGTGAAGAACAGACCGAACATGCTGCCGACGCGATTGGTGGTGAACGGCACACCCGCTTCGGCGGCGACGGCTTCCAGCCCGGCGCACAGTGCGGCGGTGCGCGTATCCAGCGTGTCGTAAAAGCCCGGCGCCTGGATCAGACCCAGCATCGCCAGGCCCGCCGCCATCGCCACCGGATTGCCGCTGAGCGTGCCGGCCTGATAGATCGGGCCGCTCGGCGCGATCTGCCGCATCAGGTCCGCGCGCCCGCCGTATGCACCCACTGGCATGCCGCCGCCGATGATCTTGCCGAAGGTGCTGAGGTCGGGCGTGATGCCGTAAACCGCTTGCGCGCCGCCCAGCGCGACCCGGAAGCCGGTCATCACTTCATCGAAGATGAGAATGGTGCCGTGTTTCGTGCACAGATCGCGTAGATGCTGGAGGTAGCCCGCGCGCGGCGGGATGCAGTTGGCGTTGCCGATGATCGGTTCGACGATGACCGCCGCAACTTCGGCGCCGATCGCGTCGAACAACTGCGTCGCCGCGTCGAAATCGTTGAAGGTCAGCGTCGAAGTCAGGTCTGCCAGCGCTTTTGGCACACCCGGTGAGTTCGGTACGCCCAGCGTCAACATGCCGGAGCCGGCTTTGACGAGGAAGGAATCGCCGTGGCCATGGTAACAACCCTCGAATTTCACGATCCGTGTGCGTCCGGTCGCGCCGCGGGCGAGGCGGATCGCCGAAAGCGTGGCTTCGGTGCCGGAATTGACCATGCGCACCATCTCGCAGCTCGGCATCAGCTGGGTGATGGTCTCGGCCATCGTCACTTCCAGCGGGTTCGGCGTTCCGAAGCTCAGCCCATTGCGCGCGGTAGCGATCACCGCCTCCAGCACCACCGGATGGTTGTGGCCGGCGATCATCGGTCCCCATGATCCGACATAGTCGATGTAACGGTTGCCGTCGGCGTCGTATAGATAGGCGCCGTCGGCGCGTTCGACGAAGAACGGTTCGCCGCCCACCGATTTGAAGGCGCGGACCGGCGAGTTGACGCCGCCGGGCATCAGTGTCTGGGCGCGGGCGAACAGGTCGTGCGAACGGTCGGTCTTCATCGGGATCTCTTGTGCAAGTGGGGAGTCGATCTTTTGAGGCTCAATCGAAGCATGCGCGGTAGGCCTGCATCGCAGCGATCGGGTCGGGCGCATCGAAGACGCCGCTGATCACTGCGATCAGATCGGCGCCGGCCGCGACGACCGATCGCGCATTGTCGGGGGTGATGCCGCCGATCGCCACTCGCGGCAGGCCGAAGCCGGCGCTGTCGCGCAGCAGGTCCACGCTGGCGCGACGGGCATTCGGTTTGGTGGCGGACGGAAAAAACGCGCCGAAGGCGATATAGCTGACCCCGGAAGATGCTGCGGCACATGCGCGTTCGAGGTCGTCGTAGCAGGACACGCCGATGATCGCACCCGGGCCGAGAACGTCGCGGGCCTCATCCGCGTCGCTGTCGTCTTCGCCCAGATGCACGCCATCGGCGCCGATGATACTTGCCAGCGCCAGGTCGTCGTTGATGATCAGTGGGACGCTGTACTTCGCGCATCTTTCGAGCAAAGCCTCGGCCTGCGTACGACGCAGCGCAGGCGACGCGGATTTGTTGCGATATTGCAGCAGTGCCGCATGCTCGAGTACCGCTTCCACGCTAGCGAGCAAGCGATCGCTATTGGCGTCATCGGGTGTGATCAGGTAGACGCCGCGCGACCACTGCCAGTGCCGACGTATATCGCCATCGGTGTTCCGATCGGTGACCGCATCGGTATTTCGGGCCGCAAAATTCATTGGTCGATGCTTCCAGCAGTGGTCGCAGAATGGGACAATTGTCGTAGCCCCTGACACTGGACATTATCCGATGAGTGAGACCGCTGCCCCTGTGACTTATCGCACGTGGATGTGTGTCGTCTGCGGTTTCATCTACGACGAGGCCAAAGGATTGCCGGACGAGGGCATCGATCCGGGCACCCGTTGGGAAGACATTCCTGATACTTGGTGCTGCCCGGATTGTGGCGTGACCAAGAGTGATTTCGAGATGACCATGGTTTGAGTTACTGGTTTGTCTAGTGGCAGAGCTTGCCGTCGGCGCAGGCTCTGTCAATGCAGACGCTGGCGTTCGCGACCCTGCTCGACGATTCGTTCTCTGACCGCTTCCGCGTCATCGGCCTCGGGATTGAGCTGCAGATAGCGCCCCAGATCCTGACGGGCTCCCGCCCGATGACCCAATTCCGAGTACCCCAAACCGCGGTCGCGCAAGGCTTCGGCGTTGTCCGGCACCAGCCGCAGGATGCGGTCGGTGCACCGCACGCCCCGCGCCCAGTCTCCATTGTCGGTGTAAAGCGAATGCAGGTTTCGCAGCATCCGCACCAGAATCGCACGTGGCGGTGCCGGGCTCAGAACCTGCATCAGGGCCTCGTCGGGGACGTCTTCGCCGAAATGCGGTCGGGCGCGCTGTCGCAGCTCATCCGCACTCAGCGGACGCCCCCGGTTGAACGGGTCCATGACAAGCACACCGTCATCGACCGGTAGCCGGACCAGGAAATGTCCTGGGAACGAGACGCCATCCAGTGGAACGCCCAGCCGGCGAGCCACCTCCATCTGCACCAACGCAAGCGAAATCGGGTTGCCCAACCGTCGGGTCAGCACCTCATTCATATAGCTGTTGCGCGGATCGTAGTATTCGGCGTGATTGCCCGCGTAGCCCAGTTCATCGAATAGGCGGTGGTTGATCGCCTGCATTTTCAACGGGTTACTGTCGATCCGGTCCAGTTCCGATCGGAGCGGGATCACATGGGCCTCGACCAGCGCGTTGCATCCCTCGGCGTCGAGGTCCGGGTATTCGTCGTGCGCAATCAATAATGCGCTGCCGAGCAGGGGCACTTGATCGTCCGCAAGGTCGGCCAGAGCCGCCCAATCGGGGAGGGCGAAAGCTGAATTCATGCTCGCAAGACTGCGGGTAGCCAACCTTCGGCACAAGTCCTGCCGCCCGGCGATTCAGTCGGCGGGCGGAATGTCGGGGCCCAAGGTCAGCGCAGCGCCGTCCTTCAGCTCAAGCTTGGCGGCTTGCCCGGCGTTCAGTTCAAGCACGTAAATCGCCGGTTCGCGGCTGGGATATGGCGGGCAACGATTACCTAGCGAGCAGGGTGGCACATCACGCTGTTGCGACACCAAGTGCCGCTCACTGTCGAAGTAGAGAATATCCAATGGGATCTTGGTGTTCTTCATCCAGTATGCGAGTGGCTGTTGATCATCGTGGATGAAAAGCATTCCGCGATTCTCGCCCATCGACTCGCGGAACATGAGTCCGCGAGCACGTTCCATGTCGTCATCAGCAATTTCGACTTGGAAACGATGGCCTTCAAGCTCTACCCAATGATCTTGGGCGTTGCCGCAGCCGCTCACCAAAAGGCTTAAAAACAAGGTGGTCAATGATAAGACACGCATAAATTAGGCTCCAGGAAACGAATTGCAACATTGCCGAGACGAGACTTCTCGTCAAGTTTGCCGCACCCCCTTCCCAAATGGATTGTTGCCGTGCACAATGCGCGCCCTTGCAGCGGTGTTGGCAACGAACGGCAGCAAGAAAAGAAACAAATGCGTTGGGGTGTTGACGGAATCGGATGCTCCCCTATAATGCGCGGCCCTCACAGCGATGTCTGGATGAATCGAAACAGGGGCGGTTCGAAGCAGTAAAGAGGTGTTGACGAGAACGTCAAAGCCTCTCATAATGTGAGACCTTCTGGCGGCGCTTGAACAGGTCGGCCGAAAGAAAGAAAATCGCAGCAGGGTGTTGACGGAAACGAAAATCACCCTATAATGTGCGGCTCACTCAGACGCTTCGGCAGCTGAGGGAGAGATAGAAAAGGGATGCGGCGCTGAGGCCAAATCCGTCGATCTTTGACAGTGTGCGCAGGTGACTTGTGCGGGCGTCTGGCAAGTGGATGGTTGTCCATTTTTGCAGACGTTCGACCAAGAACCAAATAGATTCAAAGCATGCAAATGCAAGAAAGTAATTTGGGGCTCGGACGACGACTGCACTCAAAGCATTAGGACTTCGGTCCGAAAAATTTAAGTGAAGAGTTTGATCCTGGCTCAGAGTGAACGCTGGCGGCAGGCCTAACACATGCAAGTCGAACGGCAGCACAGAGGAGCTTGCTCCTTGGGTGGCGAGTGGCGGACGGGTGAGGAATACATCGGAATCTGCCCAGTCGTGGGGGATAACATAGGGAAACTTATGCTAATACCGCATACGACCTACGGGTGAAAGCGGGGGATCGCAAGACCTCGCGCGATTGGATGAGCCGATGTCCGATTAGCTAGTTGGCGGGGTAATGGCCCACCAAGGCGACGATCGGTAGCTGGTCTGAGAGGATGATCAGCCACACTGGAACTGAGACACGGTCCAGACTCCTACGGGAGGCAGCAGTGGGGAATATTGGACAATGGGCGCAAGCCTGATCCAGCCATGCCGCGTGTGTGAAGAAGGCCTTCGGGTTGTAAAGCACTTTTGTCCGGAAAGAAAAGCTTCGGGTTAATACCCTGGGGTTCTGACGGTACCGGAAGAATAAGCACCGGCTAACTTCGTGCCAGCAGCCGCGGTAATACGAAGGGTGCAAGCGTTACTCGGAATTACTGGGCGTAAAGCGTGCGTAGGTGGTTTGTTAAGTCTGATGTGAAAGCCCTGGGCTCAACCTGGGAATTGCATTGGATACTGGCAGGCTAGAGTGCGGTAGAGGATGGCGGAATTCCCGGTGTAGCAGTGAAATGCGTAGAGATCGGGAGGAACATCTGTGGCGAAGGCGGCCATCTGGACCAGCACTGACACTGAGGCACGAAAGCGTGGGGAGCAAACAGGATTAGATACCCTGGTAGTCCACGCCCTAAACGATGCGAACTGGATGTTGGGTGCAACTAGGCACTCAGTATCGAAGCTAACGCGTTAAGTTCGCCGCCTGGGGAGTACGGTCGCAAGACTGAAACTCAAAGGAATTGACGGGGGCCCGCACAAGCGGTGGAGTATGTGGTTTAATTCGATGCAACGCGAA
>JAFLDZ010000029.1 GCA_017302135.1 Lysobacterales bacterium | reverse complement strand
GAGCGGGTGCAATCAAATCACATCGCTCGACCCCATCACTGGCCTCAACGCGATGCAGTCGCTGAACGTGAGCTGGTGCAATCGAATCACATCGCTCGACCCCATCGCTAGCCTCAACGCGATGCAGTCTCTGGACCTGACCGGGTGCGATCAAATCACCTCGCTCGACCCCATCACTGGCCTCAACGCGATGCAGTCGCTGAACGTGAGCTGGTGCAATCGAATCACCTCGCTCGACCCCATCGCTAGCCTCAACGCGATGCAGTCTCTGGACCTGACCGGGTGCAATCAAATCACCTCGCTCGACCCCATCACTGGCCTCAACGCGATGCAGTCTCTAGACGTGACCTTTTGCTATGGAATCACGTCGCTTGATCCCATCGCTGGCCTGAGCTCGCTGGATATCCTCAAGTTATATAGCGTGCCAGTCTCACAGCAACTGAGCGCCGAAACACTGTTGCATCAGCGACCATCACTCTCGATGCTTGTCACTGATCGCCTCTCAGCAGTACCGCCCGAAATACTGTCTTCCGACTTTGATGACAACTGTCTCACTCGCCTCACTCACTGGTGGCACGACCTACAACAAGGCGAAGCCGACTCCCACGAGCTCAAACTCTTCATCCTCGGCAACGGCCGCGTCGGCAAGTCCGAGCTGTTCCGCCGCCTGCGCGGCGATGCTTTCCATGGCGATCTGCCCTCCACCCACGGCATCCAGCTGGGGCGCTTCGAGCTGTGCAGGCATCACGACGAGCGCCCGATCTTTCTCAATGCCTGGGACTTCGGTGGGCAGGACGTTTATCTGGGCACCCATGCCCTGTTTCTGAAGTCGCGCGCAATCTTCGTGCTGGCCTGGCATCCGGAGATGGAAACCGATGCGCCTTACACCGAGGCCGTGAGCGGATTGGAGATGCGCCACCGGCCGCTGCAGTACTGGCTGGATTACATCCATTCGCTGGCCGGCGACGAGGCGCGGGTGATCGTGGTGCAGACACAGTGCGCGCGCGAAAGCGACGAGGCCCCACCGCCGCTCCAGAATACCAATACCGAGCGCTTGGCCTGGTACCGGCCGACCATCAGCTGCGCCCATCAGGACGATGGCGTGGACAGCCTGCGTGACCTGCTGAAGCGCGCTGCGCGGCATCGGCTGGAAACGCCAGCGCCGCCGCGGATGCCGGCCAGCTGGCTGGCGGTGCGCGACCGGCTGGTGGCGCTGCGCGAGACGGACCGGACCGTCGACCGCGCGCACTTCGACGCGATCTGCGCCGACACCCATCACGGCGCGTCGTCGCAGGCGCTGCTGCACTATCTGCATCAAGCTGGCGACGTCTTCCATCAGCCCGGCCTCTTCGGCGACGCCATCGTGTTGGATCAGCAGTGGGCGCTTGACGGCATCTACACCCTGTTCGATCGTGGCCGGGTGTTGCCGCTGCTGCGTGGGCACAGCGGCGTCTTCGCGCCGGAGATGCTGGACGCGCTGGCCTGGAACGGGCGCTATAACAAAGAGGAACAGGCGCTGCTGCTGTCGATGATGGAAAGCTGCGACCTGATCTTTCCAGTTCATCAGTGGGACGAGACGCGTTACTACGCCATGATCGACGCCCTGCCGGATGCGGCGGCCAGTGCGAACCGGATCGCGATGGTCTGGCCCGCCGACGCGCAGGCCGTCGAAGCCGTCGCGGAATACGCCTTCCTGCACGATGGCGTGCTGCGCGCGCTGTTGGCCCGGATCGGCCATTTGGCCGGCCGCGATGCGGTGTACTGGCGCCATGGCGTGTGTCTGTACGATGCCCGCACCGCCAGCCGTGCCCGCATCGATACCGAACAACGCGCCGATGGCTCGGGCCTTGTGCGCATACGCGCGACCGGGCCTGAGGCTGATGCACTCTGCGTGCAACTCATCGCGCTGCTGGAAGGCATTCGCATCGGCGCACCGCCGCAGATCACGCGCGACGACGCCTCTGCGCGCTCTGCGTTGCCCAGCCCATCGTCGGAAAGAGACCACGACAACATGCTGAAGCCCGCCCCGATCCCACCGCTGCCCGGCCAGAAGCCGGTGGTGTACATCTCGTATGCGTGGGGTACGCAAGACAACGATGGACGGAGACCATTGCAGGAGTTCGCAGTCAGTCTGCAGCGGTCGCTGGAAGCAGAATTCGATGTGCGTAGAGACCAGGAAGCGATGCAACCTGGTGACAGTCTGGAAGCTTTCATGAGAGAAATCGGACGCGGCGCACGCGTACTGGTCCTACTGAGCGACGCTTACGTCCATTCCCGCAACTGCATGAAGGAACTGGAAAACCTCAATGCCCGCAACCAATCCGACCCGGATCAGCTGCGGCGCTGCGCACTGCCGCTGATCGTCGACACATCGTTCAGCCTTGGCGATGACAAACGGATCACCTATGTCGACTACTGGGTGGCCGAGGCGGAACGACTCAGGCAATCCTTGGGCGACCGCGACCCGACAAGGCATCTTTCCGTATGGAAAACCATCAAGACAGTGGAAAAAATTGCGGATATCGCCGACGAAATGCTCGCATTCATGAACGATGTTCTGATGCCGCGCGGCGTGCAATGTCTTTCCGAGGATGATTTCGCAACGGTAAAAGCCTCGCTCCACCGTCTTCCGGGTGCTTGAAATTGCATTGCATGCGACATGCATGCAACACCGTAAGGCGGCGCGCAAGCGCAATGCTGCGGACGACGACGTGGGCGACTGACCGCTTCGCCCCTCATCCGGCGCTTCGCGCCACCTTCTCCCCGCGATGCGGGGAGAAGGAGACAACACCCGCAGGCGCGTCACACCGGAAGACGGCCGTTGTCGTGCGGGAACCCCACCAGCGCCCGGGTCTCGCCGTTGTCCTCATGTTCGACGGCCAGTTTCAATCCATGCCGTTCGCACAGCCGTTGCGCGATCGACAGGCCCAGGCCGAAGCCGGCGCTGCCTTCGCGTTTGCGGTGGGGTTCGTGCATGTGCTCGCGCAGATCGGCGGGGATGGCGTGGCCGTGGTTGGCGATGCGCAGGCGGCCGTCGTGCAGGTCGATGCGGATCGTGCCTTGCGTGCTGTGGGCGAAGGCATTGCCGATCAGATTCGACAGCAGGATGTGCAGCGCGCCCTGCGAGCAGACGACGCGATACGCTGCGGGCAGGTCGATCACGATATCGAGGGCGCGTTCGCCGAGCAGCGGCGCCTGCTCCACGATCACGCGTTCCACCATCGCCAACAGGGGCAGCGACTCCAGCGGTTCGGCGCTGTCTTCGCGCGCCATCGACAGCAGCGTGTCGACGACCTGTTCGAGCTGGCGGCTGGATTGCCGAATATGCGCGAGTTGCTGGCGTGAACTTTCGGCTAGTCCAGCGTCGCCGGACATGCGCTCGGCGGCGCTGCGGATCACGGCAAGCGGCGTGCGCAGTTCGTGGCTAGCGTCGCGGGTGAAGTGGCGTTCGCGTTCGATGAAATCGCGGATGCGCTGCATCAGCGCTTCGAGGCCGCGCGCGAGGATGCCGACTTCGTCGTCGTGGTCGGCGTGGGGCAATCGTTCCGGCAGGGTGTCGGCCTGCAATTGCGCGACCTTGTCGGACAATTGCGACAGCGGTGCGGCGATGCGGTGGGCCAGCCAGGCGCCGATCGCCAGGGCCAGCAGCGTCATGCCCAAGGTGGTCCAGGCCAGCAGCGACAGCCAGTATCCGCGCACCGGCCGAACCACGAGGCGGTCGCTCACCTCGTAGACCAGCCACGCCTGCGTGCGGCCCTGCGCATCGTCGATCGGCGCGAGGTGGTAATGGCGTCCCGCTGCGCCGGCGACCTCGACGCGATCCGGTTCCTCGCGCAAGACACTGCGCAGGCTCTCCGGCATCGCGGCGATGTCGGTGTACAGCCGCATGCCCAGCGTGCGCGGTGTGCTCCATTGCCCATCGCGATGCATGGATTCGCGCTGCTGCGCGACCTCGTCGGCCAGCTGCGATGCGAAGAAGGCATCCTCGGTGGTGTACGCGAAGGCCAGCGCATAGAGCGCGAACACGATGGCGATCGAAATACTGAATGCTGCGAAGACGAGCATCAGCCGCCGGCGCAAGTGGTGGTGAGGTCGGGTCATGCGTCGGCTTCCAGCCGGAAACCGACGCCGTGGATCGTTACCAGCATCGTGCGTTCGAACGGACGATCCAGCGCTTGCCGCAGGGCGTAGAGATGCGAACGCAGCGGGTCCGATGGCGGCGCTTCGTCGCCCCACAGACGATGGATGAGTTCGGACCGGGTGAGCGTGCGCGGCCAGTGTTCGGCGAGTGCGAGCAGGATGCGGTAGGGACTGTGCGCCAGTTCGATGCGCTGGCCCTGGCGTTCGACGGTTCCGCTGCGGCGATCGATGCGCAGGCTGCCGACCTCGATCACATGCGATGTTCCGGTCAGATGCCGACGCGCCAGTGCGAGGCAGCGCGCGACGAGTTCCTCGCCGGCGAACGGTTTGACCAGATAATCGTCGGCACCGTGACCGAAGCCGAGCAGCTTGTCGTCCAGCGCATCGCGTGCGGTCAGCATCAGCACCGGCACGTGGCGGTCGGCATGGGCGCGCAGTTCGGCGCAGACCTCCAGGCCATCCATGCCGGGCAGGCCGAGGTCGAGGATCAGCACGTCCGGCGGCGCTGCCAACGCCATCCGAAGGCCGCTGCGGCCGTCGGCAGCAAAGTCCACCACATGCCCATGCGCTTCGAACAGCGCGGCGATGTTCGCGCGCAGGGCGTGGTGGTCTTCCACCAGCAGCACGCGGAGCGGGACGAGTGTCGTCATGGTCCGCGCATCTTGCCACCTGCGGGATTCATGGGTGAATCCGCGCCAGCAAGGCCTTTGCTTCTTCCATGTCGGGCTTGGCCGCGAGCACGCCCTCGGCCAGGGCACGCGCCTGCGTGCGCTCGCCCAGATGCAGGTGCGCTTCGGCCATGCCCAGGCTCAGCTCCGGCGACGGAAAATGCGGCTGCGCCAGCCGCATCACCGCCAGCGCATCGCGCACTGCGGCGTCGGTCGTCGCGACTTTCGCCTGGTAGTAACCGAGAAGTCCGATGAGTTCGACATGGAACTCGGCGGGCGTCGCTGCCAGCGCGTTGCGTGCGCCCTCGGCATCGCCGTGCAGCAAGCGTTCGACCAGCAGGATGCTGCGCTCGTCGCGGTCGGGCGTCCGCGCGACGGGCGTCCGTCCGGTCGCACGCACCACCGCTTCCGCCACACCGGAGGTGGAATACGGGTTCTGGCCGGTGATGAGCCGGGCGTCGATGGTGACGCGCGGCATCATCAATGGCGCTTCCTCCCAACGCGCACCGCGTGCACGCATCGCGTCCTCGATCCGGAACGGATATTCCTTCGCCCATTTCTTGCCGAAGATCGTTTCTTCCTCGTTGCTGAATCCGTTGACCGCACGGTTCGCCACGAGCAGCGTGCCGTCCGCCTTGCGCACGTCGACCAGCGCGGCAGGGCCATGACACACCGCCGACACCACGCCGCCGTGATCGTGGATGCGACCGATCAACTTCGTCAGTGCCTTGTCCTTCGGCAAATCGAACATCGCGCCCTTGCCACCGACCACGAACACGGCGGCATAGTCCTCGGCCTTCAGTGCGGTGGTGGCACGGGTTGCGGCCAACTGCGCCATCGCTTCGCGATCGGCCAGCAGACGCGCGTTGGACGGATACGCCGGATCGTACTTGTCGGCTTCGACGGGGCCGCCCTTCGGACTGGCGATGTGCACATCGAAACCGTTGTCGCGGAAGATCGCCCAGGCCTGCGAGAGTTCGTCCATCTCGTATCCGGGCCGGGTCTTGCCCTGGTCCCGGCCTTCGCCGCTGATGACGATGAGGATGCGATCGGGCGTTTCCGGTGGGATGGCCAGCGCCGATGCGGAGGCGGCGAGGGTCAGCACGCCGATGAAGACACGGGAGAGAATGCGTTGCATGGGGAGGCTCGTTGGTCGCGGAGCCTTCAGTGTCCACGGCGGGTGTGAAGCAGAATTCAAATCGGCATGCCTGCCGGATGTCGACAGGTATGGATTCCGGCGAGCGTCGATTCCGGCATTGTCGACCCCAATGACACAGGGCGGCCCATGGCCGCCCTGTGTGTTTCGCTTGATGTGCGGTGCGTCGCGATGGGATGCGTCGCAATGGCGGACTTGAGCCCGCCCTACGTCACTCGTCGATCATTTTCTGAGTTGCTGCCACAGGAAGGTGTAGGCCAACGCGCGCATGTGCGCTTCCTGTTCGTTGTTGGCGGCGCCGCCGTGGCCGCCTTCGATGTTTTCGTAATAGCGCACGTCGGCGTTCATCGCTTCCATCTTCGCCATCATCTTGCGGGCGTGGCCGGGGTGGACGCGGTCGTCGCGGGTGGAGGTGGTGAACAGCACCGGCGGATAAGTGGTGCCTTCCTTCAGCAGGTGGTACGGCGAGAAGGTCTTGATGAACTCCCAGTCCTTGGTGTCGGGATCGCCGTATTCGGCCATCCACGAGGCGCCGGCCAGCAGGTGGCTGTAGCGCTTCATGTCGAGCAGCGGCACCTGGCAGACGACGGCGCCGAACAGCTGCGGGTACTGCACGATCATGTTGCCCATCAGCAGGCCGCCGTTGCTGCCGCCCTGCGCGCCGAGCCGTGCCGGCGAGGTGATCCTGCGCGCGAACAGATCTTCGGCGACCGCCGCGAAATCCTCATACGCCTTGTGACGATTCGCCTTCAGCGCGGCCTGATGCCAGCGCGGGCCGTATTCGCCGCCGCCACGGATGTTCGCCAGCACGTACACGCCGCCGTTCTGCAGCCAGCCGCGGCCGGCCATGGCACTGTAGGTCGCGGTGTAGGACACCTCGAAACCGCCGTAGCCCCAGAGCAGCGTGGGCGTGCTGCCGTCCAGCGGCAGGAATTTCGAGCGCACGATGAAGTACGGCACTTTGGTGCCGTCCTTGGAGGTGGCGAACTGCTGTTCGGTCATCAAGCCCTCGGCTTCGAAGAACGCCGGCATCGACTTGAGCTTCTGCGGCTGCTGGCCGATCTCGACCATCGACAGCGTGGTCGGGGTGAGGAAATCGGTGGTGGTCATCCACAGCGCATCGCCGATATCCGCGTCGATGGCGCTGACGTCGACGGTGCCCACCGCCGGAGCGCCGACCAGCAGGCTCTGCCGCCAGCTGCCTGCGCCGATCGGGGTCATGATCCGGATCTTGCTCTTCACATCGTTGAGCAGGGTCAGCACGAGATGTTGCTTGGTCCAGGTGTAGCCGGACAACGAGGTGTGATCGTCGGGGGCGAAAGCGATATCGAACTCGCGATCGCCGGCCATGAATTTGTCGAAATCGATCACCAGCAGCGAACCGGCTTCATAGCTGCGGTCCTTCGACTTCCACGGTTCGCGCAGTTCGAGCGTCAGCCACTGGTTGTGCACGGCTTTGTTCGCGGAATTCGGCACGTCGATCTTGACCAGCTTGCCGTCGGTGCCGCGCAGATACAGTTCGTCGTTGTAGAACGCCAGCGTACGACTGACGAAGTCGCGTTCGAAGCCCGGCGAGAGATCGCGATAGGCGGCGATGTACATGTCGTCGGGCTTGCCTTCGTAGACCACTTTCGCCGATTCGAGCGGCGTGCCCCGGGTCCACTGTTTGACGACGCGCGGATAGCCGGATTTGGTCATCGAGCCGGCGCCGAAATCGGTGTAGACGAACACCGTGTCCTGATCGACCCACTGCAGGCCGCCCTTCGATTCCGGGCGGAAGAATCCGTCCTGCACCCAGGTCTTGGCATCGAGATCGAATTCGCGGGTCACGTCGGCGTCGGAACCGCCGCGCGACAGCGCGATCAGGCAGCGCTCGTACTTCGGCTTGAGGCATTCGGCGCCGTGCCACACCCAGTTCTCTTTCTCGGCGGCGTTCAGCGCATCGAGATCGATCACGGTTTCCCACTTCGTGTCCGGCTTGCGGTATTCCGCCAGCGTCGTGCGCCGCCACAGTCCCTGCGGGTTCTGCTTGTCCTTCCACAGGTTGTAGTAGTGGGTGCCGATCTTCTGCACGCCTGGGATGCGCGCCTCGGAGTCGAGGATCGCGCGCAGATCGGTTTCCAGCCGCTTGAACTCGGGCGTGCTGGCGATCTCGGCCTCGGCCTTGGCGTTGCGCTCGCGGACCCAGTCCAGCGCCTTCTCGTCGGTGACGCCTTCGAGCCAGAGGAAGGGGTCGGCGGAAGCGGCGGTATTGGGCATGGTCGGCTTGGCGGCAGGGGCGGGCGTCGCGGCGTGGGCGACCAGGGAAGGCGCTGCGCCGAGCGCGAACGCGACGGCGAGACAGACATGCGAAAGCTTGGGCATGTGGAGGTCCGGAACATGGAACGGCGGGGGCCGCAACGCTAGCACAGCTGCCCGCTGGACGTGTTCGCCTTTGGTTTGCCGGGCCGGAGCCGATTGCGGCCTGACCGCTTCAGGCCGCCCGACGCAGCGCCTGTGCGCCCTGCGCGCGCGGGCGGGCCGCGCCGATCGGATGCACCGACGCCATCGGCAGCGCCCGTCCGCCGTGGATGCGTCGCCGCAGCGCCCGCGCCATCGCCCACGCGCTCAGCGGCAGCGCCAGCATCCAGAACGGCAGCCAGCCGAAGGTGTCGCTCACGCCGCGTGCCACCGGCAGCGACAGCAGCGCGACCAGGGCAAGCGCGGTCGCACCGAGCAGACCTTGTTCGATGACAGAGACGGACGACGGATGAGGCTGGGACATGGCGGCGCTCCGGTTGGGCTGGAGACCAGTGTTGCGGGGGTGGGTCGCAGGGGCTGCGACGGTCGATAGAAAAGATCGATGATCGCGACGGAGGCGTCGATTGACGGTACTGCTTGCCGAGTGAGAGGCTGCGAATGGCCGTCCCATCCGGGGGCAGTCCACCGCACACAAAGGAAACGTCGACCCATGTCCGCACAGAATCCCTATGCTCCGCCGAAAGCCGTCGTTGGCGATGTCATCGATGGCGAGCTTGCGCCTGCGCTGTGGAACCCGACGGCGGCCGGCAGCTGGAGCATTCTCTTCAGCCCGATCTTCGGTGCGTATCTGCATATGCTGAACTGGAGAGCGCTCGGTCAGCCCGAGAAAGCAGCTGCGTCGAAGCAGTGGGTCGTCGGAAGCATCGCTTTCATCGTCGCGGTCACCGTCGCATCGCTCTTCATGCCGGAATCCAAGGGCTTCGAGATGTTGGCGCGGTTTGGCGGCCTGGTGCTGCTGATCGTCTGGTATTACACGCTCGGCAAATCGCAGCAGACGTACGTCGCTGCGCGGTTCGGCAGCAATTATCCTCGCCGAGGCTGGGCGGCTCCGCTGCTCAGCGCGTTCGGGATATTCATCGGCTTGATGGTCGTTGTGTTCGTGATTGCCATGGTCGCCGCGATCGTCACAGGCGCGGCCTGACACGTTGGCGTGGGTCGAGCGGAGCGGATCTGGCATCATCCCGTCATCCACAGGAAACGACACGATGATTCATGCACTGCTCCTGGCCGCGCAGCTGACGGCGGCCGACACCTCGTTCGCGGATGCCAAGGCGCGCGCCGACGAATACGAGTCGGTGCTGAGCCACAAGGACGGCGCTGCGCTGATCGAGGCGCAGGGCAAAGCACTCGGCGCTGCGATGACCGAATGCGGCCCGGCGAAAAAATCGTTTCCGCCGTTCGCCATCGTCGCCCGCGTCAGCAAGAACGGCGTCACCGAACGCACCTGGCGCAACGACGATTCGCCTTTTGCGATCTGCCTCGACCTGCATCTGGCGAGGGCTTTTCTTCCGGTAGCGGCAGGGAAACCGTTCTATGCGTCCTACGAACTCGATCCGGCTCCCTAGCAGGGTGTGGAAAGCAGCCCTGCCGGCGCGGCCATGGACCGCCGCATCGGCGAAGCAAGCGGGTCAGCGATTGAATCGCAAACCGGATCCGGATCAGTAACCGGCCGCATCCAGCGCATCGTCGGCCTGTTTCCGGCCGATCTCGATCAATTCGCGGGTGCGCCAGAATTCGTAGAAGAAACTGCTGTCGCGCGAGATGCGGACCAGGATATCGGGCGGATCGAACGCCAGCTGCATGCGCGAGAGTTGTCCCTGCATGGTGTCGAGCGAGCGCGCCATGAGATCGATCAGGCCGGTTTGCGCCTGCTCCGCCGCCTTGCGCGTGAACCACTGCGCGAACATCGAGCCGGCCGTTTCCTTTTCGACGCCGTCTTCGGCGTCCACCATCACAGGCAGGCGCATGGATTCGCGATCGCCGCCATCCGCAATCTGCGACGCATGGCCGTGCGCATTGGCGACGCGTGCGTTGACATCGACCGCGATCACCACGTCGGCCAGCGCTTGGCGCATGGCCGCGATCGGCACGGGATTGAGCAGACCGCCATCGACCAGTTCGCGGCCGCCAAGCTTGACCGGCGTGAACACCAGCGGGATCGCCATGGATGCGCGGATGGCGTCGAACAGCGAACCGCGGGTGAGCCAGACCTCGCGCTGCGCGCGCAGGTCGGTCGCGACGGCGGTGAAGGGGATGGGCAACGATTCGATCCGGTGTTGGCCGACGATCTCCTGCAACTCGTCCATGAGCCGGTCGCCGGTGAAAAGACCGGGCCGACCGATGCCGAAGTCGAGCAGGCGGAAGACATCGGTGCGACTGAGCGCAAGCGCCCAGTCGCGATAGGCCGGCAGCCGTCCGGAGGCGTAGATGCCGCCGACCAGAGCACCCATGGACGAGCCCGCGATCGCGGCGATCCGCAACCCGCGCGCCTCGATCGCTTCGATCACGCCGATGTGCGCCAGCCCACGGGCGCCGCCAGCGCCGAGCACCAGCGCAACGCTCGGCGCCTGGTCAGGGCTCATACGCCGAAATCGCAAGCGCCAGCATCGACTTCATCTGCTCGCGCAGCGATGCGGGCTCGACGATTTCCGCATCGGGGCCGTAATGCAGGATGTCCATCAGCAGTTCGCGCGGGGCGCTGTACGGCACCTTGCGTTCGAAGCGACCGTCGGGCAGGAAGCGGTCCTGCTGCTGCGAATGCCAGTGTTCGTCGGCGACCCAGCGCGCGATCTTGGGATTGAAGACGATGGTGGCCATGCCTTTCGGCGCGCCGGAAAAAATCCCGTAGCTGCCCGCGAGGTGGTCGTTGAGTTCGGCGTCCGGCACGTCCTGCGCGGGCGCGTCCTGCATGCGCGCGGTGGCGATGCGGTCGACGGAGAAACTGCGCAGCGCTTCGCGATCGTGGTCCAGCGCGTCGAGATACCAGTTGCCGCGATAGTGGGTGACGCGCTGCGGCGAGACGACACGACGGGTTTTTTCGTCGGTGGAGCGCGCGCGGTAGTCGAAGTGCAGCTGTTTGCGCTCCAGCACGGCGGAACAGACGATGCGGAACACCTGTTCGTCCATCTTGCGGGTGCGATGCGGGATGACGCGGACGCGTTCGACCGGCCAGCGCTTGCCGGGCGCGTGTTCTTCCAGCAGCTTTTCGATGCGTTGCTGCAACGGCGCCAGCGCCGAGGACAGCACGCCGCCGCCGGTGCGGCTGAGCAGCTGCTGCGCGGCCAGCAGCGCATGCAATTCTTCCGAGTTCAGCCACAGCCCCGGCAGCTCGAAGCGTTCGCCTTCGCTGGGGTCGTAGCGGAAACCGGCTTCGCCGTCGCCCATGATCGGCGCCATCAGCGCGTCGCGCAGAAAGGCCAGATCGCGGTAGGCGGTGGCGCGCGAGCATTCCAGCTCGTCCTGGAGCCGCTTGACCGTGACCGGGTAGCGGGCGCTCTTCAGGATGCGGTGCAGGGAGAGAATGCGTTCGTAACGGTCCATGTGCTCGATTATGAAGGATGCTAATGGCGGGTGCAGGGCGGGCGGTCCGCATCCTCGCGATACCTCCGGAGGATGCCTCTGAAACCAGTCATCCATCGTATCGTGCAGGGGTCGCAACCGCTGCGACCGCATCGCCGCACACCGTTTCCCGCACCTGCCCCCTCTTGTTTCGACCGGGTGCACCACCCGCACCTCACGGAGCCGACCATGGGCGACAGCGCCATCCAGCAGTATTACGGGGAAACCCTGACCAGCCAGCGCGACCTGAAGACCGGCGCCTGCTGCAGCCCCGAGGCGATGCCCGCCCATCTGCAGGACTGGCTGCGCGAGATTCCGCGCGAGGTCACCGACCGCTTCTACGGCTGCGGCTCGCCGATCCCGGCGGCGGCGACCGGCGCGACCGTGGTCGACCTGGGCTGCGGCACCGGCCGCGACGCCTTCCTCGCCTCGCGGCTGGTCGGGCCGGCGGGCCGGGTGATCGGCATCGACATGACCCCGCAGCAGCTGGCGGTGGCCGAGCGCAATGTCGCCGAGCACCGCCGCACCACGGGTCTGGACAATATCGAGTTCCGGCTGGGCTCGATCGAGGATCTGGCGGCATCCGGGATCGCCAGCGCCAGCATCGATGCGGTGATCTCCAACTGCGTGCTGAATCTGGCGGGCGACAAGGCGCGGGTGCTGGCCGAAGTGTTCCGCGCCCTGAAGCCGGGCGGCGAGCTGTACTTCTCCGACGTGTTCGCCGACCGCCGCATCCCCGACGCGCTGCTGCAGGACCCGGTGCTGCGCGGCGAATGCCTGTCCGGCGCGCTGTATCTGGAAGACTTCAGACGCCTGCTGCTGGATCTGGGCTGCGCGGATTTCCGCATCGTCTCGCGCAGCCCGGTGCCGCTGCTGGATGCCGGCATCGAGGCGGTGATCGGCCATGTGCGCTTCGAGAGCATCACCGTGCGCGCGTTCAAGCTGGATCTGGAAGACCGCTGCGAGGACTACGGCCAGGTCGCGACCTATCGCGGCACCATTCCGCATCATCCGCATGCGTTCGTCCTGGATGACCACCATCGTTTCGAGCGCGGCCGGCCGATGCTGGTCTGCGGCAACACCGCCGACATGCTGGCGCGCACGCGTTACGCCGAACACTTCACGGTGACCGCGCGCGGCGCGCATTTCGGCCTGTTCGACTGCGCGCCGGCAACCACGGCCGCCGCATCCGCGGCCTGTTGCTGAGCGCGCCGATGAAAGCCTCCAAAGCGATTCTGTTGCTGGTGCTGGTCGGCGCTGCGTTCGGCGTGTACTTCGGCGGACTGGGCGACTATCTGAGCCTGCAGAAGCTGCAGTCGCTGCTCGGCGATGCCCGCGCCTACGCCGCCGCGCATCCCTGGGCCGCTATCCTCGGCTTCGCGGCGATCTACGTCGGCGCGACTGCGCTGTCGATTCCGGGCGCCACCATTCTCACGCTGTTCGCGGGCGCGCTGTTCGGTCTGCGCACCGGCAGCGTCGTGGTCGCGATCTCGGCGACGATCGGCGCGACCCTGGCGATGCTGAGCGCGCGCTATCTGTTCCGCGACGCGGTGCGGGCGAAATTCGGCGAGCGTCTGAAGACGATCGATGCCGGCATCGATCGCGAGGGCGGGTTCTATCTGTTCGCGCTGCGGCTGGCGCCGGTGTTCCCGTTCTTCGTGATCAATCTGGCGATGGGCCTGACCGGAATCCGCACGCTCACCTACGCCTGGGTCAGCCTGATCGGCATGCTGCCCGCGACCATCGTTTACGTGAACGCAGGGCGCGAGCTGGGCAGGCTGCAGTCGGTGGGCGACATCCTGAGTCTGCCGCTGGCCATCGCTTTCACCGCGCTGGCGCTGCTGCCGCTGATCGCGCGCAAGGTGCTGGATGCGCTGCGCGCGCGGCGCGTCTATCGCGGCTGGAGCAAGCCCAGGCGCTTCGACCGCAACCTGATCGTGATCGGTGCGGGCGCTGCGGGGCTGGTGACCAGCTATATCGCCGCGACCGTGCGCGCGAAGGTCACGCTGATCGAGAAGGCGGAAATGGGCGGCGATTGCCTCAATCGCGGCTGCGTGCCGTCGAAAGCGCTGATCCGCGCCGCGCATGCCGCTGCGGAAGTCGACCGCGCACCGGACTTCGGCATTCCCGCGCAGCGCGGCATGCCCGACTTCGCAACGGTGATGGCGCATGTGCGCGCCTCGATCGCGGCGATCGAGCCGAACGATTCGGTCGAACGCTACACCGGTCTGGGCGTCGAAGTGCTGCAGGGCGAAGCGCGGATCGTTTCGCCATGGGAAGTCGAAGTGAACGGCCAGCGGCTGAGCGCGCGTCATCTGGTCATCGCCACCGGTGCGCGACCGTTCGTACCGCCGATTCCCGGTCTGGATCACGTGCCGTACTGCACGTCCGATACCTTCTGGGCGCTCGAAGCATTGCCGCAGCGGATCGTGGTGCTGGGCGGCGGCCCGATCGGCTGCGAACTGGCGCAGAGCCTGTCGCGCTTCGACTGCGACGTGAGCATCGTCGAAATGGCGCCGCAGCTGCTGGCGCGCGAGGACGCCGACGCCGCTGCCGTGGTGCAGTCATCGCTTGAACGCGACGGCGTGCGCGTACTGCTCGGCCGCAAAGCGATCGAAGCGCGTGCCGGCGAGCCGCATCTGCTGGCGATCGAACACGACGGCTTGCGCACCGAACTGCCGTTCGATCTGCTGCTGGTGGCGGTGGGCCGCACCGCCAACGTCGACGGCTTCGGTCTTGAAACGCTGGGCATTCCGCTGCGCAAGAACCGCACGATCGAAACCGACGATTACCTGCGCACCAAATTTCCGAACATTCTCGCGGTGGGCGACGTGACCGGCCCGTTCCAGCTGACCCATGCCGGCGCTCATCAGGCCTGGTACGCAGCGGTGAACGCGCTGTTCGGGCGCTTCAAATCGTTCCGCGCCGATTACCGCGTGCTGCCTGCGGCGACCTATACCGACCCGGAACTCGCGCGGGTCGGCATCAACGAACGCGAAGCGGCGGAGCGGAAGATCGCGGTCGAAGTCATCGTCCATCCGTTTTCGGAGCTGGACCGCGCGATCGCCGAGGGCGCGACCGAGGGCTTCGTCAAAGTGCTGGTGCCGCCGGGCAAGGACACGATCCTCGGTGCGACCGTGGTCGGCGCCCGCGCCGGCGACCTGATCGCGATCTTCGCGCTGGCGATGAAGCACGATCTCGGACTGGACAAGATCCTCGGCACTGTGTTCGCCTATCCGACGTTCGCCGAAGCCGCCAAGTTCGCCGCCGGGACGCGCCGCAAGCGCCATCAGCCGGAACGCCTGCTGCGCTGGGTTCGGAAATACCACGACTGGGAGCGCAAGTGATCAGCACCAATCTCTTTTCCGTTTTGCGCGCCACGTGCGTGATTGGCGTATTCGCCGCCGCGCTGGCGCTGACCGCGTTCGATGCATCGGCAGCGAAGCGTCGCGCCGGTCACGCGCCCGCGCCGGCCGCAGCGCAGCCCCGGCTGATCGCGCGGCCGACGCCGTTTTCGTCCGGCCCGCTGGCCGCCACCGCGCCGCCCGGCTGGGCGGTGCAGACGCAGCCGAAAGTCGAGCATCAGACGTTCTACGACCTCGTGAACGATGGCGGCACCATCGTGCTGCGCGCGCGCGCGGATGGTTCGGCGTCGTCGCTGCGCCACGGCATGTTCGTCGATCCCAAACAGACGCCGGTGATGCGCTGGCGCTGGCGCACCGAGCGGATGCTGCAGGGCGCGGACCTCACCGACAGCGACCGCGACGATCAGGTCGCGCGCATCTACGTGTACTTCGAGCGCAGCGAAGACGCGATGACCCTGAAGGAGCGCGCGCGCTTCAAGCTCGGGCGCGCGCGCCACGGCAAGCAGCAGCTGTCGGCGGCGCTGTGCTACGTCTGGGACAATCGCCATCCGGTCGACAGCATCCACGAAAGCGCCGAAACGCCGTTCGTGGCGCTGGTGGTCGCCGCCAACGGCGACACGCCGCTGGGCAAGTGGGTGTCGTTCAAGCGCGACGTGACCGAAGACTACCGGCGCGCATTCAACACCGATCCGAAACGCATCATCGGCGTCGCGGTCTCGGTGGACACCGACGGCACAGGCGAAACCGCGACCACCTGGTTCGGCGACATCGATTTCGTGCCGGCCACGCAGCGATGAACACCGGCTTCGCCGAACCGGAAACACTCGCGATCGCCGCGCCCGTCGTTGCGTTCCCGCGCATGCTCGAACGCCACGGCCTGTCGCTGCCGCGCACGCCGCTGGAAATCCTGCAGGTGAATCTGACCGCGCGCTGCAATCTGGCGTGCACGCATTGCCACGTCGAATCCGGGCCGAAGCGCGAGGAAGCGCTGGACGCGCGCGGCATCGACCGGCTGATCGAACTGATGTCGACCGCCCCGGCGCTGCATACATTGGACATCACCGGCGGCGCGCCGGAGCTGCATCCGCAGTTTCGCCGGCTCGCTGCGGCCGGGCGCGCGCACGGACTGAAGGTCATCGACCGCTGCAATCTCACCGTGCTGTTCGAGCCCGGACAGGAAGACACCGGCGGATTCCTCGCCGAAAACGGCATTGCGGTGGTCGCCTCGCTGCCCTGCTACTCGTCGGCGAATGTCGAGAAACAGCGCGGCAAGGGCGTGTTCCTGCAGAGCATCGACGCGCTGCAGCGGCTCAATGCGCTGGGCTACGGCCGCGAAGGCAGCGCACTGGAGCTGGATCTGGTCTACAACCCGGGTGGCCCCTCGCTGCCGCCAGCGCAGGCCGCGCTGGAAGCGGACTACCGCACGCGTCTGTTCGAGGATTTCGGCATCGTCTTCCACCGGCTGTTCACGATCGCGAACATGCCGATCAAACGCTTCCTCCACGCGCTCGAACGCGACGGTCAGCTCGACGCGTACATGCAGTTGTTGATCGATCACTTCAATCCGCGCGCCGCCGAAGGCGTGATGTGCCGCAATCTGGTCTCGGTGGGCTGGGACGGCACCCTGTACGACTGCGACTTCAACCAGATGCTGCCGCTGCCTGCGGGCGCGCAGCGCAGCACGCTGTGGGACATCGCACGTCTGGACGAGATCGAGCGCTGGCCGATCGCCTTCGGCCGCCACTGCTACGCCTGTACCGCCGGCAGCGGCAGCAGCTGTGGCGGTGCGCTGACCGGATGAGCGACCCGCTGTCGCAGGTGTCGATCGTGTTGCCGGTCGGGCCTGGTGATCGATCCTGGCCACCGCTGTATGCCGCACTGCGCGAACACGCCGCCGCTGCCGAGTTGCTGCCGGTGTTCGCGGATGGCGATGCGCAGCCGATGCCCGCCGATGCCATGCGTGTGCCGAAGGGCCGCGCGCACCAGCAGAATGCCGGCGCGCGCGCGGCACGACGTGCATGGCTGTGGTTCCTGCACGCCGACACCCGGCTCACGTCCGAAACGCTGCCGGCGCTGCGTGCCTTCCTCGAACGCGACGAACCCGCGTTGGGCTGGTTCCGGCTGCGGTTCGATGCCGAAGGGCCTAAACCGCTGCAATGGGCGATGCGCGCGAATGCGATCGGCGCGAACTGGCGCTCGCGTCGACTCGGCCTGCCGTTCGGCGATCAGGGCCTGCTGATTCCACGCCTGGAGTTCGAGCGTCTCGACGGCTTCGATCCGCAGCTTGCCCATGGCGAAGATCATGCGCTGGTGTGGCGCGCGCGCCGCGCGGGTCTGCCGCTGCGCGCGATCGACGCCGCACTGGTCACCAGCGCGCGCAAGTATGCCGAGCGCGGCTGGCTGCGCACGACCCTGCGCCATTGGCGGCTCACTGCAGATCAGGCGTGGCGCGAGATGCGTCGATGAGCGCGTCATCGGCAGGCCTTGCCATTTTCGTGAAGACGCCCGGCCATTCGCCGCTGAAAACCCGGCTCGCGCAGGCGATCGGACGGCACTCGGCAGAGGCTTTTCATCGCCACGCCGCCGCCGCCGTCGCCGACGTCGCGATGCATGCGCGAATCTCGATGCCCGGACTCGTGGCGTACTGGGCAGTGGCGGAAGCCGATGCGCTGGATGCACCGATCTGGCGCGACCTGCCGCGCATCGCGCAGGGCGACGGCGATCTGGGTGCGCGCATGCGCACCGTCTGCGAAACCTTGCGCGAACGGCACGGCCGCGCGGTGCTGATCGGCGCGGATGCGCCGCAGCTGCGCGCCGACGACGTGCTGGCCGCCTGCGCCGCACTCGATACCCACGAGCACGCCATCGGCCCCAGCGAAGACGGTGGTTTCTGGCTGTTCGGCACGCGCATCGCGGTGCCGGAACATGCGTGGTCGGAGACGCCGTGGTCGCAGTCCGACACTGCGATGCGTTTTCTCGCTGCCCTGGGCGATGCGTCGGTGGCGACCCTGCGCCGGCTGTGCGATGTCGACACCGTCGACGATCTCGCCGCGCTGGTCGAAGCGCTGCATGCGCTGTCCGCGCCGACGCCGAAACAGGCCACACTCATGGACTGGCTACGCGACCTTCGTTTCCCCGGTTGAATCGATCGACCCGTCCGCGCGAAACGGTTCGCGCAGCAGATCGACAACGCGCGTCGCGCGCTCGATCCCCACGCCTTCCACGCCGAAGGTCTGCGGCCGATCGCGCGCATGATCCGCATAGCTGCCGAACAGCCGATCCCAGATGCTGAGGTGGAGCCCGAAATTGCGCTGCTGTTCGTCGCGATGGGTGCTGTGATGGATCCAGTGCATGGCCGGCGTTACCAGCACCCAACGCAGCGCGGTGTCCAAACGCGGCGGCAGCGACAGATTGGCGTGGGTGATCAGCGCGAAACTCGACAGCAGCGCCTCGAACGCCAGCAGCACTGCCGGATCGATGCCCAGCGCGATCGCCAGCGCGCACTTGTAGGCCAGCGAGACCAGCATCTCCAGCGGATGGAAGCGCAGCGCGGACGTGGCATCCAGGGTGGTGTCGGTGTGATGGGTGCGATGCAGCCGCCACAGCCACGACACACTGTGCAACCAGCGATGCTGCCAGTAGATCGCAAGATCGAGCAGCAGCAGGGCGAGCAGCGCTTCGAGCCACATCGGCAGCGCCTCCGGGGCCAGATTGAACAGCCCCACGCCGGCGGACTGCGCCCACACCGCCGCGCCGAACGCGCCGGCCGGCAGCAGCAATCGCGCGATCAGCGTGTCGAGCGCGATCAGCGCCAGATGCGCCGACCAGCGCCGGCTGCGCCGCTGCGGCGGATTCGGCCCGGGACGCAGACGCTCGGCCAGCGACAGCGTCGCCAGCAGACCGAGGAACAGCCACAGGCGCCACAGCGTCGTGTCGGCGGTGTCCATCGTGCGGATGTACTCCCCTTGTAGAGGCCCATGATGGCCGGTTCTGCGCGGATTTTGCGCTAATGCGAACAGCGCAGCCTTACATTCAGCCATTCCATCCCACGGGAGTTCCAACGATGTCGTCCTCGCGCCATGCCCGCTCCACCCAGCGCCTCGCTTGGCTGCTCGTTCCGCTGTCGCTGCTCGCTGCCGTCGCTGCCTGGGCCGGTCCGAAAGAGGAGATGAAGGCGCTGAGCGTCAAATTCCTGGCGCTGCGCAGCTATCACGTGACCATGGAAGGCAGCGACAGGCGGATGCAGAAGATGGAAATGGATTTCGTCGCCCCCGACCGCTATCGCATGAGCATGCCGATGGGCACCCAGTATGTGATCGGCGACACCATGTACATGACCATCGACGGCCGCACGATGAAGATCCCGATGCCCAAGGGCACCGTGACCCAGTGGCGCGAATCCGACCGCGCCTTCCGCGAAGTCGACCAGATGCAGATCGAAGCGCTGGGTATGGAGACGGTCAACGGCAAACCTGCGAAGAAGTACCGGATGACCCAGACCGCGCGCAAACCGGCGACCACGTCGCTGATCTGGGTGGGGATGAACGGCTATCCGCTGAAGATGCAGACCACCGGAAGCACCGGCAAGCAGGCCAGCACGATGACGGTTCACTATTCGCGCTTCAACGATCCGTCGATCAAGGTCGAGCCGCCGAAGTAAGCACCCGGAAGTAAACCCCCGCGTTCCGCACTCGCCTGCCGGCGCTCCCGGCAGGCACAATGGCGCGATGCAAGCGCCCGCGCTCAACCTCTCGCCCTCGCCCGGCGACGACGTCAAGACCACCACGTGCTACATGTGCGCGTGCCGGTGCGGTATCCGGGTCTGGATCAAGGACGGGCAGATCCGCTACATCCAGGGCAATCCCGATCATCCGGTGAACAAGGGCGTGCTCTGCGCCAAGGGTTCGGCCGGGATCATGCAGCACTACTCGCCCGCGCGTCTGCGCAAACCGCTGCTGCGCACCGGCGAGCGCGGCAGCGGCGAGTTCCGCGAGATCGAGTGGGACGAAGCCCTCGCGCTGGCGACCTCGTGGCTGAAACCGATCCGCGAGCGCAATCCCGACGAACTGGCCTTCTTCACCGGCCGCGACCAGTCGCAGGCGCTCACCGGCTGGTGGGCGCAGCAGTTCGGCACCGTCAACTACGCCGCGCACGGCGGCTTCTGCTCGGTGAACATGGCCGCAGGCGGGCTGTACACCCTCGGCGGCAGCTTCTGGGAATTCGGCGAACCCGACTGGGAGCACGCGCGCTACTTCATGCTCTGGGGCGTGGCCGAAGACCACGACTCCAACCCGATCAAACTCGGACTGTCCAGGTTGAAAGCACGCGGCGCGAAGATCGTCGCGGTCAATCCGGTGCGCACCGGCTACGGCGCGATCGCCGACGAGTGGATCGGCATCCGTCCCGGCACCGACGGCCTGTTCGCGTTCGCGTTGATCCACGAACTGCTGCGCAGCGATCGCATCGATCTGGATTACCTGGTGCGCTATGCGAATGCGCATTGGCTGGTGGTGCGCAATCCCGGCGGTGCGGACGATGGCCTGTTTGCGCGGGACGACGCCGGCAAGACGCTGTGCTGGGATCGCGCCACGAACGCTGCGACCGACGCCAACAGCATCGACATCCAGCCCGCAGTCGTCGGTGAATACACTTTGCCCGACGGCCGCACCGCCGTACCGGTGTTCCAACTGCTGGCCGAACGCTATCTCGATCCGCAGTACTCGCCCGATGCGGTCAGCGCGCGCTGCGGCATTCCCGCCGACACCATCCGCCGCATCGCGCGCGAGCTTGCGGAAGCCGCGTTCGACAGCAATCTCAGTCTGCCGATCGCATGGACCGACAGTTGGGGCCGCGAACACAGCGAGATGATCGGCCGCCCGGTCGCGATGCACGCGATGCGCGGCATCAGCGCGCACAGCAACGGTTTCCACACCTGTCGCG
Source organism: Lysobacterales bacterium (assembly GCA_017302135.1). Classification (GTDB taxonomy): domain Bacteria; phylum Pseudomonadota; class Gammaproteobacteria; order Xanthomonadales; family Xanthomonadaceae; genus Lysobacter_I. Next base: position 14,664 of record JAFLDZ010000029.1, on the reverse strand, counting down.
CGCTGCACGTGCTGCAGATGCTGCTCGGCGCGGTGGATGCGCCCGGCAGCTTCCGTTACCAGCCGCCGTTCCCGAAACCGCTGCCGCCCGCGAACCGTCCGGGCAAACTGCGCCGCGACAACGGCACGCTCGACGCCGCGCCGCTGGGCTTCGTGCACGGGCCGGAAGATCTGGTCGTCGATGCGCAGGGACAGCCGCGCCGCATCGACCACGCCTATTCGTGGGCGTATCCGCTGTCGTCGCACGGCATGATGCATACGGTGATCCGCAACGCATGGGCCGGCGATCCGTACAGGATCGACACGCTGCTGATGTTCATGGCCAACATGAGCTGGAACTCGGCGATGAACACGCGCGAGACCATGCACTGGCTCACCGACAGGGACGCCGGCGGCGAGTACAGAATTCCGCACATCATCTACAGCGACGCCTACGCCAGCGAGATGGTGGCCTACGCCGATCTGGTGCTGCCGGACACGACCTATCTCGAACGCCACGACGCGATCAGCCTGCTCGATCGTCCGATCTCCGATGCCGACGGCGCGTCGGATGCGATCCGTCATCCGGTGTTCGATCCCGCGACCCAGCCCGGCAGCGATGGCCGCCCGCGCGACGTGCGCGGCTTCCAGTCGGTGCTGCTGGACCTGGGCGCGCGTCTCGGCCTGCCGGGCATGACCGACGCCGATGGCATGCCGATCTATCGCGACTACGCCGATTACATGGTGCGGCATGAGCGCGCGCCGGGCGTCGGCCTGCTCGCCGGCTGGCGCGGCGAAGACGGCAGCGAGACCGGCAAGGGCGCGCCCAATCCCGAACAGCTGCAGCGCTACATCGAACACGGCGGCTTCTGGCACGCGTCGATTCCGGAATCCGCGCGCTACTACAAAATGGCGAACCGCGATTATCTGCAGTGGGCGCATCGTTTCGGCTTCATCGCGACCACCGAACCGATCGTGCTGCAGCTGTATTCGGAAACGCTGCAGAAGTTCCGCCTCGCCGCGCAGGGCCATGGCGCGCTGCAGCCGCCGGATGCGCATCGCGAACGCGTGGCGACTTACTTCGATCCGCTGCCGATGTGGTACGAGCCCTTCGAGTCCACGCAGACGAGTAGCGAAACGTTTCCGCTTTCCGCGATCACCCAGCGACCGATGTTCATGTATCACGCCTGGGGTTCGCAGAATGCGTGGCTGCGCCAGATCATGACGCGGAACTTCCTGTACCTGCATCCCGATACCGGCGCGCGCTACGGCATCGCCGACGACGACTGGATCGAGGTCTCGTCGCATCACGGCACCATCACCGTGCAGGCGAAGTTCGCCGCCAACGTGCAGCCGGACACGGTGTGGACGTGGAACGCCATCGGCAAGCGCAAGGGCGCGTGGAAGCTCGCAAAAAACGCGCCCGAGGCCGAAAAAGGTTTCCTGCTCAATCATCTGATCAGCGACATCACCCCGCGCGGCGATTACGCCAACGCCGACCCGGTCACCGGGCAGGCGGCGTGGTTCGATCTGCGCGTGTCGATCCGCAAGGCCGACACCGCCGGCATCAGCGCGCCGCAGTTCGTGCCCATCGCCTTCGATGCCGCCAGCGATGCGCCGCTGCGCTACGGCGCGTCGATGCGCGACAGGGACCGCGCATGACCGCCCTGCCTGCGAACGGCCGCCGTATCGCCGGCTGGGCCTGCATCGCGTTCGGCAAGATCGGCAGTCTGATGCTGCTGTGGGCGTTGCTCACGTCTTCGGATACCGCGCGCGCCAGCGCCACGAACGGTGGCACGAACATCGTCGATTCGATCCTGACCACGCTCGGCGTGCTGCCGGTACTGCTGATGACGCTCGGGATCGTCGCGCTGGGTCTGCGGCTTTTGCTCGACAGCGAGGGGCGACGGCAACCGCATGGGTATTGATCTGTTACTGACGCTGTGCGTCCTGGTGGGCGCGGTCGCCTTGTTCGTCAGCGAGAAGTGGCCGGTGGATGTGGTGGCGCTGCTGGTCCTGGGCAGCCTGCTGGTGTTCGGCGTGGTCGACCCCTCCGAGGCGCTGTCGGGCTTCAGCAGCCCGGCCACGATCACCGTCGCCGCGATGTTCGTGCTCAGCGCCGGACTGCAGCGCAGCGGCATCCTGCAGACGCTCGGCGACCTGTTGGCGCGCGTGCGCTGGTCGTGGCTGATGACCCTGGTGATGATGGCGCTGGTGGCGTTTTCTTCGGCGTTCATCAACAACACCGCCATCGTCGCGGTGTTCCTGCCGCTGGTGATCGCCGCGGTGGTGTCGCGCGGCCGTTCGCCGTCGAAATATCTGATCCCGCTGTCGTTCGCGGCGCAGTTCGGCGGCGTGTGCACGCTGGTCGGCACGTCGACCAATCTGCTGGTGGACTCGCTGGCCCGGCAGTCGGGGCAGTCCGGATTCGCGCTGTTCGAGTTCACCCCGCTGGGGCTGTGGTTCGTAGCCGCAGGCATGATTTACATCATGATCGCGCAGCGGTTTCTGCTGCCGGATCTGGGCATTCCCAACACCGCCTCGGACGATCACCGCGGCCGCTATCTCGTCGAACTGCAGGTCCCGGAAAAATCGGTGGCGATCGGACGCACCGGCAGCACCTTGCTTCCGGTGGAAGTCAAGGATGTGTTCCTGCTGGAAATCGTCCGCGACGGCGCGATGCTGCCGCGCACCGAAACCATCATCGCCGGCGACCGCCTGTTGATGCGCGGCGAATGGAACGATATCCAACAGGCGCGCCGCCAGCTGCAGCTGACGCACGATATCGTCGCGCGCGATCTGGACGGCAATCCCGAGGCGCCGCGGGTGCATGCCGAAGTGATGATCGCGCCCGGCTCGGCGCTGGTCGGCAAATCGCTGGCCCAACTGCGCTTCGGGCACGTCTACCGGATGCGCGTGCACGGTCTGCAGCGCAGCGGCGCCACGCCGCACCAGCGGATCGACAATATTCCGCTGGCCGTCGGCGACGTGCTGCTGGTGGATGCCGCCGCGACCGCGCTGGAAGAACTCCGCCCCAATCCGGCGGTGGTCCTGCTGGGACAGCGCACCCAGCCACGGATCGACAAGCGCCGCGCCGGGCTTTCGATGCTGGTCCTGGTGGCGGCGATCGGCGTTTCGGCGCTGGGCTGGATGCCGATCGTGGCGTCGTCGCTGCTGGGCTGCGCGGCGCTGGTGATCCTGCGCTGCCTGGAGCCGGAAGAAGCCTACGCCGCCATCGATTGGCGGGTGATCATTCTGCTGGCCGGCGTGCTGCCGCTGGGTATCGCGTTGCAGAAATCCGGCGGCGCCGACTGGGTCGCGCACAATGCGCTCGGCTGGATCGGCGGCTACGGCCCGCTGGCGACACTGGCGACCATCTACCTGCTCACGGCGATGATGACCGAAGTGATGAGCAACAACGCCGCCGCGGTGCTGGTCGTGCCGATCGCCATCGCTGCGGCCGAGGCGCTGGGCGTGGACACCAAACCGTTCCTGGTCGCCGTCGCATTCGCGGCCTCGACCAGTTTCGCCACGCCGGTCGGCTACCAGACCAACACCATGGTCTACACCGCCGCAGGCTATCGTTTTTCCGACTTCCCGAAAATCGGCATCCCGCTGAACCTGTTGTTCTGGGCGATGGCAGTGGTGCTGATTCCGCGCTATTTCCCGTTTTGAACGATCGCCTCCGCCCATGACCGACCTGCCGCCGCCGTCGAAAGTGAAACTCGGTCTGGTGATCGATCTCGACACCTGCGTGGGCTGTCACGCCTGCGCGGTGAGCTGCAAACAGTGGAACGCGGGCGGCATCGCCGGGCCGCTGCCCGACGAGCAGCCTTACGGCAAGGATCCGTCGGGCGTGTGGTTCAATCGTGTGCACAGTTATGAAGTGGCTGCAGAGCATTTCCTTCTCCCTCCGGGAGAAGGTGCCCGCAGGGCGGATGAGGGTGCGGTTTCAAGCTGTCGTTCATCGCTCGCGCCGAACCCTCTCCCCAACCCCTCTCCCGGGGGGAGAGGGGCTCAATCCGCAACGACGCAACCCGCCACCACTCTGCACTTTCCGCGCAGCTGTCTGCACTGCGAAACGCCCGCCTGCGTCACCGTCTGCCCCACCGGCGCCAGCTACAAGCGCGCCGAAGACGGCATCGTGCTGGTCGACGAAGACAAATGCATCGGTTGCAAACTGTGCTCGTGGGCGTGCCCGTACGGTGCGCGCGAATACAGCGCGGTCGAAGGCGTGATGAAGAAATGCACGCTCTGCGTCGATCGCATCTACAACACGCAGTTGCCCGAAGAGGATCGCCAGCCCGCCTGTGTGCAGGCGTGCCCGACCAAGGCCCGGCATTTCGGCGATCTGGGCGACCCGGATTCGGATGTCTCGAAACTAGTGGCCGAGCGCGGCGGCGTCGCGCTGATGCCGGAACTGGGCTACGCGCCGGTCAACCGCTATTTGCCGCAGCGTCCGCGTCGTGCGGGCGATGCAGCGCCTGCGCCGGTGCAGGAGGAAGCGCTCGATGCCGAAGCATTGCCGCCGGTGTTGCGCTGGTTGGACCGGGTATTGAGCCGATGATCCGCGCTGATCCCCATGACCACGTCGCGCAGGAAAGGACCGCATGAATCCCGCCTTTTCCGTCATCGTCTTCACCACACTCTCCGGCACCGGCTTCGGCCTGTGGTTCTGGCTGGCGCTGCGGATCGCGGTGGGCGACCGTCCCGAATGGTTCGACGGCCTGGGCTGGATGTTGGGGCTGGTCGTGGGCGCGGTGCTGGTCGCCATCGGCGTGACCGCTTCGCTGTGGCACCTGGGCAAGCCCGCGCGGGTGTGGCGCGCGTTCTCGCAGTGGCGCAGCTCGTGGATGTCGCGCGAAGGCGTCTTCGCCGTCGCCTGCTTCGCCGCCGCCGCTGCGGTCATGGCGCTGTCGTGGGGCTCGCGCCACGGCCTGTCGGTGCGTGCGGCGGGCGCGCTGCTGGCGCTGCTGTCGGTCGCGGCGGTCTACAGTACCGCGATGATCTACGCCTCGCTCAAGCCGATCCCCGCGTGGCGGCACCGGCTGGTGGCGCCGGCCTATCTGCTGTTCGCCGCGCTCGGCGGCGGCCTGCTGTTCGGGCCGTTCGCCGGCACCACCATCGACGATCCGAGTCTGGTCGGCGCGGGCATCGTCATCGGCGCGATTGCCTTGTGGCTGGTCAAGCGTCGTTACTGGCGCGATATCGACCGCGATCCGCTGCCGCACGACACCGCCGCTGCGGTCGGCCTGCCCGGTCGCACGGTATCGACGTTCGAGGGTCCGCACACCGAGAGCAATTACCTCACCCGCGAAATGGGCTTCGTGGTCGCGCGTAAACACGCGAAGACGCTGCGCACGATCTCGGTCGTGCTGTTCGCATTGATTCCCGCACTGTGCGCGCTGCCGGTATGGCTGCTGCCGCACGGCGATGTGACGGTGTTGCTGTGGGTCGGTGCGGTGTCGTTCCAGTTGGGCGCGCTGGTGGAACGTTGGCTTTTCTTCGCCGAAGCCAAACATCTGGTAACGCTGTACTACTGAGCAGCCCGCGCCCTGCTTTTCTGTAGGAGCGGCTTCAGCCGCGAAGCCCGCATCCTCTCGGGCGCGATATCGCATGCAATCCGACATGCCATCAAAAGGAGGTCTTGATTGCGGGCGATGTGTTGTCGGAAAGGGTGTGGGCTTCGCGGCTGAAGCCGCTCCCACAAAAAGCATTACGCGATGAATTCGCCTGCGCCAAGGTCGAGCAACTGCTGCGCGACCAATTGCCCCAATGCATCGACATCGTCGCCGACCGCTTCGCTGCGCACCGCGCGGCCATCGGCGACCGAGCCGACCAGACCGGCGAGATGCAGGGTGTCGTCGTCGCGAATCTGCGCGAACGCCGCCACCGGCACCTGGCAGCTGCCGTGCAGCGCGCGGTTCATCGCGCGCTCCGCTTCCACACAGCGCCGCGTCGGCGCGTGATTGAGCGCGGCGAACAGCGCGCGTGTCGCGTCATCGTCGTCGCGACATTCGATCGCGATCGCGCCCTGCGCAGGCGCCGGCAACCATTCGGGTGCATCCAGCCGCGCACGGATGCGCGCATCGAAGCCGAGCCGCTGCAGACCGGCGCAGGCGAGCAGGATGGCGTCGTATTCGCCGGCATCGAGTTTCGCCAGTCGCGTATTGACGTTGCCGCGCAGATCGACCAGCTGCAGATCGGACCGCAGCGCCCGCAGCTGCGCCTGCCGCCGCAGCGACGAGCTGCCGACGCGCGCGCCCTGCGGCAGCGCCTCGATGTTGTCGAAGCGATTGCTGACGAAGGCGTCGGCGTGATCCGCGCGTTCCAGGATCGCCGGCAGCGCGAACGGACCGTCGAGATCCATCGGCACGTCCTTCAGCGAATGCACCGCGCAGTCGGCATCGCCGCGCAGCATGGCCAGCTCGAGTTCCTTGAGGAACAGGCCCTTGCCGCCCACCGCCGACAGCGAGCGGTCCAGCACCTCGTCGCCGCGTGTGGACATCGGGATCAACCGGATATCGAGATCCGGATGCAGCGCGCGCAAACGGGCGGCAACATGCTCGGTCTGCCACAGAGCGAGCGGGCTTTTGCGGGTGGCGATGTTGAGGGTGCGCATGACCGCATTATCGCACGCGCCCCGCACCGTTCCGATGCCCAAGTAGGGTGGGGTGAGCGCAGCGCAACCCCACCATTGCATCCGCGCCGTCGTCGCCTGTCATACGCCGACACCGCATTCTTGAAGTTCTTACCGCGATGGATGTGCCGTGATGGTGGGGTTGCGCTGCGCTTACCCCACCCTACTCGCTCGGGAACCCTGCCTTGCAGAAACGGACTTTGCGCCCTGGCAACTGTTCGGGTGATGAAGATCAACCATGCGCCGACCCAGGCTCATCCACGATCTCGAAATCACAGGGGCAACGGCCTGACGCAGGGAGATAACTTACAAGGGAGATAACTTACAAGGGGCAGAGCCGTCGCGATGCTTCACGAAGAGGCCCCTCTGGGCCTTCGGCCACCCCCTCCCGGTGCGATGCATGGGGAGGGGGAACAGATTTGCGCGTGCAGCCATTAGGACGGAACCGCCGAAGGCGATGACCAACTGTGCTGTTAAAAACCTGCCATGACCATCACTGCTTATCAATGGCGGAATCCGCCCTACGAATTACACCATACGACCTTCAACCCATCCTACTCGCTTGCAGGGTACGCCAATCGCGATCTGCAACGAAACAACCTAAAAGCCAACAGATCGGCTCGCCAAGCAAGCGAATGATTTTCCCTGGGAAGCATGGCGTCATGCGGACACCAGCTTGATAAGCCACTTCCTCTGCCCGCCACTTCGCAAGCGGGAGCATTAAGCGTTCAGCAAACTTATTGCGTCGCATGAGGCGCACGTATGGTATAGCCCAATAGTGATAACCGCGGATAGTGTTTGGTGAAATATGCTGTTCTGTGTACCGAATGTCCGCTGCCCATAAAGCACGATCTAGTTTTCCGGTCTCTAAAAAATGAGTACATATCACTCGACTGCTGCCCTTCTCATCACGCGATGAACGCTGGCTTTGTTTGAGCTCGCGGGTCGCTTTTGCCATTTCCTTACTACCCTTGTCGTATAGATGCTCTTTCTGTCTCGAACCATCATGGTTATACGAGGTCTGGGTAACATGAGATCTTGAGTCTCTCGAACTTGAATGTTCGTCGCTATATTCACTTGTTCCTGGCGTATGCTTACCCATTTTTGAATCCTCCGGTTCGTTTATTGGGTAACTAATCACGGAAAATAATAATGACAGCCGTTTTCCTATTGCTATTGCACCGGCATAATCACTTAACTTGGCAGCGGCACATTTTGCAACCAGCAATCCAATCTAACGGCCCTATTCTCAGAAAAAATTAAGACCCCGAGAAAAATTAGCCCCACCTATCTGCGGCCACATAGCCTGCATGCGTCATCCGGAACATTTGTCTTTTATTATTGACTGCTTCTATATAGCCAAGATCCTCCAGCTCCAATAACGCGCTTGACCAAATTGCACGTGATCGATCACTTCCCTCCTCAACAACGTTTTTTCCGTTGACTTGAATCATATGGCCTTCCATGTATGACAAATTTGCAATCATTCCGCTGTCATCAGATGCACATTCTTTCAAAAGAAAACCAGCTTCCTTTGACAGATTTGGTATGGGGTCAAGAGAAACAAGATCAGCGCCAGACTTTGAAGACAACTCATTCTGAAAGTATTTGTCTTGATTTAATTTTAATTGTATCTGTCGATAAAATTTAGAACGAAACTCATTGATGTCAGAATACGACTCATATAGTCCGCGTGATTGACAGGATTTCTTAAAGCTTTGAAGATGACCGTATTGTTCTTGGTTGATACTTTCAGGCATGACGGGCGCTGACGAAAAGTAAATCATGGCTGATTTTCCAGCCTTGATATGCTCTTCAATTTCTTCCACAGATCCGCTAATGAAATCTTCCGTTGCCGTACCGATTCTGGTCCAAAAAACACCGACCAGGAGATCACACCCGTGCAGAATCTGCTTATTGATAATTGACTGTGGGCGGTCGCCCATATCAGGAACAGCGTGCGTCTCCCACCCAATCGAAAGCAAAACGCGTTGCGTTTTCTCAGCATTTACTACGTTCCACTCTGAAATAATTTCTCTAATGATGGCTCTCTCAGTTAGAACATCACTAGGAGATGCGATCATGATCTTAAATACTGTCGCTTGGTAGCTCATGAAACTCTCACTCAAAGGCCTAATTTCAGTCGCACATTAAACCGATCGCAACATGTATGACGACGCAAGAATCATCCCTACAAATGCCTAACCATATCCCGCAAATGCGGCACACACCGCCGACTGACTTCAAGCGGTTTATCCCCATGCCGCAACACCGCCTCGATCCGCCCATCACTGGCACGGCGCAGTTCAACAAGCTCTTCACGCGACACCAGACAATTACGGTGAATACGCACGAAGTTGTCCGCGAATTCCGTTTCCAGCGACTTCAACGATTCTTCGATCAGGTCCTCGCCGCGCGCGTGGTGGACCACGACGTATTTCTCGTCGGCCTGCAGGTAGCGGATGTCTTCGATCGCGATCAGGCGCAGGCTGCCGCGCAGGCGCGCGCAGAGGTGGCTGCGGCGCTTGCCGTTGCCTGCTCCATTGGTACCGGTTCCGTTGGTGGCGCCGGCTTCGGCGGGTGCGGGGTCTTCGTGGCGCGGTGCGCGGCCGGCGACGAAAGTGCGGGCGCGGTCGAGGGCGATGGCGAGGCGTTCGCGGCGGACCGGTTTGACCAGATAGTCGACGGCGGCGGCTTCGAAGGCCGACAGCGCGTGTTCGTCGTAGGCGGTGCAGAAGACCACTGCGGGACGCGGGTCGAAGGTGGCGAGGTGGCGGGCGGCTTCCAGGCCGTCGATGCCGGGCATCGAGATATCCAGCAGCACGACGTCGGGGGTGTGCTCGGCGCAGGCGTCGAGTGCGGCGCTGCCGTCGCCGGCTTCGGCCACGAGCCGCATGTCGGCATGCTCGGCGAGGAGCATGCGCAGGCGATCGCGCGCCATCGGTTCGTCGTCGGCGATGAGGACTTTCACGTCATTGTGCGGCCTGATCCCATGGCCCGATGGTAGCGCCATCCGGCGGCTGTGGTCACTCGACCTTTGGCGCAGCGGTGAACCGCGCTTCCAGCCAGTCGCCGAGGTCGTTGAGTTCCTCGGTGCAGACCTGGTGGGCCATCGGGTAGCGGTGCCACGCCGGGGCGAAGCCCATGCGCTGCAGCAGCGCGGCGCTCTGTTCGCCTGCGGCGTAGGGCACCACCGGGTCGTAGAGGCCGTGGGCCATGAACAGCGGTTGGCGTTCGGCGCCCGCCTGCAGCGCGGCGGCGGCCTTGTCGGGCGCCGGCAGATAGGTGGACAGCGCGACCAGCCCGGCCAGCGGGGTCTTGCGGCGCAGGCCGGCGGCCAGGGTGACGGCGCCGCCCTGCGAGAACCCGGCGAGGATCAGCCGCTCCGGCGGGATGCCGCGTTCGGCTTCGCGGGCGATCAGGGCGTCGACCTGTGCGATCGATTCGGCGACGCCGATCTCGTCGGCGCGGTTGGCCAGATCGGCATGGGCGATGTCGTACCAGGCGCGCATGCGCATGCCGCCGTTGATGGTGACCGCGCGCACCGGCGCGTGCGGGAAGACGAAACGCAGTGCCGGCCAGCCGGGGCGGACCAGCTCGGGCACGATCGGCGCGAAGCCTTCGCCGCTGTCGCCGAGGCCGTGCAGCCAGAGGATGGTCCAGGCCGGCGCGGGGCCGGTGGTGCGTTCGACGCCGTCGAGCAGCGGCGCGGGAGTCTGGGGATTGGTCATCCACCTATTCTGGCGACCGCGCCGCACGACCGCCAGCGCCCGAAGGTCGAAACCGTTACTGCGGCGTGCTGAAGAGGTCCCTCAGCCCCGACTCGACCGCGCCGCCTACAGCCCCACCGATCGCGTTGCCGACCGTGGTGCCGACGCCGCCGGTGGTGTTGGTGGACGCGGTGTTCGTCGATGCATTCGTATTGGCGGGTGCATTGCTCGCCGGGCGATTCGCCGTGCCGGTGTTGGCAGGTGCATTGGCCGGCGCATTCGCATTGGCCGGTGCATTGGCTGGAGCATTTGCATTGGCCGGTGCATTGGCCGGCGCGTTCGTCGCCGGGCGGTTCGCTGCATTCGCAGGCGCATTCGCCGGCGCATTGGCAGGCGCATTGGCAGGCGCATTCGCCGGGGCATTGGCAGGTGTATTCGCGTTCGCAGGCGCATTGGCTGGAGCATTTGCATTGGCGGGTGCATTGGCGGGTGCATTGGCGGGTGCATTGGCCGGTGCATTGGCCGGTGCATTGGTGGGCGCGTTCGTCGCCGGGCGGTTCGCTGCATTCGCAGGCGCATTTGCCGGTGCGTTGGTGTTGGCAGGCGCGTTCGTATTGGCCGGGGCATTCGTTGCGGGTGCGTTCGTTGCCGGTGCGTTCGTTGCCGGTGCGTTCGTTGCCGGTGCGTTCGTTGCCGGTGCGTTCGTCGCCGGGCGATTCGCGGGCGCAGGCGTGGCCGGCGCGGGGCTCGGCGCCAGCGGTCTCGAGCCCTCGGCCACTGCGGTGTTGATGCCGGTCCGCCGCTGCTGTTCCGCTTGTTGCTGCATCTGCAGGCGCGCGTTGCGCGCGGCCGACGGGTCGGGAATCTCGGCGGACGGATTCAGCGTGCTGTTGCGGATGCGGTCGGCCTGCGCCTGCGCGGCCATCTGGTTCAACGGCAGATAGTCGGTGTGGAAATTCAACTCGACCGAGGAATTCAGTTCGACATCGGTGTTGATCTCTTCGGTGCGCTGGCTGCGCTCGGTCGACACGTAGCTGATGGTGTTCTCCACCTCGGCGCTGACGCCCCACGGCCCCGCGCCGAAACTGCCGGCGGCCTTGACCCGGTTCTTGAAACCGAATTCGCTGCCCCTGTCCTCGCTGGCGGCGCTGCGGGTGTCGATGTGGAAGCGCATCGATGCGTTGATTTTGCCGCTGTCGATCACGATCCGCTGCATGCCCAGCATCACCATCGTCGCGAGCTGCTGCTGGCGCTGGCGGGCCAGATAGCGGCGCGCGAACGGCACCAGTGCCTCCGGGTTGCTGGCGTCGATCGATTCCTCCGGCGGCACGCCAAGCGTCGCGCGTACCTCCTCCTGTCCCGGCATCGACGCACCGGGACGCAGCCGGAGCTTGATGTTCGAGAGCTCCTCCTGCAGATCCGCCAGTTCGTCGGCGTCCATCCTCTGGCCGGGCTGCGGCATGTCCTCGGGATCGGGCGAGTCGTATTCGATCGATTCCGGAAAATGATCGGCCACCCACTGCCGCACCTGCACCAGGCCGAACTGGGCGCGCTCGAAGCCTTCCGCCGACGCCGACACCGCATTGAGCAACTGCACGTACTGGTTCATCTGCTGCGCGTTGGCGTCCAGCATGGCCTTGAACACGCCGTTGATCAGATCGGTCACGAAGCGCGGAAACGACACCGCGTTCAATACATTCCGGGTGATGCCGGCGATGCGGTCGGCGGCTTCGCCGAATTCGGGCTGCGCCGACTGCGCGGTCGCCAGCGGCGGTGCGGGTCTGGGCTCGGCGCGGCGTTCGATCTCGCCTTCGGCCTGGCCTTCCTCGGCGATGAGTTCGGCAGCGAGCGTCGAGACTTTCACCATCGCCTGCGCCAGCGCCTGGCGCTGCGGCGGCGACAGGGTGCTGTAGTTCGGCGTGCGCTCCAGCACGTCGCGCACGGCGACGCGGATCCACGGCGGCGGCGGTGCGCGCGTGGCCGCTGCGGATGTTCCGGTGGCGGGCATGGCGGCTGCGCTCGCCATGGCTATGCCCCCATCGACAGCGACACGGTGGGCAGCGCGGAATCCACGCCCGCGTAGGACGGCGGCACTGCAGCGGCCGTCGGCGCGGGTGCCGATGCCAGCCAGCGCTGCGCGGCGACGATGACGGCGATGTCATCGGGCTTTGCCGGGTCGAAACGGATCGCGCTGTCCGTGTAGTGCTGCCCCAGCCAGAGCAGCACCGCCTGGCCGTTGCGTCCGCGTTCCAAGTGCTGCTGCGCCATGCCGGCGGGGATGCCGTTCTGGCTGCCGACGATGGCGACGAGCCGCCACAGATCGTTGACCGCGAACGCGGCCTGCAGCATGCGGTCGCGCAGGAACTGCAGCGCGGTGTTGATGGTCTCGACGATGTCGCGCGCGGCGATCGCGGCCATCGGGTCGACGCGCTGGGCGAGAAACGCTGCCAGCCCCTGGGCGTGCGTCGCCACCAGCACCTGTTCGCGCAGATCGACGCCGTCGGCCTGCATGACGATGGCGTCGCACAGCGCGTGCATCAACCGATCGAAGTGCGGCGTCTCGATCACCCGCGCGTAGATGGCATTGCGCTCGTCGGCATCCAGACGCTCGCGCCGGCCGCGCCAGAAATCGTGCAGCAGGTTTGCGGTCGGTCCCAGCGGCTGGGTGATCGCACCGCTGACGAACAGGCCGGCGATCAGTTCGGCGGTCGGCAGCAGCCCGGCGCGTTCCAGTTCGCTGGCGAAGTACAGCGGCGCGGCGGCGTTGAGCTGGACGCGGTCCTCGACGGTGGGTGCGGCCTCGGGCAGATCGAAGTCGATGCCCGCCAGCGCCTGCGCGTAGGCGCTCGCTGCCGCACAAGCACGTTCGTGCGCGTCGAGCGCGGACAGCGCGACCGACACCGCACCGAGCAGCGCCGCATACGGATGCTGCGTCGGGATGCGTACGGCAGGCGGTGGCGGCGCGAGACGCAGCATGGCGCGCGCACCTCAGCCCGCTGCGGGTGCGGGAGCGGCTGTGGAGGCGCCCGCCCGGTTGGCTTGCGCGCTGTTCGGCTTCACGTTCGGGTCGAACGGCGTGGCGTTGCCCTGGATGCTGGCGATCATGCCCGGCGAAGCGAGTTTTTCCATCGGGAAATAATCCGACTTGAAATTCACCCGCACTTCGCCGGTGAGCTTGGCCTTCATTTCCTGACTGGAGTTGGAGGTCTCGTCGACCGACGACGACACCGTGGTCATGTGGCTCTGCACATTGGTGTTGGCGCTGGCCGCACCGCCCCAGCCGAAATGCGCTCCGGCCACGGTGGTGTTCTTGTTGTAACTGGAGTCGCGGTCGTACAGCGATGCCTTGGCATCGCGCTTGGCGTCGTCGCTGGCGCGGAAGTTGAACACGACCTTCGCGTTGATCAGGCCATCGGTCACCACGATGCGGTTGATGCCCAGCATCACCATCGACGACAGCATCTGCTGGCGGCTGCGCGCCATCTGCATGCGCGCGGCCATCACCAGACGCGATTCCTGCTCGGGGTCGGACAGGTCGGTGACCGGCTCGGCCAGCTGCAGTTCCTGGCTGACCCGGCTCAGCGCGGCCTCGGGCTCGTCCTCGCTTTTCACGCCCAGCCGCGGGCCGCTTTCCTCGTCGCTGGTATCGATGGTGAGATCGGCGCCGAAGCGCTGCGTCATCCAGTCGCGCGCATTGTTCATGGTGATGTTGTCGGCGGCGAACTGGTCGACCGTCTGCGCCACCGCCTTGAGCAGTTCCGCATACGCTTCCATCTGCTGGATCGAAGCATCGACGATCGCCTGGAACACATTCTGGATCAGCCCGCCGACGAACTTGGGGAAATCGACGGCGCCGACGAAATTCTTGAAATTCTCCGCACCCTGCTTCACCGAACCGGCTTCGAAATCGCTGCCGGCGAAGGTGCCGATTTTTTCCGAGGCCTTGTTCTTGGCCTGATCGACCGGATTGGCCAGCGTCTGCGCCGGCGCACCGTAAACCGGCAGCGCCTGTTCTTTCGCCAGCACGCCCTTGCCCGGCGTGAGTTCCTGCTTCGCCAGGCCCTGCGGATTGGCCATGTACGAGGCCACGCGCACCATCGTGCGCGCGATGTCCTGCTGCTTCTCGGGTTCGAGCGCGCGGAAACCGGCCGAGGATTCCAGCAGGTGCCGCACCTGCGGACGCACCGCGCGCAGGGTGTCGTCGTCCAGCCAGGCCGGCTCGGTGTTCGGATTGCGGACGATGGAAGCGGACATGGCGGACTCCGGAAGCGGCATCAGGCGGTCGGCGGGGTCGCGGGCGGGGTCGGTGCGGCAGCTGCGGGCGTCGTGCCGGCGG
>JAFLDZ010000028.1 GCA_017302135.1 Lysobacterales bacterium | reverse complement strand
ATGGTCTGCGCGCGATGGATTCTGATTCCGTTAAATCGTGCTGGTCTTCGTCCATTTGGGACGGACGGAGGCGAGCCTGCTTAATTTTCGACTTTTCAGTTGAGATCTGTGGGTGTCCTGATCTTTATCGGCCCGACCCGGAGAATGGTCTGCGCGCGATGGATTCTGATTCCGTTAAATCGTGCTGGTCTTCGTCCATTTGGGACGGACGGAGGCGAGCCTGCTTAATTTTCGACTTTGCAGTTGAGATCTGTGGGTGTCCTGATCTTTATCTCCAGTTCGAGCCGCCCGCTGGACTCGAACTGGCGCCTTAGATCAGCATCTCGATGCAAACCATGGCAGATCTCAGCGCAAGACAACAGCGCAAATCACACTTCGTCGGGCGGCAACTCGACGAAGGTTTGAAGTGCATCGCCATGGGAAACGAAGATCAGGGTTTTCACCTTTGCGCCGCCCGAACATCCGGTGACCGTGCAGACATCGATCATGATCCGAAGTTGGGTTTGCATTTCCGCTCGGAACCACTGCTCCAAGTTTGGAATCGTCATTCCGTTGTTGAGGGCTACCGATAACGCGGAAGCTGAAAACCAGCAGGCATTTGCGGCTTGCGTCTGAGCCTGTCGCTTTGTGATCAGCCCTTGGCGAGTTGTGCGGCCTGGCACTCCTACAACTATCCGAATCGGAATTCGGACACCCATCCGTTGAAATCCAATTTCTAGGCAAGATGTCTGACTCCAGCCTCCCGGAGTGCCATCGGCCGGCGCGGGCGTTACCATCTGAAAGTCGAAAATTTCGGGGTCAACCGGGGGCGGTGGCGGAGGAAACATCGGTGACATCACTGGCTCGGAGTTGATCGTGTTGATCATCTCGGCACGCGATTGACCGTCGCTCCCCCAGACCGCCCGTTGAAAGGCAGCACTCTCGCCGCCTTGAGCGCCGCTCGTGCCACTCACGCGTGGTGAAGCTGCTGCCGGTGTTGATCCGCCGCCTCCGCTTGCACCGCCATTCGATACTGTTCCAGTAGGTGCAGATTGACCAATGGCCGTCGATGCATCGCGTCGATCCATGTCTCTACCATGGTTTATCTTGGCGCCTTCGTTGGAAATGGTGGACGGTGACGTGTCAGTACCTCCACGACCAAACATTGCTGCAGCGAAGGTCAGCGCTGCCTTGAACTTTTCGACATCCTTCTTGGCCGCGGTTGCCAGATTGGCCCCGGCCTGAATCTGGCCGGCTGTCGTGGCGTCGATTGCGGCGCCTGCCCCGGCCTGTGCCAGACCGATCGTGGCTGCGAGCCCGCTCATGTCGCGGAACATGTTGCCATTTCCGATCGTGCCGAACGCCGTGGCAAGCCCGGTGGGGTCGGGCAAAGTGGTGGGATTGACAATGCTGACGAGCGGCTGGCTGAATTGTCCTGCTTTGAGATCGGCCTCGGGCTGTGCCCTGCTGCCGGCCTGTATCGCAGCGATCTCGGGCGCGACGATCGGAATCGGCGAGTCCTGCCAGTTCCAGAACCGCGTGACGTCGAGCTTCTCGGCCGAGTTGTAGCGCCCTGGAACGGCTTCGGCGAACACTCCGCCGCTGGGGAGTGGCACCAGATCTTCAGACTGCCGGATCTCATCCAGCCCGTGTTCGCGCAGCCAACGGGCCCAGGCCTTTTCCTGTGTGTCGCCGGATTCGGCATCTGGCGTCAGCCGCATGCGGAACACGACGTAGTTGCCAGCTACGGTCAGCGGCTTGGGATCGATGATCGAGGAAACCGGCTTGCCGCCGAAATTGTAGGCCGAGAGCAGCAGAACGACTTCCGCTTGATCGAGCGCGAGAAACGCCGCCTGGCTGTAGTGCAGGCGGTTTGCCTTCAAATGCTCGACCAACTCGGCCCGAGCCCCGCCACCCATCGATACCAGAAGCGGCAAGTCGGTCGTGCTTTTCGGTATGTCCATCTGAACGTCGATGCCGAAAGGCCAGCCTTCGAACGTGAAGTTCAGTGCGACGTAGGACGAGAATGGGTTGGCGGTCGGATTGGTCCCAGTGATCGAGGCGATCTCGCGCAACGCCGGACGATCAGGAAGGTTAAGGTCTTGGCCGTTGGCCTGCACTTCTGCCGTCGTCCCATCGCGCAGTTTCACCGTCAGCGAGACAGCGGGATCGCCCGCCGGCATCAGATAGAAGCTGTGCAGGCGTGCTTCCGGAGGGAGTTCGACCAGCTTGTAATCTTGCTTGAGGCGGTACGGCACCATGCCGGCGTTGCGGATCGACAGCGGCCCGCTGCCGAGCGTCTTGAGCTCGACCATCCGATAGTTGGTCGAGATAAGTCGGCGCGCCTCATCGTCGATCGCTGCTGCGAGGAGCCAAGGATGGAAGCGCCGCACGATGTCATGATCGCTGAAGTCGAGCAGCGCGAGCGGGACGAAAAGGCATTTATCGACTTTCGACAAGTTCACGGCCACACGATATATCTGCACTATCTCGTAGTACTGTACCGACAGCGCGTGCATGTGATTGTAGTTGGTCACTGCCCGGGTCGAGATGGATTCGTGCTCTTCCTGGGAAACCTCGCGAACGACGCTCGCGCGCCTATTACGGGCCGCATGAGCCTGCTGATGTGTCCGGTCGACCACGTTCTGCTTCATCTCTCCGAACAGTTCGCGCCGACCGGCAGAAGAGGAGAAGCTCATCGCGTTGCTGCGAGCAGTCGCGGATCCGCCGCTGTCGCCGACAGTAAATGGCCCCATGCTGAATCCGAACGCATCTCCTTCGGCTTCCGAGCTACTGGTCATGTTGGTCTGCGAGAACCCTGACTGTGCCTCGGCAGCGACTGCGTTGGTCACCTCGGCGAGCGAGCGGGTGTGGTCGGCAATGTTCGAAAGCGATTCGGTCTCGTCGACGCTCTCGTCCTGGCGCCCGGTAGTGCGTCGCGACCAGTCGATCATCGCGATCCGGGTACTCTCTCCGGGCGCGAGAGCCACGCTGTGCAGCAGCTGACCGAGCGCGACGCCTTGTGCGTACCACGACTGCGAAAAGGTCAGAAGAGCGCCCTCGCCGGGCGTCTTGAATATGTTCTCACCCGAAAGCACGGGCGCGAGATTGAGCGGAGTCGCCGTTTCGAGCTCGGGCAGGTCGCGATCCAGTGCGCCATCGAAGACTAGCATCGAGTAGAACACGCGTTCGACCGGATAGACGCCCGACTTCGGCAACAGGTCGACCGGCGCTTCCGGATCCGCCGCGGGCAGCATCTCAGGGACGAATGCGGCCTGCACTAGCCGCCGCGCCACGGCATGCGGCGGCCACAGCGCAAAGTCCCGCACGTTCCTCACGCTCAGCACGTCCGCCAAGGTCACCGCGGCGGCGGGCGATACGCCCTCGATGATCTCGAGCGTCTGATAGCGTAAGTCGCCGAGCGCGACGCCCGGCGGCAGGGCATTCACCACGTCGGCCGGCGCGACACCAAAACGATAGACGACCGATTGCGGGTCGGACCCGGCCTCATCGAGTAGACGCGCACTTTCGAAAATGCGCGAAGAGGCGAGATCGAAAATAGACTCGATGCCAATGCCCCTTAGCGCGTCCGCCGCTTCGGGCGAGACACCGAGCAGCCATTCGGGGGGGGCGCGCAAAATTTCCACCAACGGTTTGCCCGCCGCCTCGGTTGTCAGGCTGGAATCGAAGTTGTTCATTTCCGATCTCTCCAAATATTCGCGCCCTGCGCTGGTAATGCTGACAAGAATCTAGCGTCGAACCGGCAAACGCCTTGCTCTTCCTTTCGCGCCATACGGTGGCGATTGATGCAGTTCTTGAATGACACCCTTCGATCTTCTTCGCTGTGCTGACCGTGGAAAGGACGATCCATTCAATCGGCGATTCGTGGGAATGATTCCGTGCAGTTGAGCGCGTGCCATCCATCAGTCGTAGTAGGAACCGCTCCGACCTGCTCGGTGCGTCCAGGCTTGAATGGCGTCCACCGCTTTGCAGGGACCTCCTTCGAGGAGTTCTGCATGGTTCCGAGAGGCGGCTATGTGGCGACTCGACTTGGGCAGCGAATATCGCTGAAAGGTTAAAAGCAGACGACCGCTCATGTGGCCATCCATACATCAGCAAACGTCTGTCGCCCAATCAACCTGTCAGTTCCGACAGGGTGACCAATCATCCGCGCAGACCCACATGAGCATCAAGAGAGATAGCGCCGTTGCTCATGCGCAGCCGATTTCCAAGGAGCCGGCGCCCCGGGAGCCCGACCCCTGCCTCTGGCCAAATCAGACAACCTTTGGCTTCCAGAACACACGGAGTCAGTTTGCATCCTAGTTGTGGGCCCACCAGGACTCGAACCTGGAACCAAAGGATTATGAGTCCTCTGCTCTAACCATTGAGCTATAGGCCCGTGAGCGGAATCTTAGCAAAGCGAAGCGAAAAACTGGGTCCCGGCCTTCGCCGGGACGACGGGTCAGGGAGTGTGTCGGCAGTCGCACATGAAGGCATTCCCGCAGCATGCCCCGCAAAAACGAAAAGCCCGCCATGCGGCGGGCTCTTCTTCTGCTGAACGCAGTGATGCCTACTCGATATCGAGAAAGCTCCGCAGTTGTTCCGAACGGCTGGGATGACGCAGTTTGCGCAGGGCCTTGGCTTCGATCTGGCGGATGCGCTCGCGGGTGACGTCGAACTGTTTGCCGACTTCCTCCAGCGTGTGATCCGTGTTCATGTCGATGCCGAAGCGCATGCGCAGCACTTTCGCTTCGCGCGGGGTGAGGCCGGCGAGCACGTCGCGCACGGTTTCCTGCAGGTTGATGTTGACCGTGTTCTCGATCGGGGATTCGACATTGGTGTCTTCGATGAAGTCGCCGAGATGGCTGTCTTCGTCGTCGCCGATCGGGGTCTCCATCGAAATGGGTTCCTTGGCGATCTTCAGGACTTTCCGGATCTTGTCTTCCGGCATGTCCATTTCTTTCGCCAATTCTTCCGGCGTCGCTTCGCGGCCGTACTGCTGCAGCATCTGCCTCGAAATACGATTCAACTTGTTGATCGTTTCGATCATGTGCACCGGGATGCGGATGGTGCGCGCCTGATCGGCGATCGAACGGGTGATGGCTTGGCGGATCCACCACGTCGCGTAGGTCGAGAACTTGTAGCCGCGACGGTATTCGAATTTGTCCACGGCCTTCATCAGGCCGATGTTGCCTTCCTGGATGAGGTCGAGGAACTGCAGGCCGCGGTTGGTGTACTTCTTGGCGATGGAGATGACGAGGCGCAGGTTGGCCTCGACCATTTCCTTCTTTGCCTTGCGCGCCTTGGCTTCGCCGTAGGCCATTGCGCGGCTGATGTCCTTGATGTCGACGAGGTTGAGATACAGCGCCTGTTCGATGGCGATGGTCGCTTCCTGTTCGGCGATGACCTGATCCTTCACGTCGCGCAGGCCCGAAGACCACTTCTGCTTGCGCTTGAGCATTTCGTCGACCCAGCCCACATTGGTCTGGTTGCCTTCCCACGCGCGGATGAAATCCTTGCGGGGCATGCGCGCGATGCGGGTGGAGAGGTCGAGGATGCGGCGCTCGTGCTCCTTGATCTGACCCAGTACTTCGCGCAGCTTGCGGACCAGGGTATCGGTCAGCGGCAGCGGGAGTTTGAGGGTCATGAACTGCTCGGCCATTTCCTCGCGCAGCTTGGCGACGGCCTTGTTGGCCGGTCCCTGCTTGGCGTAGGCCTTCTGGAACTTCACGTAGCTGGCGCCGAGGCCTTCCATGCGACGTGCGACTTCCGCAGGATCCGGTCCGGTCGGGCCGGCTTCGGCTTCAGCCTCGGTGCCTTCCGCGACTTCTTCGTCTTCGGCGGCTTCCAACGCGTCCTCGGCGACCTCGGCGACCGGAATTTCTTCGACCGGTTCTTCGATGTCGTTGAAGCCCACGACGATGTCGGCGAGGCGCTTCTTGCCGGCCTTGTGCAGGTCGTATTCTTCGAGCAGCAGTTGCACCGACCACGGGAAGCTGGCCAGCGCGGACATCATCTGGACGAGGCCTTCCTCGATCCGCTTGGCGATGGCGATTTCGCCCTCGCGCGTCAGCAGTTCGACCGTGCCCATTTCGCGCATGTACATGCGCACCGGGTCGGTGGTACGGCCGCCTTCGCCGTCGAGCGCGGTCAACGTGGCCGCGGCTTCTTCTGCGGCGGTATCGTCGACTTCGCGGTTGCCGGTCGTGCCTTCGGCGAGCAGCAGGGTATCGACATCGGGCGCGACTTCGTGCACCTCGATGCCCATGCCGTTGATCATGCCGATGATGTCTTCGATCTGCTCGGGATCGACAAGGTCGTCGGGCAGGTGATCGTTGACCTCGGCATAGGTCAAATAGCCCTGCTCCAGGCCCTTGCTGATCAGTTGCTTGATGTCGGACTGCGGAGCCTGACGTTCGTTGGCCATGGGCGCCACCGTGGGAAAGTGAACCCGTAATTATAACAGCCCCGGGGTGGGGACTGGGCGCCGGAGTGGGCGGAAACGGCGCTTGAGGTGATTCGGAAGCATTCGGTCGGTACAACGCACGACCGGTGAAGGGAGGCTGTGCCCGCACGATGTGGTGCGTCGCAGCGACGCATTCAAGCCTCGTGCGACGGTGCGGCTACGCGATTCAGGCCCGGAGCAGGAAGGTGACCGGGCCGTCGTTGACGAGGCTGACGACCATATGCGCACCGAAGCGGCCGGTCTCGACAGCATTCGCGTGCTTTTGACGGCAATACACTGCCAATTCGCCGAAGATGCGCTCGGCCTCCGCTGGCGCCGCCGCGGTGCTGAAGCTCGGCCGAAGCCCCGAAGACGTGTCGGCGGCAAGGGTGAATTGGCTGACCAGCAGCAGGCCACCGCCGGTATCGGCGAGAGACAGGTTCATCTTGCCGGCGTCATCGGAAAACACCCGGTAGCGGAGCAGGCGGTCGCCGAGCTTGGCGACCTGGGCCGGGCCATCGCCGGGCTCCACCCCGACCAGGGCCAGCAGCCCGGGGCCGATGGCACCGACGGTGTCGCCGTCGACGACGACCTTGGCTTCGGTGACGCGCTGGATGAGGGCGAGCATGGTCTTGGGCAGCAATGACGGGGGGATGTGACCCGGCAGCATCTCCGGGATGCGCTGCGCGATGCAAGTCGGCGGTGGATGCGCGGGATGTCTTCGCCAAGCACGACGTCGCATGCAATGACCTCCGCCATTCCGTACCGTTACCGCCGTCCAAGTAGACTCGACGGATGTCCGAAGTCGTCGCCCGTCTGTTGTTTCTGCTCATCAGCGCCTTCGCGCGGCTGCCGTGGCCATGGTTGCGCGCGCTGGGCGACGCGATCGCCTGGCTGTGGTGGCGCAGCGGCGGGCGCGAAAGCGTGGTGGCGGGGCGCAATCTCGAATTGGCCTGTCCCGAGCTGCTGCCCGGACAACGCGAGATCCTGCAGCGCGAAATCCTGCGCACGACCGCGCGGCAGACGTTCGAAACGCTGCGGCTGTGGACCCGACCGCATGCGGAGAATCTCCGGCTGATCCGCGAAACCCAGGGCGTGGCACTGTTCGATGCTGCGATTGCCTCGGGCAAAGGCGTGATCGTCGCCGCGCCGCATTACGGCAACTGGGAACTGTTGAACCAGTGGCTGGCCGCGCACACGCCGCTGGCCATCCTGTACCGGCCGCCGGACTCGGCGCTGGGGGAAGCCTTCCTGCGCCAGGTGCGTGCGGACGATGGCGACCGCGTCGCCCAGATCCGCGCCGAGGCCGCCGGCATCCGCCAGTTGTTCAAACGCCTGCGCGACGGTGGCGTGGTCGGTATCCTGCCCGATCAGCAGCCGAAGCGCGGCGACGGCGAGTTCGCGCCATTCTTCGGCAAACCTGCGTATACGATGACGCTGTTGCCGCGGTTGGCCGAACGCAGCGGCGCGACGGTGTTGTTCGCTTACTGCGAGCGGATCGGCGATCAGGCGTTCGCGCTGCGGTTCGAGCCGGCACCAGACGCGATCGCATCAAGCGATACCCTCGTCGCGACCGCAGCGCTGAACGCGGCCGTGGAGCGCATTGCCCGGCGCTCGCCGGCGCAGTACCAGTGGACGTACAAGCGATACACGTTGCAACCCTCGTTGAACCCGTATCACAACCCCTACCGCGATCTTGAAGGGCGCGCATGACGCCGCACAGCGAATCCACACCACCTCCCACCGATACTGCGATGGCTGACCTCGCCGGGGACGAACCGTCTTCCGACGCCGCCGATACCGCCGCCACCATCGCGCCCGCAGCGGTGGACGTGCAGGCTGCCGAGTGGTCGGGTCCCAGCGACTGGCAACGCTTGCCGGTGCGTGCGCGCCGGGTCTTCCTGTACGTGGCGCTGCTGGTGGCGATACCGCCGACGTTGATGGCCAGTTCGGTGCTGTACGGCAGCGTGCCGAAGCCGCTCTGGGCCTGGGGTTCGATCGCGGCGGCCTGGGTCATCGCGATCGCACTCGCGCTCTGGGTCGCGCACAAGCGCTATCACTACACGTTCTGGAAACTCGATGCGGACGGTTTCGCGGTGCGTCGCGGCCGTCTGTGGCAATGGGAAACCCATGTGCCGACGTCGCGGGTGCAGCATCTCGATCTCAAGCGCGGCCCGCTGGAGCGCTCGCACCGTCTCGCCTCGCTGGTGTTGCACACCGCCGGCACGCGCTTGAGCGCGGTGAGCATCTCCGGGTTGGACGATGCCGACGCCGAGCGTCTGCGCGAACATTTCAGCCGTCACATCGATCGCCAGGAAGACGATGACCACGCCGACGCCTGAAGTTCTCGTCGCGCCGGTCGTGGACGCGCAACCCGAGCGCCGGCTGCACCCGATGTCATGGCTGTTCGTGCTGATCCAGCAGCTCAGACAGTTCATCGTGCCGATCCTGGTGCTGTTCCTGTTCGGGCGCGGCGACCGCAACGACCTGTGGGGCCTGGTCGCGATCTGCATCCTCGGCGCGATCTCGCTGTGGCAGTACTACACCTATCGTTTCCGCATCGGCGAGGACAGTCTGCAGATCCGCAGCGGCATGCTGCAGCGCAGCCTGCGCCAGATTCCTTTCGCGCGGATCCACAACGTCGCGCTGCACCAGACGCTGCTGCACCGGATCTTCGGCGTGGCCGAAGTGCGGCTGGAGTCCGCGGGCGGGATCAAGCCGGAAGCCGAAATGCGCGTGCTGAAATACGACGATGCCCTGGCGCTCGAAGCGCTGGTGCGCCGCCAGCGCGGTGGCGCGAAGCCCGCCGTTGCCGGTGAAGTCGCCTTCCGCACCGAAGCGGATGCGGGCGAGCTGCTGCTGACGCTCACACCGGCCGATATCGTCCGTGTGGGCCTGATCTCGAACCGCGGCATGGTCGTGCTGGGCGGTGCGTTCGCGGCGCTCAGCCAGTTCAATCCCGATCTGCTGTCGGATCTGGCCAGGCATTGGGGCCGGATCGTGTTCGGCATGGTCGGCACATACGGTCGCGGCCACGAGGCGATGGCGATGGTCACGCTGGCGCTGCTGTTCGTGATCGCGATCCGGACCTTCTCGGTGGTGCTCGCGGTGCTGCAGTACAGCGGCTATCGGCTGGAAGAGCATGGTCGCCGGCTGACCCTGGAGCGCGGTCTATTGACCCGCCTGCGCACCAGCACGCCGCGCAAACGCATCCAGTCGTGGACCCTGCGCGAAGGCATGCTGCACCGGTTTTTCCGTCGCCGCACGCTGGAAGTGAGCACCGCCGTGCTCGACAACGGTTCGCACAGCCAGCCGCGCTCGTTGCGCGAAGTGGCGCCGGTAGCGACCCCGGAACGCTGCGAAGAGCTGATCCGTCATCTCATGCCCGAAGCGCAGTGGCCGATGCCCGGCTGGCACCCGCTGCACCGCCTGACCGCGTGGCGGCTGTTCCTGCCGCAGTGTCTGCTGACCGCAGCGCTCGGTGCGGCGGCGTTCTGGAAGTTCGGCGGCCTCGGCCTGGCGCTGGTGTGCCTGTGGCTGCCGTGGGCTGCCTATCTCGCCTGGCAGAACGCGCGGCATGCCGGTTACGCGATCGACGATCGGCTGATCGCCACCCGCAACGGCTGGTGGACCCGGCAGTGGCGTTTCGCCGAGATCCATAAACTGCAGGCGATCCGCATCGGACAGTCGCCGCTGGACCGTCGTCTCGGCACGGCCATGCTGCTGCTGGATACCGCAGGCGGCACCGCCATGGCCGAACCGCTGCGCCTGCGTTTCGTGCCCGAAGCCGAGGCTTTCGCGCTGCATGCGCGATTGGGCCGGGAGATCGCCCGCAGCGCGCTGCGGTGGTGATTCAGCCCATTGTCCAATAGCCGAGCTTCGCCCTGACCTGGAGCGCGCGCAGACGGCCGGAGAGCGGTTTGCCCGTGCGTTTGCCCAGTCGCCCTGCGATCAGATCGTCGGTGGCGGCGATGACCCGTTCGGATGCCCGGCCATCGCGATACGGATGGATCTTGTCGGCGTATTCGGCCAACGCGTCGCGCAGCGCAGCGCTGGGTGCGAACGCCTGCGCCAGCATCGCCGGCAATTGCGAAGAATCGTCGAAATCCAGCATGTGCGGCTTCGGCGCGCGGTTGCGGAAGGTCACCACCGGTTTGTGTTGGACCACGAATTCCGAAACCACCGACGTCGTATCCGCCACCAGCACATCGGCGGCGCGCTGCGCGGCCATCAGCTGTTCGGTTTCGACGAAAGCCGCGTTCGGCCCGACGAGGCTGCGATAACGGTCGAACAACCCGGGCGCGCATTTCGGGTGCAGGGTCAGCAGCCAGTAACGGTCGCCACGCGCGATTTCAGCGGCGATGGCGTCGAACAGATGCGGCGCGGCGCTCAGGCGTTCGGTGAAGGTGGATGCGAACAGCACGATCGGTCGGTCGTTCGCGGGCGTGCGCAAGGCGGCCGAGGCGCCGTCGTCGTCGCGGAACAGCGGGTCGAGCTTGGGCCAGCCGGTTTCGACCACCGCGAAGTGCGGGTGCCGCGCGGCCAGTGCGCGGAACGGCGCGGTCGTCGCCGGGCCCTGCGTGCAGTAGAGGTCGAACAGGCCCCGCACCCGGAAATGCCCGCGCGCGTCGTCGCGCTTTTCCACGTTGAAGCCGTGGAACAGCTGCACTTTCGGGCCGCTGAGGAAGGTCGGCACCCAGTTCGCGGCCGAAAACACTGCGCGTGGTTTCAGCGCCACCGCCTCTCGCAGACCCACGCTGCGCACCGGCGCGGGCAGGCGCGCACCGGCGGCGCCGTCGACCAGCCACGCGGAGACGCCGTGCCCCGACGCTTGCAGCGCATCCGCCAACGGCTGCAGGATGGGCAGCGCATAGCGCTCGGTCGCGAACAACAGGTACTCCGCCATCAATATGTCCTCACCCGCTTCGGACCCGCCGATTTCGGCAGTCATTATCACGTTCAACGAGGCCGACCGCATCGGCGACTGCCTCGCCTCGCTGGCGTTCTGCGCGGAGATCGTGGTGGTGGACTCGGGTTCGACCGACGACACCCGTGCCATCGCCGAAGCGGCGGGCGCACGGGTGCTGGTGCGACCGTTCGACGGGTTTCGCAGCCAGAAACAGTTCGCGGTCGATCAAGCGACCCACGACTGGGTGCTGTGTCTGGACGCCGACGAGCGTGTGAGCCCTGAACTGCGCGCATCGATTCTCGCCGCGCGCGATGCCGGTTTCGCCGATGCCGCCGGCTACCGGTTCGCGCGCTTGAGCGAGTATTTCGGCAAGTTCCTGCGGCGCGGCAACGCCTATCCCGATCGGGTGCTGCGCCTGTTCGACCGCCGTCGCGGCGGTTGGCGCGGCGACCGCGAAATCCACGAGGCCGCCAGCGTCGATGGCGCGGTACGCGCCCTGGCCGGCGATCTGATCCATTACCCGTACCGCTCGCTGATGCAGCAGTTGAGCAAGACCGAGCGTTACGCGCGGATGATGGCCGAGTACGAATTCTCGCGCGGCAAACGCGCCTCGCTGGGCAAGCTGGTCTTTTCTCCGGCATGGCGGTTCTG
Organism: Lysobacterales bacterium; assembly: GCA_017302135.1. Taxonomy (GTDB): domain Bacteria; phylum Pseudomonadota; class Gammaproteobacteria; order Xanthomonadales; family Xanthomonadaceae; genus Lysobacter_I. The sequence continues at coordinate 30,698 of JAFLDZ010000028.1, read as the reverse complement.
GCGCGGCTATGTGTTCCGGCTCGGGTTTCTCGATGGCTGGCACGGCCTGGTCTATGCCTATGTCCGCGCCAATTACGTGCGTCAGAAAACGATCATGCTGTGGTTGCTGCAGGAAGGACGACCTCTGGATACGCCTGAACGCTGACCTGTGACTGGGTTCCGGTTTCGTCCGTCGCTCGCGTTCCGGCGCCCGATCCATGAAAATACCGCGACGGTAGGGGGCCGTTGATTGTGGCGTCCTGTTCGGCACAGGAATGCCTCCCCCATTCATTCAAGGACTTCCGTCTACATGGCTCGTATGCTCATCACTGGCGGCGCCGGCTTTCTCGGCTCGCATCTGTGCGATCGCCTGCTGGACGACGGTCATGATGTGATCTGCGTCGACAATTTCTTCACCGGCAGCAAGCGCAACATCGCGCACCGTCTGAATCATCCGTACTTCGAGCTGATGCGTCACGACGTGACTTTTCCGCTGTACGTCGAAGTCGACCGGATCTACAACCTCGCCTGTCCGGCCTCGCCGGTGCACTACCAGCACGATCCGGTCCAGACCACCAAGACCAGCGTCCACGGCGCGATCAACATGCTTGGCCTGGCCAAACGCCTGAAAGCGCGGATCCTGCAGGCCTCGACCAGCGAGGTCTACGGCGATCCGGAAGTGCACCCGCAGACGGAAGGTTACTGGGGCCGGGTCAATCCGATCGGCATCCGCAGCTGTTACGACGAAGGCAAACGCTGCGCGGAAACCCTGTTCTTCGATTACCACCGCCAGCACAACCTCGACATCAAGGTCGTACGCATCTTCAACACCTACGGCCCGCGGATGCATCCGAATGACGGCCGCGTGGTCAGCAATTTCATCGTCCAGGCGCTGCGCGGCGAAGACATCACCATCTACGGCGAAGGTACCCAGACCCGCAGCTTCTGCTACGTCGACGATCTGATCGAAGCCTTCGTGCGGATGATGGACACCGAGGCCGGCTTCACCGGCCCGATCAACATCGGCAACCCGGGCGAGTTCACCATGATCGAACTCGCCGAACTGGTGTTGAGGCTGGTGGGCGGCCGCTCGAAACTGGTGTTCCGGCCATTGCCCTCCGACGATCCGCGTCAGCGTCAGCCGGACATCTCATTGGCCCGGTCGAAATTGGCCTGGGAGCCGAAGGTCGTGCTGGAAGATGGGTTGAAGGAAACCATCGCCTACTTCCGGCGCACGCTGGACAGCGTCACTGCGGCATGAGCATGGGCGTATGAGCACGACTTTCGCAGTCATCGTCACCAGCTACAACTACCGCAACTTCGTCGCCGAGGCGATCGACAGCGCGCTGGCGCAGACCCGTGCGCCGGAACAGATCATCGTCGTCGACGATGGCTCCACCGATGGTTCGCAGGACTATCTGCGCGAGCGCTACGGCCACGATGCGCGGGTGACGCTGCTGTGCGGCGAGAACGGCGGCCAGCTGGTGGCATTCCAGCGCGGTGTGGCGGCGAGCGACGCCGACGTGCTGTGCTTTCTCGATGCCGACGACCGCTGGGCGCCGGACTATCTGGCGAAGATCGGCGAGATCTACGACAGCCGCAAGGAAGTCGGCTTCGTGTTCAGCGACATCATGCTGTTCGGCGACGAACAGCGCCGGATCGGTTATGCCGACAAGGCCGTCGATCTGGGTTACACCGCGATCAGCACCTGGGCGTTGGCCCATTGGTACGGCGCGCCGACTTCGGCGCTGTCGATGCGGAAGAACTACGCGCAGCGTTCGCTGGATCTGCCCGAACAGCTGTATCGCACCTGGAAACTCTGCGCCGACAACTGCCTGGTCTACGGCGCCAGTCTGTACGGTGCGCGCAAATACTTTCTGCCCACCGGCGATGTCGGTTATCGCATCCATGGCAACAACGGTTGGTGGTCGAATCGTGGCCCGGCTTCGAATTTCCTCAACCGCCTGCACTCGCGCGGACTGATCAGTCATTACGCGCGCGTGGCCGGCATCGACAATTCCTGTCTCGAACTGGTCAAGCTGGAATACAAGACCAAGCCTGCCCCGGACTGGGCCGAAACCAAGCGTTACATGCGCCTGTGCATGCGCGGACCCGCGCCGCTGTGGAAACGTCTTGAACGTGCGCTGAGCATCCTCGGTCGCGGCAAGCGTGCCCGATGACGGATGGTTGACCCACGGCGCGCCCATCGATCGCCCACCTGCATGAAGATCCTGCTCACCAATTTCCACGAAGGCGACGGCGGTGGCCACACCACGTACTTGATGGCGCTGGCGCGCGGGCTTTGCGATCGGCATGAGATCCACGTCGCGGCGCCACCGGCCAGCCGGCTGTATCGGGAAGCTTCCATGATCGGGAGCGTCCGCGCTGTCGCGCAGCCGTTTCCGAACGGATTGGGCAAACTCGCCGAGTCGCTGCGCGCCCGCCGGCAACTGCGCGCTTATCTGCACCAGCATGCGTTCGACATCGTCCACGTCAACGGTTCTGCCGACCACCGGCTGGTGCTCGCGGCGCTGCGCGGCGCTGAAAGCGCGCCGCGCATCGTGCTGACCAAACACAACTCGAAACCGATCGCCGGTGTCGGGCACCGGTGGCGCGCCAAGCGCACGCATCTGGTGATCGCGGTGAGCGACTACACCCGACATATGCTGGAAACCAGCGCGTATGCGGGTCTGCCGATCGTGACCGTGCGCAACGGCGTGGACACCGGATATTTCCATCCCTGGCCAGCGGAGGCGGTGGCGGCGGAACGCGCGCGCCATGCCGAGGACGCGACGCTGCTGCTCGGCAGCAATGCCGGCACCGCCGATCACAAGGGCTGGATGGACCTGATCGAAGCGATCGCCATGCTCGATGACGATCAGAGGCGGCAGATGCGGGTGCTGCTGTGCGGCAAGCCGCTGTCGCCCGCGCAGTCGGCGCGCCTGGAAGCGCTCGGCCTGCGCGATCGGGTCCGCCATCTCGGCATGCTCGACGATGTGCGGCCGATGATCGCCGCCATCGATGCCGGCTTCGTGCTCTCGTATGCGGTGGAAACCATTTCGTTCGCCTGCCGCGAAATGATGGCGATGGGCAAACCGGTATTGATCAGCGACTTCGCTGGCCTGCCGGAGAACATCAAGCCCGGCGACGACGGCTGGTGCGTTCCGGTCCGCGACCGTGCGGCGATCGCGCAGGCGATCGCCGGAATGCTCGAAGACCCGGCGCGGCTGGCGGACATGGGTCGCCATGCTGCAGCCCACGCCGAACGGGAATTCGGCCTGGCCGGCTTCGTCTCGAGCACCGAAGCGGCCTATGCCACTGTGCGTTCCGGGTGATCGTTCCCGGAGTGATCGTCCGCGATATCGGCGGCACCCGATGCCGGGCACGTCTATGCTGCAGGGCATGAACTTCGATTTCGACAACCGCCTGCTCGCGGAACTGCCGGGCGACGCCGAAACAGGGCCGCGACGTCGCGAAGTGCGCCATGCGCTGTGGTCGCGCGTATCGCCCACGCCGGTCGCTGCGCCGCGCACGCTGGCGGTTTCGCGCGAAATGACAGAAATATTGGGCTTGGGCGAAGTAGACATCGTGTCGGAACAGTTCGCGCAGGTCTTCGCCGGCAACATGCTGCTTCCGGGCATGGACCCGTTCGCCAGCAACTACGGCGGCCACCAGTTCGGTCACTGGGCCGGGCAGCTTGGCGACGGCCGTGCGATCAGTCTGGGCGAAACCATCAACGCCGCCGGACAGCGCTGGGAGCTGCAGTTGAAGGGCGCGGGCCCGACGCCGTATTCGCGCAGCGCCGACGGCCGTGCGGTGCTGCGCTCGTCGATCCGCGAATTCCTGTGCAGCGAAGCCATGCATCACCTCGGTGTGCCGACCACGCGCGCGCTGTCGCTGGTCGCCACCGGCGAGGACGTGGTCCGCGACATGTTCTACGACGGCCATCCGAAGCCCGAACCCGGCGCGGTGGTCTGCCGGGTCGCGCCATCGTTCCTGCGCTTCGGCCATTTCGAGCTGCCGTCGTCGCGCGGTGAAGTGGAGGTGCTGAGACAGTTGCTCGATTTCGCGATCCGCCGCGATTTCCCGCATCTGCAGGGCAGCGGCGAGACGCTGTACGCCGACTGGTTCACCGAAGTTTCCACGCGCACCGCGCGTCTGGTGGCCGAGTGGATGCGCGTCGGTTTCGTCCATGGCGTGATGAATACCGACAACCTGTCGATCCTCGGCCTGACCATCGACTACGGCCCGTATGGCTGGATCGATGCCTATGACCCGGACTGGACGCCCAACACCACCGATGCCGGGGGCCGTCGCTATCGCTTCGGCTGGCAGCCGGCGGTGGCGCGCTGGAATCTGGTGCGCCTCGCGCAGGCGATTTCGCCGCTTTTCGCGGGCGGTGAAGCGCTGCAGGCGGGCATCGACGCTTTCGGCGCCGCCTACAGCGCAGCGGACCGCGACAATATCGCGCGCAAGCTGGGATTGTCCGAATGCCGCGACGACGATGCCGCACTGATCCGCGACCTGCATGCATTGATGCAGGCAGCCGAAGTGGATATGACGCTGTGGTTCCGCGCGCTGATGGACTTCGATGCCGATGCGCCGACGCTGACGCCGTTCGACCATGCGTTCTACGACGCTGCAAAGCGCGACACGCATGCGCCGCAGTTCCACGACTGGCTGCAGCGCTACGCCGCGCGGCTGCGCGACGCCCCGCTGCCGGCTGCGGATCGTCGCGAGAAGATGCGTCTGGCCAATCCGAAATACGTGCTGCGCAACTATCTCGCGCAGCAGGTCATCGATCGTGCCGAAGCCGGTGACATGGCGGGCATCGGCGAACTGCTTGAAGTCATGCGCCGGCCCTGCGATGAGCAACCGGGCAACGAACGTTTCGCGGCAAAGCGTCCCGACTGGGCGCGCGATCGTGCGGGCTGTTCGATGCTTTCGTGCAGTTCCTGAATACCCGCGCAGTTTCAACGGGCCCGATACCCCAAAAGGCGTCATCCCCGCTTTACCAGCCATACGGCTGTTGAAAACCGCGGGGATGACGATCAAGAGCGGTGACAGCGCAAGCCTGCGTTTACTTGCCCTTCTTTTCCTTCTTTTCCGCACGCTTCTCTTTCAGCGTCTTTTCCGGTTTCTTCTTGTCCTGCTTCTTCTGATCCATGCCTTTGGACATGATGGGCTCCGCGATGGTGGTGTGGATGCCAAGCGTACTGCGGACGCCGGCAACCGGTAAACTGGCGCGATGCCCATCCTCACTCTCAATGACGTCGATTTCGGCGTCGGCGGCCCGCTGTTGCTCCAAGGCGTCGATCTCGCGATCGAACCCGGTGAGCGCATCGCCCTGATCGGCCGCAACGGCGCCGGAAAATCCACCCTGCTGCGCCTGCTGGCGGGCGAGCACAAGCCAGACGACGGCGAAATCCGCATCGAGGGCGGCGTGCGCATCGCCCGGCTGGAGCAGGAAGTGCCGGCCGGTGCCGCCGGCAGCGTGTTCGATGTGGTCGCCGACGGCCTGGGTGAAATGGGCCAGCTGCTGGCCGACTATCACCACCTGATCCACGCCGACGAGCTCGATACCGACGCCCTGGCGGCGGTGCAAACCAGGATCGAGGACGGCAACGGCTGGTCGCTGGACCAGCGCGTCACCGAAACCCTCACCAAGCTCGATCTGGACGGCGACGCCGACTTCACCCGGCTGTCCGGCGGCATGAAGCGCCGGGTGCTGCTGGCGCGCGCGCTGGTCTCGGCGCCGGACCTGCTGCTGCTGGACGAACCCACCAACCATCTCGACATCGCGGCCATCGACTGGCTCGAAGGCTTCCTGAAGGCGTGGCAGGGCGCGCTGATCTTCGTCACCCATGACCGGCGCTTCCTGCGTTCGCTGGCCACCCGCATCGTGGAAATCGATCGCGGCCAGCTGAGCAGCTGGCCCGGCGACTGGGACAACTACGTCCGCCGCCGCGAAGAGCGCCTGAACGCCGAGGCGCAGGAGAATGCGCGCTTCGACAAGATGCTGGCCCAGGAGGAAATCTGGATCCGGCAAGGCATCAAGGCCCGCCGCACCCGCGACGAGGGACGCGTTCGCAGGCTCAAGGCGATGCGCGACGAGCGCGTGCAGCGGCGCGACCTGTCCGGCAACGTGCGCATGGAAACCGCGCAGGCCGGCGCTTCGGGCAAGAAGGTCATCGAAGCGAAGGACGTGTCGTTCGCTTACGGCGAGCGCGTGCTGCTCAAGAACTTCTCCACCACCATATTGCGCGGCGATCGCATTGGCCTGATCGGCGCCAACGGCAGCGGCAAGACCACGCTGCTCAAACTGCTGCTGGGCGATCTGCAGCCGCAGTCGGGCGAGATCAAAATCGGCACCCAGCTGCAGGTCGCGTATTTCGACCAGTACCGCGCCACGCTGCGCGAAGACTGGAGCGCGCTGGAGAACGTCTCCGAAGGCAAGGATTTCGTCGAGATCAACGGCAAGCAGAAGCATGCGATCGGCTATCTGCAGGACTTTTTGTTCACGCCCGAACGCGCGCGCGCGCCGATCACGCGACTCTCCGGCGGCGAACGCAACCGGCTGCTGCTGGCGAAACTGTTCGCGCAGCCGTCGAATCTGCTGGTGATGGACGAACCGACCAACGACCTCGACGTAGAGACGCTGGAGCTGCTGGAAGAACTGCTCGGCGAATATCCCGGCACGCTGCTGCTGGTCAGCCACGACCGCGACTTCCTCGACAGCGTGGTGACCTCGACCCTGGTGATGGAAGGCGACGGCCGCGTCGGCGATTACGTCGGCGGCTACAGCGACTGGCTGCGTCAGCGCCCGACCCGGGGTGAATCGGCGCGGGCCACGGCGGCGGCGGCGCCGAAAGAAAAAGTGGTCGAAGCGCCCGTGCCTGCAGCAGCCAAGCGCAAGCTCAGCTACAAGGACCAGCGCGAACTCGAACTGCTGCCGGCGCGGATCGAAATGCTGGAAACGAAGATTGCAGCGATGACCGCCGCGATGCACGATCCCGCGTTCTTCCAGCGAGATCACGCTTCGGTCGCCGCGCACAACGCCGAGCTCGCGGCGACGCAGACGGCGCTGGAACAGGCCTACGCGCAGTGGGAAGCGTTGGAATCGGAATAGGGTACCGCTGGATTCAGCCCGCGAACATCAGTCCGTAGTCCTTCGCGAACTGCGCGCAGCGTTCGCGCATCGCCGCCTGTTGCGCGGCCCTGCGCGAGGGGTCGCTGACGACGAACTTCGCGCTGTCCGCAGCGAAACCGCGCAATGCATCGACGACCCGGGCGATATCGCCCGCAGTCGCCGCGCGCACCGGGCGCAGATGATTGCGCGCGTCGACACCGCCGCGATCCGTCCAGCGTGCGAGCCGGTTGCCGATGCCTTTTACGAACGGCAACGCACGCAGGAGTTCGACATCCACTTCTGCGGCATCGAGCGTCATGCCAAGCGTATCGAGCCAGTCGCCCCATTTGAAATCGTTGAAGCGCCGCGCCAACACCACCGCGCGCCACGGAATGCCCAGCGTGTCGGCGAAGATCGCGCCGTGCAGGGATTCGGTGAGCACGCGTTCGCAGCCGGCGAGCGCGGCGGTCACCGCTTCGGGCGATTGGCGCGGATCGATCGGAAACAGCCCCGCGTCGCGCGCGATCGCGTCCCAGTTGGCGCCGTCGTAACTTTTGTGATGCGGCATCAGGCCGATGCGGCCGGGCACCGGCGCATGCGCGCGGCGCAGACCCGACCACAGCACCGCGCCGTCGCCGAGGCCCAGCGCGGGATCCAGTCCGCAGCGCTGCGCGGTGCGCGGCCCGCGCACCCAGTACACGCGCCAGTCGTCATCGAGCGCGGGTGCACCGCGATAGCCGCTGCCGGAACCGAGCACGATCTTCGGGCCTTCCGGACGCGAGCCGCCGAGCAGGGTGCCGACGCCGTAGAGATGCGCGTCGGGATGGTGCGCGGCGAGATCCGGAAACAGTTCCGGCCACAGTTCGACGTTGAGATCGTCGCCGAAATTGCCCTGCGCCATGCGCGCATAGCGCAGTTGCATCAGTCTTCCTGCCCGTCGGCCTGGTTCTGGGTCTGCACGCCTTGCGGCATGCAGGTCGGATCGGCGGCGGCGGCAGGCACCAGCCACCAGCGGCGCCGGTTCGACACGCCCGCGAACTGCGCTTTGGTCTTGTCGACGCACTGCGACAGCGCAGGTTCCTGCACCAGCAGCCAGCGACTGGTCGGCGCATCGGCCTGCCATGTCATCGCTTTGGACAATTGATCGGTCCACGTTGCCTTGAAGCCGAAGGTCGCGGCGGGGCGATCGGCCATCAGCAGGTTCTGTTCCTTCCAGCCGACCAGCCCGAGTTCAGCGTCCGGCCCGATGCGCTCACCGACGGATTCCATCAACCCGCGCGCGGAACTGGACGGATTCAGCAGCGGATGCGCGACCAGACCATACAGCACCCAGATGCCGCCGATCGCCCACAGCAGCCCGGCCACGCCGTTGCGCACCCGATGCCACGACACGGATGCCAACGACCACGCGCCCATCGCGATCAACAGCCCGAACAGCGCGTGTCCACCGTCGGTGAAGCCGCGGTCCGACATCAGTTTCGTTTCGAATTTCGGATCGCCGAACCACATCGCCAGACCCGCACCCAGCAGCACCGTACCCAGCAGCGCGGCGAAGCCGAACGCGATCCGCTTCGCCCACAGTTTGCGCACGATGCCCGGCAACAGCGGCCCCAGCGCGAGGCACATCATCGGCAGCGCCGGCAGGATGTAGACATCGCGCTTGCCGCCGGGAATCGAGAAGAACAGCACGATCAGCGCCCACCACGCCAACGGCAGCAGATAGCGCGCATCGCGGCGACGCAGGCGGCGGCGCCACGCGGGCAGCGCCCAGATCAGTGCGAACGCGGTCGGCAGCCACGCCGTCAGCATCACTTCGAAGTGGTACCACGGCGGCTGCGCGTGGTCCCACGATTTGGCATAGCGCCCAGCGGTCTGCCGGAACAGGATGTCGTTGAGATACGCCTTGTATTCGGGGTTGTCCTGGCTCAGCGCGGTGGTCACCATCGGCACCAGCCACAGTGCCGCAGCGAATACGAAGGCCAGCGGTCCGATCCAGAAGCGCGGATCGCGCGCATGCACGCGCACCCGCGACCAGTGCATCAGCGAAGCGATCGCCGCCGGCAGGATCATCAACAGCGCCAGACCGCCGACGCCCTTGGTGATGGTGCCCAGCCCGGCCGCAAACCAGCCCAGCGTCCACAGTTTCCAGTTCGGCCCCAACAGCAGATGGCGCAACAGCCCGTAGTTGGCGAGGGTGATGAAGAACGTCACCAGCGGATCGATCTGCGCTTTCTTCGACTGGTACGTGAACTGCAGCGCGAACAGCAGCGCCCACGCTGCGTACAGCCCGACCCTGCGCGTCCACAGCCGGCGGCCGAGGTCGTACACGCACCACAGCGTGCCCAGCGCCGCGAGCAGCGACGGCAGCAGGAAGGCGATGCGCCAGTCGCGGAACACGGTGTAGAACGCGGCTTCCAGCCACATCAGCATCGGCGGCTTGTCCGAATACAGCTCGGTGCCGCGATGCGGGAACAGCCAGTCGCCGCTTTCGATCATCTGCTTGGCGACGAGGGTGAAGCGCGGCTCGTCCGATGGCCATGGATCGCGCAGACCCAGACCGGCCCCCAGGATCAGCAGGGCGACGATGGCGAGCAGCCAGAATTCTTTCGATGCGCGGGTTTTCAGCATGGGCGAATCTTAATCTGTGGGAAGGGCTTCAGCCCCGATCGATCGCATCCAGGACGCCTGTGGGGGCTGAAGCTCCTCCCACACGAGTTCAGAGCTTCCGCAGCCGCGCATAGAAGAACCCGTCCATGCCGTCTTCGCCCGGCAGCCGCTGGCGGCCGGCGCCGGCGTCATGGCCGAAGGTCTCCGCCAGCGGTTCGACGACGGCATCGGGCGTGCGCGCCAGAAACGCTTCGATCTGTCCGGCGTTCTCGCGCTTCAGGATCGAGCAGGTCGCGTACACCAACACGCCGCCGGATGCGAGGGTGGTCCACACCGCGTCAAGCAGGTTCACTTGGGTGACGACCAGCGCATCGATGTCGCCGGGGCGACGGTGCAGCAGGATGTCGGGCTGGCGGCGGACGACGCCGGTCGCCGAACAGGGCGCATCGATCAGCACCGCGTCGAAGGGCACGCCGTCCCACCATGCGGCGGGATCGGCGGCATCGGCGGCTTTCAGTTCGACCGCCGCTTCCACGCCGACCCGGCGCAGCGTTTCCGCAGTGCGCCGCAGCCGACGCGAATCGATATCCAACGCGGTGATGCGCAGGGTCGGGTCGCGTTCCAGCAGATGCGCGGCCTTGCCGCCGGGGGCGACGCAGGCGTCCAACACACGAGCACCGGGCGATGGCGCCAACGCATCGGCCACAGCTTGGGCCGAACCGTCCTGCACCGAGGCCACGCCATCGTCGAAGCCCGGCAAATTCGTCACCGCCAGCGAATCCTCGATCCGCAGCGCATCGGGCAGCGCGTCGTGGGTGACTGCGGCGATGCCGACGTCCTGCAATTGCTGTCGGTATGCGTCGCGCGTGGTGTTCAGACGATTGACCCGCAGCCACAGCGGCGCGGCGGCGGCGCTGGCGGCGAGGATCGCATCGGCGTGCTCCGGCCAGTCGCGGTGGACTTCCGCCAGCAGCCACTCCGGCCAGACCTGCGCGGGATCGGCGGGCGGAAATCCTTCGCGCTGCGCGCGGCGCAGCAGCGCGTTGACCATGCCGGCCTGATGTCCGCGATCGAGCGCGCGTGCGGTTTCGACGGTCGCGTCGACGGCGGCGTGCGCCGGCAGCTTCAAGGCGTCGAGCTGGGCGAAACCGACGTACAGCAGCGCGCGCAGCGGTTCGTCGCTTTTGCCGAGTGGCTTCGGGATCCACGCCGCGAGCGCAGCGGCGTAACGCGCGCGGTTGCGCAGCGCGGCGAAGCAGATCGCTTCGACCAGCGCGCGATCGCGCGGGTCGGCGATCTTCGGCAACTCGGTGCCGAATTCGCCTTTCAGGGAACGCCCGCGATGCAGGACCGCATCGAGCACGCGCGCGGCGGCGAGGCGGGAGGCGGTGCCTGGGGTCGTATCGGTCATGCGGGCTGCCTTGATGCTGATGTTGGAGGGCGGTTTTCTACAGTCGAATGACTGGTCGAGCTCCGACATCGCGATGATGTTGTGGAATCAATAGTGTGGAAGTCGCCGCTCCCACAGAAATCAGTGCTTACGACACAAGATCGCGCCGCGCATTCAGATAGTCGGCGGCGGTGATGGCTTTGCCGCCTTCGCGCTGCAGCGTGCGGATGCGCAGCGCGCCGTCGCCGCAGGCGATGTCGATGCCGTCGCGACCGGCCGCCAGTACGGTCCCCGGCGTTTTGTCGTGCGCGACCTGCAAGGCCACCGCGCCGTGGATACGCACGCGGTCGCCGGCGAGTTCGGCTTCGGCGACCGGCCATGGATTGAACGCGCGCACCTTGTTCGCCAGCGCAATGGCGGGCTGCGACCAGTCGAGTTTCGCTTCGTGCTTGTCGAGCTTGTGCGCGTAGGTCACGCCGTCGTCCGGCTGCGCGCGCGCCACCGGCACGATGCCGACGCGCAGCAGGCCGAGGCCATCGGCCAGCACCTGTGCGCCGAGTTCCGAAAGCCGGTCGTGCAATTGGCCGCCGGTCTCGTGCTCACCGATGGCGAGTGACTGCGACAGCAGCACCGGGCCGGTGTCGAGGCCTTTCTCCATCTGCATCAGGCACACGCCGGTCTCGGTGTCGCCGGCTTCGATCGCGCGCTGGATCGGCGCCGCGCCGCGCCAGCGCGGCAGCATCGAAGCATGCACGTTCCAGCAGCCGTATTTCGGAATATCGAGAATGCTCTGCGGCAGGATCAGGCCGTAGGCGACCACGATCATGATGTCCGGCTCCAGCGCGCGCAGCGCATCGCGCGAGACCTGCTTCTTCAGCGTTTCCGGCTGCAGCACTTCGATCCCGCGCTGCAGCGCTTCCAGCTTCACAGGAGAGGCCGTCAATGCCCGTCCGCGCCCGGCGGGGCGATCCGGCTGCGTGTACACCGCCACGACTTCGTTGTGCCGCGCGGCGGCACGCAGGCAGGGGACGGCGAAGGCGGGAGTGCCGGCGAAGACGATTCTCAAGGGCTTGTTTCCGTATCGGACATCGTGATCCCAAGGCGAAGCCGAAGGATGTTCTCCTCTCCTTTTGCCTTCGGCGAGGGAGGGAGTGACGCGTCAGGCCGCGCTGCTGCGCCGCGCCTTCTCCAGCTTCTTGCGCACCATGTCGCGCTTCAGCGGCGACAGGTAATCGACGAAGAGTTTGCCTTCGAGGTGATCCATCTCGTGCTGGATGCAGATCGCCAGCAGGCCGTCTGTGCTGAGCTCGAACGGTTGGCCGTTGCGGCCGATGGCTTTCACGGTGATCTGGTTGGCGCGGGTGACGTCGGCGAAGATCCCCGGCACCGACAGGCAGCCTTCCTGGTACACCTGATGGCCGTCGGCCAGGGTGATCTCCGGATTGATGAAGACCTGCGGCTGGTCTTTCTCCTCGCTGATATCGATGACCATGAAGCGCTGGTGCACGTCCACCTGGCTGGCGGCCAGACCGATGCCCGGGGCTTCGTACATGGTGTGCAGCATGTCGTCGAGCAGGGCCTGGAAGGCCGGATCGGCGATTCGGGCCGGGTCGACCGGGGTCGCCCTGGTCCGGAGACGGGGGTCTGGGAATTCGAGAATTGAGAGGAGCGTCATGTTTGTGAAGATGGGGCGGCGTTTAGGCGCGGACAAGGGCCATTGTAGCCGCTCCAGACTTGCCAAGAGCCGGGATTTGTGGGCTATAGTGCGGTCGATATTTTGGGGAAAATCCCAAGGGGAGCAAGTAGATGGCCATCATCCTTAAGCGCCTTTCTCACCGTCTGAAGGTGATGGGCACCGTCGCATTACTGACCGTGGGGACCTTCGCGGTCGCCCAGGAGTTCCGCGGCGACCACCCCGACACCTACACGGTGAAGCGTGGCGACACCTTGTGGGACATCGCCGGACGCTTCCTCAAGCGCCCGTGGCTGTGGCCCGAAATCTGGCAGGCCAACCCGCAGATCGCGAATCCGCATCTGATCTATCCGGGCGACGTCATCAGCCTCGCTTATCTCGACCGCGTCGGGGTCACGCCCGGTCCGCGCACCGATGCGCCGGTCAATGCGATTTCGCTGTCCGAGATCGAGGCCTACCTCCGCGATCTGCGCGTGGTCGACACCTTCAAGGAGCTGCCGTACGTCGTCGGCCTGGAAGAAGACATCACCCGCGCCGTGCGCGGCCATCAGGCCTACGTTCGCGGCCTGGAAGGCGCGCAGCTCGGCCAGCGCTACGCCGTGGTCCGGCCGACGGTGCGCTACGTGCGCATCGGCCAGCGCGAATGCTGCGACATGCTCAGCCGCAACGACAACGACTTCCGCGGCAACCGGATTCCCGGTTTCGGCACCTCCTGGAGCGATACCGCCGGCAACGAAATCGACGGCGAAGAACTCGGTCAGGAGCTCTACCGGGTGAATGCCGGCAGCGTCGTCAAGCTGATGGAAGGCGATGTCGAGGTCACGACCCTCAAGCTGGACGATCCGAATCTCGAGGTGCGCGTCGGCGACCGCCTGATTCCAGTGGATGCCCAGCCCTACGATCTGCAGTTCTTCCCGCACCCGCCGAAGCAGGCGCTGGACGAGAACAAGGCCCGCGTGCTCGCGGTCGCCAACCAGTTGACCAGTGGCGGTCCGCGCGATGTAGTGGCGCTGTCGGTCGGCGCGCAGGATGGCGTGGACAACGGCACTGTGCTGTCGATCTGGCGTCAGGGCAGCAATACGGTGGATCGCGTCGAAGCCGGTTACTGGCGCGGCGACGAAACCGTGACCAAGGGCGCGCGCGTGCAGCTGCCGGACGAATACGCCGGCCACGTCATGATCTTCCGCACCTTCGACAAGGTCAGCTACGGTCTGGTGATGGAAGGCACGAAGCCCAGCCGCGTCGGCTACCGCCTGAAAGGTCCGGATGCGATGTAACCCGGCAGGGTTGCGAAGGTAGGAGTTTTCCTACCGGTGAATGCGACGGCGCCTGAGGGCGCCGTCGTCGTTTGCGGGCTACGGTGACGGCATGAACACTTCCGACAAAAGCCGCATCGATAGCGACACCGACGCGCTGCTTGCGCTGACCCTTCCCGGCGGGCCCGCAGCACCGCGCCGGGCCCTGCTGGAAACCCATGGCTCCGCCGCAGCGGTGCGTGCGCTGCCCCGTCAGCGCTGGCGCGACGCCGGCCTGGAGACGGCCCAGATCCGCGCGCTGGAAGGCGACCCGGAGGCCTTGCCGCCGGCCCTGCTCATGCGCTGCCGCGACTGGCTGCAGGCGCCCGGGCACCGGCTGATCGGCTGGCAGGATGTCGACTACCCGCCGCTGCTGCGCCGCATCGGCAGCCCGCCGCTGGCCCTGTTCGTGGCTGGCGATGCCGGCTTGCTGTGGCATCCCGGGGTGGCGGTGGTGGGCAGCCGCAGCCCGACCGTCGGCGGCCGCGACAACGCCCGCAGTTTCACCTGCGCGCTGGCGACGGCCGGCTTCGGGATCACCAGCGGGCTGGCGGCGGGCGTCGATCGCGCCGCGCACGAAGCCGCGCTGGGCGTCGGCGGGGTGACGGTCGCGGTGCTCGGCACCGGCCCCGACGTGCCCTATCCGCAGAGTCATGCCGCGCTGCTGGCGCGGGTCGCCGGGGCAGGAGCCGTGGTCAGCGAGCACCCGCCGGGCACCGATGCCCGCCGCGAGCATTTCCCCAGTCGCAACCGCATCATCGCCGGCCTGAGCCTGGGTACGCTGGTGATCGAGGCCGCCAGCCGCTCCGGGGCGCTGATCACCGCCCGGCTCGCCGCCGACGCCGGACGCGAGGTGTTCGCGGTGCCGGGTTCGATCCACAACCCGATGGCCCGCGGCTGCCATCGGCTGATCCGCGACGGCGCCTCGCTGGTCGAATCGGCCGATGACGTGATCGCAGCGCTCGGGTCCTGGGCCGGCGCGCTGCGGGGCGACTTGCAGCGTCGCCTGGGTGGCCCCATCTCCGACGCTCACCCGGAGTCGGGCGTGCCTCCGGTGGGTCCACCGGACCAGACCGCCTTCGAGACCCCCGCCTACCACCGGTTGTGGCAGGCGCTGGGTCACGACCCAAGCGATATGGATCAGCTGGTCGCGCGCACCGGATTGACGGCCGCAGACCTGTCCTCCATGCTGCTGCACATGGAATTGCAGGGGCGGGTCGCGGTCGAACACGGTCGTTACAGTCGTCGTTAGAGCAACAGGCGTCCAGCGCTCGTCGAAGGGCTTGCGGTTCCATCCTTTCCAGTGCGCCGACGGGCGCAAGTCAGGGGACATGAAAGAAAGCATCCTCGATGTGTTGCTCTACCTCTTCGAGCACTACATCGCCAACGACGCGGACTTGGCGCGGGACCGCGACTCGCTGCAGAACAATCTGCTGCAGGCCGGCTTCAGCCCCGCCGAAATCCACAAGGCCTTCGAGTGGCTGGACGGTCTGGCGGAACGTCGCCCGGGCCCTTCCGTGCCGCGTGCCGATGGCCCGACCCGCGTCTATTTCGGCCCGGAGCTGGACAAGCTCGACGTGGAGTGCCGCGGCTTCCTGATGTTCCTTGAACAGCAGGGCATCCTCGATGCCAATCAGCGCGAGCTGGTGCTGGACCGCGCGATGGCGCTCGACCAGGACGAACTGGACCTCGACGACCTCAAGTGGGTCGTGCTGATGGTGCTGTTCAACCAGCCCGGGTCGGAAGCGGCGTATGCGTGGATGGAAACGCAGATGTTCGATGACGATGGCGAACTGGTGCATTGACGCGCCAGTGTTGGAATAAGCGACTTGCATATGTGACGCACTCATTTGCGGCGCGCGTTGGCGACACACGTTAGGCTGCGTTCTGGGGAGAACGCAGCCCTCGGCGCGAACATCGCCGCCGGAACGAACACGATGGGGACAGCATGACCGATTGGTATTACCACGAACCCGGCCAGGGCCGCGTCGGCCCGCTCAGCGCCGATGAGATGCGCCAGCGCTACCGCCAGCGCCGGATCGCACGGGACACGCTCGCGTGGCACGAAGGCCTGCGCGAGTGGCAGCCGGTCGAACGCCTGATCGAAGAACTCGGTCTCAGCGGCGTACAGCCCGATGCATCGCTGCCGCCGCCGGTTCCCCCGCGTCCCGCCGCCGCGACCGCGTCGCACGCCGGACCGATGCGGGCCACCGCGCCGCCGCCGCCGAACCGCACCGGCTGCATCATCATCGCCATCGTGCTCGGTGTCGTTGGACTGTTCCTGCTGGGGATCCTGGCCGCCGTCGCATTGCCGGCGTACCAGCAGTACGTCGAACGCTCGAAGGCAGCCCGCACGGGACAGGCTGCACCGCAGGGACAGACTGCGCCGCAGGGACAAACGCCGCCGCCAAGCGTGCAGCAGAAGGTCGCCACCTTCGATGCCGAACGCTTGGCCGACACCGACGCGCTCGCCCGCGAGCTGGTGACGGTCGCGATGCGCGAGTTCTATGTTGCCAACGGCAACACCTGTCCGGATACCTTCGAATTCGAAACCCTCCAGGTGCGTCATTCGCGCTACCAGGGCAATGAAGACGGCTGGTTCGGCATCGAGCCTGCAGCGCCCGGCGGCGGCCAATGCGCCTACGCGGTGCGGTTCTTCGGCCTGGGTCCGGAAGTCCTCGACAAGACCCTGCGTTACGAAGTGAACATCTCCGGGGATGAGGTCGCGATCGTCTGTCGCAACCAGTCGTTGCCGTCCGGCCATCTGCCGCCGCACTGCCACGTCATCTGACCTCGCCCGTATTCCGGAACCCTGTCCATGTCCGCACCGCCGCCGATTCCACCCTCCGCCCACGCGCAACCGCCACCGGCAGCGCCGCCGAAGCGCGGGATGTCCGGCTGCGCCATCGCCGGCATCATCGGCGCGGTCGTTGCGGTGATGGGCGTGTTCGTGATCGCGATACTCGCGGCGATCGCGATTCCCGCGTATCAGGATTACGTCGTCAAATCGCGCGTCGTGCAGGCCTGGACCATGGCGCAGGCGCTGCAGGGCGACATCGACACCCACCGCGAACAAGCCGGCGGCTGCCCGGACAACGCCGCGATCGGTCTGGCCGACGATGAAGTGTTCGCGCTGGGCGGCGACAACCCCACCAAACCGGCGCAGGCGTCGGTGCTGGTCGGCGAAATCGAGGGCGGACATTGCGCCATCGAATTGCAGTTCGCCAACGTCAACGCGGTCGTCGACGGCAAGACCCTGCTGCTCGAATCGACCGAAAACGGCTGGACCTGCAGCGGCGGCACCCTGGATGCCAAGTACCGCACGGGTTCATGTCTCAACTTCAACCCAACTCCCTGACGGACCCGAATCCATGACCGAGTGGTACTACAGCGACGCACAGCGCACCCAGCACGGCCCCGTGAGCGCCGCCGATCTCGCCGCCCTGCACACCAAAGGGCAACTGCCGGCGGAAACGCTGGTGTGGCGCGAAGGCATGTCGGAATGGAAGCCCTGGCGCGAGATGATCCGCGAAGTGATCGCCGGAGACGCGCCGGGCGATGCCCGCGCCGAAGCGCTGGTCAAGGCCGCCGAGGCCGCGCCCGACGATGGCGCCTATCGTCCCTACGCGGTGGCCGAGCCTTCGCCTTACGCGCCGCCGCAGGCACGCGTGGAAGAGGCGCGCGCCGTCGTTCACGGCGGACGGGTGGTCTACGCCGGGTTCTGGAAGCGCGTGGCGGCGAGCTTCATCGACTCCTTCGTCACCACCGCGCTGAGTTACATCGTGCAGATCCCGCTGATGATGATCTTCGGCGTCAGCATGGTCGGGATGGCCGGCGGCGACGATCCGTTCGCCAGCGGCGCCGGCATCGCGATGATCGGCCTGATCTATGTGGTGTCGATCGGTATCCCGCTGCTGTATTTCAGCTGGATGCACTCCTCGACCCATCAGGCCAGCCTCGGCAAGATGGCGGTCGGCATCAAGGTCGTGCGCAGCAACGGCGAGCGGATCTCGTTCTGGCGCGCCTTCGGCCGCTATTGGGGCATGGTGCTCAGTGCCCTGATCCTGCTGATCGGCTATCTGATGGCCGGTTTCACCGAGCGCAAACAGGCGCTCCACGACATGATCAGCGACACCCTGGTGGTGGACAAGCACGCCTACACCGATCACCCCGAATGGCAGCGCGAGGAACTGGGCACGGTCACCATCGTCATTCTGGCGCTGGCCGGCCTGGCGGTCTTCGGCATGATCGCGCTGATCGCAGCGATGGGCGTGATGCTGGCCGGCAGCGGCATCCGCTGACGGCAGACCCGGCCCGGGCCTGGTCGTCCGGGCCGGGGCCTTCTTCGCTTGTCGACATCATCGATGCGAACGCGGTGCCGTCGCCGTGCGCACGCACGGCATGCGTATCCACGGCATGCGTAGGAACGGCATGCGTAGGAACGGCATGCGTAGGAACGGCACGGATGTCGTCGATGGTCGGATGGACGCCGGGAATGCCCGTCACGCATCGTTGCGTGCTCGGCTGCGTGCCGGAGCATGCGGTTCGCGTGCGGCGGCGTATCCGAACTCCCCCAGTTGTTCACGACGTTTCAAGGATCAGGACCATGACGATTCACGGTGTCGCACGTACCGGCTTCGCCCGGTCGCTGCTGGCCGCTGCGCTCGCGTTGGGCGCTGCGCACGCGGCCGCCAAGAACCCTGCCCCGCCCATGAGCAGCTTCGCGATGCGCGACGCCGCAGGCCATCGGCAGATACCGCTCGAGGGCGTACCCGACGACGTGCAGCCGATCTCCGAAAGCGAGCGCTGCGTGCCGGGGTTGCGCGTGTGTTTCTCGCTGACGACGCCCGATGGACTCGACCAGCGCGTATTGAACGTGCGCGACCTCGACCGCCTTGCCGACACCGGTGCGCCTGTCGTCGATGCCGTGCCGCTGCAGTCCGACGCGCATGAAAATGCGGTGGCCCGGCTGTGGTCGCTGGCGGTGCTGTCGTCACCGAAAACCGACGACAAGCCCCGCAACGGCAACAGCGACCATTGGCTGCTGATCGGCATGCTCGCCACCGACAGCGCGATGACCTCCGGCGGCTTCGAGAACGTGTCGCGGCTGTGGCTGTATCGCGTCGGCTGGGCCGGCGACGGCAAGCCGTATGCCGTGCAGATGCTGTCGGTGCCGTCCACCGCGCACCGCTCCACCAAGGTGTGTTTCGATGCGGAAGACGAGCAGCAGCGCGCCGGCGCCTGTCACGACGAATTGGAATACGAAGCGGTGCTGATTCTGGATCCGGCCAATGCCTCCAGCTTGCCGGTGTTCGATTACCGCGCGTTCGCCGGGACGTATCCCAACGACATTCCGCTGCGCTCCGGCGAAAAGGCCAGCGCGCGCCTGAGCAAGGCCGATCTGGTCCGCAGGCAGGATCCGGACTGCACGTATCGCCGCAAAGTCGCGTTCAATCCGGCCACCGCGCGCTATGAATTCGATCGCCCGGGACCGGCCTGCGACCACTATCTGTCCAATCCGTAGCGTTCGTGCCGGATGGAGATCCACGTTTCCGGTGTTTCGAGGAAGGCTGTCGATGCGGATCGCAGGCCTTGCCGCAATGGTGAAGCTGGCCGGCTTTGGCCACGACTGCCGTGTCGGCGGACAAGCGCGTCCATCGGGCCGGGCAGGGTGCCCGATGGAGCCGCTCCGGTCGATTCCGCTTGACAGGGGCGGCCCGGACATGACACCACTAAAAAAGAGAACTGACCGAACGCCCGGGCCCGCCCCGGGCGTCGCCTTCTGGCCGGACGCCGAAAAACGTCCTGCCAGCGGCACCTGCCGATACCGGCGATCCCCCTTTTCCGGAATACCGCTCCCCCGATGGCCAAGAACCTCCTCATCGTCGAATCCCCCGCCAAGGCCAAGACGATCAACAAATACCTCGGCAAGGACTTCCACGTCCTCGCCTCCTACGGTCACGTCCGCGACCTGGTGCCCAAGGAAGGGGCGGTGGATCCGACCCAGAACTTCGCGATGCGCTATGAACTCATCGAGAAGAACGAGAAACACGTCGAGGCCATCGCCAAGGCCGCCAAGACCGCCGACCACCTCTACCTCGCGACCGACCCGGACCGCGAAGGCGAGGCGATCAGCTGGCATATCGCCGAGATCCTGAAGGAGCGCGGCCTGCTCAAGGACCGGACCCTGGAACGGGTGGTGTTCACCGAAATCACCCCGCGCGCGATCAAGGAAGCGATGGCCAAACCGCGCGCCATCGCCAGCGATCTGGTCGACGCCCAGCAAGCGCGCCGCGCGCTGGATTATCTGGTCGGCTTCAATCTTTCGCCGGTGCTGTGGCGCAAAGTCCAGCGCGGCCTGTCCGCCGGCCGCGTGCAGTCGCCGGCGCTGCGCATGATCGTGGAGCGCGAAGAGGAGATCGAAGCCTTCATCGCCCGCGAATACTGGACGGTCGAAGCCGAGTGCGCGCATCCGTCGCAGTCGTTCACCGCCAAGCTCAACAAGCTCGACGGCAAGAAGTTCGAGCAGTTCACGGTCACCGACGGCGATACCGCCGAAGCCGCGCGCAAGCGCATCGTTACTGCGGCCAATGGCGTGCTGCAGGTCACCGACGTCGTCAGCAAGGAGCGCAAGCGCCGGCCTTCGCCGCCGTTCACCACCTCCACGCTGCAGCAGGAAGCCTCGCGCAAGCTCGGCTTCACCACCAAGCGCACGATGCAGGTCGCGCAGAAACTCTACGAAGGCGTGACCATCGGCGAGGAAGGCACGGTCGGCCTGATCAGCTACATGCGTACCGACTCGGTGAGCCTGTCGGCCGAAGCGCTGAGCGAGCTGCGCGACGTGATCGCGCGCGATTTCGGCACCAGGGCGCTGCCGGACAAACCGAATGTCTACCAGACCAAATCCAAGAACGCGCAGGAAGCGCATGAAGCGGTGCGTCCGACCTCCGCGCTGCGCACGCCCACCCAGGTCTCGCGTTTTCTCAGCGACGACGAGCGTCGCCTTTACGAATTGATCTGGAAGCGCGCGGTCGCGTCGCAGATGGTGCCGGCCACGCTGAATACCGTGTCGGTCGATCTGGCCGCCGGCAGCGAACACAGCTTCCGCGCCAGCGGCACCACGGTGGTCGATCCCGGCTTCCTCGCCGTCTACGAGGAAGGCAAGGACCAGAAGAACGACGACGACGACGAAGGCCGCAAGCTGCCGGCGATGAAGACCGGCGACCGCATTCCGCTGGACCGCATCCACACCGACCAGCATTTCACCCAGCCGCCGCCGCGCTTCACCGAAGCGGCGCTGGTGAAGACGCTGGAGGAATACGGCATCGGCCGGCCGTCGACGTATTCGTCGATCATCCAGACCCTGCTGTTCCGCAAATACGTGGAAATGGAGGGCCGCAGCTTCCGCCCCAGCGACGTCGGTCGCGCGGTCAGCAATTTCCTCAGCGGGCATTTCACCCAGTACGTCGATTACGACTTCACCGCCAAGCTCGAAGACGAGCTGGACGAAGTGAGCCGCGGCGAAAAGGACTGGATCCCACTGATGGAGCGCTTCTGGGGTCCGTTCAAGGAACTGGTCGACGCCAAGACCGAATCGGTCGATCGCAGCGAAGCCACCGGCGCGCGTGAATTGGGCACCGATCCGAAGTCCGGCAAGCCGGTCAGCGTGCGTCTGGGTCGCTACGGCCCGTACGCGCAGATCGGCACCGCCGACGACGAGGACAAGCCGACCTTCGCCAGTCTGCGTCCCGGCCAGAGCATGCACACGATCACCCTGGAGAACGCGCTGGAGCTGTTCCGGCTGCCGCGCAAACTCGGCGAGCACAACGACGAAGAAGTCAGCGTCGGCATTGGCCGCTTCGGGCCGTTCGCCAAGCGCGGCAGCGTGTATGCGTCGCTGAAGAAGGAAGACGACCCGTACACCATCGATCTGGCGCGCGCGCTTTTCCTGATCGAAGAGAAGGAAGAGATCGCCCGCAACCGGATCATCAAATCGTTCCCGGGCAGCGACATCGAAGTGCTGAACGGCCGCTATGGCCCGTATCTCAGCGACGGCAAGCTCAACGGCAAGATTCCCAAGGATCGCGAGCCCGCGTCGTTGACGCTGGAGGAAGCGACCGAGCTGATGGAAACCACCGGCAAACCGATGCGCAAGGGTTTCGGCGCGAAAAAGGCCGCCGCGAAAAAAGCGGCGACCAAGAAGGCTGCGCCGCGAAAGGCCGCCGAGCCCAAGCCGAAGGTCGACAAGCCTGCAGCCGCGAAGAAAGCGCCCGCCAAGAAACCCGCAGCCAAGAAAACCGTGAAGAAGACCACGGCGAAGGCAGTCGTGAAGCGCGTTCCGCTGTACGACCATCCTGCGCCGGCGAAATCGCTGTTGACCACCAACACCAGCACCACGGTCGGCGTGAAACGCGTGATCAAGAAAAGCAGCGGCGACGCGCCGTTCTGATCGCAATGCCGGTGACGCCGCCGTGACCGACGCGCTGGATATCGCCGCCGCCGCCGGTCGACTGCGCGCCGGCGCGGTGATCGCCTACCCGACCGAAGGCGTCTGGGGCTTGGGCTGCGACCCGTTCGACGAGGCCGCCGTCCATCGCCTGCTCGCGATCAAACAGCGGCCGGTCGACAAAGGCATGATCCTGATCGCGGGCGATGTCGCCCAGCTCGACGCGATCGTCGACTGGGACCGCTTGCCCCCGGGACGGGCCGCCGCCGTGCGCGCGACCTGGCCCGGTGCGCACACCTGGGTGATGCCGGCGTCGCCGCAGGTGCCGTCGTGGATCACCGGCAGCCACGACAGCGTCGCGGTGCGGGTCAGCGCGTATCCGCCCGTGGTCGCGCTGTGCGCGGCGTTCGGTGGCCCGCTGGTCTCGACCAGCGCCAACCTCGCCGGTGCGCCTGCAGCGCGCCTGCGGGCGGCTCTGGACCCGGCGCTGCTGGCACGTCTCGATGGCGTGCTGGATGGCGAGGCCGGCGGCCTGGACCGGCCCACGCCGATCCGCGATGCCTGCACTGGGGCTTCGCTGCGTTCCTGAGCCCGTCAGCGGCCTGAACCCGGGCGAACATCGTGCCCCGCACCACTTCCCCGCAGGTGTGCAGCCGACGCAAGATGCGCGGATGCGCCCGATCACATCCGTTCCGCTTCTCCTGCTCGCGTTGGCGATGGTCCTGCCCGCGTCCGCGCATGCGCAGGCCGCCGATCCGGTCACGATCTATCGCTGCACCGACGCCAGGGGCCGGCTGACCCTGCGCGATTCGCCCTGCAACAAGGGCGAGCGCCAGGAAGCCCGCAGCATGCTGCGACCGAAGGACGCGCCGCCACGGCCTCCGCTGCCCGCACCGGCGCCGACGGGCGTCGCGGTGGCGCCGCCGCCGCAGATCATCATCGTCAACACCCCGCGCCCGCTGTACGAATGCATCGCCCCGGACAACAGCCGCTATCTGAGCGACACGCCCGAAGGCAACGCGCACTGGGTGCCGCTTTGGCCGAACGGCTATCCGGTTCCGGGGCAGGTGGTGTACGAACCGGGCCGCCTGAATGTCCGTGTCGACAATGGCCGCGTCAGCGGCGGATACGACAGCGGCGCCACCCGGGTGCTGACCCCGACCTATTCCGAATTCGGCGGCGGCACATGGGTGCGCGACCCCTGTCATGCGCTGCCGCAGGTCGACGTCTGCGAACGTCTGGTCGACCGCCGCGACGCGCTCCGGCGCCGCTACAGCATCGCCCAGCCGTCCGAGCGCGCGGTGCTCGGCCAGGAAGAGCGCAGTATCAATGCCCGCCTCGCACAGGATTGCCGCTGAAATGAGATCGATCCGGATCGCCCTATCTGCCGGCGTGATTGCCGGCGCGCTTGCAAGCGCCTTGACCGCACTGGCGTTGCCCGCGCGCGCCCAGAGCGACATCACGATCTACCGCTGCGTCGACGCCAGCGGCGCGGTCACCCTGCAGAACGACGTGCCCTGCCCGAAAGGCAGCCAGCAGACGCTGCGCAAAGTCGGCGTGCTGCCGACCCTGCCGGCGCCGCCGGCAACGGTGATCAAGCCGCAAGCCGCCGCTTCAGCACCGCCACCGGTACCCGCGACAGCGACAGTTGTTCCCGAACCCGTAGCGCGCACCGCGCCACCGGCGCTGTACCAGTGCCGCACCTGGGACGAACGCGACTATCTCGGCGACACCGCCGAACCGCCCGCGACCTGCGCGCCGGTGCAATCGATCGGCATCGATGGCAGCAGCGAACTCGCTGCCGGCACCACCTGCGAAATGCGTCAGGACGCCTGCATCGCGGTGCCCGCTGAACAACTGTGCGTGTCCTGGAAGAAGCGCGTCGACGAAGCCGAATTCCGCTGGAAGGTCGGCGGCGGCCGCAACGACGACCGCAAGGCGGAATTCGATCGCCTGTCGAAGGTGTATCGCGAGAGCACCTGCGTCGGCTGAGCGTCGTTCAATCGATCGGCAGCAGGAACGGCCGCATCGTCTGCTCCAGCCAGTCCATGAAAGCGCGCACCCGGCGCGAGAGATTGCGCCGGTGCGGGTACAGGACCGTCACCGGCATGGGTTCGGCGCGATACCCGGGCAGCACTTCGACCAGGGCGCCGCTGCGGAGCAGTGCGCGCAGACCGCTGGCCGGTGCCTGGATCAGGCCCATCCCCGCCAGACAGGCTTCCTGGTAGGCGTCGGCGCTGTTGACGACCAGGGCGCCGGCCATCGGCAGGCTGCGGTACCGGCCATCCTTGTCGCGATACTCCCAGCCGTCCAACTCGCCACCGAATGTCGATGCGTAGTGGATGAGCTTGTGCGTCGAGAGCGCTTCGAGCGTCTGCGGCGTGCCATGCGCTTGCAGGTAGCCCGGACTCGCGCAGTTCAGGACTTCCAGGGCGCCCAGCGGGCGCGCAATCAGGCTGCTGTCGGCGACAGTACCCACCCGGACCACGCAGTCGAAGCCCTCGCGCACCAGATCGACACGGCGATCGGTACAGCTCAACTCCAGTTCCAGGGCGGGATGTGCGGCCATGAACGAGGGAAGGGCCGGGATCACCTGATGGCGGGCGATGCCGCTGGACATATCCACGCGCAGCCGTCCGCGCAGCGTTTGATCGCTGCGCTGGAACATGGTCTGCACTTCGTCCAGATCGGCAAGCAGATCCCGGCACCGCTCGTAGAACTGCTGGCCATCGGCCGTCAACCGCACCCGGCGGGTGGTCCGATGCAGCAATTGTGTGGCGAGCTCGGCCTCCAGCTTCTGCAGCGCGGTGGAGACGCTCGATTTGGGCAGACACAGGCTGTCGGCCGCCTGGGTGAAGCTGGCCAGTTCGGCCACGCGCATGAACATCCGCATCGCGTCGATCGAGTGCATGCCAATTTCTCGGGAATTGTTCGTCAATTGCGAACAGATAAATCGTATCCGCATTATTTATCATCATCAAATCGACCAATAGAGTGTCTGCTTCCGCTGATCCGGCGGTTCAACTGGAGTCCGACATGCCTACCCCCATCGTTCTGATCACAGGCGGCAGCCGCGGTCTTGGCCGCGATATGGCGCTGCAGCTCGCCCAACAGGGCAGCGATATCGTCCTGACCTATCGCAGCGAAGCCGGCGAAGCAAAAAAAGCTGTCGCTGCGATCGAGGCACTCGGCCGGCGCGCGGTGGCCATACCGCTCGACGTGGGCGATGTCAGCACCTTTCCCGCGTTCGTCGAAACCGTGCGCGGCGTACTGGCCCGTTGGGGTGGCGCGCACCTCGATGCGCTGGTCAACAACGCCGGTATGGGCATCCACACTGCGTTCGCCGATACCACCGAGGCGCAGTTCGACCTGTTGATGAACGTGCATCTCAAAGGCCCGTTCTTCCTCACCAGTGCTTTGCTGCCGTTGATCGCCGATGGTGGCCGGATCCTCAACGTCTCCAGCGGCCTGGCGCGCTTCACTGTCCCGGGCTATGCCGCATACGCGGCGATGAAGGGCGCGATCGAAGTGCTGAGCCGCTATCAGGCGAAAGAACTCGGTGCACGCGGCATCGGCGTGAATACGCTCGCCCCCGGTGCGATCGCGACCGACTTCGGCGGCGGCGCGGTGCGCGACAACGCCCAGCTCAACGGCTATCTCGCCGGCCAGACAGCGCTCGGACGCGTGGGCGAAGCCGACGATATCGGTGGCGTGGTCGCTTCGCTGCTGTCGCCGGCCAACCGCTGGATCAATGGCCAGCGGATCGAGGCATCAGGTGGCATGTTCCTCTGATCGAGGGCACGAGCATCGGCATCGCCGCGCTCAGTCTTCCGTGAGCGCTGCGCGCAATGCCGTCGAAGCCCTCGCGCGCAGCACTGCGCGCGGATCAAGCGCCGTCGCACCGGTCCGCTTTGCGGCTGCTTTCCCGCCGCGTGCCTTGGGCGCCGCGCCCACACCGCCAGCAGCGAGAAAGGCTTCGCGCACGGCAGGATCGGTGGCGACGTAGAACACGATCTCGTCGATCAGGCTCGGCGGTGGCGGCGGTGTCTGCGCGGCGCGCGCAGTGCGCCGCGCTCCCGCGCCGTACATCTTCGTCACCGCTGCCGCCAATTGCTTCGGCGACAACTCCGGCAGATACGGCTGCAGGCGCGTCCAGTCGGATGCCGCCGACGTTCGCGTCGGTACGTGCTGCGCGCTGCGCTTGACCGCGCCGCCGAATGCCGGCAACTCCGCGCCGAGCAGACCGACGGCATCGAGAATGCCCGGACCGTAGCGATCCGTGTTCCAGCCCGGTACCGGGCGACAGTGCGCCTTGAGCAGCGTCGTGAACACCGATGCGAGACGCGCGCCGTAGCGCGCGCGCAACGTCGCGATACCGTGGTGCTGCAGCCACAGCGCGCAGACGCCGGCGGTGGTCGCGGTCGCGTACGACGTGCCCGAGCTGCGCTGGGTATCGAACTGCAGCACACCTTTTTTCTTGAACGCATACGCGCGCCACACCGATTCGCCCGGTGCGGTGATGTCGATCGCCGCGCCCGACGCCGAACCGCTCCAGGGCTTGTTGTCCGCGTTGCTCGCGGCCACGGCGATCACGCTGTCGAGCAAGGCCGGAAAGATCACCATCTTCGTGTGATTGCCGGCGGCGGCGATCAGGATCATGCCATCGGCGACGAGTACATCGGCAGCGCGCGACAGCGAACGCCCGGCCCACGGCCCGCCCAGACTCATCGACACCACATGGCAGCCGCGATCTCGTGCGCGATACAGCGCCTGCACGAGATTGTCGAAACTGAAATGGATCACCGAACTCGACACCCGCAGCGGCACCAGCTCGGCGCCCGTCGCGACGCCGAACAGATCGGGCGCGCCGTCGCTGAAGATCACGCTGCCGGTGGCGGTGCCGTGCCCGGGATGCATGCCGGTCATCGGGTCGCGCGGATCGGGCTTGTCGTCGACGAAATCGTAGCCGTCCGCGATGCGCAGCCGCGGCCCCGCGATCTGTGGATGCGCGGTGTAGCCGGTATCGGGATGCCCCACGCGCACGCCGGCGCCGGTCGCGCCGAACTGCGTCTGTGCGTGATTCGCGCCGACGGCCTTGATCGACCAGTCGCGCGGCATCGATGCGGGCAGATGGACATCGTTGCCGTCGCCGCTGGAACGCGCCGCCGAACGCGATGGCTCGGGCGGAAGCGTATAGCCCACCGCCGGTTCGCAGTCGGCGACCAGCGGGTGCAGCAGCAGCGCATGCACTGCGTTCCAGGTTTTGGCGATGGAAACGCGCTTGCCTTCGGGGAATGCGACCAGAACATCGCTCGCGCCCTTGCCGAGCGGTTGCGCTGTCGATGCCGTCGTGGTCAGCGCCGCGAACGCGGGGACCTCGGCGCGCAATTGCGCCAGGATTTTTCTGCGCTCGGGCGCCGGCAGCGACTCGCCGAGATCCAGGATGATGCCGTGGACATCGTATTTAGCCGCGATGGTGCTCGCAGCCGGGAATTTCCCTGGCGTGGGCTGTTTGGCGGCCCGTTTGGCGGCCGTTTTCTTCGCGGGTGTCGTCGCCATACGCTGTTTTCCTGTGCGTCTCCGGCGATCGCGCCGGGATAGAAGCATACCCCCGACGCTTTTGTACACGGTATCGGAAGCGGCGCATGTTCCGTTGCGCCGCGCGATTCATGCCGACCCCGCCGGAGAAAACATGCTTTCCGGCGGGGCAGGATTCAACGGATTATGGAATCGGACCCGTCGGGCAAGTGAACGTCGCGCTGCGCGTGGCGGTGCCGTAGGCGTTGCTGATGGAGACGCTCACGGTCGGCCTTGAACCTGCGGTGCAGCGACCGCTGTAGACGTTTCCGGCTGCGCCGCCGGGCCAACGGATCGTCGCGGGCGTCGCCGAGATGTAGGCGATGTTGCACCAGTACGTGCCGCCGCCGCTGTTGCCGTGATCGGGACAGACGAAACTCGTGACGGTCGGCGCCACACCGGGCATTTCCGGAATGAACAGCAGGCGGTTGGGCGAACCCGTGCCGGCATTGCTCACCACGTTGGGTGTCGCGGCGCCGATCAGCACGCTGGCCATCTGAGCAGGCGTGGTCGCGGGGTAGATATTGAGATAGCGCGCGATGGCGCCGGTGACATGCGGCGCGGCCATGGATGTGCCGCTGTCGTTCGTCGGATTAGTGACCAGTCCCGCAGAGAGGATGTCGAAGCCGGGCGCGAAAACGTCGATGCAAGGGCCGTAGGCGTAAGCCGTCGTATACGACCCGCCGTTCGGGAGGGGAACCGTGTGCACGCGGGAGTCGATGCGGTCGGTGGCGCCCACCGCGATCGCGGCGGGAACGCTGACCGGAGAAGAGCCGCACGCATTGATGTTCTGATTGCCGGCGGCGACCACCAGCGTCACGCCGGAATTGATCAGATTCGCCGCCGCCGTATCCAGCGGGGTAACGATTCCCGTGGCGGTGAAGCTCAGATTCGCGACTGCGGGTGCGATGCGATTGGCTGCGACCCAGTCCAGCGCCGCGATCATGTTGGAGAACGACGCCTGCCCGCTGCAGCCCAGGATCCGTACCGGATGCACGATCGCATTCTTGGCCACGCCCCAGGTGGTTCCAGCGGCGGTTCCCGCGACATGCGTGCCGTGGCCCTGGCAGTCGCTGGTGCCGCGACCGTCGGCGATGTAGCTGATGCCGTTGCCCATCCGGCCGGTGAACTCCGTGTGGCCGGTCAGCACGCCGGAGTCGATGACATAGATATGCGGCCTGCTCACCACGTTTTCGTAGGTGTAGCTGTTGCCGAGCGGCAACGTGGCCTGATCGATACGATCCAGTCCCCAGGTGGGCGCCGTCTGCGTCGCGCTGGGCGCAACCCAGCCGTCTTCCTGGACATAGGCCACACGCGGATCGGCCAGCAATCGCGCGAGCGCCGCATCGTCCGCCTGCACTGCGAAACCGCGCAGTACGCGATCGAAACTGCGGGTCAGCTTGGCGCGATGGGCATTGGCGATGTCGTTCGCGGCCACCGGGACGCGCGCGGCGCGGCTGGTCTCGCCGACCAGGCTTGCGGCATTGTCTTTGAGCACCACGATGTATTGGCCATCGATCGGTTTGGCGGCAGTGCGGAATTCGCCAGCGAAGACCGGCGACATGTTCGCGGTGCACAGCAGGGCGGCGCTGATCGCCAGCGGCAATCTTGACGTGCGATGGTTTGTGTTCATTCCTGGGTCCTTGCAAGTATTGTGGAGACATCGACGCACGCACGGAATCACCCGACAAGCACAGGGTTGCCGACAATTGTCCTGAAGGTGATTCGCAAGCTTCGCCGAAGATGCGATGACGTTCGATCCGCGCAAACGAAGGAACGCGAGGAAAGGAACGCGAGGATGATCCGAGCGGTAGCGGTGGAAGCGGAACCGCCGGAGAGAGGATTCTCTCCGGCGGGCCGGTGTCGATGGATTACGGAATCGGATTGGTCGGGCAGTTGAAGGTCCTGCTGCTTGATACCGAGCCGGCGGAATTGGCCACAGACACGGTCACTGTCGGTCGGCTGCCACGCGAGCAGCGACCGGTGTAGTAGTTGTTGTGAGAACCGTTCGGCCAGGTCACCGTGGCCGGCGTCGACGAGGAGTAGGTGACTTCGCACCAGTACATGCCACCGCCGCTGTTGCCGTAGTCGGGGCAGATGAAGCTGGTGATCGTCGGCGGGGTGCCGCCACCGCCACTGCCGCAGGTCGCGCCCACTGCCGTGAATGCCGCAGTGACGTTGGCCACGTTGTAGCCGAGGTTGCTGGCTGCCGTTTGCACACCGCACACGCCCTGGTTGAAATCGGTGCTGGCGGTCCAGTACAGATCGTTGGCGCGGGCGAACACCTGGAACGCCTTCTGCGTGTTCCAACCGGCGGTAGTCGCCAACAGGTGGAATGCCTTGTTGTAGATACCCGACGAATAGTGGACATCAAGACCCGCGTAGTAGTTCGAGGTATGCGCGATCGAGACGCCGTCCTGGGTCGGATTCGCCATGTAACGCAGCGCACCTGCCCCCTTGAAGATATCCGCACCGACCAGGAAGTCGTTGGTGCCGCGCATGTAGTACTCGGCCGCTTCACCGGCGATGTCCGAATACGCTTCGTTGATGCCGCCCGACTGGCCCGAATAGGTCAGGTTGGA
>JAFLDZ010000027.1 GCA_017302135.1 Lysobacterales bacterium | reverse complement strand
GCGGTCGGCTGCGGCAGGGGCGCGTTCGCCACGGGCATTGCGCTCGGCGGCGGGGTGCCCGCTGCGGGGGGCGTCGCGGTCGGCACCGGGACGGTACTCGCCACTGGCGTCGCAGTGGACGGCGGTGATGTGCCCGCAGCCGGCGCTGCCCCCGGTGCGATGTCCGTCGCCGGCACTGCATCGGGCGTGGGCATCGGCATCGGCGGCGGTGGCGGCGGGGCTGGAGCAAAAATCGAGACCAGCGCGGGGATGCCGCCTCGATCGACTTTGCTGTTGTTCACTTCGACCTGCTGCAGCGCCATCGCAACGGCCAGCTCATGCAGGATCGCCTGGCGCTGTGGGGTCATTTGGATGTCGGGCTCTTCGGACCGCACCGGCGTTCGCGTCCAGATCGCGCGGTTGATCGCCTGCATTCCCGGCGAGCGCGACCACGCATCCAGCATCTTCACGCCTTCGGTCTCGCCCGACAATTCCACGAACACGCAGGCGGCCCGGTCGCGCAAACGCGCATCGGAGAACTGCTCGTCCAGCACCGGCTTCAAGCGCGGCAGCAACGCGGGATCGCGCTCGGCCAACTGCGCTTCGACCACCTTGCGATGCTTCTGGAAGCGTTCGACCACCACGACGAGGTCCCCCGAGCGGTCCATGGCGCGCACCATGCGCTCGAAAGCGACGGGGTCGTACTCCTGGGCGGCTTTGCATACCGGCACGGGCAGCAACGGCGCAGCCACTTTTTCTTTCTTGTCGCAGGCCGCAGCGAACATTGCGATGGCGATTCCCGCGCATACAAGGGATAAACGCATGTCTTCACTCCGTTCCACTCGAAGGCATCAGGATAAGGCCAAAGCCGGTGAATAGGCAGATCGTGGCCTGTGTCACGGAATCGCAGCGGTTTTCTGTGGATCAGTACTCAATTCGACTGTGCCTGCGATCGAATCCGAAGCCTGAGCGAGCACGGTTCTCACAGCCAGCCAACAGCCTCTTGCCGCGATTGGACTTATCCTCGGCGCATGACCCACGCATTCGCGCCGCGCATCGCTTGTCTGCTCCTGCTTGCGCTCGGGTCGACCGCCTGCGCGACGCGCGGGGATCCGCCTGTGCGGCACACGGCCGACGGTCGCATCTGCCCGCAGTCGTTCGATTTCGTGCTGGCGGACATGCCGGGCCCGTCGGGTTTCCCGCTGTCGTTCACGCCGTGGATGATCTTCCGTGGCGATGCGCCGGAGGGCCTGGCGGTGTACGGCCCGGGCAAGGTGTTGGCGCGCGGCATGACCGATGCGGAGGGCCGCGTGGCGATGAGCGCCCGGCAGCAGCGACGCGCGACCCGGGCGTACTGCGAGACGCCCGACGATCTTTGGCTGGTGTATCCCGGCCAGACGCTGCGGATCGATGTCGTGCAAGCCTCGGATGCGTGGTCGCGCGACGAGCGGCTGTTCCACTTCCTCAAGGCCGCCGGCTATTTCGGCGACGTCGACACCTTCACAGAAGGGATATTCGACAGCGGACAGGGCCGGGCCGAGCTCGACATGGCGCGCGCGGACTACGGCGCCGAAAGCGACGAGGCGCTGTACGACGCGGTGGTGCCCGAAGACACGCCCTGAGCATCGTCTTGCTGCGCCCAGCGGGCGATTCACGCGACAATCGGCGGATGTCGCGCCCATCCAGACCCTCCGCATCGCCCGCCCGCACCCCAGCGGCTGGACTGCATCCGCGCAACCGCCACCGTGGACGCTACGACTTCGCGGCATTGACCGCCGCATCGCCCGCGCTGTCGGCATTCGTCAAGGCTTCGCCGGGCTGCGAAACGAGCATCGACTTCAGCGATCCCGCTGCGGTGCGCGCCTTGAACCGTGCGCTGCTGAAATCGCAGTACGGGATCGCGCACTGGGATCTGCCCGACGGTTATCTGTGCCCGCCGATTCCCGGCCGCGCCGATTATCTGCACGGGCTCGCCGATCTGCTGGCGACCTCGAATGCAGGCCTCATTCCACACGGCGGATCGATCCGCGCACTCGATATCGGCACCGGTGCGAACCTGATCTATCCGCTGCTGGGCCATCGCGAATACGGCTGGCGTTTCGTCGGTACGGATATCGACTCCACCGCACTGCGCGCGGCGCAGGAAATCGTGGATGCGAACGGTCTGCGCAAGGCGATCGAACTGCGTCATCAGCCCGACCCGCAGCGGATCTTCGCCGGGCTTCTGCGCGACGACGAGGTCTTCGACCTCACGCTGTGCAACCCACCGTTCCATGCATCCGCCGAAGACGCCGCGCGCGGCAGCGAGCGCAAATGGCGCAATCTCGGTAAACCGCAGACGTTGCGCACGGATGCACGGCTGAACTTCGGCGGACAGTCCACCGAACTGTGGTGCCCCGGCGGCGAAGCCGCATTCGTGCGCCGGATGATCAGGGAAAGCGCACAGATCGCGAGCCGCGTCTGCTGGTTCAGCACCCTGATCGCGAAATCCGAACACCTCGCCGATGTCCGCAAACAGCTGCAGCAGGGCGGTGCGCAGGACATCCGCGAAGTGCGCATGGCGCAGGGCCAGAAACAGAGCCGCTTCGTCGCCTGGACGTTTCTCGATGACACGCAGCGCGATGCGTGGCGCATGCTGCGCTGGCGCGACGCACGACAGTCGCTGTAGCGCAGTGAAGAAGCACAAGGACGCGGACAAGCGCTTGTGCAACGCAGCATCCGCCTGTCGAAACGACATCGGGCGATGCGTGAGATGACCCCCGTGCGATGAACGCATGATTCGTACGGTGTCATCGCAATGTTGATTCAGCCTCGACCCGTGTGCGCAGATATTCAACAGCGCCGACTGCACGCGTGTCTTTCTGGAACGGACATCTCCACCTGAATCCATCTGCGCGGTTGACGCACCATGGAAACCGCGCGCAACGTGTCGTTCCACCGATATCGTTGTTGCCATCGGCGGCCCGCAACCCGCTTGTCGATCATTCGATTCGCCTGCACACCCGAGGGGAAGGCTGCAGGCGACAGGGATGCGGGAACCGACGCGCGAGGCGCGGGCGGTGCTGTTCGCTGTCGAATACGAAACGCTCGCGCCCGTGTCTGCGCACGGGCCGCTGGTCCATCTGGAAATCCAATTCAAGGAGTCGATATGTCGCTTCGCAAGCCTCGAGGCCGCGCCACGGTCGTATCCGCCGCGCTCTGCGGTGTGCTGCACTGTTTTTCCGCCACCACGGCCAACGCCGCCGATACCGTCGCCGCAGCCACGCAGGAAGCGCGCGTCGCCGAGCAGCGGCCCGCGAACTACAGCATCGATCTGTCGAGGTCGCCGGCGCGGCAGTTCAGGATCGACACGCTCGACGCCGCCTTCATCAAGATCCATTTCGATTACTTCAAGCTGCCGAAGGGCATGTCGATCGAAGTCTCCGATCCGCTGCGTCGCGAAGTGTATCGATACGGCAACCGCGAGCGCGACGGCTTCACCGTCGACAGGGCAATGGGCCAGAACGGCACCACCAGTTTCTCGGCGATGTCGATCAGCGGACCGGCAGCGGTCGTGCGCCTGGTCGGCGTTGCGCGGGAGCCGTGGACGCGCGCGCATGCGGTGCGCGTGACCCGGATGCTGGAAGGCTATCCGGAAGACATGCTGGATGCCGTGCAGCCCGAAGCGCTGATGGGCGATGTCGGCACGCGCGCGACCTGCGTCAACGACAAGCGCTCGGCGGTCTGCTATTCCGCCACCGATCCGACCGCCTACGACCGTTCGCGTCCGGTGGCGCGGCTGGTCTTGGCCCGCGGCAGCAACTGCACCGCTTGGCGCGTCGGCCCCGGCAACCACATGTTCACCAACCAGCACTGCATCCGCACCGCAGACGAAGCGGCATCCGCGGAGGTGTGGTTCAACTACCAGTCCACGACCTGCGGCGGCACCACCTCCGGCCCGACCGTCAAAGTGACCGGCGCCAGTCTGCTGAAGAACCACGGCTCGCTCGACTTCGCGCTGTTCACGGTCAACAACTTCGCCTCGATTTCGCAGTTCGGCTATCTGGGCCTGGACGTGCGCACGCCGCTGCAGAACGAGCAGATCGCCATCCCGCAGCATCCCGGCGCAAGGCTCAAGGAGCTTGCGGTCGTCAGCAATCACGTCGGCGGGGCGCGCTGCATCATCGACGTGCCGCTGCACGACAATCTCTGGGGCACATTGAGCGACACCGCTTACCAGTGCGACACCGAAGGCGGTTCTTCCGGTTCTCCGGTGATCTCGCGCACCAGCAACAAGGTGCTGGCATTGCATCACGTGACTTACGGCAGCTGTTTGAACGGCGGCGTGCAGTTCGCCTACATCTGGCCGCAGGTGTCGAGCTTCTTCGGCGGCGTGGTGCCGAACGGCGACAACGGCGGCGCGCCGTCGAATTCTCCGCCGGTCGCGAATTTCGCTGTCGCCACCAGCGCTTTGACCGCGACCTTCACCGACAGCTCCACCGACAGCGACGGCACCATCGCCTCGCGGCTGTGGACCTTCGGCGATGGCAGCACGTCAACGCTGACCCATCCTTCCCGCACCTATGCGGCGGCGGGCACGTATTCCGTGTCGCTGAAAGTCACCGACAACGGCGGACTCGGCACCACGATCACCAAATCCGTCACCGTCTCCAGTACCAACACTCCGCCGATCGCCAATTTCAGCTTCGCCACCAGCGGACTCACCGCTACCTTCACCGACAGCTCCACCGATGCCGGCGGCGCCATCGCCTCGCGCAGCTGGAATTTCGGGGATGGGAGCACTTCCACGCTCGCCAATCCCGGCAAAACCTACGCCGCTGGCGGCACGTATTCGGTCGCGCTGACTGTCACCGACAATGGCGGTCTGACCCACACCGTCACCAAGTCGGTGACCGTCACCGCAGGCACCGGCGGCGCGTTCTTCCAGAACCTCACCGACTACGCGATCAACGACAACAGCACCATCGACAGTCCGATCACCGTCACCGGCGTGACCGGCAATGCACCTGCGACCCTGAAAGTGGCGGTGCGGATCATCCACACCTTCCCCAGCGATGTGCGCGTGGATCTGGTCGCGCCGGACGGCTCGCTCTACAACATCCACAACCGCAGCAGCGGCACCAACATCATCAAGACGATGACCATCAACGCCAGCTCCGAAGTGGCCAACGGCGTGTGGAAACTGCGCGCCAACGACAACATCGGCGGCGATACCGGCTACATCGACAGTTGGTCCATGCAGTTTTGAGCGTTCGGTCTTGAGCATTCGGAGCTGAAAGGAACGCGTGCAGGGAAAGAATGGCCGTTCCTTCAGCTCCGTCGTCCCCGCGAACGCGGGGATCCAGTCGCTTTAGCCTTCTGCGACAAAGTAAAGACGCTGGACCCCGACGTTCGCGGGGATGACAAACATCAACAACCACATTCCTTCCATCGATGGAGAAATCACGATGCGTCTCCGCACCCACTCCGCGCCACGCGCATGGGCCACGGCCTGTCTGCTGCTGTCGGCCGCGCTCGCTCCCGCCGCTTTCGCCGGCAATGTCTACACCGCCGGGCTCGGTCAACAGCAGCGCCACGACCAGTTCATCGTCAAATACCGCACCGGCACCACGCTCGCCCGCCAGACGAATGCCGCCGACAGCGCCGCGCGCATCGGTACGCAGACCGGACGCAGCGTGCGTCACGCGCGCCGGCTCGGCATCGGCGCCGATCTGGTGCGCGTCGATGGCGTCGCGCTGTCGTCCGCCGAAGCGCTGGATTTCATGCGTCGCATCGCCGCCGATCCGGATGTCGAATACGTGCAGCCCGATGCGGTGATGTATCCCAGCCTTGTACCCAACGATCCCCGCTATATCGATCAATGGCATTACCAGGGCGGCGCTTCGGGCATGAATCTGCCGGCGGCGTGGGATCTGTCCACCGGCACCGGCGTGGTGGTCGCGGTGATCGACACCGGCGTCACCTCGCATCCGGATCTCAACGGCAACGTCATCGCCGGCTACGACTTCATCAC
Organism: Lysobacterales bacterium; assembly: GCA_017302135.1. Lineage (GTDB taxonomy): Bacteria > Pseudomonadota > Gammaproteobacteria > Xanthomonadales > Xanthomonadaceae > Lysobacter_I. Next base: position 43,938 of record JAFLDZ010000027.1, on the reverse strand, counting down.
CGATCCAGCGCGCGCCCGCGACGGCAACGGCCGCGATGCGAACCCGCAGGACGAAGGCGACTGGACAGTCGCCGGCGAATGCAGCGCGACGTGGACGGCGCGCAATTCCTCGTGGCACGGCACCCATGTCTCCGGCACCGTGGGCGCGGTGACCAACAACGCGCTGGGCGTGGCCGGCGTCGCATTCAATGCGCGCATACAGCCGGTGCGCGTGATGGGCCGCTGCGGCGGTCTGGTGTCCGATATCGTCGACGGCATCGTCTGGGCGTCCGGCGGCACGATCGCCGGCGTGCCTGCGAACGCCACGCCTGCGAAGGTGATCAACATGTCGCTCGGCGGCACCGGTCCCTGCGATGCGGCCTATCAGACCGCGATCGATGCGGCGGTCGCGCGCGGCACGGTGGTCGTGGTCGCGGCGGGCAACTCGAATGCCGACGCCAGCGGCCATCGCCCCGGAAGCTGCAACAACGTGATCAACGTGGCTGCGCTCGATCGCGAAGGCAATCGTGCAGCGTATTCCAACTACGGCACGCTGATCGATCTCGCCGCGCCGGGCGGCGAAACCAGCCCGTCGGCGGTGAACGGTGTGCTGTCGACGCTGAATTTCGGCACCACCACGCCCTACCCCAGCACCAGCGGCTACCATGCGCGCCTGCAGGGTACGTCGATGGCCGCGCCGCACATCGCAGGCCTGGCGGCGTTGATGCGCTCGCGCAATCCCACGCTCACGCCGGCACAGATCGAGTCGACGCTGAAGGCCAATACGCGTGCGCTCGCCGGCACCTGCACCGGCGGCTGCGGCGCGGGCGTCGCCGATGCGAACAAAGCGGTGATCGCGGTCGGTGGCGGTGGCGGCAATGCCGCGCCCATCCCGAATTTCGACTTCACGGCCAGCGGTCTGACCGCGACCTTCACCGACAGCTCCACCGACAGCGACGGCACCATCGCCTCGCGGCTGTGGACCTTCGGCGATGGCAGCACGTCAACGCTGACCCATCCTTCCCGCACCTATGCGGCGGCGGGCACGTATTCCGTGTCGCTGAAAGTCACCGACAACGGCGGACTCGGCACCACGATCACCAAATCCGTCACCGTCTCCGCCAGCAACACCCCGCCGGTCGCCAACTTCAGCTTCATCACCAGCGGACTCACCGCCAGCTTCACCGACAGCTCCACCGATGCCGGCGGCGCCATCGCCTCGCGGCTGTGGACCTTCGGCGACGGCAGCACCTCGACGCTCACCAGTCCTTCGCGCACCTATGCCGCTGCCGGGACGTATTCCGTATCGCTGGCCGCTACCGACAACGGTGGCCTGACCCACACCGTCACCAAGTCGGTGGCCGTCACCGCAGGCACCGGCGGCGCGTTCTTCCAGAACCTCACCGACTACGCGATCAACGACAACAGCACCATCGACAGTCCGATCACCGTCAGCGGCGTGACCGGCAATGCGCCTGCGACCCTGAAAGTGGCGGTGCGGATCATCCACACCTTCCCCAGCGATGTGCGCGTGGATCTGGTCGCGCCGGACGGATCGCTCTACAACATCCACAACCGCAGCAGCGGCACCAACATCATCAAGACGGTGACCATCAACGCCAGCTCCGAAGTGGCCAACGGCGTGTGGAAGCTGCGCGCCAACGACAACATCGGTGGCGATACCGGCTACATCGACAGCTGGTCCATGCAATTCTGAGCATGCGGTTCTGAGCATGCGGTTCTGAGCATGCAGTGCCGAATAGACAGCGTGCCGGAGGATGATCTCCGGCACGCTTGCTAACATTGCGGCATGAACGATCTTGTCTCCACCAGCAAATTCCTCAGCCTCGTGCTGCGCCATCGGCCCGAAGTCATCGGCCTGTCCCTCGACGAGGCCGGCTGGGCCGACATCGACACGCTCATCCGCCTGTCGCAGGCGCACAAGCCGCTGACCCGCGCGCTGATCGAGCAGGTCGTCGAAGAGAACAGCAAGCAGCGCTTCGCGATCAGCGATGACGGTCGACGCATCCGCGCCAATCAAGGGCATTCGATCGAGATCGAACTCGGGCTGCAGCCGCTCGCGCCACCGAGGCTGCTGTATCACGGCACCGCGACGCGCTTCGTCGAAGCGATCCGCCGCGAAGGCCTGGCCAAGCGCAGCCGTCAGCATGTGCATCTGTCGGCCGATGCGGACACCGCGACCGCCGTCGGTGCACGCCACGGACAACCCGCCGTGCTGATCGTGCGTGCCGGCGAAATGGCGGCGGCGGGGCACGCGCTCTTCCGTTCCGAAAACGGCGTGTGGCTCACCGACGCGGTGCCGGTGGAATTCATCGATTTCAGCGGCGAGTGAATCGCCTCCGCGCGCTGCGGCGCGGTTGATCAGGAGACTTTTGCTGCGCGCGCCGGGCTTTCCTGCTCGGGCTGTTGCAGCGCCGGTTGCTGCGCCACCTGTTCCGCGGCGCGCTCGTTGACGCGATCGACCTGCACGGTGCTGGTCACCAGCGACTGCTGCATGCCACGGGTGACATCCGTGAACGCGACGCGCTGATGCGCCGCATTCGGATCGGCAGTGTCCACCGCGAACACACGCGTGTTGTCCGGGCTCATATCGACACGACAGATCTGCGACAGACCCGCGTTGCGCGCTTCGGCGGTGAGCGTGCCGGCGAGCCGGTCGCTGCTGTCGTCCGGGGTGCGATTGAAGCGCTGGTCGATGGCGTGCACGCCTTGACGGGCATCGTTGAACATGGCGTTGTCGGGATGCGCGGGATGATCGAGCAGCATGCCGGTGCGCTGCGGAATGGGCGTCGGCGTCGAGGGAGCGGTACCGTCCTGCGGTGCGACCGGATGGGCCGGATGCGCGGGCGCAAGCGATTGCTTCGCTGCGCGTTCCTGCTTCTCGACCACCGCGTCCAGACTGGGGATGACCGAAGCGGCCATGCCATGGCGGAATACCGCTTCGCCTGCGACCGCCTGGCCGCGCTGCAGCACCGTGATGGTCTCGTACAGATTGACCGCGTTGTGCGGATTCACCGGCAAGTGCGTGGCGACGGTGGAAGTCAGGCCACCGACGGTGCCGCCGACCACCATGCCGGCGGCGGGCGCTTTGTCGGTGACATTGCGGATGCCTTGTCCCGCCGCATCGGCGCCCTGCTGCAGCACCGCACCGGTCTGTTGGCCGAGCTGACGCTGGGCGTTGGCCAGCGCGGCTGCGCTGTGGTCGATATTGGCCGCGACGCCTTGGGTGCCGTGGCGGATCGCGGTCGCGTCACCCTGCGCAGCGGTGCGCGCCTGCAGCGCTTCCTGCTGGTTGCGGCGCATCGCTTCGTTGCCGTAGCTCTCGATGCCCTGCGCCTGTTGACCGACCCATTTCTCGGCGCCATCGGGCAGGATCTTCGCGCCGAAGCGCATCGCACTGGCGGTCCACGACGTGGCCGTCTGCTGGGTCTTGCCCTGCAGATGATCGATGCCGGCTTCGACATTGCCCGCCTGCAGGCGCACCTGCGCGGTGACTTCGCCACCGCCGCGCACGGTGGTGCTGCCGATGACGCCGACGGTGTTGGTCATCAACGCGCCGGCTTCTCCCTGGATGCGCGCCGTGGTGTTCAGGCCCTGGCCGACGATGTGCAGGCCTTTTTCGGCGACCTGACCCTGCACCTGCACCACTTCGCCAACGGCGCGGCCGGCGCGCGCGCTCATCGCGGTGGCGCTGAGCACATTGGTCAGGGGGCCGGCGTAGGCGGCCAGTTCGCTCAGCGCGAGTTCGTTCGGACGATTGACCAGATGGCCCTGCTCGTCGCGGGTTTTCGGCGCGAGCAGCGGCTGGATCTCGCCCGCTGCGGTCGGCAGGTTGCGCAGCGCCTGATTGCCCGAATGGGTGGCGAGATAGTCGATGGTGTCGTTCGCGGCGCGGCGCGCGTGCGGCGGCAGCAGATCGTCGATCTTGCCCTGCACCACCTGTTTGGCGCCGGGCGTTTCCATCAGCGTGGCGACATCGTTCGCCAGCATGCCGGCCTGGACGCGGCGCGCGGCGTTCATCTGCTGGATGCCGGCCTGGCCGTCGGTGAGCATCTCGCCGCCGACCTGGAACGCCTTCACCGTATCGCGCGGGTTGTAGACGGTCAGCCCGTTCTCCTGGGCATAGCGCTGCGCGGTGTTCGGATGCAGACCGGCCGCGTTGAAGGTGGTGGCCTCGACACCGGTCACCGCCGACGCTGCGGAGGCCATGCCGCCGGCGAGCGAGTGGCCGGCGATTTCGAATTTGAAATCCGGTTGGCGCTGCAGCAGCCGTGCCGCATCCATGGCGCGGTCGTAGTAGTCGGTCTTCAGCCCCAATCCCTGCGGAATATTGTTGGCGAGGAAGTCTTCCGATGCGCTTTCGCGGCGACCGCCCGGTGCGGCCGGGTCCACGATCGCGCCGGTGGAGCCCTTGAAGACCAGCACCGGTTTGGCATCGGGCCCGAGCACGGATTTGTCGGGGAGATAGACTTCGGCGCGATAGCCGGACTTGTCGGGATGCAGCATGTCGGCGATCTGCTTGTCCGTCAGCTGCGGCGCCAGTGCGCGCAGCTGTTCGGGATGCTCGCTGGCGCGGGTCCAGCCTGCCGGGGGTTTGCCTTCGCCGCGCGCGGATTCGTAGACGTCCTCGGCCAGACCGGCCATGCGCTGTGCGTGATACCCCTGCGCAAGCTTGTCGGCCTCGCCGCCCTTGCCGGCGCCACGCAGATCGGACAACAGCCGGTCCTGGGTTTCGCGCTCGGCGCGTACGGCATCCTGGGTGGGCTCGGTCACGGTACAGCTCCTTGGCGTGGACGTTTGCTCTCATCCTAGCGTATCTGTTGCAGCATCCGGCCGATTCATACCGCAGGCCCCGGTTTCTGCTATTTATTGCGTCGGCTCTTCCCCCACCCGGCCTGCCATGCTCCTGTCGTTTTCCCGTTGGGCGACCGCCCTGCTGATCCTCGCGACCCTGAGCGGGTGCGCTGCGCCGCTGTCCGCTTCCGACGACAACCGCCGCTCCGAACATGGCGCGGAACGGCGGTTCGAAGGCAAAGGCCTCGAACTGGCGATCGCGGCCGAGCGCGGGCAGACCGATGTCATCCGCCGACTGATGCGCGATGAGAAGGTCGACCCCGACACGATCTTCGCCAGGGACGAAGGCCTGCCGCTGATCGCCTGGCCGGTGTACACGCGCAGCCCGGAAGGGCTGAAAGCGATGCTGGACAACGGCGCCGACCCCAATGCGCGCCGCCCCGAATACGTCGACAAGCAGTACAAGGACGGCAGCGGCGGCCGTTACTTCACCTACGAAAACGCGATGGTCTACGCGGCGCAGGAAGAGAACCCGATCTATCTGCGGCTGCTGCTCGATCATGGCGGCGACCCGAACACCCGCAACGGCAACGACGAGCCGCTGACGTACATCGCCTTCATCAAACAGAACCAGTGGCAGAACGTGAAGCTGCTGATCGAACGCGGCGCGGATATCCACGGCGCGTCGTGGTCGGGACGGCCGATCGACTGGTACAGCGGTCGCGGCGGTTTCGAACAGACCTACTGGCTGTTGCAGCACGGCGCGGACCCCACGAAGATCACCCGTGGCGCCGATTCGAAACGCGACTACACGCCGGTGATCGCCGACATCTACTGGCACCCGGGCAGCCCCGCGACCACCGAATGGCAGCGCAAGTGCCAGCACTGGCTCCGCGACAAGGGCATCCCGCGTCCGCCCATGCCCGAGCATCTGCGGGACATGCGCAAGGCGTTCAAATTCCCGTACGAAGAGAAGGACATTCCGCCGCTTTGAACGTTGCGTCAGCGTCCCGATCAGCCCTGTAGCGATCGGCTGCGTATCATCGCCGCTTCCCGAAGCGCTCTCCCGCATGCATCGCCCCTCTCCGCCCCATCTGCCGCCGCCGCCATTGCCACCGCCGACGATCGCCGTTGCCGAACGCAAGGCCGTCGCCCCATGGCAGCGCCGCAATGCGCTGTACCACGTCGCAGCCACGCTCATCCACGTCATCGGCGCCGTGCTCGTGCTGCAGTGGCTCGCGGACGACTGGAACGCGCAGTGGGGCGACCAGACCTTCGTCGATGCCGCATTCCTGTCGTTCGGCGGCACCCTGATCGGCGCATTCGGCAAATGGCTGCTGATGGCGTTTCTGTGGCTCCTGCTTGCCCTGGGCGCCGTGCAGTTCGCGATCACGGCGGCGATCTTCCGCTACTCCACGCAACGTACCACGCTGATGGTGTTCGCCTGGTTCAGCATCCTGTCGCCGCCGGTGGGAACGTTCGCCGGCCTGCATGCGCTTCGTCATCTGCGCGACATCAAGACGACGCCCGAGGCGCCCGTCGAGCGCAGCTGAGCGCCAACGACACCCTGTAATCGCAGGAATACGTTTTCACAAGGCCGCATCGCCTTGTGGCACGCGGCGATATGGACCAGAGTGCATCGCGATCGAAATTCCCGTGTTTTACAGCAGATTCATGCTGCGGCGCACAACGGATGCGATCCCCATACCTGCGATGTGCCTGGGAGGCCATGATGCGCACGTTCCCGATACGCAACAGCAACGCATTCACTGCGATGCTTGTTTTCTTCCTGACCCTGTTGCTCGCGGCCTGCGATCTGCCGCAGAGCGATGGCGGCGCATTGATCGGCGCGGCTAAGACGAGCGCGCTCAACGACTTCGCCGGCTCCGCAAAGAACGGCGGCGCGACCAGCGGCATCTGCGACGCGACCACCGCGAGCACGATTCTCACGCCGGTGCCCAACCCGCCGCGCGACGGCGCGCCGATCGATGTGCGCATTCACTACAACCGGCCCGACGGCAATTACGGCGACTGGGGTCTGCATCTGTGGCAGGTCAACGATGCCGGCCAGTACATCGCCGATTTTCCGGGCGTGTCGTGGAATTCTCCGCTGGTGCGCGCGGGCATCGACAGCTACGGCGCGTATTTCGATCTGCAGGCCACACAGTTCACCAATCCTGCGGCTGCGGGCTTCGGTTTCATCGTGCATCCGCCGGGACAGAATGGTGACCCGGGCGTGGACCGCGTGCTGAAATTCACCGACGGCGGCGAGTTCTGGCTGCGCTCCGGCGATGCCACCGTGTATCGCAACAATCCGCTGGGCAGCACGCCGGACATCGACACCGTGCGCGTGCATTACAAGCGTTTCGACAATGCGTACAACCAGTGGGGCCTGCATCTGTGGCCGAGCAGCGGCATCAATCCGTCGCGCCTCGCCGGGCTGACGCTCGACCAGTGGGACAATCCCGTGCCTCTGGCATCGATGCCGAGCTACGCGACCGGCAGCAGCGAGATCGTGTTCGATCTGCCGGTGCTCAATCCGCAGGCCGACGCCAGCCGCAGCGCGGTCGAATTCATCATCCACGGCATGCCGTCGAATCCGAACGGTGGCGTCAACAACAAGGACGGCTGGAACGACAACATCCGCGTGAGCTACGCCGCGCTGTCGATCAGCAACCGCGTCGGCCAGATCTGGCTGGTGCAGGGCACGCCGACGGTGTTCACCTCGCCGCCGGACACCCGCCGCGTCTCCACCACCGATGCGCGCGCGGCGTGGCTCACCCGCAATCTGCTGAAGTGGCCGCTGGCCGACGATTTCGGCACCTTCAAGCTGTATCACTCGGCGAACGGACAGATCCTCGCGCCGCGCGGACAGCCGGTGAGCGGCGCGGACGGCGCACTGACGCTGCAGCTCGGCGGCAGCGTTCCTGCGGATGCGGCCGAGCGCTTCAAGTATCTCGATGCCGGCGTGGTGCTGGCGGTGAACGCCGCGGACGAAGCGCGTCTGGCCGACGTGCTGAAGCAGCAGCTCGTGCTGGTGCAGGAAGACGCCGACGGCAAGGTGCTGGCCGCAACCACGCCGCAGCTCGCCGGTGCGCTGGACGACCGCTACGCCGCCGCCGAAGCGGTGGACGATCTCGGCGTGTCGACGCATCACGGGCGCGCAGCGTTCAAGCTGTGGGCACCGACCGCACGCAAAGTGACGCTCTGCACCTACGGCGCACGCGGCGTGGCGCACAGCGAACACGCGATGAGCTTCGATGCCGTCACCGGCGTGTGGCGCTTCGATCCGCGCAACCACAATCGTCATGGCGATGACGACGATGACGACGACAGGCCGCGCGGTCTTTACTACAAATACGCGGTGGAAGTGTTCGTGCGCGGCGTCGGCGTGGTCCGCAATCTGGTCACCGATCCGTATTCGATCAGCCTCAATGCGGATTCGCAGCGCAGCTACATCGCCGATCTGGATTCGCCGTGGCTGATGCCGCCGGGTTGGCGCCATTCGCGCGCGCCGGACGCCGTGCGCGCGCAGGAGGACATGTCGATCTACGAACTGCACGTGCGCGATTTCTCCGCCAGCGACAGCACGGTCAGCGCACGCAATCGCGGCAAGTATCTGGCGTTCACCGAGTGGAACTCCAGCGGCATGCGCCACCTGCGCGGACTCGCGCGCGCCGGCGTGACCGATGTGCACCTGCTGCCGGTGTTCGATTTCGCCAGCACCCCGGAAACCGGCTGCATCACGCCGACGATTCCCGACGCCGCGCCGGACTCCGAAGCGCAGCAGGCCGCAGCCGGCGCGGCGCGCGCCACCGACTGCTTCAACTGGGGCTACGACCCCTGGCACTTCACCGCGCCGGAAGGCAGCTTCGCCAGCAATGCCGACGACGGCGCCGCGCGCATCCGCGAATTCCGGGCGATGGTGATGGCGCTGAATTCGGCAGGCCTGCGCGTGGGCATGGACGTGGTCTACAACCACACCAGCGCGTCGGGGCAGAACGACAAATCGGTACTCGACCGCATCGTGCCCGGCTACTACCAGCGCCTCGATGCGGCGGGCGATATCGAGCGCTCGACCTGCTGCGAGAACACCGCCACCGAAAACCGGATGATGGCCAAGTTGATGATCGATTCGGTCAAGACCTGGGCCACGCAGTACCGGATCGATTCGTTCCGCTTCGACCTGATGGGCCACCAGCCGCGCGCGGTGATGGAACGGCTGCGCGACGAAGTTTCCGTCGCCGCCGACCGTCCGATCCAGCTGATCGGCGAAGGCTGGAACTTCGGCGAAGTCGCCAACGGTGCGCGCTTCGTGCAGGCCTCGCAGCTGTCGCTCAACGGCAGCGGCATCGGCACCTTCAGCGACCGCGCCCGCGATCATGTCCGCGGCGGCTCCGGTTTCGACAGCGGCAATGCGCTGCGCAGCAACCAGGGCTACATCAACGGCATGCATTACGACGACAACGGCAGCGGCGGCAACAAGAGCCGCAACGACCTGATGTGGTCGGGCGACGTGATCAAGGTCGGCCTCGCCGGTTCGATCCGCGATTACGTGATGAAGACGCACTGGGACGCATCCCTGCGCCTCGACCAGATCGACTACGGCGGCCAGCCGGCCGGCTACGTCGTCGATCCGCAGGAAGTGGTGAACTACGTCGAGAACCACGACAACTGGACGCTGTTCGACAACAACGCGTTCAAGCTGCCGGCCGCCACCAGCCGCGAGGACCGCGCGCGCGTGCAGATCCTCGGCGCCGCGATCAACAGCTTCAGCCAGGGCGTCTCGTACTTCCACGCGGGTGTCGACACGCTGCGCAGCAAGTCGCTGGACCGCAACAGCTACGACAGCGGCGACTGGTTCAACCGCATCGACTGGAGCTACCGGGACAACGGTTTCGCTGCGGGGCTGCCGCCGCAGGGCGACAACGGAGGCAACTGGTCGGTGATGGGTCCGCTGTTGGCGAATGCGCAGATCAAGCCGACCGACACCGAGATCCGCTGGACCCGCGACGCGTTCCGCGATCTGATGAAGATCCGCGCCAGTTCGCGCCTGTTCCGCCTGCGCACCGCCGACGAGATCAAACAACGTCTGGCCTTCCGCAACACCGGCAGCGCGCAGGTGGCGTCGGTGCTGGCGGCGCATCTCGACGGCAGCGGCTATCACGGCGCGGGTTTCCGCGAGGTGCTGTATTTCGTCAACGTCGACAAGGTGGGACAGACGCTGACGATTCCGGAAGAAGCCGGCAAACAGTACCGCCTGCATCCGGTGCACACCGCACACGATGCCGCCGACCGTCGCGCCGGCAGTGCGACCTACGACCGCGTCAGTGGCCGCTTCACGGTGCCGCCGCGCACGGCGGTGGTATTCGTGGTGCGATAAGCGCCGACGGCACCGGACACGTCACATCGAGACGGCGACTGCACGGTCGCCGTTTCTTTTTTTGGAATCCAAAAAACGCGTGCACTCGCTTATGCTCGTCCGCACGCGCGCCGGACGCGCATTCGTGAAAGGGAGCGCGGGGCATGATCGAAGTGCAGGGGCTGACCAAGCAGTACGACCGGCTGACTGCGGTGAAGGACCTGAGCTTCAGCGTGCGTCCCGGCGAGATCATGGGCCTGGTCGGCCCCAATGGCGCAGGCAAGACGACCACCCTGCGCTGCGCGACAGGGATCCTGCCGGCGACGCACGGCACGGTGCGGTTGTGCGGCATCGACCTGGCCAGCGATCCGGTGGCTGCGAAGCGGCATATCGCCTTCATCGCCGACGAACCACGGTTGTTCGACTATCTCACCGTGCGCCAGCATCTGAATTTCGTGGCCCGGCTGTACGGCGTGGCCGATTACCTGCAGCGCGCCGAGCCGATCCTCGCCGAGCTGGAGATGAGCGACAAGCAGGACATGCTGCCCTCGGAACTCTCGCGCGGCATGAAGCAGAAACTCGCCATCGCCTGCGGGCTGCTGCACCGGCCGGAGATCATCATTTTCGACGAGCCGCTCACCGGCCTGGATCCCGCAGGCATCCGTCGCATGAAGGAGGTGATGCTGCGTCTGGCGCGGGATGGTGCCGCGATCATCCTCAGCTCGCACCTGCTCACCCTGCTCGAAGCGGTCTGCACCCATCTGCTGATCCTCAAGAACGGCGAGAAGATGGCCGACGGCAGCGTCGCCGAGGTGCATGCGCGCTTTTCCGACGGCGCCGCCGCCAGCCTGGAGGATGTGTTCTTCCGTGCGACCGGCGACGGTGAAGTAGCCCCCCCGCCATGAGTCGGGCCATCCCGTTGTTGCGCGCCTTCGTCTATCTGCAAGCGATGTCGCTCTTCAATCTCGTGCGCCAGCGTCTGCGCCGGCTGCGCCAGCCGCGCTACCTGATCGGCGCCATCGTAGGCGTCGGCTATCTCTACATGGCGTTCTTCTCCCACGACTGGAGCCATGACGTTCGCAGCGATGCATCCGCAGTCGAGCGATGGACGATGGACCCTGCATGGCACGGATTGCTGGTCGATGCGACCGGTGGAGTGCTGCTGTTGGTGGCGCTGATGGCCTGGCTGCTGCCGAGCAAACGCGCGGCCCTGCGTTTCACCGAAGCCGAGGTGGCATTCCTCTTCCCGGCGCCGCTGACCCGTCGGGCACTGATCCATTACCGGCTGCTGCGCATGCAGTTCGGCATCCTGCTGACGGCGCTGCTGATGTCGTTCATCGCGCGCCGCGCTGGCGGCAGCGAATCGCATCCGCTGCTGCACGCGGTGGGCTGGTGGCTGATGCTCTCCACGCTGCGACTGCATTTGCTCGCCGCCTCGTTCGGCCGCGAGTGGCTGCTCGATCTGGGCGTGCGCCTGTGGCTGCGGCGGACGCTGGCCGCAGCGATCGCGATCGCGCTGCTCGGCAGCACGCTGTGGTGGCTTTCGCGACAGGCCGCACCGCCCGAAATCACCAATTTCGACGATGTGCCGAAGCTCCTGGACTATGCGGCGGGCATGCTTGCCGCGCCGCCGCTCTCGTGGGCGCTGACCCCGTTCGCCTGGCTCGCCGCGCCGATGTTCGCGATCGATGCGTCGATGTTCCTGCGCGCGCTGCCGCTGCCGCTGGGCCTGCTGGTGGCGCACTACCTGTGGGTGCTGCGCTTCGACACCGCGTTCGAGGAAGCCTCGCTCGAAGCCGCACAGCGGCGCGCGGCGTACATGGCCGCATGGCGCAGCGGGCGCCGGCGACTGCCGCCGCAGAAGGCGCGTTCGGCGCCGTTCGCGCTCGCACCGACCGGTATCGCGTCGCCGGCGTTCCTGTGGAAAGGCCTGATCGCGCTGGGTGGTTTCTATCGCCTGCGCACGTGGCTGATCGCATGCGCGGTGGCACTGGCCGGCCTGGGTGGGCTCGCGGCGTATCCGGACACGCGCCCGGCGTTGACCGTGATCGGCGGCGCCGCGTTCGCACTGAGCCTCTGGCTGTTCGTGCTGGGACCGATGTTCGCGCAGCACGGCCTGCGGCGCATGTTCGAACACCTGGACGTGCTCAGGGCCTGCCCATTGCCTGGACGCCAGATAGTGCTCGGCGAACTGCTGACGCCGATCGTGGTGATCACCGCCACGCAGTGGCTGCTGCTGCTGATCGGCGGGCTGTCGCTTCAGCCGTGGACGCAGGATGGTCCCTTCGGTAGCGATGGTTTCATCGTCCTGTTGATCGCCGCAGCCGTGCTGTCGCCGCTGGCGTGCGGCCTGATGCTGTGCGTGCCGTTCGCCGGCATGCTGCTGTTTCCGGCATGGCTGGTCGGAATGCCCGGCGAAAGCCGCGGCGGCATCGAGCTCATGGGGCAGCGCCTGATCTTCCTCGCCGGCTACGTGCTGGTGCTGCTGCTGGCGCTGCTGCCGGCGGCGCTATCGAGTGCGCTGGCGTTCTTCGCGACCCGATGGCTGGGCGGCACCACCGCATTCGCATTGGCGGTCGCTTCGACAGCCATGCTGTCGCTGCTGACCGTCGAATGGCTGCTGGTGATTGCCTGGCTGGGGCGGCGTGTCGATGGTCTGGATCTGTCGCTTGAGCGCTTCAACTGATGGGCCTGCGTCGGGGCCTGGCCGGCACCGCTCGCAGGGACGGCTCGCAAGGGAATGTCATGCAGGGGCGAAACTTCACGGCCCATGCTGGCGCTTGATCATGCACGACGGCTCGCGATCGGAACTCGATCATGGCGAAGCCCATGGATCATGGCGCGATGATCGCGGCAGGCGTCGCCGCGGATCCAACGAACGCATGGCCGTTCACGTCGTCATCGCGCCAACCGCGACCGGTATCGATGCCGGTGGTCCACCAGGTATGCGCATCGATCCGCAGCGGCCCGCGCACGCGCTCGTGGAAACGCACCGGCAGCAGGTAGCCGGCGACATCCCGATATTCGAGGAAGGTGGTGTCGACATGCGCACCGACCGTCGTCCCGAAACCGTTGAGGCTCATGTGGATGCGGAACAGGCGCGAAGTCTCGCGGTCGATCCACAGCACGACATCGTCTTCCGTCGATTCGCCGAAGCCCGGGCGCACGGTGGCGCGCAGACGGTGATACGCGCGCTCTTGTTCCTGTGCATCCGCGAGCCGACGCCAATCGGACGCGCGGTCGAGGAAGAACGTCGGCCCGAAGTGGAACATGCGGAACGCATCGTTGGTCATCGCGGTCGCGCGCAGTTTCGCTGGATCGCTTTCGCGTATTCCGTTGTACGACACCGCAAGACCCTCGCGACTGCGGACGACATGCTTCTTGCCTTCCGGTCCGGTATGCGTGACTGCGTATAGCCCCTCGCGCGGGCGATAGCGTTCTTCGGAGCGGATGCGGAATCCGCTGTCGGTGACCACCGGCTGGATCTTCTGGATCAGTGCGAACCATCGACCGTCGGTGGAAAGATTGATGTCGCCCGGATACCCGCGCAGATCGCCGCCGTGCGCGGCCAGCGTGCGCGCGAAGATCACATCGCCGGTGAGCCCGTCGCTGAAGGCGGCCGAGGACGGGTCCGACGGGAAACGGACGCTGGCGCAGCCGGCCATCGTCAGACAGAGCAGCGCAAGCATGAAAACGGGCGATATCCGGAACGGGGGCATGGGGCTGATCCTGGAAAATCCGACGGCGATCCGCACCATACGAGCGGACAGCGGCGACGGATGCGCCCGGCATGGTCGTGTAAAGTCCGTGGATCGCTGTCCTCGGACCCGCCATGCGCCGACTGTTACCCCTGCTGGGCCTGCTGTGCGCATTCTTCGCACAGGCCGCCGAACCCGACCGCCGCATCGCCGTCACCATCGACGATCTGCCGTGGCAGCGCATGTCGACGACGTCGCCCGGGGCGCTGCGCACGCGTCACGCCGCGCTGCTGGAACAGCTGCGCATCGGCGGCGTGCCGGTGGTCGGTTTCGTCAATGAAGACAAGCTCGAACTCGACGGCATCCTCCAGCCCGAACGCGTGACGATGCTCGACGCCTGGCTCGACGCCGGCCACGCGCTCGGCAATCACACCTACGGTCACGTCGATCTTCACGTCGTCGGGATTCCCGCGTTCGAGGATGCGATCCTGCGCGGCGAACGCGTGCTGCGGCCGATGCTCGCGAAGCGCGGGCAGACGCCGCAGTGGTTCCGGCATCCGTATCTGCGCGCCGGCCGCACCGCCGAAGACAAAGGCGCAGTGACGGATTTCCTTTCGCAGCACGGCTATCGCGTCGCGCCGGTGACGGTCGACAACGGCGAGTGGGTCTGGGCCTTCGCTTACGCACGCGTACTCGACGGACAGGCGGACACGCCCGAGCGCGCGGCGGTGCTCGAACGCCTGCGCCTGGGCTACGTGCCGTACATGCTCAACAAGATCGACTATTACGAACAGCAATCGCAAGCGCTGCTCGGCTATGCGCTGCCGCAGACGCTGCTGCTGCACGCCAACGAACTCAACGCCGAGGCATATGCGGAACTGATCGCCGCCATCAAGCGTCGCGGTTATCGTTTCGTCACGCTGCAAGACGCGATGCGCGACCCCGCGTACGCACGCGAAGACGGTTATCACGGCCGCTACGGCCCGAGCTGGCTGCATCGTTGGGCGATGGCGGAGAAACAACCGAAAACATTCTACGACGGAGAACCCATCGTGCCGAAGTGGGTGATGGATCTGGCCGGCGTGGATTCCGAGTAGCCGCCGACACTGCGCTCAGTCGATCGCTTCAACCGTATCGCCGACGCGCAGCGTACCGATGCTGCGCGATCCCAACCTCGGAATCAGATTCATGCCGAAGGTGATCCCGGCCGGCGTGCGTCGATAATCCTTGAGGATGTTCAGCGGCTCGCCGTCGTCGCGACGCTTGCCGCTGACCGGATCGACGGTGGTGAACACGCAGCGCGTGCACGGCTTCACCGCATCGAACTCGATCTCGCCGATGCGCACGCGCTTCCAGCCGTCCTCGACATGCGCGGCGGCGGCGGCGACGACGAGATTCGGCCGGAACTGCGCCATCGCGACCGGCGCGCGGCCAGCGTCGACAAGACGCGCATTCAGGCCATCCAGCGCCGCCTGCGAGATGACCAGCAGGGGGTAGCCGTCGGCGAAACTCACTTCATCGCCGGGCCGCGCATAGGCGGGATCGACCGCCCGTCTCGCGGCGGCGTCCATGTGCACCAGCCTGACCGGTTGCTGCAGAAACGCGCTCAACCATGCGTCGGCGGCAGCATCGACGAGCGGCGCATCGACCGTGTCCTTCCAGATCGACACGCGCAGGCGAGGAGCATCCGGCAACGGAGAGGCGACAGCGAGATCGGGCAGGCCGGGCGCGGACAGACGCAGACCGTTCTCCAGAACCTCTGCGTGGACCAGCACCAGTTGCGAAACCTGTCGTGCGGTGACGAAACGACCATCGGCATCGACCACCAGCCAACGGCGATCGTGACGCGGACCGCTCGCAAGAATATCGAGCGTTTCGACCACGAGACCTGTGGCCGATTTCAAAGGATAGCGATGCAGTGCGGACAGATGCATGCGTGGCGGCCTACGGCGTGGCGCGATGGGCGTAACTGAGCACGCGGGTGATCATCCAATGGCCGTCCTTCTGTTGCCAGACGATGGTGAAGTCGGCCATGCCTTCGCACCGGTCGCTGTCGGACGGACAGAACCGGTGCGAGCCGCGCGCGATGGCGCCGAAATCCTTGACCGGAAACACTTCCAGCGTGCCCGGAATCAATTCGCGACGGAAATGGCCGCAGACATGCTGTCTTGTATTCGCGAGCATCGCATCGCGGGTCCAGGTGACGCCGCCGGTGTCGTGATAGAACTCGACGTCGGGCGAGAAAAAACCCGCATGCTTGTCGAGTTGCGCCGGATCGCCGCAGGCATTGAAGGCGGCGAAGACTTCGGTATCGAGCGCGGAGATCGTATCGAAGAGAGGATCAACGCCGGGCCCGGGCGACGCCTGCGCAGCCCACGGACACAGACCCGCCAACAGCAGCGCACAGAACATCGACAACGTTTTCATGGCGACTCCACAGCATGGACAGCGTAGCGCCGGAATTGGCGTCACGCGTCCACGGTACAGAGCGTCATCGTCGCCGACAAGGGCGTCACGGTTTGCGGTAGAGATGCACGAATCGATCGGTCCTGCCTTTGATCGCGGGATCGAACACGTTCCTGCTGCGGTCGTCGTCGCGGTTGCGCAGGGTTTCGATGCTGCCGGCGAATTCCAGCCCATGCGCCTTGAAATCGCGAACCGCGAACGTTTCCTCGATCCGGTGCAGCGCCTGCGCATCGGCCTTGCCGGTGTCTTCGCGCGCGGCGTGATCGACGATCAGCAGGCGTCCGCCCGGTTTCAGCGCACTCACGATCTGGTCGATGAACTGTCCGGCGTCGATCGCCTGCCAGCCGCTGTCCGGATCGGCGTGGTAAAGATCGTGATACGACATCACGATCAACGCGCCGTCCAGTGCGTTCTCGCCGAGCCCAAGCGCTTCGTTCGGCGCGATCGAATAGCGGACGTTGGGCAGACGGTTGCCGGCGAGACGGGGTTCGAGGCCTTTCTTCGCATAGGCGTCGTAGGCCGCGTTGTTGATCAGCAATACCTGACCACGCGGGCCGACGATGCCGGAAATGATCTCGCTGTAGTATCCGCCGCCGCCGAAGATGTCGGCGATGGTATCGCCGCGAGCGAAACCTGCGAGTTCGAGCACGGCATCCGGACGGTCGCGCGCGTCGCGTTCGCGATCATCGGCGCTGCGCGAGGGCGCGGCGAGCTGTCTGGCGATCGCATCGCGGTCGGCAACGCCGACATGGGCGCAGCTGGCGAGCGCCGCGAAGGCGAGGACAGCCGCGGTGATGTGCAGCGAACGCATGGGGAACTCCAGGCTGGCGACGAGTCTCCAGCATACGTCCGCAGTGGCCGGATGCACCTTCCCGAAAGTCACATCGCCACCGACACGCCAAACGCGGCAAGTCGTCGCCCGCCGATCTCATCCGATGAGACCGCAGCGGTGTCAAAATGCGCGGATGTTGCTGAATCAGAAACTCGCGATCCTGGCCGACGCCGCCAAATACGATGCTTCCTGCGCCTCCAGCGGCGGCGGCAAGCGCGACTCGCGGAAGTCCGGCGGCATCGGCAGCACCGAGGGGATGGGTATCTGCCATTCCTACACGCCCGATGGCCGCTGCGTGTCGCTGCTGAAGATCCTGCTCACGAATTTCTGCATCTACGACTGCGCGTACTGCGTCAATCGCGTGTCGAGCAACGTGCGCCGCGCGCGGTTCACCGCAGAGGAAGTGGTCCAGCTCACCCTGGATTTCTACAAGCGCAACTACATCGAAGGCCTGTTCCTCTCCAGCGGCATCATCCGCAGCGGCGATTACACGATGGAAGAGATGGTCGAGGTGGCGCGCAGTCTACGCGAAGACCATCGTTTCGGCGGTTATATCCACCTGAAGACCATTCCGGAAGCCTCCCCGGATCTGCTCGCGCTGGCCGGGCGCTACGCCGACCGGCTCAGCATCAACGTCGAACTGCCGACGGCAGCCGGACTGGCGAAACTGGCGCCGGAAAAGACCATGCCCGGCATCCACGCGGCGATGGGCGAGCTGCGCTGGCGGATCGACGAAAGCAAGGAAGCGCGTGCGGTCAAGGCAGGCGCAGGCAAGCCGGTCAGACGCGCCAAACCGCCGCGCTTCGCGCCGGCCGGCCAGAGCACGCAGATGATCGTCGGCGCCGACGACGCCGACGACCGCAGCATCCTGCACACCTCGCACGGGCTGTACAGCGACTACCGTATGCGGCGCGTGTACTACTCCGGTTTCAGCCCGATTCCGGACGCCTCGTCGAAGCTGCCGATCAAAGCGCCGCCGCTGCTGCGCGAGCATCGGCTGTACCAGGCCGATTGGCTGCTGCGGTTCTACGAGTTCACGGTCGAGGACATCGCCCCGGACACCGCGCAGGGCGGCAGCGGGATGCTGGATCTCGACATCGACCCCAAGCTCGCATGGGCGCTGCGGCATCCGGAAAAATTCCCGGTGAATCTCAACACCGCCCCGCGCGAAACGCTGCTGCGGGTGCCGGGGCTGGGCACGCGCAACGTCGATCGCATCGTGCTGGCGCGGCGTCAAGGAAAACTGCGCATCGCCGACCTTGCGCGCCTGCGCGCACCGCTGCAGAAGCTGCTGCCGTTCGTACGCCTGCTCGACCATCATCCGCACAAACGTCTGGACGATCCCGTCCTGCTGCGCGCGCAGCTGGCGCCGAAGCCGCGACAGCAGGACTTGTTCGCACACGCATGAACACCGGCAGCTACAGTGCGACCGTCGACCCGGCGTGGGATCTCGGCACCTGGCGAATAGCCGCGCGCGCCGCGCTGCGCGCGAACATCGCGCCCGAAGCGATCGCATGGAACGGCGACGCACAGGGCAGTCTGCTTGCCGGCATCGAACTGTCGAGCGTGCCGCCACTGCGGGCGACACCGCATGTGCCCGCAGCATTCTTCGACATCGCCAGTACCGTGCTCTGCCATCGCGATCCCCAGCGATACGCGCTGCTGTACCGCATCGCGTGGCGGATCGCGCAGGGCGAACCACATCTGCTGGCGCGCGTCACCGATCCCGACACCCGCCGCGCGGCGGAGATGGCGAAGATGGTCGGCCGCGACACCCACAAGATGAAAGCCTTCGTGCGCTTTCGCGAAGTGCCGGGCGAAGCGGATGCGTTCATCGCGTGGTTCGAGCCGGACCACTGGATTCTCGATCGCGTCGCCCCGTTCTTCGCGCGCCGCTTCGTGGGGATGCGCTGGGCGATCCTCACGCCCTATCGCAGCGTGGCGTGGGACGGCAGCGCGCTGGCATTCGGCCCCGGCGCGCAGCGCAGCGAGGCGCCCGACGACGACGCGCGCGAGGATCTCTGGCGCACGTACTACGCGAACATCTTCAATCCGTCGCGACTCAATCCAAGGATGATGCGTCAGGAAATGCCGCAGAAGTACTGGAAGCATCTGCCGGAGGCGCAGCTGTTGCCATCGCTGATCCAGGGCGCTGGGCAGCGCGTGCGCGATATGGCGGAACGGGAGGCGCAGGCGCCGAAGCGCAGGATTCCGGGGCGTCGTGGGGATGATGGGAGTGGGCAGCTTTAGCGTGGGTCTGCGCGTGTCGGTTGGACATGCTGACGGACTGTTCTTCACTGCTTTGTTTGCGTTTTCTACCTTACGACTCCCGGACAGCAATTCCTTTCTTCTGTGCGAGCACGCATGCTGTTGATACGATCCATCGATTCTTGCGGCGCTTTTGATGTCAATTTCGATGCCGCTGATTCATGGCCCCAGGCCTTACCCAAATCACATCCACGAAATTACAACCGACACGCATCAAGCAAAACTCGCACAACTACGCCAAATAACCCCCATCCACCACAAGACAAGTACCAGTAACATAACCCGCAGCCGGCGAACACAAAAACAACACTGCCGGCGCGATCTCGTCCGGCTGCGCACTGCGCCCCATCGGAATCAACTGCGACATCATGCCCATCAGCTTCGGATTGGACGTGATGGCCGACGCGAACTTCGTATCGGTCAAGCCCGGCAACACCGCATTGATGCGGACACCGTGCGCAGCCAGCTCCTTCGCGAAACCTTCGGTCATATTGACGATGCCCGCCTTGGTCATCGAATAGACACCCTGCCCGGCCGCAGGCCGCTTCGCGTTCACCGATGCGATATTGACGATACTGCCGCCGCCCTTGGCCTTCATCCGCCGGGCCGCCTGCACCGTCGCCCAGAAATAACCGCGCAGATTCACATCGACGGTTTTCTGGTAGCTGCCCAGATCCATGTCGATCATCGGACCGAAATACGGATTGGCGGCGGCGTTGTTGACCAGGATATCGGGGGCTTTTCCGGCCGCGTCCAAAGCATCGAACAGTGCTTCGATCGCATCGGGATCGCCGACGTGCAGCGCGTGCGCTTCGGCGGAGCCGCCGGCTGTGCGGATCGCCTCCGCGACCACCGCGCACGCTTCGACATTGCGCGATGTGCAGACGATATGCGCGCCATGCGCGGCTAGCAGATGGGCGATGGATTCGCCGATGCCGCGCGATGCGCCGCTGACCAATGCGATCTTGCCGGTGAGGTCGAAGAGAGGGTCGGGTGTCGACATGGATGGGCCAAATCCTGGGATGGAAACGAGAGCGCGCATGCGGCGGCTTGCTATGCTGCCGAGACTAGCACAGCACACGAACGGCACCCATGGACACGAATCGACGACGCGTATTGATCACCGGGGCCGGCAGCGGGCTGGGTCTCGCCCTCGCGCACCGCTATGCGCGCAGCGGTGCGCGCGTGGCCTGCGTCGATCTGCTCGCGGACCGCGCCGAAGCCGCAGCAGCGGCGCTGTCGGGCACCGGTCATCTTGCCCATGCTGCCGATGTCGGCGACGACGCGTCGATGCAGGCGCTGCACGATCGCATCGAGCGCGAATGGGGCGGGCTGGACGTGTTGATCAACAACGCAGGCATCGCGTCGGTCGGGCCGATGGTCGAAACCACGATGGAAGAATGGCGGAAAATCCTGGACGTCGATCTGGTCGGCGTCGTGCGCGGTTGCCGGCTGTTCCTGCCCGCGATGCTGGCCGCGCGCAAAGGACAGATCATCAACACCGCGAGTTTCGCGGGTCTCGCCGGTGCACCGGGGATGATGACGTATGGCGTCGCGAAGGCCGCCGTGGTCGCCCTGTCGGAGCAACTGCGTGCCGAAACGCATCATCACGGCGTCCGCGTCAGCGTGATCTGCCCCGCGTTCTTCCGCACCAATCTGCTGGAAACCGCGTTCGCCAGCGACAAGGTCAAGGCGAAGGTGATCAAACTGATGGACACCTCGCCGGACACGCTCGACGGCGTCGCCGACAAGGTGTTCGCGGCGGCGGAACGCGGCGAATTCATGATCATCCCGACCAGACGCGAACCGATGCGCTGGCGGTTGAAGCGCTGGTTGCCCGGGTTTTATTTCAAGCAGTTGCTGAAAGTCGCGGGGCCACGCACGCGCAGCAGACACGCAACGTAACGTTGGCAACCCGCACCATCAACGCCGCTCTTTCATCGCCATCACCACGCCCAGTCCCGCAAGCAGCGACACCGCCGCAGTGCCGCCGTAGCTGAGCAGCGGCATCGGCACGCCGACCACCGGCAGCAGGCCGGAGATCATGCTGCCGTTGACGATCACGTAGACCGAAAAAGCGAGGCCGAGCGCGCCGGCGAGCAGTCGCGAGTAGGTGTCGCGCGCTTCGCTGGCGATCCACAGGCAGCGACCGACGACGAACGCGTACAGCGCGAGCACGACCGTCACGCCGACCCAGCCGAATTCTTCCGACAGCACGGCGAAGATGAAATCGGTGGTGTGCTCGGGCAGGTAATCGAGATGCGACTGCGTGCCTTGGCCCCAACCCTGGCCGGTCCAGTTGCCGGAGCCGATCGCGATCTTCGATTGGATGATGTTCCAGCCGGTGCCGAGCGGGTCGGATTCGGGATTGAGGAAGGTGCGGATGCGGTCTTTCTGATATGGCCGCAGCAGCCAGAACCACGCGACCGGTGCGGCGGCGGCGACGCTGGCGCCAGCAGCCGCAAACCAGCGCCACGGCAGGCCGGCGAGGAACAGTGCGAATGCGCCGCTGGCGGCGACCAGCATGGCGGTGCCGAAGTCGGGCTGCAGCAGGATCAGCAGCGTCGGCGCGGCGATGATCGCCCCGGCCGTGAGCACGGTGAGCACGCGCGGCGGTAGTCGCTCGCGATGCAGGAACCACGCGACCATCATCGGCAGACTGAGCTTCAGCACTTCGGCCGGCTGGAAATAGAACACGCCGAGATTGATCCAGTGATTGCCGTGCTTGCCCTGGCCGATGAACAGCACCGCCACCAGCGGCAGCAGCGAGCCCGCGAACACCAGCGGCGTCACGCTGCGCAGCTGCGTGGTGGGCACGCGCGAGAGCAGCCACATCGCGGCAAGACCGACACCGTAGCGGGCACCCTGCGCCATCACCAGGCGCGGGCTTTCGTTGCCGGCGCTGTACAGCACCGCGAGACCCACGCCCATCAGCGCCAGCAGTGCCATCAGCAAAGGCCAGTCGAGCGTGCGGGTGAGGCGCAGGAAAATATCCAGCAGCCAGCGGACGAAGGTGGTCATGGCGCAGGCTCGGCGGTAGCGGGCTCAGCGGTGACGGGCTTTGCGGTAACAGGCTCGGCGCCTGCATTCGTGACCGCAGGTGTTGTCGGCGCCGTGCTCGCACCGGAGACGACATTCGCGAAGGGATTGGTCGCCAGCGCGGCCGCCATGGCCGCCGGATCCGGTTCCGGCATTTTGCCGAGCAGCCATGCGTCGAGGATCTTGCGCGCGATCGGCGCAGCGGTGCTGGCGCCGTAGCCGCCGCCTTCGACCACCACCGCGAGCGCAATGGTCGGATCCTCGGCCGGCGCGTAGCCGGTGAACAGCGCGCGATGCCGCAGATGCATCGGCAGATTGCGTGGATTGATGCTGATGTTGCCGCGGCGGCTGACGACCTGCGCGGTGCCGGTCTTGCCGGCGATGTGATACGGCAGCCCACCGCTGATCACGCGCGCAGTGCCGCCCGGGCCATGCACGGTGCGGATCATGCCGTCGCGCACCACCTGCAGATGCGCGGCGCTGCGACTGATCGCACGCGGCGCCGGTTGTTCGACCATCGTCCAGGGCTTGTCGAAATCGTCGCGGCGCGCGCTGACCAGATGCGGGCGCCGCAGCAGACCATCGCTGGCCAGCGCAGCGGTGCCCTGCGCCAACTGCAGCGGTGTGGCCTTCCAGAAACCCTGGCCGATGCTGGAGATGATGGTATCGCCGGCATACCACGGGCCCTGCTTCTTCGCGTTCTTCGCTTTCCACTCCGGCGACGGCAGGATGCCGCTGGTCTCGCCGGCAAGGTCGATGCCGGTCGGTGCGCCGAACCCGTACAGCGACAGGTATTCGTCGAATTTGCGGATGCCCATGTCCAGCGACAGCCGGTAGTAGTAAGTGTTGACCGAGTCGCCGATCGCTTTGCGCGCGTCGGTCCAGCCGTGACCGCCGCCGTGCGAATCGCGATAGCCGCGCTTCTGGCCGGGGATGCGGAACTCGCCGGTCGACAGCACTTTGTCGTCGGGCGTGCGCAGGCCGCTGTCGAGGCCGGCGAGCGTGATCAGCGGCTTGAGCGTGGAGCCCGGCGCGACGCCGCCGAGCACGTTGCGGTTGAACAGCGGTTTCGCCGGATCGTCCATCAACAGTCGATAGTTCGCGTGCGAAATGCCGTTGACGAACAGGTTCGGATCGTAGGTGGGCAAGCTGACCATCGCCAGCACTTCACCGCTGCGCGGATCGAGCACCACCGCGGAACCGGTGAGGTCGCCGAACGCGATGATCGCGGCGCGCTGCAGGTCGGCATCGATGCTCAGGCGCAGGTCGACGCCGGGTTTCGCGGGAATCCGGCCGAGGCTGCCGATGATCCGGCCATCGACATTGGTTTCGATCTGCTCGTAACCGATCTCGCCGCGCAGGATCTCGTCGTAATACCGTTCGATACCCGACTTGCCGGTGTGGCTGAATGCGGCGGTGCCTTCGCCGAGTTTTTCCAGATCCTGTTTATCGACGCGGCCGACATAGCCGATCACGTGTCCGAACAGATCGCCGTAGGGATAGCGGCGGGTGAGATACGGCACCAGTTCGACGCCGGGATAGCGCCAGCGATCGACCGCGAAGCGCGCCGCCTCTTCGTCGGTGATGCGCAAGCGCAGGGTTACCGGCAGGAAACTGCGGGTGACGCGGCGGGTGTCGTTGAAGCGCTCGATGTCGTCGGGCGTGAGCGCGATGATCTTCGACAGCGACGCGACCAGCGCATCCATGTCGCCGGCTTCGCCGGGCACAACATCAAGACGATACGCCGGCACGTTGTCGGCGAGCACGCGGCCCTTGCGGTCGTAGATCAGGCCGCGCGCCGGCACTTCCGGCCGCTGTTTCACCCGGTTGGCTTCGGAACGTTTGGCGTAGTCGGTGTGCTCAAGCACCTGCAGCTTGAAGTACCACAGCGACAGGCCGACGAGCGCAAGCGCCACCGCGATGAAACCGATCGCGGCACGGGCGCGGAACTGCGTGGCTTCCTGGGCGGAATTCTTGACGTAGCGGCGGCGCATCGTGTCGTGCCTATTTTTTCCGGCCGACGCGCAGGCCATCGAGCAGCACGAACAGCGGCGGCCACAGCAGCGCACCGATCAACGGCGTCCACCACTGCATCCAGCCACGGACCGGCTGGCCGAACATCAGATGCATGGCCGCGACGATGATCTGATCGTTCAGCAGCAGACCGGCGATCGCCAGCGCCTGCTGCGCCATCGGGAAGAACCGCAGCTGCGGCCGGAACCGCTGCAGGATGAAGGTCATCACCGTCAGCCGCAGCGCCTGTTCGCCCAGCAGGCTGCCGAACGCGACATCGGCGAGCAGGCCGATGCAGAAGGCCAGGCCCAGCCCGACGCGCTCGTGGTCTTCCAGCAGCCAATAGGCCAGCACCAGCGCGAGCCAGTAGGGCCGCAGCGGTTGCAGCATCGCCGGCAGCGGCAGCAGGCCGAGCAGCAGCGCGACGGCGATGCTCGCCGGGAACAGCCAGGGGCGGCGCACGCGACTCATCGCACCGGCTCCGTCGTGGCGGGCGTCGTCGCTGTGGCCGTTGCGGCGGCAGACTTCGGCGCAACCGTGGGCCCATTTGCCGGATCCGCAGCGGTGGCTGATGCCGGCACAACTGCAGCCGTCCGCGACCGCCGCAGCAGCAGCACATCGCGGCCACGATCGAGCTGCGCGGCCGGCTTCAGATCGCCGACCAGAAAAGCGCGGCTCTCGTCGCGCCGGAGTTCCGTGATCGTGCCGACCGGGAAGCCCGGCGGGAACCGTCCACCGAGACCCGAGGTGACGATCCGGTCGCCGACCTTCACATCGCTGGACGTCGGGATATTCGCCAGTTCGAGGCGGTCGCCGCGCCCGTAGGCGACCAGACGGATGCCGTTGCGCGATACCGCTACCGGTACCGCATGGTCGGGGTCGGTCAACAGCAGCACGGTCGCGGTGGTCGGACGCACGTCGATCACCTGCCCGATCAAGCCGCCGGCGTCGATCGCCGCCTGTCCCTGGGTCACGCCCTGATCGGCGCCGATATCGAGCACCAAGCGCTGGCGGGTGGGATCGAGGGCGATGTCGAGGATCGGCGCGAGCTGCACGTCGAGCCCGCCCTGCTCCGCAGCACCGAGCAGGCCGCGCAGTCGCGCGTTCTCGGCGGCGGCGGTCTGCAACCGCGCGATCCGCGCGCTGCTGATCAGCAGCGCATTGCGCAGGGTCTCGTTGTCTTTCGCCAGCCGGGCGCGCGTGGACGCGTCGTCGCGGACGGTGTCGCCGAGCTTGGCAGGCAGGCCCGCCAGCCGCCACAGCGGCTGCACGACGATTTCGATCTGCCCGCGGATCGCGGTCAGCCAACCGCCGCGATGGTCCAGCACCATCAGCGCGATCGCCAGCGCCAGCGCGACCAGCAGCCGCAACGTGCCCGCGATCTCCTCGGAGCGATGTGCGGAAGGGCCGGCGTAGGGAGGCACGTCAGGGAATTCGGTCTGGAGTTCGCGAAGAAGCTGAAAGGGGGACGGCCCGGTCCAGGGAGGGGCCGGCGCAAGCGGCCAACGGCCGATTGCGGGGATGGGCAAAACCCACGCGTTTTGCCCATCTCTCCGGACAGGCACAGGGATGTGCCGTGTCCGGATACAAGATCATTCCGGCGAGAAGAACTCGTTGCCGTGCATGTCGACCAGCTCCAGCGCACGACCGCCACCGCGGGCGACGCAGGTCAGCGGATCGTCGGCGATCTGCACGTGCAGGCCGGTTTCCTCGCTGATGAGCTTGTCGAGGTCGCGCAGCAGCGCACCGCCGCCGGTGAGCACGATGCCGCGCTCGGCGACGTCGGCGCACAGTTCCGGCGGGGTCTGCTCCAGCGCCAGCTTGACCGCGCTGGTAATGCCGCCCAGCGGCTCGCGCAGCGCGTCCAGCACTTCGTTGGAGTTGAGCTTGATCATGCGCGGCACGCCTTCGGCGAGATTGCGGCCGGAGACTTCCATTTCCATGACCGTGGCCTGCGGATAGGCGCAGCCGATCGTCAGCTTGATGCGCTCGGCGGTGGCTTCGCCGATCAGGGTGCCGTGGGCGCGACGCACGTAGTTGATGATCGCCTCGTCGAAGCGGTCGCCGCCGATCCGCACCGACTGCGCGTAGACGATGCCGTTGAGCGCGATCACCGCGATCTCGGTGGTGCCGCCGCCGACGTCGATGACCATCGAGCCGCGGGCTTCGGTCACCGGCAGGCCGGCGCCGATCGCGGCGGCCATCGGTTCCTCGATCAGATACACCTCGCGGGCGCCGGCTTCTTCTGCCGATTCCTTGATCGCGCGGCGTTCCACATTCGTCGAGCCGCAGGGCACGCACACCAGCACGCGCGGGCTGGGCTTGAGGAAGCGCGACTTGTGCACCTTGCGGATGAAGTGCTTGAGCATTTCCTCGGTGTAGGTGAAGTCGGCGATCACGCCGTCCTTCATCGGACGCACCGTGGTGATGTGTCCCGGGGTGCGGCCAAGCATCTGCTTGGCTTCGGCGCCGACCGCCGCGACCGAACGGTTGCCGCCGCCGACGCGGTCGTGGCGCACCGCGACCACCGATGGTTCGTTCAGGACGATGCCCTGGCCGCGGACGAAAATGAGGGTGTTGGCCGTGCCCAGATCGATGGACAGGTCGTTGGAGAACATGCCGCGAAACTTTTTGAACATCGGGAAGCGTGCCGGTGGGGGAGCGTGACGGAGGGTGCCGGGCTTCCGCGCGAGGGGCGGAACACCGGGAAAACTGTCTGCAAAGACTGTCTGCGCATCGCGAACGCTGTCCTTGGCATCGCGAGCGGTTTCGACAGCCTGTTAGCGTAACAAAAAACAGGTTCCACGGCGGGATTCACGCGTCATCGGGGCGCCGCGTTCACACCCGATCCGCCGGTATGGGCCTGCATCAGTGATGCTGGTCTCGCTGCGAGCCAACGGCTACCCTATGCGGCCGGTTTTCGGACCTGATTGCGCATCGGGCCCGCCGCTCCTTTCCTTCCACTTCCAAAGCGAAGACACGACACGATGGCTGCCCTGATCTGCGGGTCCCTGGCCTACGACACCATCATGGTGTTCCCGGACCAGTTCAAGAATCATATCCTGCCGGACAAGGTCCACATCCTGAACGTCTCGTTCCTGGTGCCGAGGATGCGTCGCGAATTCGGCGGCTGCGCCGGCAATATCGCCTACAACCTGAAACTGCTGGGCGGCGATCCGATCCCGATGGCGACCGTGGGCCAGGATTTCGGCCCGTACCGCGAATGGTTCGCGGAAATGGCCATCCCGCTGGATCGGGTGAAGGAAATCCCGGAGCTGTTCACGCCCCAGGCCTTCATCACCACCGATCTGGACAACAACCAGATCACCGCCTTCCATCCCGGCGCGATGATGCGTTCGTACGAAAACCACGTTCGCGACGTGCCGGACGTGAGCTTCGGCATCGTCAGCCCCGACGGCCGCGAGGGCATGCTGCAGAACTCGAAGCAATTCGCCGAGTCCGGCATCCCCTTCATCTTCGATCCGGGCCAGGCCATGCCGCTGTTCAACGGCGAGGAACTGCGCGCGTTCATCGAGCAGGCCGACTACGTGACCGTCAACGATTACGAGTCGAATCTGCTGCAGGAGCGCACCGGCTGGAGCGAAGACGTCATCGCCGGCAAGGTGAAGGCGTACATCGCCACCCAGGGACCGCGCGGCGCCCGCATCTTCGCCGGCGGCAAGGTCTACGACATCCCACCCGCCCACGAGCGCCGGGTCACCGACCCGACCGGCTGCGGCGATGCGTTCCGCGCCGGCCTGATCTTCGGCATCGAGAAGGGCTACGACTGGCCGACCATCGGCCGCATCGGCAATCTCATGGGCGCGCTGAAAGTCGAGCATCCGGGTACCCAGAACCAGCGCTTCGATTACGCCGAGTTCTCCGAACAGTTCAGCCAGCAATTCGGTTACGCGCTGTAACAGCCCCTCGTCCTGCCCCGTATCGAGTACGGGGCAGGACGAGGGAAAAACGGGCGCAGCGGGTGCGGGAGCCGCTCATCCATTAACCTGATCACCTTCCTTACCTATCGAGCTCGTCCATGGCCATTGCCTACTGGTGCATCGTCCTGACCGCATTCCTGCCCTATGTATGGGTGGCGATCGGCAAATCCGCCGCCAAGGGCTACGACAACCGCAATCCGCGCGGCTGGGTGGCGGAGCAGACCCACCCACGGGTGCAGCGCGGCAACGCTGCGCACCTCAACGCCTTCGAGGCCTTCGCGCCGTTCGCAGCGGGTGTGCTGATGGCGCAGGCCGCAGGCGTCGACCCGTTCCGGATCACGATCCTCGCGCTGGTGTTCCTCATCGCGCGGATCCTCCACGGCGTGTTCTATCTCGCCGACAAGCACATGCTGCGCTCGCTGTGCTGGCTGATCGGCATCATCTGCGTGACGCTGTTGATGATGCAGGCCGCGATGCGGGTCGGCTGACAGCACCGGGACACCGCCGGAAATCTCCACGAAAAAAGCGCCTTTCGGCGCTTTCTTCTTTTTCGGACGCACAAAAAAAGAGCGCGCACATATAGTGCGCGCTCCCGGAGAAGACCATCCTGACGTCACCCGTGCAGGTGCGTTCCCCCCCTTGCAACCTCCGTATTGCAGCCAGCGTCCTTACCGGCTGGACGGAGAATACCGATGTGATTTCTGCTGTGAAGATGGGGGGTGTGCGGAAAAGGGCCAATCCCGGTGAGCGCACTTCAGGAAAATGCGCTATCTGACTGATTCGCATGCTATCAATGGTGGCATGCTACCAAAAGCAGACAGTGTTAGGCCAAAATTGGTATCTAGGTGAATTTTGGTGGCAAATCGTATATCTTCGGTAGAAGTGTTCTGATTGCGTTATCCCGGCCCTGTTCAGTGAACTGAATCACAAAAAAATGAACTCTCAAGACCGAATCCGTTTGGCTCGCCGGCAGGCGGGCATGTCGCAGGCGAAATTGGCTGAAGCCATCGGCGTGCAACGCAGCGCCGTCAGCCACTGGGAGTCGCCTCAGGGCAAGAATCCCAGCGTCGACCACCTGCGCGCCGTGGCGATGGTGGCCGGGATCACCTTCGAGTGGCTGGCGACCGGTCGCGGCAAGATGCAGTTGTCCGATGACGCGAAGTTCGACTCGGTCTCGGCGGCGGATGCGATCCTGGTCGAAGACAT
Source organism: Lysobacterales bacterium (assembly GCA_017302135.1). GTDB lineage: Bacteria > Pseudomonadota > Gammaproteobacteria > Xanthomonadales > Xanthomonadaceae > Lysobacter_I. The sequence continues at coordinate 14,319 of JAFLDZ010000027.1, read as the reverse complement.
GCTTGAACTGCGGTTGGTGCAGTCGTTCCGCGAAGCCTCGCCGCGCACCCGCATCGCGCTGGTGGAGATCGTCGAGGAGCTCACTGCGAAACGTCTCGGCCGCACCCGCCCCAAACGGCCCCCGCTGTCGGGCGAATGAAACGCGCGCTACCGGCAGGCCACCACCGGCGCGCGGAGGAACGGATCGCCGCACAGGCTGTCGAAGCCCGGCCCGTATCCCTACACTGACGGTCTGCGGGCCATATATCCGCATACCCCGCGCCCGGACCGATCCCAATGCCCCCATTTGCCCGACGCCTCGCTCACTCACTGGCGTCCCTGCTGCTCTTCGCCGCGCTGCCCGCGCTCGCGGTCGACGAATCCGATCTGCTGCCGGTGGATCAGGCCTTCGCGGTGAGCGCCGAGGCCACCGCGCCGGACATGGTGCGAGTCCGCTGGAAGATCGCCGACGGCTACTACCTCTATCGTCACCGGATCTCGGTGAAGCCGACGATTGCGGCCATACGCAGCGGCGCGCTGCAATTGCCGGCCGGCGAACCGCACGACGACGAATTCTTCGGCAAGACCGAAACCTATCGACAGGAACTCGTCGCGACCCTGCCGGGTATCGCCGGTGCCGGCGCGACGCTGTCGCTGAAGATCAAATATCAGGGCTGTGCCGATCTGGGCATCTGCTATCCGCCGCAGACCCGCACGCTGTCGGTCGCATTGCCGCGTGCCGCAGCCGCTGCGGACACGGGTGGTTTCAATCCGCTGGCGCCGCGGACCGGCGCATCGGGACCGTCCATCGCCAATCCGCTGGGTGGCGTATTCGGCAATCCCGGCAAAACCGGGCCGCTGCCGGAGGACCAGGCCTTCGTTTTCGAGGCCATCGCCGGCGACGGCAACACCCTGCTGCTGCGCTTCGTGCCGGCGCCCGGCTACTACCTGTATCGCGACCGCAGCGGCTTCAAGCTGGACGCCGATGGCATCGCCGCCGGCAAGCCGGGCTGGCCGAAGGGCACGACCCATCGCGACGAACACTTCGGCGATGTGATCGTCTATTTCGATCCGATCGACGTACCGCTGCCGCTGACGCGCACGAAGCCCGACGCGCAGACGGTGACGCTGCGTGCGACGTTCCAGGGCTGTCAGAACGACGGCATCTGCTATCCGCCGATGACGCGCTCGGTACGGATCGCGCTGCCACGCGGTGAGGTGACCAAGACGGCGGTTATCGACAACGCAGCGAACGCAGCCACAGCAACCGCCAGCAGCGACACCGCAGCCGGCGCGCCAGCGGTTGCCGATGTCGCAGCAGCGAACGACACGCCGCCAACGTCTGCGGACGCACCCGCCACAGACGACACGACTGCCGCCGCAGTGCCCACAACCACAGCGCCCGCCGCACCGGATCTGCGCGTCTTCGGGATGAAGACGAATCTGCTGCTCGCCTTCCTGGCCGCGTTGCTCGGCGGCCTGATCCTCAATCTGATGCCCTGCGTCCTGCCGGTGCTGTCGATCAAAGTGCTCGGCCTGATCGAAAGCAACGACACCCGCGAGCGTGCCCGCGCGCACGCGCACTGGTACACCGCCGGGGTGCTGGTGAGCTTCGTTGCGCTGGGCGCGATCGTGCTGGCGCTGCGCAATGCCGGCGAAGCGCTGGGCTGGGGCTTCCAGATGCAGCGGCCGGGCGTGGTCGCCGTGCTCGGTCTGGTCGTCTTCCTGTTCGGCCTGAGCCTGTCCGGCGTGTGGACGCTCACGGGTCGCTGGGTCGGCATGGGCCAGACGCTCACGAACCGCAGCGGCGCGTCCGGAGACTTCTTCACCGGCGTGCTCGCGGTCGTGGTCGCCGCGCCCTGCACCGCGCCGATGATGTTCCAGGCGCTCGCCTGGGCCTTCACCGCATCCACGGCTTCGGCGCTGCTGGTGTTCTTCGGCCTGGGTCTCGGCCTGGCGGCTCCGTTCCTGCTGATCGCCTACATTCCGGCACTCGCGCGGTTGCTGCCCAGGCCGGGCGCATGGATGGAGACCTTCAAGCAGTTGCTCGCCTTCCCGCTGTACTTCACTGCGGTGTGGCTGGTGTGGGTGCTGGCGAAGCAGCGCGGCGCCGATGCGGTCGCGCTGTGGGCGGTGTCGGCGGTGCTGCTGGCGTTTGCGGCCTGGGCGTGGACGCATGCGCAGCTGCACGGCGCGCGCTGGGCGCGATTCGCGGCCGTCGTCGCGATGCTGGTGGCGCTGTGGCCGGTCTGGTCGATCTCCAGGCAGCCGCCGCTCGGCGCTGCGCGCGCCACCGCACAACCGGCGGATGCCGTGTCGGTGCCGTTCTCCGAACAGCGCCTCGGCGATCTGCGCGCCGCGAATCGCGTGGTGCTGGTGAACATGACCGCCGACTGGTGCGTCACCTGCAAAGCTAACGAGAAAGCGGTATTCGCCCGCGATGGTTTCCGTGAAGCGCTGGATGCATCGCATGCGGTGTACATGGTCGGCGACTGGACCGATGTCGATCCCGCGATCACCGCCTACCTGCGCCGCTACAAGGCCGTGGGCGTGCCGCTGTACGTGCTGTACCCGCGCGGCGGCGGCGAAGGCACGGTGCTGCCGACGGTGCTGACGCCGTCGATGGTGCGCGAAGCGCTGGAGAAGGCGGCATCCGAGTGAAACCTGGCGCATGAACACCCGCACCGTCCTTATCGTCGCCGTACTCGCCGCCCTGCTCGGCGCCATCGCCGGTTTGATGGTCTCCGGCCCCGGACCGCTGTGGCGCACGCGTCTTGGCCAGCAGGTCCTCCAGAATGCAATGGATGCGAAAGCGCCACCGCCGCCAGCCGGCGTGGTGGTGGCGAAGCGCGGCGAGCCGATGCCGCCGCTGCGGCTGCCGGATCTGGAGGGCGGCACGGTTGCGGTCCCCGAGGCTTGGGCGGGACGGCCGCTGTTGATCAATGTCTGGGCAAGCTGGTGCGGGCCGTGCATCGAGGAGATGCCGGAACTGCAGCGTTTCAGCGCAGGCCAGGGCAAACAGGGTATCCAAGTGGTCGGGATCGCGCTGGACGAACCCGATGCCGTCCGTGCCTTCCTGACGCGGGTGCCGGTGCAGTACCCGATCCTGATCGAACAGCCCGGCCCGGCCGATGCCAGCGTGCGCCTGGGCAACCTCAAGGGCGTCCTGCCCTATTCGGTGCTGATCGGCGCCGATGGCCGCCTGCTGCGCCAGCGGATCGGCCCCTTCGTGGCCGGAGAACTGGACGCGTTCGCCGCCGACGCGATGCGCTGAACGACGGCGCCTGCCGCCGATGCCGGTAAACCCATGCATTTCGGGCCATGCCATTCGGGATGTGGCGTGCGGAGGCATGGCGCTTCGGGGCATGGACAGAAACGACACAGTACGGCACTCGCTTGCCCCCCTGCGACAGGTCGCGCCCAGTGTCCTCACCATGCGTCGGAGCCCGATCGGACCGCATGCAGGCCGGACAGCCCTTGTTTTTGCGACACATTCTCAAATCCGGCACTCGGCATCGGCGATATCGCGGCGCGATTCCCGCACTTGGCACGAAGAATGCTTGTGTTTTGGACCGAACCCATCGCATCTGCGCTGGGCCAAGTCCACGGACACGGCATCGCGTCCGTCCCGCCCTTCAGGTCAGCCGCCAATGTCCGCCAACACCGTACCGTTTCCCGTACAAAGCCGGCAGTTCGGCAAGTACTTCGAGTACAGCCGCTACAACGACGTGGTCCGTGCGATGCACGGCATGCTGGCCGGCATCCACGATGGCCAGGCCTGCGTGCTGTCCACGCTCGATGGCCACCACCTAGCGCATGCGGCGGCACCGATGCTGGACGCACCGCGTCTAGCGGCGGTTTCCAGCTCGCTGGCCAACATGGCCGAAACCCTGACCCGCGATCTGGGCCAGCACGGCTTCCTCGACATCGTGGTGCAGACCGATGGTGGCATCGCGGTGATCCAGCGGGTCCCGCGCCCGGGTCAGCAAATGGTGATGATGACCGCCACCGGACATGAAACCAATCCCGGCCTGGTGGCCAGCCTCACCCGGAACTGCGCGGTGACGATCTCCGCACTGTGTCTGGCCTCCCGGGATCGCTGACCGGAGCGCCCCCAACCCCCTTCCTGCGACACGGACCTCCGGTACCGGGCCGCAACATCGCCTCCGGCCGCGCGTCGGCCCAGCGATACAACCGACAACCCGTGCAGGGCGACGGCCCCAGGCAGCAATGCCGGGGCCGTAACTTTTTGGCGCCAGAAAAATACGTTCAGATGACATCGTCCACCCCGCCCATATTTCAAACAGGCAATTGAAAAGGGTCGAACGTCGTCGATCTGGACACTACTCCGGCTTTCGCGCAGACTGGCCCCCCAAACGATGGACCCGCTTCATGGCGCGACTTCTCGTTCTGCACGGCCCCAATCTGAATCTGCTCGGCACCCGCGAACCGGGGATCTACGGGCATACGACGCTGGCTGCGATCGATGCGGATCTGACCGAACGCGCCGCTGCCGTCGGGCACACGCTCGAAAGTTTCCAGTCCAACGCAGAACACGCACTCGTCGACCGCGTTCAGGCCGCGCGCGGCCACATCGACTTCATCCTGATCAACCCGGCCGCGTTCACCCATACATCGGTGGCGATCCGCGATGCCCTCGCGGCGGTCGGAATTCCGTTCATCGAAGTGCACCTGTCGAATCCGCACGCACGCGAGCCGTTCCGTCACACCAGTTACTTCACCGACCTGGCGGTCGGCATCGTCGCGGGCTTCGGGCCGCTGGGCTATGGCCTGGCGCTGGCCGCCGCGATCCGCCGCCTGGAAACCCCATCCCCCTGAACCGACACCGGCGCCGAGACGCCGGGCAACGAACGAGAGCACACAACATGGACCTGCGCAAAATCAAGAAGCTGATCGACCTGCTGGAAGAGTCGAATCTCGCCGAAATCGAAATCAAGGAAGGCGAGGAATCCGTGCGCCTCGCACGCATGCCGCGAGGCGGCGTTGCGGTCAGCGTGCCACCCCCGGCGCCGCTGCATCTGGAACACGCGCCGCGCGCTGCGCAGCCGACGACGATGCCGATGCAGTCGCCGGTGGACGCGGCGACCGGCGGCAGCCGCAGCAATTCCGAACTGCCCGACGGCCACATCGTGCGCTCGCCGATGGTCGGCACCTTCTATGCCTCGCCGTCGCCGGACAAACCGGCGTTCGTGAAAGTCGGACAGGCCGTGAAACAGGGCGAAACGATGGGCATCATCGAAGCGATGAAAATGTTCAACCCGATCGAGGCCGAAGTGTCGGGCACCGTGCTCGCGATCCAGTGCGAGAGCGGCCAGCCGGTGGAATTCGACCAGCCGCTGTTCGTGATCGGCTGAGGACGCACCCATGCTGGATAAAGTCGTCATCGCCAACCGCGGCGAGATCGCCCTGCGCATCCTGCGCGCCTGCCACGCGCTGGGCATCAAGACGGTCGCGGTGCACTCCACCGTCGACCGCAATCTCAAACACGTCGCCATGGCCGACGAATCGGTCTGCATCGGCCCGGCCGCCTCGAAGGACAGCTACCTCAACATGCCGGCGATCATCGCCGCGGCCGAAGTCACCGACGCCCAGGCGATCCATCCGGGCTACGGTTTCCTCAGCGAAAACGCCGACTTCGCCGAACGCGTGGAGTCCTCGGGTTTCATCTTCATCGGCCCACGCGCCGAAACCATCCGGATGATGGGCGACAAGGTCGAAGCGATCCGCGCGATGAAGGCCGCAGGCGTGCCCTGCGTGCCGGGCAGCGGCGGCCCGCTGGGCGACGATGCCAAGGAAAACGTGCGCATCGCACGGGAGATCGGCTACCCGGTCATCATCAAGGCGGCGGGCGGTGGTGGCGGGCGCGGCATGCGCGTGGTGCATACCGAAGCCGCACTCAACAGCGCGATCCAGACCACCCAGAGCGAAGCCAAGGCCGCGTTCGGCAACGAACAGGTCTACATGGAGAAATTCCTGGAGAATCCGCGCCACGTCGAGATCCAGGTGCTGGCCGATGGCCAGGGCAATGCGATCCACCTCGGCGAACGCGACTGCTCCATGCAGCGCCGTCATCAGAAAGTCGTGGAAGAAGCGCCCGCACCGGGCATCAGCCCCGAGCAGCGCGCCGAAATCGGCAAGGTCTGCACCGACGCCTGCGTGCGCATCGGCTATCGCGGCGCCGGCACTTTCGAATTCCTCTACGAAGGCGGCCGCTTCTACTTCATCGAGATGAATACCCGCATCCAGGTGGAGCATCCGGTGACCGAGCTGATCACCGGCGTCGATCTGGTGAAAGAACAGCTGATGGTCGCCTCGGGCCAGAAGCTGTCGATCCGGCAGAGCGATATCGTGCTCAGCGGCCATGCCATCGAATGCCGCATCAATGCCGAAGACGCCGACACGTTCATGCCCTCGCCCGGCCTGATCAAGCATTTCCATGCCCCCGGCGGCCCGGGCGTGCGCGTGGATTCGCACATCTACGAAGGCTATCGGGTGCCGGCGAACTACGATTCGATGATCGGCAAACTGATCGTGCACGGCCCCGACCGGGCCACCGCGATCGCGCGCATGAAAGTCGCCTTGAGCGAAATGGTCGTGGACGGCATCAAGACCAATATCGCGCTGCAGCAACGGATCATGGCCGACGTCGGCTTCCAGACCGGCGGCCAGAACATCCACTATCTCGAAAAGCGGCTGGCCGAGCGCAAGGAAAAGACGCTGTCGATTCTCTGATCACGCGATCGGCGCGCTGAAAGCAACGGTCGTGCGGGATGTCGCCGTCTTTTCCGCGATACGGGAAAGACGGCGACGTTCGTGATGCCTACTGGATCATCGGACTCGAATAACCGATGGCGCCACCACCAACGTCGCCCGCTCAGCGACCTTCGAACACCCGCCCCGTTACCGTATCCACCACCACATCCGGGCACTGCGTGTTGCCGCCGAACACGAACGACGCATTCGCCCACGTCACGCCCAGCGGTACGCGCAGCGAGACGCTGGCGTAGGGATCGGAATAGCCGAACTGTTCCTTCAGCCGATCGGCATCGGGCAGATCCATTTCGATCGGCCACGCGAGCGTGGCGCTGGTCTTCGGCGGCTCGACATCCAGCTCGACCGCGTTGCCGAATTCGCCGTAGCCGGTTTCCTCGACCAGCAGCATCGTGTCGCCGCGTCGGAACACCACGTGCAGATGGTCGATCGCCGAAGGATGGTCGATCAATCCGGCCGACGCCTTGCCCACCGCTTCGAGCAGTTGCGCGTCGGGAAATCGGTTGCGTAAACGCTCGACCGCGATGTCCACGCGTCCGTTGAAACTGAGAATCGCCATGACCGAATCTTTCCATTGAATGGCGCGCGACCGCCAGCCGTGGGGTCGCACGGCGCGGGAAAGCGCTCCAAAACACGCCACGGGCCCAGCGCCCGTATTGCGCGAAAAAACGTTGAAAGCCGTTTCCACGTCCGCAGCGACCGTGGCCGCCGGGCAGGGCCGGCAGTTCTCCACCATACCCCAAAACCGTGACCGTCCGCGTCCGTTGCCGTCCCCGGGCGGGTGCGGGCTATCATCCGGCTTCCGATATCGCGACAGGACAGGGCAAGGACGTGAATCCGCAGCACAGCGCCGCAGACCGGAAGGACGACGACCTCCGGGGCGTGGAAGCCGAACTGCAGACCTTCGCGCGAAGCATCGACGGCAAGCTGCGCCGGCAATACGCCACCCTCGGCCTGCGCCGTCTGCTGGCGCATCCCAGATACCACCGCGAGCGCGGCATGCGGGTGTCGATGCACACACCCTCGCCGTGGCTGGTGCTGATCGGCGCGCTGATGCTGGCCGTGTTCGCCCTCACCGTGTACAAGCCGGACCTGTTCCCGAAACTGACGTCCCTGTTGTCGCCGTATTCGCCGTGGTGGGTGATCGCCGCGATCGCCGCGCTGATCTTCCTCGAACGCTGGCTGCTGCCGCAGATGCTGCTGGCGCGCTATCACTTCCGGCTGATGCGGCTGTCCCACGTCGACAGCGGCAGCGAATTCCCGTTCGTCTATCTGGCCGCGCGCACGCAGACCTCCTCCACCGGTTTCGACTGGGAATCCTGGCGCAGCATGCGCGGAGTCGAACCCGGCGACATCGTGGTCGCGATCAGCGACACCCACGGCCGTGGCCTGGGCATCATTCCGCTGCGCACGGTCGGCCGTCTGCCGATCATCATCTGGGATCGCGACCTGCTGCAGCACGACGCCTTCCCGCCGATGCCGCCGAAGGTGCGCGCACTGGCGCTGGCCTTCGATACCGCCTGCAATACCAACGCGAAACACGCGAACCGGATCGAACGCAATCGCGCACTGCGCGCGGGCGAGGCGCAGGGAAAGGCCGCCATCGATCCCGCAAAGGTCTGGGCCGGCGTGGCGCTGGATCCCAAAGTGAAAGCGCAGCTGATGTCGGTCGCGGGGCATTTCGCCGCCGGCAGCGCCTCGGCCACGCGCGGCCTGCTGCTGTACGGCCCACCGGGCACCGGCAAGACCCTCATCGCCCGCACCTTCGCCGAAAGCATGGGCTGCGCGTTCTTTCCGCTGTCGCTTACCGATCTGAAATCCGGCTACATCGGCCAGAGCGGCGAGAACGTGAAAGCGCTGTGGAGCAAAGCCCGCAGCGAACCGCGCGCGGTGATCTTCGTCGACGAATGCGAAGGCGTATTCGGCCGTCGCGGCAGCACCGGCACCGACAGTTTCGTCGAGGAAATCGTCACCGCCTTCCTCGCGCAGTGGGACGGCTTCGATCGCCAGTCGAGCGTCTGGGTGGTTGGCGCGACCAACCGCCGTGACCTGATCGACTCCGCGATGCTGTCGCGCTTCGAGGACCAGCTCGAAATCGGCCTGCCCGGCGGACTGCAGCGGCTGGACATCCTCGCCAGGGAATTCGCGCGCCTTGGCATTCCGCCGCCGCTGCCGCCGCAGACCGAAGCGCTGACCCAGGGCATGTCCGGCCGCGACCTCAGCAGCCTCGCCAAGCGCGTCGTGCGCGAACACGGCGCGAAGACACCGGTCGGCGACGACGCGCTGGCCGCGTTCACCACCTCGATGCGCAAACAGGGCTCCACCTCGACCGACAGCCGCGCGCGCTGGGACACGCTGATCCTGTCCGAAGCAACGCTCAAGGAACTGAAAACCACCGCCGGCCTGCTGCAACACGCCGACACGTTCCGCAAACGCGGGATCGGCGTGCCGCGCGGATTGTTGTTGTACGGTCCACCCGGCACCGGCAAGACCCAGATCGCGCGCACCCTGGCCAACGAAACCGGGATGCGCTTCATCGCCGTCTCCACCGCCGACATCAAACAGGGCTTTCTCGGCCAGAGCGGCCAGAAAGTGCGCGAAATATTCGAGCGCGCGCGCGAATCAGCACCATCGCTGCTGTTCATCGACGAACTCGACATCATCGCGACGACGCGCGGCGGACAGTCGGACGCGATCCTCACCGAAATCGTCGGCCAACTGCTGCAGGAAATGGACGGCATCGCCGCGCAGACCCAGCCGGTGTTCGTGCTCGCCGCCACCAACCGCCGCGATCAGATCGACGCCGCCGTGCTGTCGCGCCTGCCGAAGCAGATCGAAATCCCGCTGCCCGACCGCGATGGCGCACGACAGCTGCTCGCGGTGATGCTGAGCGGCAAACCGGTCGCATTCGATATGGACACCGGCACCCGCGCACTCGCCGCACGCGCAGACGGCAAAAGCGGGCGCGATCTGCGCAGTTGGGTGGAAGGCGCGGAGCACAATGCGGTCTCGCGCGCGATCGAGGCTGGGGATCCGGATGCGATCGTGATCGAGTTGGGGGATTTTGGTTGAGTTGTTGCGTTGGGGTGGACGGGCGATCTGCGATGCACTATCGAATCACCTGCCAGACACCGACCTAGCCGCAACGCAAAAACGCACAAGAGCCCCGTAGGGTGGAGTAAGCGCAGCGCAACTCCACCATCGAGTCGACGAAAATCTGTTCGCTTCCCAAGCGTGCAAATAATCGATTCTTTCAGGCGTGCATCGCGACTTTGAGCAATGGTGGAGTTGCGCTGCGCTTACTCCACCCTACTCGCTACTCTGACCCGGATTTCCACCCTACGAGGTCTTCTGCGACAACGACTTGATTGCGCCCCTTCTGCTTGCCTTGGTACAGGGCCTCGTCGGCCGACTTCAATGCAGCGTCCAGATCGCCGGCCCAGTCGTAAGCCGCAACACCGAAGGTCGACGTAATGGCGAAGCGATGGCCATTGAACTCGAAGCGACGTGCTGCGAGTTCGGCGCGAACCTTCTCCATGACGTGGCGAGCGTCATCCACACTTGTGTTGGGCAACATGAAGACGAATTCCTCGCCACCCCAACGGGCCACGACGTCCTGCTGCCGGAGTCGTTCGCGAAGCAGGTTGGCGACTTCCTTGAGAACAAAGTCCCCGCCGTCGTGGCCGTACTCGTCATTGAAGGCCTTGAACTTGTCGATGTCGGCGATCGCCAAGCTCAACGGCTTGCCGCTCCGCGCTGCGACGCTTGCCTGATACCGTGCCGTCTCGATGAATGCGCGCCGATTCGGAAGTCGAGTCAATGGATCTGTGAGTGAGGCCAGCTCTGCGGCCTCGTGCGCCAGGGCGTGCTCGATCGCCACAGCCGCATAGGCCGCAATAGTTCTGAGCATATCCATCTGTACATCGTCGAAGCCGCCAGCCGCCTCCCGCTGCACCGACATGCAGCCCACCACTTGCCCTCCGACCTGCAAAGGCAAGTACACAATGGACTCCATGCTGGTCGTCTTTTCGAGTGGGGGGAGCTTGGCTCCCACATAGCGGAGCACATCGGCAGCGCATCGTGTATGGACTTCCCGTGCGTACCGCACGCACCACACCGCGAGCCTGTCGGTTTCGTCCATTCGCCAGACAAAAGGAGGCAGTGCCGTATCGTTCTCCATTGTCATGGGGATTTCGATCATTTCGGTGTCGCGACGGTAGATGCCGATCAGAAAGGCATCGGCCGAGACTAGGTCGCGAACGCGGACGTACACGCATCCCACCACCTCGTTGAGCCGCAAGGACTCGGTGATTTCCCGTCCGATCACGCTCAGCATGCCGATGCTCCGTGTGCGAGACTCCACCTCGGCCTGCAGACGACGCTCGCTGGCGCGTACTTGACGAACCCGGAACTGATAGAGCAGGAAGGGCAAGGCGACCAGCAGTGCGAGCGCGAGCAGGCGGACAGGCGTGGTCTGGTACCAGTAGGGCACCTGGCGCACCTTGATCGACAGCGTATGGGGGCTCCAGTCACCAACCCGGTTGGTGGCACGCACTTCGAACGTGTAGTCGCCAGGGTCGAGATTGGTGTAGGTCGCGCGGCGATTCTCGGCGTCGGTCGGGATCCAGTCCGGGTCGTACCCCGCGAGGCGGTAGGTGTACTGGATCTGCTCCGGCGCGGAGTAGTCCAGGGCCGAGAACTCGATCGAGAACCCCCGGGTGCCGGCAGGCAGGATCAACTCGCGCATGCCGCTTCCCGGCCTCGAAACGCCGTCCACAGAGGCATGACTGATTCGCACTGGCGGCTGATAGGTCCATCCGCTCAATCGGTCGGGCCGAACCATCAAAAGGCCGTCAACGCCACCAAACAGCAGTGTCCCGTCACGGGTCTTGGCCATGCTTCCATCCCAAGTCTCTCCCCCGATGTCGACTGCGTCGACCCGACCGAATTCCCGAACCTGCCAAGTGACCGGGTCCAGCATGCCTTGATCGCTCCACAACCGTCCTGCGGCATCCTCAAGGAGATTGACCCCGATCTTCGAACCAAGACCACCGACGTAACGACTGACAGGCTCGAACACTGCATTGTGTCCATCCCAGGATTGCAGGCGTGCAGGTCCCAAAGCGGTCATCACCCACAACTTCCCTCGCTCTGTCACCAGCAAGTTCCGAACATGGTTATGAGGCAGACTCGACGGGTTTTTGGGGTCATGGGCGAATCGCAAGAGCCTCGTACCTCCTGCCGGGAGCACATACAAGCCATCATTAGTGCCGACCCAAAGCGCACCATCGCCGGTCTTCCGCAGAGCGGTGCTCAGCGTCGCAAACACCTCATTCGGCCTATTCGCGTAACGAAAGGTCTCGAACTTGTCGCGTGTGGGATCGAGTCGATTCAGCCCCTCCACCGTACCTACCCACAGCGCGCCGTTAGCGTCGGCGAGTAGTGCCCGCACAGTGTTGTCTATCAATCCGTCCTCACGGGAATACTGGAGAAACGTGCGATCCTCCGATCTATATCTGTGGAGTCCTTCGCTTGTGGCGACATACACCACGCCATCGGATGTCTCCGCGATTCCCCAAATGTGTCCACTCTTGAGTGCCCCCGGGACATTCGGATCTGCTCTGAATCCATCGACAACGCCGATGCTCGGGTCGATCACATCAATTCCGTTTCCGGTCGTGCCGACCCAGATCGAACCACTCGAGAGCTCGGTTACGGAACGGATGCTGGGCGCACTCAGCGCCCCTGGCCTCGTTGGACTGGCGCGCAAAGTCCGAAACGAAGAATTTCCGGGATTGAATCGACTGAGTCCGCCTCCCCACGTGCCGACCCACAACAGCCCATCGTTGCTGACAAGAAACGCCCCCAGCAGATCGATGCTGAGGCTGCTTTGGCTGGCGACATCGTGGCGGACTTGCCGTCGGACCTGGCCGGTAAGGGCGTCCACGATCATGATGCCACCACCAAACGTGCCGATCCAGATGTCGTTCCCCACTTGCACCACAGTCCTGACACGAGGGTTGGACAAACCACGCGATAGGTCCTTGCTGACAACCACTCTGTGCAGGCCTTTGCGGGAAGGCTCGATCCACGCGGCACCGCCGTGACGCGTTCCGATCCACAATCGACCCTGCTCGTCTTCGTACAGCGCTTCGACGATCTGTTCCGCCAACGAGCGGGAGTCGCCTTCGTCGCTATGCACGCGCTCGAAGCGACCTGTGCGGAAGCGGCTCAACCCTCCACGCGAACCGATCCAGAGTTCACCGCCTTTTCGGACAAGCAGTGCTCGGATGTCGTTGTCCGGCAGGCTCCCAGGATCAGCCGGATCGTGTCGGTAGTGGGCAAACCGCTCGGTCCGAGGGTCGAATCGGTCGAGGCCGTCGTGGGTACCCAGCCAGACCCCACCATCTGCTGCGCCCGCGATGGCGTCGACCTGGTCGTTCGAGAGACTGTTCGCGTCGCCCGAACGATGCCGGAAGCTCGTGAACTTCTCGGTGGAGGGGTCCCATACGGACACTCCATCGGCATACGTCCCCACCCAAAGCCGTCCGTCCGGCGCCAACCACAACGACCGAACGAAGTCTCCGGTCAATGAGCCGGGATCATCTGGGTTGGCCGTGAATCGACGGTATCGGTACCCGTCGTATCGGACCAGACCTTTCTGCGTACCTATCCAAATGAACCCATCGGCGTCCTGTGCCAAGGCCGAGATCGCATGGGGGATGACGCGCTCATCACCGATCCGCTCGAAGTACAAATCGCCGAGATCGAAGACGTCCGCGCAACGTGCGGTCGCCGAAAACCACAGGAGCAGTTGGCAAACAAACAACGTGGCGATGCGGAGGCCCATTGATCTTCCCTGACAGTAGCGGTCCTATTTCAACTTTGCGCCTGCGGGTTTGAAACCACAAGCCGACTCAAAGGCGTAGAAGCAAAGCAGGATGGGTTGAGCAAAGCGATACACATCGCTTTTATTGACAACAGCACATACTTTTTTTCCAAAGCTCGATGGGTATCGCTTCGCTCAATCCATCCTACGAAATCTGCGTTCGCGGTTCTGCATATGCGCCGCAACAGGGTCTACTTTACGTACCAACGCCCGCTTTCGGCGGCGAACGCGGCAATCCTCGATGGCGTCATGCACCAGCTTCGGGAGTTAGGCGATTGCGATGTCTCCATGGCGCATGACGCCTTCGGCTTATGCGTCCTACAACCGCAACTAGGTCGGTGTTTTCGACGGCCTTCGGCTGAAATCGGTATCTCGCGCACAAGGCGTGCTTGAGCACGCCCTACGCGCCTTGTGCCCTGCGCCGCAACAGTCATTCCGCTCTGCTTTTCACATTCGACAGCTGCTCGCGGGGCTGCTTCATTGCCGCCCGACATCGAGATGCGTTAGATAGAGGCGCAGATCGAACTCCAACTGGTGGTAGTCGGGCGTCATGTGCGTGCACAGCTGGTAAAACGATTTGTTGTGCTCGGCTTCCTTCATGTGCGCCAGTTCATGCACCACGATCATCTTCAGGAACTCGGCGGGCGCATCGCGGAACA
>JAFLDZ010000026.1 GCA_017302135.1 Lysobacterales bacterium | reverse complement strand
GCGTGCATGGCGTGGTCCTCAGGCTTCGATACCCCGAGGAAAAAACCGCGTCATGCACGCGCTGTTTTTGCAGACAATAAGCTTTATCTCATTGATCGGCAAACAGAAAAAGTGGGGAGACCTTAGGCTTTATGCCCACCGCAATGAAGATTGATTGATGGTCGCGGCCTGTTGCCCATGCGAAACTTGACTTTGATCGTTGCGCCGGCAACGAATACGTTGTGATGGTAGGCATAAAGACCACCCTGCGGATCTATGAAGACAATACACATTAAATACTTCTCCACGCGCGCCTGCCTTGCGCTGGATATACATCGGTTGTTTGAGGACATTTTTGAGACTTTCGGAGAAGTCAAAATTTTGATTGAGCCAATGAGTGAAAATGAGAAATCTGAGGCTTCAGAAAATATAGACGGCATTGAAGCGATAAAAAGTAGGTTTATTATTTTCAAGAGAGAGGATGATGTTCTTGTTAGATGTCGGGAGATTGAGGAGAAGGTCGTTGCAGAAGTATCTAAATGGATATCATGGTGTTCATTTATGGTCGCTGTAAAGGCCATAAAGATATGTAATCCGCACAAATCGGCGTGCTAGCTAGCGGAAAGTACCTTGGGGCGGGCTTTATGCCCACCGCAATGAAGATTGATTGATGATCGCGGCCTGTTGTCCATGCGAAACTTGACTTCGATCGTTGCGCCGGCAACGAATGCGTTGCTACGATGGGTATGAGAGCCCACCCTACGGATCTCGATGGTGGTGCTCGTCGGTTAAGTACAGTTGTTCCCTTTCTTTAGAGAGAATTCATATCGAATTTCCAAGCACAGCTGATTTTTTGGAAGCATTCGGTATCGAGCCTGTTGAGCAAGACTCCAGCATGGCGTATTGCCGATATGTAAAGCAGTCAGGCGATGGTCTTCAGGAATTGGACATATCTTTCAGTGCAGTGGCTGAATCGTTTCAAGTGGTATTGCGCTGTGGCAACAAAGAGACGATTCGGATTTCATCCGAAAATGTGTGGAAGATCGAGATCCATCGCGATCAACTCAGCTCAGGCGTTCGTGTTTTCTTCAAAATTCTTGATGGAACGTCAGAAGCGGTTGTGCTTATGGAGCCGGATTTGCATTGCCATTGGTGGGCGTTGAGAGATTGAAGGCCACGGGGTGGGCTTCATACCCATTGCATGACGCTTGAACAATGCCAGTAATTAGTTTTCTCCCGTGTGGTATAGGTTCGATGATTGTTCGCGGCGACGGACGTGTTGCAATGTTGGGCATTAAGCCCGCCCTGCGCGACTCTGGTAACGTGCGACAGGTTCGCCCCCGAGTTTAACGACGGGACGAAGACGCACCACATGTTCGACAGCGCCGGTCGGCACACGAGGAGTTGTGTAGTGGAGATTGATCTGCAAACTGTTTGGCGCGTATTTGACGATGTGCTGAGCGGTCGAATGTCACGCGAGCAGGCGGATCGCTGGGCATACTCGGTAGTACAGAACGAAGAGGCTGGTGCTCTGGCCTACTTGCCTTCTTCTGACAAGCAGCGCATCTGGTCCGGCGTGATGTACCTCCACGGGCTGGATGCAATGAAATCACCCGGCGAGTACCTCCACACTGATGAAGACATCAGGGCAGCAATGAAGGCAAAGCTTGGCGAGTTGTAAAGCCATAGCCAGGAAATAAGGCCTCTCGGGTGAGCTTTATGCCCATCGCGTGACGCTTGTAATGATGCCAGTAATCAGTTTGCTCTCTTAGTAGTTTGGCTTCGATGATCGTTCGCGGCGACGGATGTGTTGCAACGTTGGCCATAAAGCCCTCCCTCCACGACTGTATCGAGCCGCAAAAAATCCGTTCCGGCGGTTTTTAGTTGGATGACGAAAATGCCGCGTCAGTAGCAAAGCTGCTGCTCGCAGGGGATGCCGTCGCCGTCGCCATCCATCTGCGTGCCGGGGCAGTGTTGAAGGACCTGGGTCGCATCCGCGCATGAGCGCATCTGCGAACAATGGGTGCGGCCATCGCAGCGGTAGTTCGGCGATGGCGTCGCAGTGGGTGCGTTGTGCTGCGCTGGCGCAAGACTCGTTTCCGCGCTTCGTCCGTACAGGGTATCGACGGCGACGGCGCGGTATTCGAGAAACTTGCGGTAGCCGAAAACCAGTCCGCCGATCAGCAACGCGCCGAAGATCAGCGTGCCGAGTCCGCCGGTCGATGTCCGGTGCGATTCGCGCCGGCGATGCCGTTCGGGGTGCGGCGCCGATGCGCGTACGGGCGCCGGTTGTGATGTGCGTTGGTTCGGCTGCCGCTCGGTCGGCCCCCGCTCGATCGGCTTCGGCTCGATCGGAGCGAGCGTGAAGTCTGCGCGTCCGGGCGGCACATCGTAGGTGACGGTCTTGGCCTGTTTGCGGCCGTCGGCGGCGGTCACGATCTCGAACGACAGCGCATCGCCGATCTGAGGCTGTCGCCCGCTACGGGGAAAGGCGGTGATGTGGACGAAGATGTCGACGCCGCTGTCGCGCATCCGGACGAAGCCGAAGCCACGATCCGCATTCCATTTGGTGAGAGTGCCCAGCGCTCGCATCGGTGCGTCTCCGTTCGCAACGTTTCGTTCGTGCGGCTCAGCTTGCCGCGAGTTCCCGCAGGTAGAAGGTATTGCAGCCGCCATGGCCGGTCGCGCCCATTGGCGCGTCGATGCGGCGGAACCCGCTGCGTTCGTACAGGCGCATCGCGGCGTCCATGCCGGTGAGGGTTTCGAGGTAGCAGCGCTGGAAACCGGACGCTCGCGCGGCGTCGAGGCAGCGCGCCATCAATGCCGCGCCTGCGCCGAGGCCGCGCAGCGACGGCAGGAAATACATTTTGCGCAACTCGCATGTGTCGGCATCCCCGCCGGACAACGGCGCGATACCACCGCCGCCTTCGACGACAGCGTTACCCGAGGCGTCGTTGCGCTCGATCACGAAATACGCCGATCGCGGTTCCGCGTAGGCGCGATGCATCCAGTCGACTTCCGGATCGTTGATGGCGAAGCCGCAGCCGCTGGCGCCGAATTCAGGCATCACGCTGCGGATGATCGCGGCGATGGCGGCATCGTCGCGGGCTTCGATCGGGCGGATGAGGAACGTCGGTGTGGCGGAGTTCGGCATGGGGCAACGTTCAATGCGCAGGCGAAAGATGCAGGCCGCCCTGTTCGAGGCGGCGCGCGAATTCGTCGGGTTTCAGGCCGGGCGCGAACAGGAAACCCTGTGCGATGGGGACCCCCAGGCGCAGCAGGAACTGACGCTGCGCTTCGGATTCCACGCCTTCGGCCACCAGACCCAGGCCGAGGCTGCGGGCGATGCCCGACACCGCCTGGCACACGGCGACGTCGGAATTGTTGTTCGGCACGCCTTCGACGAACAGTTGGCTGAGCTTCAAGCCGTGGATCGGCAGCCGGCGCAGATAGTTCAACGCGCTGTAGCCCTCGCCGAAGTCGTCGATGGTCAGGATCACGCCCATCTCGCGCAGATCGGCGAAGGTGCGCAGGGTGTCGGGCGCGTCCTCGATCAGCACGCGCTCGGTGAATTCGAGTTCGAGCGCGGCACCGGGCAAGTGGAATTCGTCGAGGATGAGCCGTACCCCTTCGGCCAGATCCTCGCCGACGAACTGGCGATACGACACGTTCACCGCGACGCGGACGATGCCGAGTCCGGCGTCGCGCCATGCCGCGACCTGGCGGCAGGCTTCGCGCAGCACCCAACTGCCGATGCGCACGATGTCGCCGGTGGTTTCGGCATGACTGATGAAGCGATCCGGACGCAGTTCGCCGAGCAGATGGTTCTGCCAGCGGATCAGCGCTTCGGCGGCGACGATGCGTCCGCTGAGCAGATCGACCTGCGGTTGATACACGAGATGGAATTCGCCGTTGTCGGCCGCGCGGCGCAGATGGGTTTCCATCCACAGCCGGTCCGCCTGGGTCTGCGCCAGCGCGGGCGTGAACGCCTGCCATGCGTTGCGCGAGCGGCGCTTGCTGTCGTACATCGCGGCATCGGCGTTCTGGATCAGCGACTGCGGGCGTTCGCCGTCGGTGGGCGCGCGAGCGATGCCGATGCTCGCGGTGATCGTGAATTCCTCGTTGTCGAAGCGGAAGCTGTCCGCCAGCGAGTGCAGGATCGCGCCTGCGATCCGCTCCGGGCGCTGCTGATCGTCGGCGAGATTGCAGACCACCAGGAATTCGTCGCCGCCGAAACGCGCGACCAGTCCTTCGGTGCCGACCGCGTTGGCGATGCGCTGCGCGGCCGAAGCCAGCAGCTCGTCGCCGGCCGCGTGGCCGAGCACATCGTTGATGACTTTGAATCTGTCGAGATCGACGTAGAGCACCGCGACCGCAGCGTGGGTCGGGTCCTGCATCCGCACTTCGAGTTCGACCAGGATCGCGTCGCGGTTGAGCAGCCCGGTGAGCGGGTCGGTGCGCGCCTGCACCCGCAGGGTTTCTTCGGCGTGCTTGCGCTCGGTCATGTCCTGCAGCGTGCCGACGATGCGCGATGCGCCCGGGTCGCCGGTATCGGCTTCGCCGATCACGCGGATCCAGCAGGCATGACGGTCGCTGCGCAGATACTGCAGTTCCAGATCGAAACTGCCGCCGGTTTCGATCAACCGATCGATGGCGGTGCGGATGTGATGCTGGTCGGGGCCGTAGATGCCGGCGAGCATGTCGTCCATGGTCTCCGGCGTGGGGACACGGCCGAGGATGCGCTGCGCTTCGCGGGTGAGGTACAGCCGCTGGCGGCCGCGGTCCCATTCCCAACCGCCGATATGCGCAAGGCCCTGGGCGCGGTCGAACAGCACGTTGTCGCGTTTGAGCGTGGTGACATCGCTGAACATCGCGAACACGTACTGCGGTGTGGTCCCGCCGGACTCGAATACCGGTACCGTCGTCACCGAGATCCACGACATCCGCCGTTTCGGCACGTAATACAGGCCGACGATGGTGTTGCTGATGACCTGCGCACGTTCCAGCGCCTGGGTCGTCGGCCATTCGTGGATGCTCAGCGGCCGTCCGCGGGCGTCGACGATGTTCCAGTTCTCGGGCTGCAGCAGCGTATGCACGCTCTGGCCGGGTTCGGCGCCGATCGCGCGATGCGCGGCCGGATTCGCCGAGATCACATGCATGTCGCGATCGAACAGGATCACGCCGACATCAATGGATTCGAGCAGCAGCCGATAGCGCGTTTCCGCCTGCCAGCGGTTGCTCAGGTCGCGCGCCACCGCGACCATCACCTTTTGGCCTTTGTAATCGAAGCCGGCGGTATGCACTTCCACCGGGAAACGGCTGCCATCGGCGCGCATGTTCGTCACTTCGACCACGTAGGTCTCGCCGCGGCTCAGCGCTTCCCACACCGGCACCATGTGGTCCGGGGGCAGATCGGGATTCAGGACTTCGATGGGTTGGCCGACGATTTCCGCACGCGAGCGTCGATACGCCGCCATGCCGGCCTTGTTGAGATCGAGGACCGTGCCGTCCCAGGCGATGATGCTGACCGGATCGGGCACCGCGTCGAACAGCGCGGAGTAGCGCAGGCGTTCGGACTCGGTGTCGGCGATGGCGCTGTCCAACGCAGCGTGGGCGCGGTCGAGCAGCGCGCGGGTGCCGGCGTCGAGGTCGGCGTTCTGTCGGGCCTGATCCAGTGCGGCGAGGGTCTGCGTCATTTCGAGGGATGGCGGCAGCGTGGGATCGGGCCAGGTCTCGGTCATCGTGCCCGGTCCGTGCCGGCTGGGGTCCGTGCCTGGGTGAATTTGCTGCCGGTCGGCCGGCCGAGCAACTGCGCCAGCCAGCGCCCGGTGGCGCTGAGTGCGTCGAGGTCGATGCCGGTGTCGAGGCCCATGCCCTGCAGCATATACGCGACGTCTTCGGTCGCGACATTTCCGCTGGCGCCGGTTGCGTAGGGACAGCCACCGGTGCCGGAGACGGCGGCGTCGACCACGCGCACGCCCGCTTCCAGGCAAGCGAGGATATTCGCGAGCGCCTGGCCGTAGGTGTCGTGGAAATGCACGGCGAGTGCGGTCATCGGCACCTCATCGGCGACCGCGCGCAACATGGCTGCGGCCTTGGTCGGCGTGCCGACGCCGATGGTATCGCCGAGCGAAATTTCGTAACAGCCCATCGCGTGCAGCGCCTTGGCCACGCGTACGACTTCGGCCACAGGGACATCGCCCTGATACGGGCAGCCCAGCACGGTGGACACGTAGCCGCGCACCGCGACCCCATCGGCCTTCGCGCGCGCAATGACCGGCTCGAACCGCAGCAGCGATTCCTCGATGGACGCGTTGATGTTCCGCTGGTTGAAGGCTTCGGACGCAGCGGAGAAGATTGCGATCTCGTCCACGCCCACGGCGCGGGCGCGTTCGTAACCCTGTTGGTTCGGCACCAGCACCGGATAGCGCACGCCCGGCCGCTTCGCGATGCCGATGTAGACCTCGGCGGCGTCGGCCAACTGCGGCACCCATTTCGGGCTGACGAAGCTGGTCGCTTCGATGCTGCGCAGACCCGTGGCGGAGAGACGGTCGATCAATTCGATCTTCGTCGCTGCCGGCACCAGCGTCTTCTCGTTCTGCAGCCCGTCGCGGGCGCCGACTTCGACGATACGCACGAAGTCGTTCACGGGGCGGTCTCCGGCGGAAGGCGGTGCAGCGCCAGCGTGCCGCGCGCTTCGGTCATGCGGAACATCGCGTCGCCACGCTTGCGCAGCAGGGTTGCGATGGCCTTGCGGTCGCCTTCGACGTAGGTGAATTTGTCTTCGATCCGGCGGCCGGTGGCTTCGCCTTTCGTTCCCGCCTGCAGCGCGATCTGCGGGTCGGGCAGCCATAGCAGGGCGCTGTCGCCTTCGATGCGGTAGCGGGCCAGGAACACGCTGCCCTTCGGCGTGCTGCGGATGAGATCGCCTTCCGCTGCCAGCAGCCGGTCCGCGTCGGTGGGACTGAACACGAGATAGCGGTCGCCGCCGAGCGTGAAGCCGGCGAGCGTGGCGCGGTGAAAGCCGCCGGCCTCGTCCGGCCAGCGCAGCGTGCAGTCCGCTCCGATCTCGACCGTGTTGTTGAGCGGACCGTCCTTCACCGGCTGCCAGCGACCCGTCAGCGCGGGGTCGCAGCGCAACTTCGACACGGGTGCGCGTTCGAAAGCGACGCATCCGGGCAGCAGCGACAGCGCCAGCATGAACATCGCGATGCGTACGATCATGGCGTCAGTACCACCAAAGCGGTATCGGCTTCGACGAAATCGCCGACAGCCACGCGGATTTCGGCGACGATGCCCGAGCACGGCGCTTTCAGCGCCAGCTCCATCTTCATCGCCTCCATCACCAGAATCTCCTGGCCGTGTTCGACATGGTCCCCGACCTGCGTTTTGATCAGCACGATGCGACCGGGCATGGGCGCACGGATGCGGTCGCTGGCGGCATCGGTCTGTTCGTTCGCCGGCTGATAGGCCGGCACCCGCACGAACCGCCAGCGGCGTTCGCCATCATGGACATCCGCGCGCGCGAACGCGCCGGAAGCGCCATCGGCATCCACGCGCAGGCGGCGGCCTTGACCATCGAAACGTGCGAAGAGCAGGCTATCGGCCAGCCGCGCGCCGTGCACTTCGACCGCGCCATCGGCGTATTCGAAGCGGTAGTCGCCGGCCGTGCCGTGTGCGATCAGCGTATGGCGTTCGCTGCCGTCGTCCAGCACCAGGCGCCGATGTCCGGTGTGGCCCAGACGCCAGCCGTCGGCGATGGCCCACGGTGAGCCCGGGTCGCCGCCGATGGCTGCGGATGCGCGGGTCTGCGCTTCTTCGACCAGCAGCAGCGCCGTCGCCGCGGCCATGCGTGCATCGCGCGCGCGCGCTTCGCTTGCGGGCTTGGGCATGAACGCATCGAGATCGCGATCCAGCGTGCCGGTGTCGATGGTCGCGTCGACGACGCTGGGGTGACGGATCAAACGTTCGAGGAAGGCGACGTTCGACTTCGGACCATCGATCGAACATTGCGCGAGCGCGTTGCGCAGGCGGGCGAGGGCGCGTGGGCGATCCTCGTCCCAGACGATGAGCTTGGCGATCATCGGGTCGTAGAAGATGGTGACGGTGTCGCCTTCGATCACGCCGCCGTCGATGCGCGTATGCGCGTCCGCTGCGGGCAGACGCAGCCGGGTGAGTTTGCCCGAGCCCGGCAGGAAGCCAGCTTCCGGGTCTTCCGCGTACAGCCGCACTTCGATGGCGTGACCGCGCTGCGCGATCTCGTGCTGCGCTTTCGGCAGGCGCTCGCCGGCAGCGACGCGCAGTTGCCATTCGACCAGATCGAGTCCGGTGACGTATTCGGTGACCGGATGCTCCACCTGCAGCCGCGTGTTGATCTCCATGAAATAGAAGTGACCGTCCTGGCCGACGATGAATTCGACCGTGCCGGCGTTCTGGTAATCGATCGCGTGCCCGGCCTGCACCGCCGCCGCGCCCATCGCTTCGCGCAGTTGCGGGGTGAGGAACTGCGAAGGCGATTCTTCCAGGACTTTCTGATAGCGACGTTGCGCCGAGCATTCGCGCTCGTTGAGATGGATCACCCCGCCGTGCGCGTCGCCGAAAATCTGGATCTCGATGTGTCGCGGCTTTTCGACGTAGCGCTCCAGCAGCACGCGGTCGCGGCCGAACGCGTTGCGCGCTTCGCGCTGGCAGCTTTCGAGATTCGGCAGGAACTCGCCGGAATCGCGCACGATCCGCATGCCCTTGCCGCCGCCGCCGTGCGCGGCCTTGATCATCAGCGGATAGCCGATGGCGTCGGCTTCGCGCTGCAGGAGTTCGGGCGTCTGGTCTTCGCCGGTGTAGCCAGGCACCACCGGCACGCCCGCAGCCTGCATCAGCTGTTTCGCGCCAGCCTTGCTGCCCATCTTGCGCATCGACGCGGCTTTCGGGCCGATGAAGACGATGCCGGCCGTTTCCACCGCGTCGGCGAAGTCCGCGTTCTCGCTGAGGAAGCCGTAGCCGGGATGGATCGCCTGCGCGCCGGTGGCTTTCGCGACTTCCAGAATCGCATCGCCGCGCAGATAACTGTCCTGCGGGCGTGCGCCGCCGATGTGCCGCGCCTCGTCGGCCATGCGCACGTGCTGCGCATCGGCGTCGGCATCGGAATACACCGCGACCGTGCGGATGCCCAGTCGCCTGCAGGTGCGGATCACCCGGCAGGCGATCTCGCCGCGATTGGCGATCAGGATCTTGTCGAACATCGTGCGCTGCAGGCTGCTCAAGCTTCGCCATCCCAGTAGTCGAGGCTTTCGCCGTGGCGGGCGAGATGACGGAAGTCATCGGGGCCGGTGCCGGTGATCGCGTTCAATTTGCCCGAATCCGGGTATTCGCAGATTTCAGGAAATGCCATGGTGCTCACGGCGAGAAACCGCAGTTCGTCGCTGCCGGTGTTGACGAGTTGATGCGCCCTGTCCGGGCCGCCCGGCGGGCAGGCGATGACGTCGCCGGCACGGATCGGGTATGTCCTATCGCCGAGTTTCAGCTCGCCCGTGCCATCGAGAATGAAGAACATCTCTTCGTTGACCCGGTGCGAATGCTTCGGGAACGCAGCCTTGCCCGGCGCGACTGCAGTGAGGTTGTAGCCGAGCTTCTGTGCGCCGATGCGCGGACCGATCGGACCGATGCGTCCGCCGAAGCGCGCAGCCGGCATTTCGCTGCCGCGCTGGCGCGAGCGCTCAGCCAAATCGATCAGTTCGACATCGGCGATGTTGAGGATGGGTGGTGAGGTCATGCTCAGATCGCCCAGCCGGGTTTGCGCTTTTCGAGGAACGCGATCAGGCCTTCCTGGCCCTCGGGCGAGACGCGCAGGCGTGCGATCAGGTCGGCGTTGTCGCGGTCGAGCTTCTCGCGGTCGTGCTCGCCATCTACGCGCCGCACCAGCAGCTTCGCGTGGCTGGTGGCCAGTGGGCCGGCTTTCAGCAGCAGATCGATCTGGCGCTTGATCGCCGCATCGAGTTCATCGGCAGGGACCACCGCATGCAGCAGACCGATCCGCTGCGCCTCGGCGGCGTCGAACTGTTCGGCGGTGGCGAACCAGCGCCGCGCCTGTCGCGCGCCGATCGCGGCGATGACATAGGGCGAGATCACCGCAGGCAGCAGCCCGAGCCTGCTTTCGGTCAAGCCGAATTTCGCTTCGTCGCTGCCGATGGCGATGTCGCAGCAGGCGATCAGACCGACGCCGCCACCGAAGGCCGCGCCGTGGACGCGGGCGATGGTCGGGTGGGGCAGGTCGTCCAGCGTCCGCATCAGACGGGCGAGCGCCAGCGCGTCGACGCGGTTCTCCTCCTGGCTGGCGGTGATCATGCTGTGCATCCAGTTCAGATCGGCGCCGGCAGAGAAACTTGGGCCTGCGCCTTCCAGCACCACGACCCGCACCGTCCTGTCCGCGCGGATGGCGACCAGCGCCGCGGTCAGACTTTCGATCAGGTCCGCGTCGAAGGCGTTGTGCAACGCCGGTCGATACAGGCGCAGATGGACAACGGCGCCATTGCGATAGTGCTGCAGCGAGTCGGTCATGTCCCTGATCCTGGCCTGGTCCGGAATGCGAAGAAGATGAATGATATCCGCTCGCCCGGAAAGGGCGGAATTTGATCTGGATCGACCTCCCGTCCGGCGACATGTTATAAGATGAGAACAATTCCTATTTGGAACACTGACTTTGGAACGGTCTTTGAATTTGACCGAATTGAAAGGGCGCGTCGAAGCCCGGGTCGAATCCGTGCGGGAATTGACGCCGAACGATGCCATCGCACGGCGCCTGCGTGAGCTGGGTTTCGTCGCGGGCGAGCGCGTGGAGGTGGTTGCGACCGGCCCGTTCGGCGCAGAGCCGCTGCTGGTGCAGATCGGCTACACCCGGTTCGCGCTGCGCCGCAGCGAGGCCGCACGCGTGATCCTGCGCGCGGACGCAGCGTCGTGAGTGGTCCTGCCGTCCAACCGTTGCGGCTGGCATTGGTCGGCAACCCCAACTGCGGCAAGACGGCGCTGTTCAATCTGCTGACCGGCAGTCGCCAGAAGGTGGCGAATTACGCTGGTGTGACTGTCGAGCGCAAGGAGGGCCGGCTGCTGACGCCGGCCGGCCGGACATGCGTGCTGCTGGATCTGCCCGGCGCCTACAGTTTCCATGCCGCCAGTCTGGATGAGGCGGTGACCCGCGACATCTGCCGTGGCTTCTACCCCGGCGAACCCGCACCGGATCTGCTGGTGTGCGTGGTCGATGCCACCAACCTGCGCCTGCATCTGCGCTTCGCGCTGGAAGTCCGCGCACTCGGCAAGCCGATGGTCGTCGCCCTCAACATGATGGACGCCGCCAGACGCCGCGGCATCGAAATCGATCCGCAGGTGCTGCAGCGCGAACTCGGCGTGCCGGTGGTCGAGACCGTAGCCGTGCATCGCGATGGCGGCAAGGCGCTGCTGGCGCAGCTCGATGCGATGGCAGACCGGCTGTCTCCGCCGGTGCTGCAGGATCTGACGGAGATCGGCACCGGATCGAGCCCGGAGCAGAAGCTGCACGAGGAAACGCGGCGCCTGCTGACGCTTGCCGTGTGCATGCCCACGCGCACCGCGCACGTGGACGACGTGCTCGACCGCTGGTTGCTGCATCCGGTCATCGGTCTGTTGACGCTTGCGGTGGTGATGTTCCTGATTTTCCAGGCGGTCTATGCATGGGCCGCACCGCTGATGGATGCGATCGATGCAGCGACCGTGTGGTTCGGCGCTGCGTTCGGTGAGCAGTTGCCGGATGGACCGCTGCGCAGTCTGTTGGTTGATGGCATCGTCGCAGGCCTGGGTGGCGTGATCATTTTCCTGCCGCAGATCCTGATCCTGTTCGCCTTCATTCTCGCGTTGGAGGAATCGGGCTATCTGCCGCGCGCGGCGTTTCTGCTCGATCGTTTGATGTCCAAGGCTGGTCTGTCCGGGCGCAGCTTCATCCCGCTGTTGTCGAGTTTCGCCTGCGCGGTGCCGGGCATCATGGCCACGCGCAGCATTCAGGACCCGCGAGACCGTCTCGCCACCATTCTGGTCGCGCCGCTGATGACATGCTCGGCGCGGCTGCCGGTGTACGCGCTGCTGATCGGCGCGTTCATTCCGCAGCGCGAGGTGTGGGGGATCCTGAATCTGCAGGGGCTGGTGCTGTTCGGCCTCTACGTTGCGGCGATCGTCAGCGCGCTGCTGGTGTCGTGGGTGATGAAGCGCTGGCGCCGCGACAAAGGCGAGCATGCGCTGATGCTGGAACTGCCGTCGTACCGTGTGCCCAATCCGCGCGATCTGCTGATCGGCCTGTGGGAACGGATGATGATCTTCCTCAAGCGCGTCGGCGGAATCATTCTTGCGTTGACCATCCTGCTGTGGTTTCTGCTGTCGTTCCCGGGTGCGCCTGCCGATGCCGTCGGCCCGGCCATCGACTACAGCTTCGCCGGTCGTCTCGGTCACGCGATGACTGCGGCGTTCGCGCCGCTGGGTTTCAACTGGCAGATCTGCATCGCGCTGATTCCCGGGTTGGCCGCGCGGGAAGTCGCCGTGGCTTCGCTCGCCACGGTCTACGCGCTGTCCGCTGCCGACGACACCGCCGCCGCGCAGGCGCTGTCGCCGCTGATCGCGCAGGACTGGTCGCTGGCGACGGCGCTGTCGCTGCTGGTCTGGTACATCTACGCACCGATGTGCATCTCCACGCTCGCGACGATCAAGCGCGAAACCAATTCGTGGAAGCAGATGGGTTTCGCCACCGTGTATCTGTTCGTCCTGGCGTATGCCGCCTCACTGGTGACCTATCAGGTCGCCGCCGCGATGGGAGCGGGATGACGATGTCGGCATCGGTCCCGCTGACGTTGCAGTACATCGTCGTCGCGGTGATGGTGGCGGCCAGCGCGTGGGTGGTGTTCCTCAAGCAGGCGCCGAACGTGGCGCGGCGGATCCGTATCGCGCTCGCGCTGCCACTGGTGCGCGAAAGCCGCCCGTCCTGGGTGCGTGCCTTGGGCAAACGTATCGCGCCCGCCCCGAAGCCTGCGGGGGATGCTTGCGGTGGTTGCAACAGCTGCGATACGGGAAGCGCATCCTGAGTCGCATGCGGGCGCGCCGTGTTGCGGCGCTCAATGTTTCCGTGGCTTCGCGCCCTTCGCCTCGAATACTTCCACCGACAGCGTGAAGCTGCGCTCATCGCCGGCGTGCATCGCGCCCACGCCGACGACCTGACGCGTGACTTCATTGCCGCGATCGTCGCGGATCACCAGCACGACGGAATATTCCCATGGGTCGCCACCCGCCGGATGGCGGATGGTGCCTTCGACCTGCAGCGGGATCTGCGCCGGCTTGGCCGGGTGTGCGTCCGAGTCGTAGCGCAGATAGTGCTTGCACGCGGGGCAGATCACCGCGCTTTCGAGGATTTTCGCCTTGCAGTGCGGGCACTCGCGGGTGGCGCCCGCGATGCCCGGGCGGGTGCTCATGACTCGGGGGTCGTTTCCGCTTTCTTGACGGCCGATTTCTGGGTGCCGCTGTTTTCCCAGCCGCAGTCGATATGTCCACGGATCTTCGAGCCTGCGGCGACCGTCAGCGTGCCTGCCTTGAGGTCGCCGATCACCACCGCCGTATCGAGCAGTTCGACCCGTGCGGCGGCTTCGACGTTGCCTTCCAGCTCGCCGGCCAACGTGACTTTCTTCGCACGCACGCTGCCATTGAGTTTGGCGCCGCGTTCCAGCGACAGATCGCCCTGCACGTTGACGTCGCCCTTGAATTTGCCGGCGATGCGGACGTGTCCCGAGCCTTCGATCTTGCCTTCGATGGTGAGGTCTGCAGCGATCAGCGATTCTTTCGCTGCGGGTGCGGCGGCCGGTTCAGGCGCGGCGCTGGTGCGCGGGAAGGTCGCGGGGGTGAAATCGGTGTTCGCGGGTGGCGCGGATGCCTCGCGTGCGGCGAAGCTCGGCGTATCCGCGACAGCGGGTGCGGCGTCTTTCTTGCCGGTATTGGATTGATTGAAGATGGCCATGCTGCAAACTCCGGATACGCCGATGGCGACGGCAGGACTGTCCACCATATCGTCGTCGCCCGCGTCACGGTGTGACAACCGCAGCAGAATCGCGGCTGTTCACCTCACCGACTTTTCGCATTCAGCTTTTCGACGCGGCGCGCTGTTTGCGCAGATCCAATCCCCACAGCGCCACCACCGAAGCGCAAATGCCGCCGACCACCGCATGCGGCGCGCTGCCGAGCAGCGCCAGACCGGGGCCAAGCAACAGCGCGATCCCGACCGCGTACCAGATCGGCCCGCGCGGCGCGAAGCCGAACAGCGGGCCATTGCGCTGGCGGTAGCGTTGCCACGCCAGCAGGAACGTCCACACCGAGATGACTGCCGCCGCGATATCCCAGTCCAGGGCCAGTTCCAGTGCGAATGCGATCAGCGCGAGCGTTGGGATCAACGCCCGGCGCAAGCGGCGGAAGCGTTCTTCTTCGTCTTCCGGCAAGCACTGCCACTGCAGGCATGCCTGCCCGCCGACCCATGCGAGCCAACCCGCAGACATCCCGGCGAATACGGCCGCACCGGTCTTGATCGCCGCTGACGCATGCAGTTCTGCTTCAGGTGCCAACAGTTTCACCAGCGTCACCAGCAGCATGGCCAGCGCCGAATACGCCACGCAGCGTGCTGCGCCGATCTGCAGCCGGGGCACGGAGACGCGCGAACGATCTCCGGCCGCATCCCAGAACGCGACCTGCTGCGCTTCGATCGGCGGAGGCAGGTCGTCGATGTTGCCGAAGTCCAGCCGGTACAGAAACCTGCGCACCGCCGAGGGATACATCGGCATCAGTCCGGCGAACATCGCCTGTGCGCTGCTCAGCGGCCGACGGAGCTGTTTGAGGATTCGTCGGGTCTGGCGCACGTCGGCAGCGTGACTGCCTCCGTCCGGTTGGCCGCGCTGCGCGAGCGCATGCAACTGTGCGGTCTGGACTTCCCATGCCAGATGCAGGCGATGACGCAGGCGATGGATGGCGTAGGCGTCGTAGCCCGAGTGCAGATCGAGCAGGCCGAAGAACTCGGCGAGCACATCGAAACGGCGCGCTTCGATCGCCGGCCGGTGCTCGTTCAAGTGCCCCAGCAACCACTGCGCGATCTGCGCCTTGTGCTGGAGAGACCACAGGATCGGCTGCGCATTGAGCCAGTCCAGCAGCTCTCCGTCGCGACCGCGCGCAGCCAACGCGATGCAGTCCTCGAAGAACGCATCAAGATCGAAGCGGATGGTTTCGGTGGGAAGCGGTTCCGGAAGAACGGTGTCGATATGGCCGCTGTTCGGGACGCCGAATGTATCGTCGCCTGCGTCGACGCGTATGCCTTCGTCTGTTTCGCCGGCCTGAGACTCCAGCATTGCGAACAGCGCGTCCGTCGAGAGTGCCTGCGTGACCGCATCGAGCGGTACTTCATCTGCCGTTGCGTCGGTTTCCGTCTCAGGTGCGATCGACTGCGGTGCGTATGCAACGTTTGACCGTGATTGCACCCATGCGAGCGCGGCTTGATAGGCTGCATTGAGGCGTTGGAAGCCTTCGGGGTCGGTATCCGGACGAGTCGCCTTCAGACGTGCGGCGTACGCGCGCTTGACCGCGCGCTCGTCGGCGTCGGGCCCGAGACCGAGTTCGCGCAACGCGCGGCTCATGCCTGCGCTTCCAACGCGTCCAGCGCCTCCACCAGCTGGACGCGGTGATGCGCGATCCGCGCCACGTCCTGGGTATCGAGAATCGCGCGGAACTGCATGATCCAGTCCTGCAGTTGGCTGCGTTCGTGCAGGAATTCTTCGTACAACCGCTCGGCGCGCGCCAGCACCGCGATGTTTTCCTGCTGGTTGCGCGGGTGGACTTTCAGCTCCGCCAGTGCCGCGAGTCGTGCGCGGATTTCTTCCGGCGTCAGCAGGCCAGGGTTCTGTTCGAGCAGCAGCTCGTGTCGCCGCTGCGTCGCGTGTTCGGTGACTTCCACCTGCAGCAGACCGTTGATGTCGTAGGTGAAGCGCACGGTGACGCCGTTTTCGTCGTGACTGCGTCGCTTGTCGAGATCGAGCGTGATCTCGCCAAGTTTGATGTTGTTCGCGACCAGCGGGTTCTCACCCTGGAAGATGTCGATGGTGAGTTGCTGCTGTTGCTCATGCATCGGGTAGAAGACATCTTCGCGGCTGATCGGCACCGTGCTGTTGCGCAGGATGATCGGATGGAAGTAGCCGTCGTGGACCTGGCCGTTCGGGTCGCGCCGTCCGATCTGGGTGCCGAGGGTATAGGGGCAGACGTCGGTGAGAATGATTTCATCGAGCTTTGCGTTGCGCGATTTCAGTCCAGCGGCGACGCTGGCGCCGAGCGCGATGGCCTGATCGGGATTGACGTGGCGCAACGGCAAGCGACCGAACATGCGCGATACCAGTCGTGCGACCAGCGGCATGCGGCTGGCGCCACCGACCAGTACGATCTCGTCCAGTTGCGCCGGCTGCAGTTTCGCGTCGCGCATCGCACGTTCGATCGGCGCGCGCATCCGCTGCACCAGCGGTTCGCAGAGGCGCGCAAAGCGCTCTTCGTCGACGTTCCAGGCATAGCTGTTGTCGCCGATCGTGATCTGCAGCGGTGCGGCTGCGGAGCCGCCCAGCTCGCGCTTCAGCACTTCCAGACGGCGCCGGAGCTGGCCGTACTCCGACGCGCTGATGGCATGTTTCCGCAGCGAATGATCCTGCAGGAACGCCTCGACCAGCGCGTCGAGGAAATCTTCCCCGCCGAGGAAATTGTCGCCTGCGCTGGCGTGCACTTCGAATACGCTGTCGAAGGATTCGAGAATCGACACGTCGAAGGTGCCGCCGCCGAGATCGAACACCAGAAAGCGGCTTTCCTGCTCCCGGTTCTGCAATCCGTAAGCCAATGCCGCAGCGGTCGGCTCGTTGATCAATCGTTCGACGCGCACGCCGGCCAACTCGCCCGCGCTGCGTGTGGCCTTGCGCTGGGCGTCGGAGAAATACGCGGGCACGCTGATCACGGCCTCGGTGATTTTTTCGCCCAGCGCCGCTTCGGCATCGGCCAACAGCGAGCGCAATACCAGCGCCGACAGTTCCTCGGGCCGAAAGCTGCGATCGCCGAGCCGGGTCTCGCGCGACGATCCCATCCAGCGCTTGAACGACGCGACCGTGCGCTCTGGATGACTGATCAGGCGATCGCGCGCGGCCTGACCGACCAGGACGGTATCGCCGTCGACGCTGACCACCGACGGCGTCAGCAGATCGCCAAGCGCGTTCGGGAACAGTTTGCTGCCTTGTTCCGTGTAGGCGCCAATCAGTGAATGGGTGGTGCCCAGGTCGATGCCGACGATCATGCGGTGGTCTGTGTGTGGTCTGTGTCGGTAAGGATTACATCCGGAACACGCCGAAGCGTGCCGGCTTGATGGGTGCGTTCAATGCGGCTGAAATCCCGAGCCCGAGCACGCGGCGCGTATCTGCGGGATCGATCACGCCGTCGTCCCACAGCCGCGCGGTGGCGTAGTAGGGGTTGCCCTGGGTCTCGTACTGGTCGCGGATCGGGGCCTTGAAGGATTCTTCCTCTTCGGTGGTCCACGTCTTGCCTGCGGCTTCGATGCCGTCGCGACGCACGGTCGCCAGCACGCTGGCCGCCTGTTCGCCGCCCATCACGCTGATCCGTGCGTTCGGCCACATCCACAGGAAACGCGCGCCGTAGGCACGGCCGCACATCGCATAATTGCCGGCACCGAAGCTGCCGCCGATGACCACGGTGAATTTCGGCACGCTGGAACAGGCGACCGCAGTGACCATCTTCGCGCCATCCTTCGCGATGCCTGCGTTCTCGTACTTCCTGCCGACCATGAAGCCGGTGATGTTCTGCAGGAACACCAGCGGAATCCCGCGCTGATTGCACAGTTCGATGAAGTGCGCGCCCTTGAGCGCGCTCTCCGCGAACAGGATGCCGTTGTTGGCGACGATGCCGACCGGGTAACCGTGCAGATGCGCGAAACCGGTGATGAGCGTCTTGCCGTAGCGCGCCTTGAATTCGTCGAAGTCGGAGCCGTCGACGATGCGCGCGATCACTTCGCGGATGTCGAACGGGCGACGCGTGTCCTTCGGCACGATGCCGTACAACTCGTCGGCGGCGTAGCGCGGCTCCGCCGATGGTCGCACCGCGACCGGAAGGATTTTCCTGCGATTGAGATTGCCGACCAGATTGCGCGCGATCTGCAGCGCATGGCGGTCGTCTTCGGCGAAATGATCGGCCACGCCGGAGATGCTGGTGTGCACATCGGCGCCGCCGAGCGATTCGGCGTCCACCACTTCGCCGGTCGCGGCCTTCACCAGCGGTGGGCCACCGAGGAAGATCGTGCCCTGCTCCTTGACGATGATGCTCTCATCGCTCATCGCCGGCACATAGGCGCCGCCGGCGGTGCAACTGCCCATCACCACGGCGATCTGCGGGATGTTCTCGGCGCTCATTCGCGCCTGGTTGTAGAAGATCCGGCCGAAATGCTCGCGATCGGGGAAGACTTCGTCCTGCAGCGGCAGGAAGGCGCCGCCGGAGTCGACCAGATAGATGCAGGGCAGTCTGTTCTCGCGCGCGATCTCCTGCGCGCGCAGATGCTTTTTCACCGTCATCGGAAAATAGGTGCCGCCCTTGACCGTGGCATCGTTGGCCACGATCACCACTTCGTTGCCCATCACCCGGCCGATACCGCAGACCATGCCTGCGGCCGGTGCTGCGCCGTCGTACATCTCTTCGGCGGCGAGCGGGGCGATTTCGAGAAAGGGCGAGCCCGGGTCGAGGAGGGCGGTGATGCGGTCGCGCGCCAGGAGCTTGCCGCGTTCGGTGTGTTTGGCCCGGGCCTTGTCGCCCCCACCTTCGGCAGCGCGCGCCAACCGCGAATCCAGTTCGGCGACCAATTCGCGATGGTAGGCGACGGTGTCGCGAAACTCCTGCGACTGCGGATCGAGTCGGGTGCTCAGCACGGGCATGGGCGCGTCGGGGTCATCGATGAGGACGCCAAGGATAACCGGTGCGACGATGTCGGACTGAGTCCAGACCCGGAAAGACCCGCCGTGACGGGTCTTTCCAGCAATGCCTGGCGAATGGAAGCGAATCGTTATTTCTTGGCTTCTTCCGCAGCGTCGGCGGCCTTGTCGGCGATCGCATCGGCCTTGTCTGCCATTTTGTTGGCTGCGTTGGCGGTGGCATTGGCGGCATCCGCCGTCGCCTCAGTCGCAGCGGCGGTCGCCTTGTCGGCCGCGCCTTCGACAGCGGCGGAGACCTCACCCATCGCTTCGCCGGTGGACGCCGCAGCAGCATCCACGCCTTGTGCGGCGGCATCGCCGGCGGCTTTGGCAGCGTCTGCTGCGGCATCGCCGGCCTGATCCATCGCTGCGGAAGCTTCGGCAGCTTCGGATTTCGCGGTGTCGGTTTCATTCTTGCAGGCGGACATCGACAGCATCGCTGCCGTCAGCAGGACATAGATGGTCTTGTTCATGAGTTGCTCTCCGGATGGGGAAGGTTGGTTGGAGGGTGGCGAAGAGGCCTCGCGCTCACGTCCTGGCGCCTCGCTTCGCGGCCCAGTGCGCAGCCCCTCCTGCATTCTTGCCGTTGTCAGAAAGGCAACGCCAGCCGGCAAGCTAACCATGTTTCATCGTCGAATCAATGCGAGGCGAGTCGTCGTGCACACAGCACGATGCCCGTCCCAATCGCACGCCTGGAACGAGATTCCCAGGCCAAGAGGCAAACCGGTTGTCATAAAAAACAGATTGATGCAAAGAGAAAGGCCCGCCGAAGCGGGCCTTTCTGGTACTCAGCAGCTGAAAGCCAGAATTACTTCTTGACTTCTTCGGCAGCGGCAGCGGCCTTGTCGGCCACTTCACCGGCAGCCGCAGCAGCGTCGGCGGCACCAGCGGCAGCAGCGTCGGCGGCGCCGGCAGCGGCATCGGTAGCACCGGCAGCGGCAGCGTCGCCAGCAGCAGCGGCGGCGTCACCAGCGGCAGCGGCGGCGTCGCCGGCAGCGGTGGCGGCGTCGGCAGCGGCATCGCCAGCAGCGGTAGCAGCGTCGGCACTGGCGTCGGCGGCTTCGGTAGCGGCTTCGGCGGTCGCGTCAGCGGTTTCTTCGGCCTTGTTGCAAGCCGACAGAGCGAGGACGCCAGCGGCGAGGAGGACGTAAAGCTTCGTATTCATGCTTTTCTCCAAAGGAGTTGTCTGAAAGGAACTAAAGGGGTCAGGCAACGCCAGTGCGCGGGGCAGTCCGGCATTCGCCGGCTTGTGTTCGTTCACTGACTTACTTGGTGCTTGCCAGCACCATGAAAAAGCCGCGAAGGGTTTGCGGCTTCCTCATTGTAGCAACCAATCCAGCGATGTGAAGCTTCGCTGAATCAGTTGGTCTTTGCGGCGTCGGCAGCCTGGCCGGCAGCGTCGGCTGCAGACTCGGCGGCGTCGGCGGCCTTTTCGGCGGCATCGGCAGCAGCGTCGGCTGCTTCGGTGGTGCCCGCAGCGGCGGCATCAGCGGCGCCAGTGGCTGCAGCATCGGCAGCGGCGGCAGCGGATTCGGCGGCGGCCTTGGCGGCGTCGGCAGCGGCGGTGTCGCCAGCAGCAGCGGCTTCGGTGGCGGCGCCAGCAGCTTCGGTGGAAGCTTCAGCGGCTTCGGCAGCGGAATTTTCGGCTTGTTCCTTGTTGGAGCAAGCGGTCAGGGCGAAGCCCAGGGCCAGGGCGATCAGAGCCTTGTTCAGGGTCATGGCGAAGTCCTCGTCTATGTAGCGGGTGGCGGGTGTGAACGCGGTGTCCAGTGCGTACGGCCACATCATGACAAGCCGGTAGCGGCTGTCAAGCGGGTGTGTCCGGTTTTTTTCCTTTTCTGCGTTTGACCGTCTTATGGGAGTTCCACCGCCACGGCGGTCGCCTCGCCGCCGCCGATGCAAAGCGAGGCCACGCCGCGCTTACCGCCGGTTGCCTGCAGTGCCGCAATCAGGGTCACGACAAGGCGCGCACCGCTGGCACCGATCGGATGACCGAGCGCGCATGCGCCGCCGCGGATGTTCAATTTCCCGTGTGGGATACCGAGGTCTTTCATCGGCGCCATCGCAACGCATGCGAAGGCTTCGTTGACTTCGAACAGGTCGACGTCCGCAACGCTCCAGCCCGCTTTTTTCAGTACGTTTTCGATTGCCGCGACCGGTGCGGTAGTGAACAGTTCCGGTGCCTGCGCGTGTGTCGCGTGGGCGACGATTTTCGCCAGCGGCTGCAGTCCGCGACGCGCGGCTTCATCGGACGACATCAACACCGTGGCGGCGGCGCCATCGGAAATTTTCGACGATGAGGCGGCGGTCAATACGCCGTCCTTGCCGAACGCGGCGCGCAGGGTCGGGATCTTCGACGGATCGATCTTGCCGGGCTCTTCGTCGCCGTCGACGACTACTTCGCCCTTGCGTGTAACCACTGTCACCGGAACGATCTCGCCCTTGAACGCACCCTCGGCGATGGCCTTCTGAGCCCGGGTGACGCTTTCGGCGGAAAACGCGTCGACGGCGGACCGGTCGAAGCCGTAGGTGGCGCAGGTGGCGTCGCCGAAGACGCCCATGGCCTGCTTGTCGTAGGGGTTGGTCAGACCGTCCCAAGCCATGTGATCGAGCAGCTCGCCGCTGCCGTAGCGGATACCGGTACGCGAGCCGGTCAACAGGTGCGGGGCGTTGGTCATCGATTCCATGCCGCCAGCGACAACGACGTTCGCCGAGCCGGCCTTGATCAGGTCGTGCGCGAACATGATCGCTTTCATGCCCGACCCGCAGACCTTGTTGATGGTAGTGCAGCCGGCGGAGGTCGGAATCTTGGCCGCGAGCGAGGCCTGGCGTGCGGGTGCCTGACCGAGACCGGCCGGCAGTACGCAGCCCATGATGACTTCGTCGACCTGGTCCGGAGCGATGCCGGCCTGTTCCAGCGCGCCGGCGATGGCGGCCGCACCGAGGGTGGGGGTGGGTACGCCGGTGAATTGGCCGAGGAAGGAACCGATAGCGGTGCGCTTGGCACCGACGATGACGATGTCGGACATGCTGGACTCCATGGCGGTCGCGCACCCCGTGCGCAGTCGTTGGCAGGGCCGGCGGCGGCGGGGCCGTCTACCGGAACCAGCCGATTATGCGACTCATGTTGCACTGCCGCAAATGCGACTTCCGGCCAAGCGGGGGCCGGTATGGCCGATCACAGCAGGCGCTGGGTGATCGCCTTGAGCACTGCATGGGTGCGGTCGCGGCACTCCAGCTTCACCAGCAGCTCGGACATGTAGTTTTTCACGGTGCCTTCGGAGAGGCGCAGGCTGCGGCCGATCTCCTTGTTGGAGTAGCCACCGGCGACCAGACGGAGGATCGAGCGCTCGCGTTCGGTCAGCCTCAGGTTGGGGGCTGCGGACGCGGGGTCGGCCCATGCGGCGCGAACCGGCCCCAGACTCACCGGCTGCAACAGTGTTTCGCCTGCGGCGACCCGCAGGATGGCGGTTTTCAGTTCTTCGGGCGACGCATCCTTGAGCAGGAAGCCCTGCGCGCCGGCCTCCACCGCCTGCATCATCAACGTCGGGTCGTCGAAGGTGGTCAGCAGGATGACAGGGGTGGCGTCGCCGCGAGCGCGCAGTTCGCGAAGCAGGCCCAACCCACCCAGCCCCGGCATACGGATATCGCTGACGATCAGATCCACCGGCCGCTGCAGGATGGCCGCCAGCAACTGTTCGGCGTCGGTGGCCTCCAGTGCGATATCCACGCCGAGATCCGCCAACAGACTGGACAGACCGCGCAGGACCAGCGCCTGGTCGTCGCACAGTGCGATGCGGACCGTGTGCGGTGCCGTCATGGGGTGCGTTCCGGTGGCGATCCGTGAGGAATCCGTGCGAGCAACCGCAGGCCGCGCGGTGGGGTCGAGGTGATTTCGAGAGTGCCGCCGACCGCGTCGAGGCGTTCGCGCATCCCGGTCAGGCCGTTGCCGTATTCGATCCGCGCAGGTGCGGTGCCGTCGTTCTCCACCGTGAGCGCGAACCCATCATCGGTCCGGTGCAGCCCGAGGCGGATCTCGCTGGCGCGGCCGTGGCGCAGGGCATTGGTGATGGCTTCCTGCGCGCAGCGCAGCAGCACTTCGGCCTGTTCGATGTCGTCCACGCGCAGTTGATCCTGGATAACGATGGCGATGCGCACGCCTGGCATCGGGTGGGCCAAGGCTTCCAGCGCCGCGCGCAGATCGAGGCCGTCGTGCGCGCGCAGGGTCGAGACGACTTGGCGGATCTGGCCCAGCAGCTCATCGGCCAGCGCCGAGGAAATCTTCAGCTCCTCGCGCCCTGCGAGCGTGGGATCGCGGGTGATTCTGGCGAGATTGAGTTTGAGCGCGGTCAGCGTGTGACCCGCGACATCGTGCAGCTCGCGCGAGAGCTTCAGACGTTCGCCTGCGCGTGCGGACTCTTCCAGCAGACGTCGGGTGGCCAGCAGTTCCGCATTGACCTGCGCCAGATGTTCGCGGGCACTTTCCCGGGTGCTGGCGTAGTGGCCGGTGAGCGCGGCGAACGCCTGGAAGCCCAGCACCGGCAGCATCGACAGCAATACGGCGCCGACCGGGTTGCCGCGCGACACCCAAAGCGCCGCGATCCCTGCGTTGAGCGCGAGCATGAACAGGGCGGACATGCGCGGCGACAGCAGCAATACGATCTGCCCGGCGACGATGATCAGCAGCACCGCAGTCTGGCCGCCGAGCAACAGCCATTCGGCCACGACCACCAGCAGTCCCTGCGCCATGATGTTCCAGAGCGACGAGTGCGCGCCATCCGGCGATCGGCGCGAAGCCGATATCACGAACAAGGCGATCATCGCGATCAGCGCGGCCACACCGGCAAATTCGCGTTGATCGCCGACGCGCAGTTTCGCAGGGTCCAGGACGGCGATGCAGATCGCGAACCAAGTGATGTACGCGGCCAGATTCAATGGCGTGAACATGCGTTGCAGCAGCGAGCCGTCGTGCGATTGCAGAGGGCGAAGCGGCGGGCTGGAGTCGTCGTGATGCATGCCGTCAGCATGGCAGCGATGCGACGGCAACGGAAGACGAAGCCTGGAGAAGGTGACTTTTCTCACCCCTTGCGGGTGACCACGGGCAGGTGCTGGACATCGCTGACGAAGCGGAGACTGCATCCATCGTCAACGCACACGCATCAACGGAGCGATACCATGGATTCCGCATATCAGATTCTGCTTTTCGTCCACGGTCTCAGCGGGCTGGTCGCGCTGATCACGTTCTGGATCGCCGCATCGGCGAAGAAAGGTTCTCCGCTGCATGTACGGGTCGGCAAGACCTACATGATCGCGATGCTCGGCATCATCGGCACGGCGGTGCCGATGGCGGTCATCATCGGCATGCGCGGAAATTCCGGTGTGGCGACCTTTCTCGCGTATCTGGTGGTGATCACCGCCAGCTCGATGTGGCTGGGTCGTCGCGCGATTCGCAGCAAACGCGACCAGACAGCGATGCGCGATGGCGTATATCCCGCAGTGGCGGCGCTGAATCTGATAGCCTCGGTCGTAGTGTTCGCCATCGGCTGGAAGACATCTGAAGTGCTGTTGATGGGTTTCAGCGTCATCGGCCTTCTCACGGGTGGTCAGATGCTGATTCGACGCACGCGTCCGCTCGCGATGACGCGTTGGTGGATGAAAGAGCACATCGCCGCCATGGTCGGCTGCGGCGTCGCCACGCATATCGCGTTCCTGTCCATCGGCATCAATCGCGTGATCGACATGCTGGGCCTGCATGCGCCGGACGGGTTCGATCTGGTTGCGTGGATGGCGCCACTGGCGGTCGCAACGGTTGCGGGCCTGTTGTTGAATCGGAAGTACATGCCTAAACAGCATGCCGGTGCGGCAGTCGCCACACGCAGCTGAAGATCAGACACCCAGTCGCGTCTTCACCAGTTGGACCACCTGCGCCTCGGCGATGCCGGGGCGCAGCGCGTCGACGAAACGGTCGGCACGCAAGTCGTGGTCGCCGTCGAGCAGTCGCCGCAGCGCAGGACCGATCTCGCGCGGATGGCGCAGGCGCACAGCGACCCCGGCGGCCTGCAGTCGCGCGGCGTGATCGAACTGGTCGTAATCGTTAGGCAGTACCAGCGCGGGAACACCGGCGCGCAGACATTCCCACATCACGCCGGCGCCGCCGTGATGCAGCACGGCGCGCATCCGCGGCACCCACGACGGATAGTCGACCCAGGCGTGACGCTGCAACGCGCGATGCCTCGCGTCCGCGCCGTCATCGAGGCGGCCGTCGCTGAAATGCAGGCGGATGTCCGGATATGCATGCGCCACGCTGTCGAGCTGTGCGGCGAGATCGTTTTTAGCGAAGCCCAGATGCGTGCCGAGCGTCGCGAGGACATGCGTGCGGCTGTCGCTGTCCGGCGGTGCCGCGCCGGTATCCGGTGGGCTCCACAGCATCGGGCCGATGAAGCGCAATGCGGCCGGCCATGCGCGGTCGAATTCGAGTTCGCGCAGACCCAGACCGAGAATGCATTCGTCCGAATACGCCGCTTCGCTGCCGTCGTCGCGATACAACGACGGAAAACCGAGCGCGTCGAGTCTGCACCGATGCAGACGGTGCACGCTGCTCTTGAAGCTGCGTACGACACGTGCGGCGATCTCGTCGCGGAGCTTGCCGAGCACGCCCGCTCCGGGCATCCAGCCACCGAGATAGGCGGGCGGGCCGCCCGCCGCTTCGATGACGCATGGCGAGGGATGACTGGTCCACCACGGAATGCGGTGACGTTTTGCGACAGCGCCTGCGACGGGCAGGGTGAAATCGGCGATGAGCAGATCCGGTTGCGACTGCGCATAGCGCGCATCGAGCGCGGATGCGAATGCATCGAGCAGATCGAGGCTGCGCCGGAACTGGGCGTGCAGACGCAGCGGATGCGCGCCGACCGCATGCGGCGGATCGACGATCGCGCGCAGCGCTGCGTCCGCTCCGGGCACCACGGCGATACCGTTCAACCCTGCGGCGCGGATCCGGTCCTGCGCGCGCTCGGTGCTGACGACTTCGATATCGGAGATGTCTCGCAAAGCGCGGCCGATGGCGAGGATCGGATGCAGATGGCCCGCGAACGGCGGCGCCAGCAGTTCGATTCGTGGTCGAGTCATGCGCCGTGTCGCAGCCAGTCGAGCTGTTCGCACGCGGCGGCGAACACCGCGTCGCGCGCCGGCGGATGATCGAGATAATCCATGTGACCCGCCGCGATCATCCGTGGACGCGGACCATTGCGAGGGCCCAGCCACGCTGCGATGCGGTCGCGATCGCCGCGCAGTTGCACGCCATGCAGCGGCATGCCATCGCGCTGCGGCCAACGCAGTCCGACCGCACCGTAGGCGACCACGCGCAGGCGCGCGCGCTGTGCGTGGTCGAAGGGCGCGATCAGCGCATCCAGCAATGCAAGGCCACAGCTGCCGACCAGCAGCAGCGTGCGCGGTGCGGCCAGCAATCGCCCGCGTGCGTGGTCGGCCTGTACCGACGTCAATCCGTGAAACGTTCCGCGACGTGCGGCCAGATACTGGCGACCATTGGCGAGACTCGCGCGCAGCAGCGGCACGTGGCGCCACGGCGCGGAGTGGGCAGGCCACGGAAAATTGTGCGGATCGAACGCGATGCCTTCGGCACGCCTTGCGAGTTGGTCCAGCATCGCGTGCTGCGTCGGCGACAGCGCCCAGCGTTGCGGATCGCTGCGCCCGGTGAGCAGCGCGATGCGTGGACGATCGGGCGCAGCGGGACTCACGGTATTTCCTCGAAGCGATCGTTCGCGAAGACCCGGTAGTGGTGTTCCCGCCAGCGGATCCGCGTATCGAACAGCGCATGCAGAATATGCAGCGGCAGCAGCAGCGCGACCAGCAGCGAGGTCGCAGGTTCGATCCGCGCAGAACTGCCGGCGCAGGCGCGCTGCAGCGCGCGGCGTCCATAGAGATGCGCGGTCGCGCCGATCGCGATGACAACCGCAGCCGGCCAGGAGGGCGCCATCGCGAATGCGGTCAGCGCGATCGCCGGCAGCAGCGCCGACAGCCCTTGGCCGACAGCGATCCGCAGCCGTATGGGCCACGGTTGGCTGCGCAGCAGCAATCGCGCGAACAGCATCCAGCGATGCATCTGCCGGGTGTAGGCGCGCAGGTCGGGCAGCGCAGTGCGCATCCAGACCGGTTCGCGGCGCTGGTCGATGCGTCCGCCTGCGGCGAGCACCGCCTGTGCCATTGCGAGGTCGTCGGTGAGATGTCGCAAGCGCGGCGCGAAGCCGTCGATGGCGTCCAGCGCATCGCGCCGCATCGCCCAGGCCATGCCGTTGATCGTCGGCGCGCGTCCGCCGAGTCGCGGCGGAAGATAGGTGATCGCCGCACTGTCGTTGACGAAGCGCGCCAGCAATCGCGCACCCAAACCCTGCAACGATCGGTCGGTGCCGAGATAGATCGGAAGCGCGGTCGAAATCACCGGCGCATCGCCGCGGCTGCCGGTCAGCGCAGCGAGCAAGGCATCCAGCGTCGCTGCCGGTAGGCGCGCATCGTCGTCGAGCACCAGCACGGTGTCGCCGGTGCACTGCGCAAGCGCGCGGTCGAGCTTGAACAGTTTCGGATTGATCCCCTGCGGACACGGCGGGTGCGCGCTGATCGCGACCTGCGCGCGCAGCGTCGGCTGCGCATCGACGACACTGCGCACGATCCGCGCCGCCGCAGTATCGTCGCTGTCGATCAGCCAGTGCAACATCGCGCCGCGCGCACCGAGCGCACGCAGGGATGCGCCCAGCGCTTCGGCCAGCGTGGGGTCGCCGCTGCGGATCGGCTGCAGCGCATCCACGCCCGTGAAGCGCGCGTCGTCGTCGTTGGCGGGCGGCGAAGGCATCGCGCGCAGCGCGCGCCATGCGGCGAACTGTCGCGCCATTTCCAGCAGCGGCCACAGCACGATCGGCAGCCAAAGCAGACAGTCCAGCCACATCTTCATGCTGGTTGCCTGCGCTGCCAATCGACGAACACATCCAGGCCTTCGGCGAGCGTCTGCGAAGGCGGGCCGAGGATCGCGCGCGCCTTGCTGATGTCGAAGGTCTTGCTGAAGGCCAGCACGTCGATGCCGAAGCGCGTCACCGGTGGTTCGCCGCGCAGCGGCAGCAGCGTCCATGCCAGTTCCGCCGCGTGCGCTGCCATGTGCGCGACGCGATACGGCACGGTGCGCGTCGGCGGCGGCAGTCCGAGCCGGCGGAAGGTTTCGGCGAGAAAGTCCTGCATCACCACCGGTTCGCCGTGACTGAGGTTGAATGCGCCCACCGCGTCGGGACGCTGCGCGGCGCGCAGCATGTAGTCGACCAGCGCGTCGACGCTGATCAGATCGCCGACCGCAGGCGCGGCATCGCGGACGATCTTCGGCAGTTTGCCGCGCTTCGCCGCAGCGAGCAGGCGCGGGAACAGCACGGTGTCGCCGGGCCCGAACACCGCGCGCGGGCGCAGGATCGCCCATGCGCCTTCGTAAGCGCGCACCAGTGTTTCGCCCGCAGCCTTGGTTTCGGCGTAGGTGTTGGCGAACACCGGGCCGATGGGGTCGTCCTCGCGCATGCCGAGTTGGTCGCGTGGCTGGTAATGCACGGAACTCGACGAGATGTACACCAGCTTCGGCGACCCGTGCGCGCGGCACCACTCGACCACGTTGCGCGTCGCGTCGACGTTGTGACGCAGATAGTCGCGACGCGGCGCGAACGGCGACGACAGCGCGGCGGCATGGATCACCACATCGGGCTCGAAATCGACCGCGAACGGCTGCGACAGATCCACCGCCCGATAGTCGCTGTCGGCCAGTTCGCGTCGGCCGATGCCCAGCAGTTCCAGCCCCGGCGTTCCACGGAAACGCTGCATGAAGCGCGCGCCGATGAAACCGGAAGCGCCGGTGAGCAGGAGTTTCATGGCGTGCCCCGTATCGCCTGCGGCAGCCGCGCATAGCTGTCCGCGCAGTGCGAAGGCAGCACGCAGCGGCTGTCGTCGATACCGTCGAGCACGCGCTGCAGCTTCGACAGCGTCTCGCCCTGCGCGCGCCAGTCGTCGGCGAGAAAACGCGTCGGCCACGCCGATGCCGATGCATGGCCGTCGCGGTCGATGCGCCAGGTCGCGTCACCCGCGAGCAGAAATTCGCGATCGTTCTCGTGGCGCAGCAGCAGGCCGTATTGCCCTCGCGCGTGACCGGGCAGCGGCACGGCGTAGAGACTGCCATCGCCGAGCAGATCGTGGCCTTCGCCGAGTTCCTGCCATGCATGCGGCAATCCGCGCATCGGCAGGGCTTCGATGCTGCGATGGCGGCTGTCGAAATCGTCGGGCAGAAGATCGAGCAGGGTCGCCTTGCGCAGTCGGGAAATCCGGCCCATTGCGCGTGCGCTGCGCAGTGCGATATCGCTGCACCAGATCGCGGCGCGCGGCAGATCGCGCAGCCCGGCGATGTGGTCGGCATGCAGATGCGAAGCGAACACGCCGCGCACCTCGTGCATGGCGATGCCGTGACGCGCGAGCTGTGGCTGCAGGCATTCGTTGTCCGGCAGCGTCACCGGTGTGGTCCAGCGATAGAGTTTCTCGGGCAGACGTGCGGTTGCCCGCGTGAAGTGTTCGGCATAGCCGGTATCGAACAGAAAAGCGCCGGCATCGGGATGACGGATCAGGCCGACCAGTGCCGGAAACACGCCGGTGCGCCACGCGCCGCCGCGCAGTGCCAGGCATTCCGGATGCGAGCAATGGCCGACGCGCAGCATCGTCAGCGACGTGCGCGGGAATGCACGAATGGCGGTCGCGCTCACAGCCGCAGCACCGCGCCGCCCAGGGTGACGCCGGCGGCGGTGCCGATCAGCAGAGCGGTGTCCCCGGCGACGAGACGACGATTCGCCAGTGCGTGATGCAGTGCGGTCGGCAGCGATGCCGAGACCTGATTGCCGTGCGTCGCGAAGATGTC
Source organism: Lysobacterales bacterium (assembly GCA_017302135.1). GTDB lineage: Bacteria > Pseudomonadota > Gammaproteobacteria > Xanthomonadales > Xanthomonadaceae > Lysobacter_I. Next base: position 20,400 of record JAFLDZ010000026.1, on the reverse strand, counting down.
TTCGACGCGTTCGCGCGGTACGCCTAGACGCTTGAACACGTGCTGCATGCCGAGCATCGAGGCTTGATGCGGCACCACGCGCCGGATGTCGGAAAGTTCCACTCCGGCATCGCACAGCAGTTCGTCGACGAAACGGTCGAAGTGTTCCGCTGCCACGCGGTAGAGGCGCTTGCCGTCCATGCGGAAACTGCAGACGTCGCGATAGTCGCCGTCGTACCGCGAAGGCGGCAGACGCGAGCCGCCGCCGGGGATTTCGCAGGCGTGCGCGGCTTCCGACCAGGTTTCGAAGCGCACGGCGAGCAGTGCGGGGCCATCATCGCTGTCGCATGCAGACAGCACTGCCGCTGCGGCGCCGTCGCCGAACAGACCGAACGTATCGAGATCGCGTTCGTCCAGCGCGCGCGAGGCGAGGTCGCAGGAGACCAGCAGCACGCGACGGTAGCGCCCGCTCTGCAGCAGCGAGGCGACGAGGTCCAGGCCCATCAGGAAACCGATGCAACTGGCGTTGATGTCGAACGCGGGCACTTTGCGCAGACCCAGCGCGCGATGCAGCAGGGCGGCATTGCAGGGCATGGCCTGATCGTGGCTGGCGTTGGCGCAGATCACCGCATCGATGCTTTCGATCGGAACGTTTGCAGCCGAAAGCGCGGCATGCGCGGCTTCGGCCGACACTTCGGCGGCGTTGCGCTGCGGTTCCACGCCACGACGGGCCACGCCGGTACGCGCGTAGACCGTGCCGGCTGCGAGACCCAGTCGCGCGTCGAGCGTGTCGCTGTCCACCCATGCCTCCGGCGTCGACAGGCCGGTACCGAGGATGCGCAGTGGACGGGGAAGGTTCGCAGTCATGACGGTTCGTGTCGGGGTCAGCGCGCAATGTAGCGATTCGGTGCGCGTTGCGCGCGGCCGCGACGCGGGTTGCTGCCTGCGATACCGTTCAGCGATCCCTGCGCGACTCAGTGGTGACCGTTGAACAGCTCGCGACCGATCAGCATCCGCCGGATCTCGTTGGTGCCCGCGCCGATGGCGTAGAGCTTGGCGTCGCGCAGCAGACGACCGGTCGGGTATTCGTTGATATAGCCGTTGCCGCCGAGGGTCTGGATGGCCTCCAGCGCCACCTGCACCGCCGAGTCGGAGGCGTGCAGCAGGCAGCTTGCGGCGTCGATCCGCGATTTGTGGCCGGCGTCGTAATCGCGCGCGACCTGATAGGCGAACGCGCGCGAGGATTGCAGCGCCGTGTACATGTCGGCGATCTTGGCCTGCATGATGCCGAAGGTGCCGATCGCCACGTCGAATTGCTTGCGCTCGCGCACGTAGGGCAGGGCGACATCCATCGCCGCCTGCATCAGGCCGAGCGGGCCGCCGCTCAGCACCAGACGTTCGGTATTCAGGCCGCTCATCAAGACCTTCACGCCCTGGTGGACTTGCCCAAGCACGTTCTCGGCCGGGATCCCGCAGTTCTGGAACACCAGTTCGCAGGTGTTGCTGCCGCGCATGCCCAGCTTGTCGAGTTTCTGCGCGGTGCTGAAGCCCGGCATGCCCTTTTCGACGATGAAGGCGGTCATGCACTGGCTGCCCGCGTCCTTGCCGGCGGTGCGCATGTAGACGACGAGAACATCGGCCTCGGGGCCGTTGGTGATCCACATCTTGTTGCCGTTCGCGACCCACGTATCGCCATGCAGCTCGGCGCGACAGCTCATCGAGCCGACCACGTCGGAACCGGCGCCCGGTTCGCTCATCGCCAGCGCGCCTTTCCATTCGCCGCTGCAAAGTTTCGGCAGATATTTCCGGCGCTGCGCTTCGTTGGCATTCGTGTAGAGATTGCTCACGCACAGATTGGAATGCGCGCCGTAACTCAAGCCGATCGAGCCGGACGCACGCGAGATTTCCTCCATCGCCACCAGATGCGCGAGATAGCCCATATCGCTGCCGCCGTATTCGCCGGCGACGGTCATGCCGAGCAGACCCATCTCGCCGAGTTTCGGCCACAGGTCCTGCGGAAAGACGTTGTCTTCGTCGATCTTCGCCGCGCGCGGCGCGATTTCGGCATCCGCGAAACGGCGCACCGCATCGCGGAGGGCGTCGATGTCTTCACCGAGAGGAAAGGGGCGCATCTTCTAATCCTTGAGATTGATCGAGGAGCTTGACGGAGCCGAAGCCCCCTTGAGTCAAGGGGGCTGCCGCGACAGCGGCGGGGATGTGGAAGAACATGGCGGGACCCGGGTTTGTGCAACAAACCCGGGTTGATCCAGGCGGAGCCTGGATCAATGCCCGCGCATGCGTCCGAGGAAACGCGGCGCGGTGCGGCCCATCGGCAGCTTCAGTTTGCCGATCGCGGCGATGCGCTCTTCGGCCAGACGGTCGGCGGCGAGATAGGTCGGGATGCCGTCGCGGTCGGAAATTTCGTAGATGCGCGCGAGGTTGTGATAGATCGTGCGCATCATCCGCATCGCGCGTTCGCGGTTGTAGCCGTCGATTTCCAGCGAAACGTTCATCACGCCGCCGGCATTGACCGCGTAATCCGGCGCATAGACGATGCCGCGTCTCATCACTTCGTCGCCGATCGCGTTGTTGGCCAACTGGTTGTTGGCCGCGCCGCAGATGATCTTGGCTTTCAATCGCGGCAGCGTTTGCTCGTTGACGGTGCCGCCGAGTGCGCACGGCGAATACACGTCCGCCGGCACGTCGTAGATCTCGTCGGGCGAGACCGCTTCGGCGCCGTATTCCTCGACCGCATGCTCGACCAGTTCCTTGTTGATGTCGGTGACGAAGATCTTCGCGCCGCGTTCCTTCAACAGTTTCACGAACTCCATGCCGACGTGGCCGAGGCCCTGCACCGCGTAGCTGTGGCGGCCGACTTCCTCGTCGCCGTACTTCTTGTTGAGCGTGGCCATCAGGCCCTGCAACGTGCCGTAAGCGGTGAACGGCGAAGGGTCGCCCGAGCCGCCATGCACCTGATGCACGCCGGTCACGTATTCGGTTTCGCGATACACGTATTCCATATCGTTGACATCGATGCCGACGTCTTCGGCGGTGATGTAGCGCCCGCCCAGCGTATCGACGAATTTGCCGAACGCGCGGAACAGCGCTTCGGATTTGTCCTTCGACGGGTCGCCGATGATCACCGCCTTGCCACCGCCGATGTTCAGACCGGCCACCGCATTCTTGTAGGTCATGCCGCGCGAAAGCCGGAGCACATCGTTCAGCGCGTCCTGCTCGGTCTTGTACGGCCACATCCGCAAGCCGCCCAGCGCGGGACCGAGCACGGTGTTGTGGATCGCGACGATGGCTTTCAGGCCCGCGTCCTTGTTGTGGCAGAACACGACCTGCTCGTGGCCGTGGTTTTCGATGTGTTCGAAGATCATCGGTAGCTCCATTGCGCTGGCGCCTGATATTTCCAGTACGCCAGGGTATGTGGCAAGTCGTTGAATCTGTTTGAGTCAGCGGCTTGGTGTGGCGGTCGGTGCAGACCGCAGGCGCCGTAGTCTAATGGAATCGTATGCAGGGGGCCTGCGGCACTGCGACATGACGGTCCCACGCCATTCCTGTCCCGGCCGTGCCGGCCAGTCGGCAGGCCGGTACGGCCGAAGGCGATCTCGCGGCCTTCTCTCTTTCTTTGTGCATCCCATTGCGGTCGATGTCCGTATAGGGCCGGTATGCGTACCGGATGGTCTCTTGCCGCTGGTGCTGCATGCTCATTCCAGGGGGAATTCTTATGTCCACAGATCCATTCAGATATTCGTTCAGAGATGCGTTGCATGGCCCGGCCGTGCTGTTGTTGCTCGTTGTGGCGGTCGCACCGGTTCGAGCGCGGAACGAAGACGTTGCCCGGGCCACATCATCGGAAGACGCCACAGCGGCAACGCCGCCATCGAAGGGACCGGCTGCGGTGCAGGCCGATGCAGCGCCACCAACGACCCCAGTCGCGACCGAGCCGCCGCCGCAAGCCACGCCGCCAAAATCCACGGCGCCCCGGTCAACGCAACCCCAAGCAACAACCTCCAAATCCGCGATACCCAGGCAATCCAAGCCGGCACGCAGACCGGCACCAGCCGTCGAGAAGCCTGCGGTGATGGCCTCGATACAGGGCCGCCTCGAACTTGTCGCCGGCCAGAAGCAGACGGTCGCGGCGGGCGAGGTGACGGCTGGTCTGGTCTATTTCCTGCCGAAGGCCGGCAATCCCAAACCCAAGCCCGGTTACTTCACCGTCAACACCAGCAGCAAGGGCTTCTCGCCATCGCTGCTGGTGGTACCGGCCGGCAGCACGCTGGCATTCCCCAATCGCGACACCGTGCTGCACAACGTGTTCTCGCGCACGCCGGGCGCTGCGTTCGATTTCGGCAATTATGGTCCCGGGCAGAGCCGGCAACAGGTGTTCGCCAAACCCGGTCTGGTGATCGTGAACTGCAGCGTGCATCACTCGATGCGCGCCACCGTCGTGGTCATGGCGACGCCCTACTACACGCGCCCGGACAAGAACGGTCGCTTCGAACTCACCGGCCTGCCGTCCGGTGCGGGCACGCTCGTGTACTGGCACCCGCGCGCAGCAGCAGCGACGGTACAGATCACGCTGCCCAGCGCGACCGCGCAAACGCAGCGGCTGGTCGCCAGCAAGCCGCGCAACGATCACCAGGGGATGAACTGAATCATGACGACGTTCTCCCGCTATGCGCTATCGAGCGCCTTGATCCTGCTCGTCGCGGCGGCCGGCGGGTCCGGTCTGCTGTATCTGCAGCACCGGCAGGTGTCCGCTGCCCTCGCCGACGACCATCTCGACGCCATCCGCTCCGCGCAGTCGCTGGTCGAACGCGGCCAGACCGATCAACTGACGGTGCGTGCGCAGTTGATCGCCAGCAATCAGGCGGTCACCGGCTACATCGTGCAATCGCTCGACAGCGCACTGCCGGGCACCGAAGTCGATTACGCGTCGGTCGTTGATCTGCTGGAAGAGCGCCGCAGCCAGCTCGGCCTCGCGATCGCAGCGGTGCTGGATGCCGACGGCCGCATCGTCGCCATCACCGAGCCGCTGGCGGGTCGCGAGAGTTTCGGCGATCTCGCCGCGTTCCGTGCCGCCCGTGAGGGCAAGCCCGCCCGCACCGCGGTCTTCGCCGACCGGACGCGACTGCTCGCTATCGCCATCCAGCCGCTGGCGGTGTACGGCGCAAGCGAGGCGTATCTGCTGGTGGGCATGCCGATCAACCAGGTCTTCGCGGAATCCATCGCCGGGGTCGGCTCGGCCGATGTCGCGGTGCTGATGCGCACGGCGGACGGTCCGCTGATCGCCGCGTCCACGCTGTCCGCAACGGAATCCGCCCGTCTGGGGACTGCGCTGCGGGCCGATACCGGCAAGCGCGACGGTCGTTTCGAGATCGCCATCGGCGGTGTCCCGCATCGCGTGTCGCTCGCGCCGCTGTTCGGCGATGCCGATGCGCGTCTGGTTGCGTTGATGCCCTCCAGCGATGCATCGGCGGTCGCCGCTGCATCGCGGCTGCCGCTGCTGATCGCCATCGGCATGACGCTGCTGCTGCTTTCGATCGGGACGACGATGCTGTGGCGCCGCATCCATGCACCGGCCGAGGCGTTGCAACGAATGATCGACTACTGCGCGGATTCCGGCGATTTCCGGATCAAGGCGCCGCTGGACGGCGGCAGGACCATCGCCAGGATCGCCGTCGCCTTCAACCGCGCCTGCGCGCGCGTGGTCGGATCCCAGAAACCATGACGGCCGCCATCCGGCCCCGCAGCGAATGCGCTGTGTCCTTTCGATTAAGCGAAAAACAACAGGAGCGTTTCATGAATCACATTGCCGCGGGCCTTTCGAGGTTCGGTGCGGGCACGTTGGCCTGCGCTTGTCTGCTTGCGTTGTGCGCTGCCCCCGCGCACGCACAGGCGCTTTCCGATCTCGAAGCGCCCCAGGACGAGACGCCTGCCGAACCCGCGAATGCGCCGACGGGCGGAAAGTTGCTGTTGACCGCTGGCGTGAGCCAGCTTGAGGGTGCCGCAGGCGGTGGATTGACGCCGTGGGCGGTGATCGGCGGTTACGGCGAGCGGGATCAATTCGGCGCGAGTGCGTTCTACACGCGCGTCGATGTCGGCGACTACAGTCTGGCCAGCTACGGCGCGCTGATCGGTATCCGCGACCGCGTCGAACTGAGCGTATCGCGGCAGGCGTTCGATACCGAACAGGTCGGGGGCGCGCTGGGCCTGGGCGAAGGTTTCATGATCCGCCAGGACACGTATGGCGTGAAGGTGAAGCTGTTCGGAGACGCGGTGCTGGAACAGGATCGCTGGCTGCCGCAGGTGTCGGTGGGCGTGCAGCACAAGCGCAACGATCGTGGCGCACTGGTGCGGGCCATCGGCGCGAAGGACGACAGCGGCACCGATGTCTATGTCACTGCCACGAAGTTGTACCTGGACAAAAGCCTGCTGCTGAATGCGACCGTGCGTTTCACCGAGGCCAACCAGTTCGGCATTCTCGGTTTCGGCGGCGATCGCAACGACGGCTATTCGCCGCAGTTGGAAACTTCGGTCGCCTATCTGCTCGATCGCCGCTTCGCGATCGGCGCCGAATACCGCACCAAGCCCGACAACCTCGACATCGCCGATGAAGACGATGCCTGGGACGTGTTCGCAGCCTGGACGCCGAACCGCAACATCTCGCTCACCGTCGCGTATGTCGATCTGGGCAACATCGTGATCCGCGACCGCCAGCGCGGCGTCTATGCCTCGCTGCAGGTCGGTTTCTGATCATCTTCCAGGAGAATGCCATGACCCCTTTCAAGATTTCCCGCGCGCTGGTCCTCGCCGTCTCGCTGTCGGCGTGCATCGCAGCATCTGCTGCCCTTGCGCAGTCGTCGATGGAATCCGCGTCGGTCGCTGCTCGCCCGGCAGGCGTGCCCGATCCCGCGCAGGCGCATCCCGAGCTTTCCGGTGTGTTCGAGCAGTTCGGCGGCATGCCCGGCATGACTGCGCTGATGGACGAGTTCATGGCCATCCTGCTCGAGGATCCGCGCATGCGTCCGTTCTTCGAGAAGGTCGAACACGATCGGGTCAAGCGCCAGCTCGCCGAGCAGTTCTGCGCCCTTCTCGGCGGCGGCTGCGTCTACAGCGGGCGCGACATGCAAGAGACGCATGCCGCGTTCGCGATCGACAAGGCCGACTTCAACGCGCTCGTCGAGGACCTGCAGATCGCGATGGCGCGTCGCGATATTCCGTTTCGCGCCCAGAACAAGCTGCTGGCGCTGCTCGCGCCGATGCATCGCGAGGTCATCACCCGCTGAGCGGTGCCGCGCACTGCGGCCGGTGGTTTGCCGTTACCAATGCCGATAGCGGCCCTGGCGGATCCACAGCGTCGACAGCCATTTCACGCCTGCTTCCACGGGCGCGCCGGCGTGCAGCGAATCCGCATCCAGACTGCCGTCGGGCATGAGGTTGTCGAAGATCACGGCGCGTCCCGGAAGCGGTTCCACGCGCAATTCGGGCACCGGGAATTCGGTCGCGCCGCCCGCATCCACCGCATTCAGATACACGCAGACGGTGCGGATGCGGTTGCCGGCGTGCGGGCGGTCCATCTGCAGGGTGCCCGGCGGCAGGTAATCGCGATGCGGTCGATACTGCTGGCCCGGCAGATAGCGCAGCACGGTCAGTTGTTCGGCATTGGGCAGATCGATGCCCGCGGCGGCAGCCATGCGCAACTGCGCCACGCGCAGCGCGGTGTTCTCCAGCAGCGGATCGAAGCTCGTTTCGCTGCTGGTGCGCACCTGCAGCGTATGCGGCACGCCGGTGATCGGATCGGCGGTCTGCGAATCGTGCAGATGCGGCTGTGCGCAGGCGATCAGCAGCCGGCATTCGTCGGCCGAGAAGAAACGGTCGATCACCGATACGCGTGGCTGCGCGCTCAGCGGCCGCATCGGTGGCGGCGACAGCGCGTCTTCGATCGACAGCTGACGCGGCGGGGTGTCGCTCTCATCCGGCGGCGGCAGCGTGAAGTCCGGCAGCCGCACCGCACCGTTCGCGGTGAGTTGCGTCCAGAGATCTTCGGCGATGTCCGGCTGCGCCTCGCAACCCTCGCCATGCGCCAGACGCTCCGCCAGCAGCATCGCAGCGACTGCGCTGCCGCGACCGGCGGCGCGTTCCAGCAACTGCATGCACAGCGACTGGTCGTCCGGATGCGCCTTGCGGCCGAAATGGATCGCAGCGGTCAGCAGCGCCGGCGGAAAATTCGCCTGCACCGCGCGATGCAGACGTTCGTTGATGCGCCCGTCGCGCGGTAGCGCCATGCCACCCAGCGCGATCTGCACCAGCAGGTCACTGGCCCGCGGATGTCCGGCCTGTTCCGCACGCAGCAGCCACTGCGTCGCGGTCTGCGGCGCGGGCGCGCCGGCGATGCCGTACAGCCGCATCCGCGCGTATTCGATCTGCGCCTCGACATGTCCCGCCTCGGCGGCGCGCAGATGCCAATGCTGCGCGTCGTCCATGCGCTGCGCATCGGCCAGCGCGAGCGCCAGTGCGAAGGCATGCTCGGCCGAACCCGTTTCGGCGGCAGCCTGCAACTCGGCGAGCGAGGCGGACGTATTCACAGTTGGGACTCCAGGGGCAGCCACGAAATCGCGGTCGCGGTGGCGCGCTGCCAGGTGTCGGTGTCCGGTTCCGTCGATACCAGCGAAGGCGGCTTCGCTGCGCGATCCAGCCAGCGCGGCTTGCCGGATTTGTCGAGATGCATCCAATAACTCAGCTCGGGTCCGGAGAGACGCAGGTATTCGTCGCGCACGGCTTTTGCCAGATCGGCATCGTCGAACATCACTCCCATCTCGGTGTTGAGATAGGCCGAACGCGCGTCGAGATTGAACGAGCCGATGAAGCCGCGCGCGTCGTCCACGCTGTAGGCCTTGGTGTGCAGACTGGCGCCGCTGCTGCCGAACAGGCTGCTTTCGGGATGCCCCTGCGCGCGCAGTTCGTAGACATGCACGCCGCCGCGCAGCAAGTCGTTGCGATAGGGGCGATAAGCGCCGTAGACCGCAGCGACATCGTTCGCGCCCAGCGAATTGGTGACGACGCCCACGGTCACGCCCTTCTTGACCAGACCGTTCATGCCGGCGGTGACATCGGGCCCGGGCACGAAGTACGGCGAGATCAGCAGCACCTTGGCGTTCGCCGTCGACAGGTCGCGTTCTATCTTGTGCACCAGCCATTCGTCGCGGCTGTCTTCCTCCCATTTCAGCGGCGGATCGGCGACCAGATGGATGCGATCGCTCCAGAACGGTTCGAGCCGCTTGCCGGCGTAGTCCTGCACCGTCGGCGACGCGGTGACCCGCTGCAGGTAGCGCTGCGCGTCGGCGCTTTTGGCTTCGGTCTCGATCGCATCGGCGATGTCGTCGAACGCACCCGCCGGCGCACGGCTCAGCCCGGCCAGCGGCACCGCCGCCGCACTGTTCCAATAGCGGTCGAACATCGCGCTGGTTTCGGCCACCGCCGGCCCGAACAGCACCACGTCCAGATCGCGGAAATTCACCTCGCCACCGGCGCCGAAATACTCCACGCCGATATTGCGCCCGCCCACCACCGCCACGCGGCCATCGGCGATCCACGCCTTGTTGTGCATGCGGTGGTTGACGCTGAAGATCCGCTGGACCAGTTCGAGGCCCCGGGCCGGGCCGCTGCGGTTGCGGAACGGGTTGTACAGCCGCAGCTCGATGTTCGGATGGCTGTCCAGCAACAGCAGCTTCGAGTCCATGCCCTCCGCATTCATGTCGTCCAGCAGCATGCGCACGCGCACGCCGCGCTCGGCGGCCCGCCAGGCTTCGCGGCCGAGCAGGCGCCCGGTGAGATCGTCGTGCCAGATGTAGTACTGCAGATCGAGACTGCGCCCGGCCTTCTGCGCCGACAGCGCCCGCGCCGCGAAGGCATCCACGCCGTCGTTGACCAGCAGGGCGCCGGTCTTGCCCGGATGTTCGGCCAGCAGCGGAGCGAGTTCGCGATCCAGCTCGGTGGCGTCGGCCTGCACCGCCAGCGCATGGCTCTTGCCGCCGTTGGCGGGCGGGGTGAAATGGTTGGTCAGCAGCAGGCCGCTGCCGATCAGCGCAGCCAGCGAAAACGCTCCCCATCGCGCGATCCGCCAGAACCGTGTCATCGAACGCATCGAAACCATCCCCTCAAGCCCGATTCTTGTGGGGCGATCGCCCCATCCGCAGCAGTATCCACGCGGTACAGGCCGCGGAGCAAGGACGCGGATCCGGGCCGGTCGCAGCCCGGGCGCCGCACGCTTTACAATACGCACCAGCCTTTTCCAGCACGGAGCGCGCCATGAGCACGCCAGCCGCACCCGCTCTCAACAAGACCACGCCGTCGCTGCAGAGCGAAACCTCGCCGCTGCGTTTCGTCACCGCCGCCAGCCTGTTCGATGGCCACGACGCCGCCATCAACATCATGCGCCGGCTGATCCAGGCGCAGGGCGCGGAGGTCATCCACCTCGGCCACAACCGCAGCGTCGAAGACGTGGTCCGCGCCGCGCTGCAGGAAGACGCCGACGCCATCGCGCTGTCCAGCTACCAGGGCGGGCACGTCGAATACTTCAAGTACATGGTCGACATGCTGAAGGAACGCGGCGCAGGCCATATCCGCGTCTTCGGCGGCGGCGGCGGCACCATCACCCCGGAAGAGATCCGCGAGCTGCAGGATTACGGGGTCGAACGCATCTACCACCCGAACGACGGCATGCACATGGGCCTGGTCGCGATGATCGAGGACGTGGTGCGTCGCGCCGGCGCCGCGCGCCAGCCGGTGGAAACGCCGCATCGCGTCGATATCGGCAACGACGACGGCCGGGATGAAATCACCATCGGCCACATGCTCAGCGCGATCGAAGAAGGCGCGATCGACGAATCCGAACTCGCGCACCTGCGCAAGGAATGGCAGCTGGCCGGCGGCAAGACCCCGGTGGTCGGCATCACCGGCACCGGCGGCGCCGGCAAGTCGTCGGTCACCGACGAACTGCTCAACCGCTTCCTCGCCAATTTCCCGGAGATGCGCATCGCGGTGATCTCGGTCGATCCCACGCGTCGCCGCACCGGCGGCGCGCTGCTCGGCGACCGCATCCGCATGAACTCGCTGCGCTCCACCCGCGTGTTCATGCGCTCGATGGCGACCCGCCGCCAGCACGCGGCGACCAATATCGTGCTGAAGGACTGCATCAGCTTCCTCAAATCGCTGGGCTACGATCTGGTCATCGTCGAAACCGCCGGCATCGGCCAGAGCGATTCGGAGATCGTCGACCTCGTCGATTTCCCGATGTACGTGATGACCAGCGACTTCGGCGCGCCCAGCCAGCTGGAAAAGATCGACATGCTCGATTACGCCGAGCTGGTTGTGCTCAACAAGTTCGACAAGCGCGGCGCGGAAGACGCGCTGCGCGACGTGCGCAAACAGTGGAAGCGCAACCGCGTCGCGTTCCAGACCGCAGACGAAGATGTGCCGGTGTATCCCACCATCGCCTCGCAGTTCAACGACCCCGGCATCAGCTGGATGTTCGCGAACCTGTGCCGGCTGATGCGCGAAAAACTTTCGTTGCCGGTGGAGAAATGGTCGCCGGCCATCGACACCTCGCTGAAGGAACCGCGCGCCACCGTGCTGATCCCCGGCAACCGCGTGCGCTATCTCGCCGAAATCGCCGAACAGGGCCGCGGCATCAACCGCCGCATCGAATCGCAGGCCGACACCGCCGATCGCGCGCAGTCGTATTGGCAGTCGCTGCGTGATCTGGGCGATCACGCGCTGCCAAAATCGCTGGAGCTGTACAGCGTCGATGCTTTGCTTCCCTCTCCCCCCGGGAGAGGGACCGAGGGAGAGGGTACGGCGACCGGTGACGCCTCTCGTGGCCCGAACCCTCTCCCCAACCCCTCTCCCGACGGGAGAGGGGCTCAGGACGCCTTCGATCGCACCCGCGAGAGAATTCGTGAAATCGAAGCGCGGGCGCTCGAGAAAATCCAACCCATCGACCGCACGCTGTTGACCCTCCGCCAACGCTACAACGATGCCGTCCAATCGCTCGACTCCGAAGCCCTCAAGCTGCTGCGCGAGTGGCCCGCGCGCCTGAAGTCGATTGTCGATGAGGTGACCGAGTACCAGGTCCGCGACAAGACCATCCGCGTCGAAAACTACCGCGGGTCGCTGTCCTATCAGCAGATTCCGAAAATCGCCGCGCCCACCTACAAAAGCTGGGGCGAGCTGCTGACCTTCCTGCAGAAGGAAAATCTGCCCGGCTACTACCCCTACACCGGCGGCGTGTATCCGTACCGTCGCACCGGCGAAGACCCGATCCGCATGTTCGCGGGCGAGGGCACGCCGGAGCGCACCAACCGCCGCTTTCATTACCTCAGCGTCGGTCAGCCGGCCGCGCGCCTGTCCACCGCGTTCGACAGCGTCACCCTGTACGGCGAAGACCCCGCGATCCGCCCCGACATCTACGGCAAGATCGGCAACTCCGGCGTCAACATCGCCACGCTCGACGACATGAAGAAGCTGTACTCCGGCTTCGATCTCTGCGCGCCCAGTACCTCGGTGTCGATGACCATCAACGGCCCCGCGCCGATCATCCTCGCGATGTTCATGAACACCGCGATCGATCAGCAGGTCGAGAAATACCTGCGCGCTGAGCAATCACGTTGGGATGCCGCGCATGCCGTTATCGAAAAACTCTTTGAAGGCCGCACGCGTCCCGAATACAGCGGCGCTTTGCCCGAAACCAACGACGGCCTCGGCCTCGGGTTGCTCGGCGTGACCGGCGATCAGGTGGTCGATGCCGACACCTACGCGAAGATCAAGGCGCAGACCCTCGCCAGCGTGCGCGGCACCGTGCAGGCCGACATCCTCAAGGAAGACCAGGCGCAGAACACCTGCATCTTCAGCACCGAATTCGCGATGCGGATGATGGGCGACATCCAGCAGTATTTCGTCGACAAGAACGTCCGCAATTTCTACTCGGTGTCGATCAGCGGCTATCACATCGCCGAAGCCGGCGCGAACCCGATCTCGCAGCTCGCCTTCACGCTGTCGAACGGCTTCACCATCGTCGAGTATTACCTCGCGCGCGGCATGAAGATCGACGACTTCGCGCCCAACCTGTCGTTCTTCTTCAGCAACGGCATGGACCCGGAATACACCGTCATCGGCCGCGTCGCCCGCCGCATCTGGGCGCGCGCCATGCGCGAACGCTACGGCGCCGACGCCCGCAGCCAGATGATGAAGTACCACATCCAGACCAGCGGCCGTTCACTGCACGCGCAGGAAATCCAGTTCAACGACATCCGCACCACACTGCAGGCCCTGTACGCGCTGTTCGACAACTGCAACAGCCTGCACACCAACGCCTACGACGAAGCCATCACCACGCCCACCGAAGAATCCGTGCGCCGCGCCGTCGCCATCCAGATGATCATCAACAAGGAACTCGGCCTCAACTTCTGCGAGAACCCCTGGCAGGGCAGCTTCATCGTCGACAAGCTCACCGACATCGTCGAAGAAGCCGTCTACAAGGAATTCGAAGCCATCAGCGAGCGCGGCGGCGTGCTCGGCGCCATGGACACCATGTACCAGCGCGGCAAGATTCAGGACGAGTCGATGACTTACGAACACAAGAAGCACGACGGTAGTCTGCCGCTGATCGGCGTGAACACCTTCCTGCCGAAGGATCATGGTGGGGATATCGTTACCGAGATCGAGCTGATCCGTTCGACTGAGGGGGAGAAGGGGCAGCAGATCGATAACGTCGCCAACTATCAGCGCCTGCGGAACAACGCTGTTCTCCCTCTCCCCCCGGGAGAGGGCCGGGGTGAGGGTCGGGACGCGCGCGCAAGTTCCAGCGAAGGTCTTGCCTACCTCCAGAAAACCGCCCGCGACCGCCAGAACGTCTTCACCTCGTTGATGGAAGCGGTGAAGACCCACTCGCTCGGTCAGATCAGCCATGCGCTGTATGACGTGGGTGGGGAGTACAGAAGGAATATGTAAGCGATGTCCAGCCTGCTCGGTCAGATCAAGGAAGCGCTGGTTGTCTTCGCCGGTTTGAAGACACCGCCGGCGCTGATCGGTGGGCTCGCGTTGGCATCGCATGGCGTTGTGCGCGCGACGCGCGATGTCGATTTCCTGGTCGACGCCGACGACGCCGATCGATTGCACGACATCCTGCTCGGACTGGGCTATCGATGCGTCCATCGCAGTCCGGATGCCGCCAACTATCTGCGTGGCGAAGACGGCTTCGATGTGCTGTATGCCCACCGGCCCACGGCCCGAAGGCTGTTGAGCGAAGCGGAAGAGCGCCAGACCGGTTTCGGTCGCCTGCGCGTCATCGGTGCGGAAGGGCTCATCGCCTTCAAACTGCAGGGCTATGCCAACGACCCGACGCGAGTCCGCGATCTCGACGATCTGCGCGCCCTGTTCAAGGCCAATGCCGGTCAGCTCGACATGGACGAAGTGGAGCGCTACTTTGCACTCTTCGATCGGGAAGATTTGCTGGAGGCGCTGAAGGATGGCCGTTGAACGACATCCCAAGACCGGCGCCCCCATCCTGCTTGTCGCTGACGGCGGCTTGCAGAACACCTTGCCTCGGAGTTCTGATCCGATCGGCGATTGGCTCGATCTGATGGAGGTTGTGGAGGCGCTTTGTCCGAAATGGCCGGCGCCTGAGCCGCCGAGGGTCGGGTGGGTGTATCGGTTGTAGGGTAGGTTAGGCGTTGTTTGGAAAATGAACCTGCCCTATTTTGGTCGAAAACGAACCTGACCCCATTTCGTTGGAATACCCAAGCTGATTGGGGTATCTTCAGAAAACTGCGCGGGATTGAGCCAATGTCTTCGCCGCGCTGATGGAGGCTGTCAAATCTTACAGCTTGGGGCAGATATCACATGCTCTCTACGATGTGGTGGGGAGTGTCATAGGAATATGTGATTTTTTGCGCCGCAGCTGTTTTGGAAGCAGTTCACGATGATGATCTCTATGATTCTGCATTGGCTTGAAGATTAATTCGGTGTGGGGCGTGAAATCATCGATGGAAAGTCTAAGTCTATGAAGAGATGAAGGAGGGGGGATGGACGTTGGAGGAGATGTAGCCTCGTTTGCCGCAAAGGCTATGAAGTTGTTTCCAGCAGCTTTGGCAGCCGCGAAAGGCATGGTCAAGGCGAACGACTTTGTTGAGTTCGAATTTCGTAACGCCCACATCGAATATTGCACCGCAATATTGAGAAATTACGGCAAGGCTAGGACTTTCTTTGTTCGTGACGAAGCCCAATATTTAGATGAGTTCTACGTCCCAACCTCTCTTCTGTATTCTCAATCGCGTAGTTTGAAGCGGTTGGAAAAAGCTAATCTGAACTCGCTCCTTAAAATCGGGCCGCGGGTAATTGTTGATGGAACCGGTGGCTCCGGTAAGACCGTATTCATGAGATATCTAATGCTCGACTCAATCGAGCGAGGTGTCGCATATCCAGTTTTGTTTGAATTAAGAACGCTGAATGATGATCCTGACGTTTCCTTAGAGGACGCCATGGTGGCGCACATGGTAGCTAATGGGTTCCCCCTTGGCTCGGACTATGCAAAGAAGACAATCAAGCAAGGGCAAGTTGTTCTCCTCTTGGATGGTTTGGATGAGGTGAGCTTCGCGCGACGTCGGAAACTTGCGAGCGAAATTCGCAGGCTTTCTACGTCAACGCCATGCAATATCGTTGTTTCTTCTAGGCCGGATTTAACTTTAGAAGGATGGGAGTTGTTTTCACGTGTGAGGATGGCGCCGCTCAAGCTCGAAGAAGCATGTGAGCTCGTTGAGAAGATTCGATTCGACGATGATGAGGGGATAAAGGCTAGGTTTATTGACAGCCTTAAATCTGGATTATTTGATAGCCATCAATCATTTCTCTCTAATCCTTTGCTGCTCTCAATAATGCTGCTCACCTATGGGGATTCTGCGGACATACCGAAAAGATTTTCATCATTTTACGAGAGAGCATATATAGCTCTTTTTGAAAAGCACGATGCTTACAAGGGGTATCGTCGAGAGCGTGAAACTGATTTGGATATATCTGAATTTTCTGCCCTGTTCGCCGCATTTTCGACTATAACTTTTAACGAGGGCATTTTCAGGTTTGCACCCACTGAGGCTGCGCGATTTGTAAAGATATCGAAGAAGCTTGCGTCTTCACGCGATGTTTCTGAATCGGGCTTCATTGAGGATGCGAAACAAGCTGTGTGCTTGCTCGTCGAGGAAGGGCTGGATCTTTCATTTGTTCATAGGTCTTTCCAAGAATATTTCACCGCAAAATATATTCAAAGTGCAGATGGAAGCGTTCAGAAAGCGCTCGTCGAGCGATACAGCTCACATGGGATTGGTGAGTTTGCGGTCGACAATGTTTTGAAATATCTGTACGAGCTATCGCCAACAGTTGTAGAGGAGTTTTATCTAATTCCAAATCTTAGGAAAGTTTTTGGAAAAAATTACAAGCGCAAGTTGGCTTTTTCAAAATGGAAAGATCTCGTAAGTTCACTTTTCTCAGGTTTGCATCGACCTTCAGATGATCAATATATAGGATTTGTAGTCGCGGATACAAAAAAAGCCCGAGCATTGCTAAACTTGTTTTCATTCGTGAGAGATAATTGTTTGATCGGGCATTTTCAGGAGATGTCCGCGATTGCAGGTTCAAGGGATCAGCTGGCTATTTATGCGGAACCTGATGCTACTACTTTTTTTAGCTCATTCGCGTCGACTGCTCCAGTGTGGAAAGCATTAGC
Organism: Lysobacterales bacterium; assembly: GCA_017302135.1. Taxonomy (GTDB): domain Bacteria; phylum Pseudomonadota; class Gammaproteobacteria; order Xanthomonadales; family Xanthomonadaceae; genus Lysobacter_I. The sequence continues at coordinate 3,635 of JAFLDZ010000026.1, read as the reverse complement.
GGACCATGGTTCGTTCTATTCTTTGAATGACTTGGACCGCATACGAGCTGAGTTGAGCCAGATGGAAAGGCGTGTCCAAGTTAAGAGAGAAACTGAGATCCAGTTTCTGGTTGGCACGTCAAATCGTTAACCTTGTATGGCGTGTGGATTTTCTACGTGAAAAGGGGTCAGGTTCATTTCCCCCCATTCGATCTAGCAAAAAATGGGTCAGGTTCATTTCCCCGTGTAGGAAAATGAATCTGACCCCGTTTGGGGTAGGTCGGGCTTTGCTTGGAAATGAATCTAACCCCATTTCTGCGAAAATGGATTCTGATTCGAATCTTTAAGGCGCTTGCGCTTTTTTAGAATACATAAAGTGAAGCGTCGCGCGCGTTCTTTAGCGGTATCTTAAAAGGGAGCCGGTTCATTTATTTAATTTGATTTCCTCGAAAAGGAAGGTTTATGAAAAGGATAAATTACGATATTCTGTGTGTTGGAGATATTGTGCTAACAACCTCGCCTGCGGTGAAAAGCAAGGTGATTAGAGGGGTCACGAAAAGCGATATATCACATGCAATGATCTGTGTGTCAAAAACTTCATTAATGGACTCAACGGGTGAGGGTGTTCAAGCGAGAAATCCCCAGAAAATTTTCTACCCTGACGATTGCGCTATACATATTCGTCGACTAAAAGAGGGGCTCGATTCAGAAGTTGCAAGAAGCATCATTTCGTATGTTCGCCAAGTTACAGGTACGCCATATGCTACGGCGGAAGTCTTGCGGTCAGTTGCTTCACCTTTGAGTTTCGGGTCAAGTAAGCAATTCTGCTCAAGGTTGGTGGCTCGAGCTTTTTCTTCAGCCGGAATTTCACTTTGTGACAATCCGGACTTCTGCACGCCCGAAGATCTAAAGGAATCTCAGCTACTAGAAGAGATTATTCCGGCTTGGATTGAAGTATCTAATGATGAAGTCGCTGCAATTGAAAGATCCGATGCGACCGTTGGAATGCGTAAGGTTACGAGTGATCTGCTGGCTGCCGCAAGAGCCATCTTCCCAAAAATTGAAAGTCTTTCTGATATAACGCGGACAGCAATCGAAAGGCCTGATCTCGACGATGCGCTTGCCGATGCTCTTGTTGATTCTGGGTATCTCGATTACTGGCGGACGCAGGAGCATTTGTTTCCTTGGCGATATGACTTCAATGCAATGATTTCATTTGCTTTTGAATCTAAGCAGTATGACGCTATTTCTGACTATTGCAGAATGACTTTGCAGGGCGAGATCGCCGGAGAAATGGATCACTGGAAGAAGTGCTTGGAGAGTTATGAGCAACTGTGTGCGGTTCATCAGCGTCGCGTGCTTGACTTGGAGCGTGGGCTTTATCGAAATCTGGTAGTGCAGCATGGAAATCGAGTTGAGGCGGCTGAGTGCTGGTTACGCCTAGGTGTGACAACCTAAAAAGGGGTCAGGTTCATTTCCCCGTGTAGGAAAATGAACCTGACCCTGAGGTTTCCGCGTTGGATCTTGGCCGGCCGCGTGGCCTGAAGAAAATGAACCCGATCCCATTTGTAATCCCGTTCAGCGCTCGACCATCGGCTGGCGCGGTCCCTGGTCCAGTGCGTGGTGGATCAGCACTACGCATTGCGATGCGAAGAGCATGGTCGACCCCAGCGAGATCTTCTTCGCGCCCATGCGTTCGAGGCCGGGGATGACCTTCTTCGGCATCGGGATATGGTCGGTGAGCAGGAAGCAGGGTTTGTCGTCGAAGGCCTGTTCGCCGATCGGCGTGCCTTTGCGGTCCATCAGGAACAGCTGGTGGTCTTCGGCCAGCGTCTGCACCAGCTTTTCGAAGCTCAGCGTCTGCACGGTGACGCCCGATTCCACGGGGCGGGTCTCTTCCTTGGCCATGCCACGCGAAACGTCGAGCGCCTTGGCCACCTTGGCCAGCAGGGAGCGCTCGTCGAAGCCGCCGATCTCGTGCATCGCATTGATGTCGAAGCGGATCGTACGGGAAAAATCCCGGGTGCTTTCCAGGACCAGATAGACGACGACATCCGGGCGGTGCGACTGGGCGACGAAGATCGCGTTCATCAGCGTATGCGCGAGGATCTCGGTGTGCGCATCCTTTCCCACCGACGCCCACAGCGCCTGGCTGTCGGTCGGTGCCGCACGTGCTCTGAGTACGAAGGTCCGCATGTGTGTGGTGTCCGTTGCATGATCGGGCGCGGCACCGGTCGTGCCGAGCGGTCATTGTCGGGGGAAAAAGCAAAAAAGGATGGTCGATACGGCGCCTGCGGTCGATCGGGGATCCCCGCGATATGATGCAGGGAGTGAATCTGCCCCCATCTGGAATCCCTCATGTCCCTCTCGATGCACGCCACGTCCGTTCCCGTGTTCCAGCAGATGCTCGCTGCGCTTGCCGGCGTTCTGGCCAAGGCTGAAACCCACGCTGCAGAGCGCAAGATCGACCCCGCCGCGCTGCTGCAATCGCGATTGTTCCCCGACATGTTCCCGTTGGCGCGGCAGGTGCAGATCGCCTGCGATTTCGCCACCAGCGTCTCGGCGCGGCTTGCCGGCGAGGACGTCCCGGCCTACGAGATCGGTGACCAGACGTTCGCCGACCTGCAGCAGAGGATCGCCGCGACATTGGCCTTCATCGGTGGATTGGATGCGGCAAGATTCGAAGGCAGCGAGGCGCGCGAGATCGTGTTGCGCCCCGGCACGCCGAAGGAACGCAGCATCGGCGGCCAGGCCTATCTGCTGTCGTACGGGTTGCCGCAGTTCTTCTTCCATGTCACCACGGCGTACGACCTGCTGCGCCACAGCGGCGTGGAGATCGGCAAGAAAGACTTCGTGGGCGCGTACTGACGAACAAACAACGCGCAAGGTGGACTCGTAGGGTGGTGGTGAGCGCAGCGAACCCCACCTTTGCCGAAGCACCGCGCAGACGGTTGAACCGTTCGCGCCGAAGAAACGAGTCGCCTGTTTGCCCGTGACGATGCCGGGACTCGCGCGCACAAATGGTGGGGTTCGCTGCGCTCACCACCACCCTACGTGTTGCTGGTCGAAGTGCTGCCGTAACGGGTACGTCGGGCCTGATCCCGCCCCGGAACGCTGCGGTTGCTATCATCGATGCATGGCCAAGCTCCTGCTCAATCTGCGCAACGTGCCCGACGACGAGGCGGACGACGTGCGTGCGTTGCTTCACGATCACGGTATCGCTTACTACGAGACCTCGCCGGGGTTCTGGAATATCTCGCTGGGCGGAATATGGGTCCGCGAGGATGCGGCCTTCGCGGAGGCCAAGCGCTTGATGGCCGGGTATCAGGCGCAGCGCGCTGCGCGCGTTCGGGCCGAGAACGAGGCCGCCCGCCGGGACGGCACTGCCGGCACGTTCATGACGGTGCTGCGCAACGAGCCGCTGCGCGTGTTGTCGGCGGTGCTGGGCATCATTTTCGCAATCGCGCTGGTGCTGCTGCCGGCGCTGCTGCTGCGGAGATGAACCCGCAATCCTGGAGGCGGGCTTGAGCCTAAGGTCTCCCCACTTTTTCTGTTTGCCGATCAATGAGATAAAGCTTATTGTCTGCAAAAACAGCGCGTGCATGACGCGGTTTTTTCCTCGGGGTATCGAAGCCTGAGGACCACGCCATGCACGC
>JAFLDZ010000025.1 GCA_017302135.1 Lysobacterales bacterium | reverse complement strand
GAGATTGCCGAGTTGAAGGCGCAGGCCGCCGCCAAGGGGCGCAAGGTGGATGTGCTGACCTTCTCCCATGTCATCTGCCGCCCGACCGAGAAAGAGGCGCAGGATTTCCTGCATTACACCGCCGTCGAAAACGCCGATACCGAGGCGGTGGACAATCTGGTGAACCTGCAGTTCGCCCATGCCCACAGCTTCCCGCATGACCTTCTGGCGCAGATCAAGCATCTGTTCGCCATGGGCCACGGCGGCTTCCCGCTGGTCGGCACGCCCGATCAGGTGGCCGAGGGCATCGTGAAGCTGCATGCCACGGGATTTGCCGGCACCACGCTGTCTTTTGTGGATTATGTCGAGGAATTCCCCTATTTCCGCGACCATGTTCTGCCCCGGCTTGAGGCCGCGGGCATCCGCTAGGAGGACGCAATGGAGGGGCCGGGCGCCAAGGAATTCCGTGACGCGATGCGGCCCCTTGTGGGCAATTGCAGCGTGATCACCGTAGGCGCGGGCGACCGCGCCACGGGGCTGGTGGTGACATCGGCGATCTCGCTGTCGGCCGAGCCGCCGCTTCTCTTGGCCTGCGTGAACCGGGGGTCATCCAGCTATCCGCTCCTGGCGGAATTCGGCTGCTTCGGCTGGTCATCGCTGGGTGCAGGCCATCAGGCGGTGGCCGAGCGCTTTTCGGGCTTCGGCGGGGTGAAGGGGGCGGCGCGCTATGAGGGCGCCGACTGGGAAACCGCCGTCACCGGGGCGCGGCTGTTGAAGGGGGCGCCTTCGGCCTTCGACTGCACGGTGGAAGAGATGATCGACCGCGCCACCCACACGATCCTGATCGGCAGGGTCCGCGCCATCCGCCAGACCCCGGGCGCCGGCGCGCTGAGCTTCGCGGCCAGCGGCGGCCAGGGCGGCAACCAGCTGATCACCGTGGTCGAATCCGAAGGCCCGGGCGGCGGCGGCGGCGGTGGATTCATCGCTTCCCCGGCCGGTACCGGCACCATCGCCGGCGGTGTCAACGGCACCACGAACTCCAGTGCGCTGAGCGAGTTTCTTCCCAATGGAGCGACCCGGGGCAACACCGGCAACGCCGCGACGGCGCCATCGCTGGCGAATGTGCCGATCTGCAACGTGTCCAACCTCGCGGATCTGAGCATCACCAAGACCAACACGCCGCTGTCCGGCCCGAACGATCAGGCCGCCGACACCGTGGTGTCCGGCGCCCAGACCACCTACAGCGTCGTCGTCACCAACAGTGGCCCGGGCCCGGCGATCAATGCCGTGATCCAGGATGCTCCCGCAGCCGGCCTGACCTGCCCGCCCGCGAACGTGCTCACCTGCACCAGTGCTGCCGTGGGCGCCTGTCCGGCGGGTCCTTTGACCGTGGCCAACCTGACCGCCGGCATCACCCTCGGCACGCTGCCGGCCACGGCAGGCAGCAACACCGTGACCTTCAGTTTCAGCTGCACCGTACAGTAGCCGTCGTGTTTACCGTCAGCCTCAGGAATCCACCGTACATGCACGTCAATCCATCTCTCCGTGTTTCTGCGGCACGACTGCGCAAGGCGGCATTCACGGCCTTCGCTTTCGGTGCCGTGGTCGTGCTGGGTATGGGCGCTGCCAACGCCCAGGTCTGCGCCCTGCCGGGCAGCAATGGCGATGCCACGGTTTCCGGGACGATCAATACCTACTGGACCGCAGGCACCGGCACCTACAACAACGGCAGCACGACGATCGCGCTCAGCGGCCAACGCGGCGCTGCCGCAACGCTGGCTGCAGGCGATCTGGTGCTGGTCATCCAGATGCAGTGCGCGAACATCAACACCAACAACGGCCTGAATTACGGCGACGGTGCGGGCGGCGAACCCGCATCCGGCTATACCGATCCGGCCGGCAGCTGCCTCGCCGGGCGCTACCAGTTCGTGCGTGCCGGTGCCGGCACCAGCAACGCCGTGCTCAATCTCACCGGTTCGCCGCTGACGGCCACTTACGTGCAGGCCAATGCCACCGCGACCGCCGGTCGCCGCACCATGCAGATCATCCGCGTCCCGCAGTATTCGAATCTCACGCTCGGCGGCACCGTCACCGCTGCCGACTGGGACGGCAACAGCGGCGGCATCGTGGTGCTCGATGCGGCGTTCACCCTGAACTTCAACGGTCAGGCGATCAATGTCGATGGTCTGGGCTTCCGCGGCGGCGGTGGCCGCAGCCGCTCCGCCAACGACGCCGTCGAGCGCTTCCGCTGGGACGACGACACCCGTCACGGGGTGAAGGGCGAGGGCATCGCCGGCACGCCGCGATTCGTCAGTCTCAAGCGCGATCCGAACACCGGCGCCACCGCTGGCATCACCGATCTCGGCGCGGCGTGGGGCGGTTATCCCACCGGTACCGTCAGTACGGGCGACTTCGCACGCGGCGCGCCCGGCAATGCCGGCGGCGGCGGCGCGTTCTGGGACGGCGCCAGCGACAACGGCGGCGGCGGCGGTGGCGGCAACGGTGGTGCGGGTGGTCGCGGCGGCGCCGGTTGGCGCAGCGCCGGCTACGCGGGCGTTCTCGCCGACTACAGCAACCTCACCGACAAGAAATGGGGCTTCGGCGGCACCGGCTTCCTCGGTGCGGGCGTCGCCCGGCTGGTGATGGGCGGCGGCGGCGGTGCCGGCGACAACAACGCCAACAGCCTGCCCGAACAGAGCAGCGGTGCGGCCGGTGGCGGCATCGTGATGGCGCGTGCAGTGACCGTGACCGGTAGCGGCACCATCAGTGCGCGCGGCGGCAGGGGTGCCGACAACCCGAGCAACGATGCCGGCGGCGGCGGCGGTGCCGGCGGCAGCGTTCTGGTGGTCGCAACCACCTGGACCGCTGCCCTGACCATCAACGCCAGCGGTGGCCGCGGCGGCGACGCCTGGGTGCCCGGCACGACGGCACACGGCGGCGGCGGCGGCGGCGGCGGCGGTCTGGTGATCACCACCGCAGCGGCAGCGGTCACCGCGACCGGCGGTACGAACGGCCTCACCAACACCGCCGATGCGCCGTCCGGGGGCGCCAACCATGGTGCGCAGCCGGGTTCCAACGGCGTGGCCCAGACCATCGCGCCGGCCGCAGACACGCCCGGCAGCGATGTCGGCCGCACCTGCAAGGCGGACGTCCGCATCACCAAGACCAATACGCCGGGCGTGAACGGCGAGGTGGACCAAGCCGCAGATACGGTGATCTCGGGCGCCAGCGTGCCCTACAGCATCGTCGCCACCAACAATGGACCGAAGCCGGCGAACAACACGCTCATCACCGACCCGCTGCCCACCAATTTGAATTGCCCCACCGCCACATGCGCCGCCATCGGCGGCGCGGTCTGCCCCGCCGCGACGGGCGCGGCGCTGGTCGCGGCCTTGCAAGGCGTTGGCACCATCGTGCCGACCATGCCCTCCGGGTCCTCGGTCACCATCACGCTCAACTGCACCGTGCCCTGAACCCACAGGCGCCTGCGAGACGACCACACACCGCCCGCATCGCTGCGGGCGGTGTCGTTTTCGGCCCCTGCATCGCCGGCCGCATCGCGGTCGTACGGATCGAAGACATCGCGCATCGCTGAAGCGTGCGTTTCCCATGTGTCCGATGCGTCGATCGCGAAAGCGAATCGGAGGCGCCGCATCGACCGAAGAGAAAGTCGCCGACGCATCGTCCGCAGGCTCGATCCGTTCGCGCAGCGAACAGCGCGGCCGGCACCCGATACGAACGCCCGATCGCGTCGCCAGGAGATACCGTTTCGACAAGAAGCGCGGGCTTTCCCGTAGATCAGGCGGCATGCGCGTGCAAATGGCGCGCGGCTTCGCGTGAAGCGTTCGCATCGTTCGATGCGGGCCGATGGCGCTGCGCGATAGCGGTTGTTGGCGGAAAGCATGCAATGCGATAGACATGCTCTATCCGCAATCGATCGCGCGCAAGTCCGATGCCTCGTCAATGCGGAAATGCGGCTTTTTCCCTTGAAAAAACCAGCCTGTCACTAGTGACAGTGCAAGCGCGACGACGCGCGCGCTTATCTTGCACGGCGGAGCCACTGGTTCACCGGCTCATTTCAGCGCGCGATGGATCACCAATGCGCGCTGTCATCGATGGATGACAGCGCGTGTTTGCGTAACGTGCCGATGAGGGTTGGCGGCCAGGGAAGCGAGACGCAAGACGGGGATGGTCATGACAGCGAGTCGGAAGTGGGTTCACAACGCGCGTGCATCGACGCAGCGCGACGGGCGTCGCGCCGCAAGGTCGCTGCGGGCGATATTGGCCGCTGCGATTGTCTGCGTCGCGTGCATCGCGACGGCGCACGCCGCGCAGGTGCAGCACCTCAACACCCAGACCGCGACTGCAACGGGCGCTGGCGCCGCCGGCACGCCCACCATCGCCAGCTTCAATATCCCCAGCGGCAAGAACCGCGTGCTGTTCATCTGGCCTTCGTTCGAGCGCGATCATTGCTCGAACGCGGATGTCAGCGGCGGCCTGTGCACCAGCGCCAACGTCGCCGGCACCGGCCTGGGCGACAACTATCCCGAGCCGCGCATCGGCACCCCACCGGCGACGACCAGCAACAACCAGCTCACCGCGCGCATCACCGGCCCCGGCGGCACCATCAACAAGCAGAACGCGTTGGTGATCGGCGGTACACCCAGCGGTGACACGCGTTTCATCACCATCAGCACCTCGCCGAGCGGCTCGCCGGCCGGCACCTCGTTCTTCAGCGTCGCCAGCTACCACATCGTGCTGTTCGAAAACGAGATCAACACCCTGCTCGGCGGCGCAGCCTCGGGCACGGTCACCATCACGCTGCCGGATACCGTCGCGTCGTCCAATGCGGGCGACGAGGCCCTGTTGATCGCCTCGGTGTACCAGAACGTCGAGCAGACGGTGACCGGCTTCGTGCGCAACGCCACTGCGACCGCACAGGTCGTCACCGGTACGCCTGCGGACTCCTCGCTGGCGCCAGTGGCCTACGACGCCGGCCAAGCGCCCGACGAAGCCGACGACGGCAAACTGGTGACGGGTGCGAATGCCAGCACCGAAGGTTTCCTCACACCAGCAGGTCATGTCGCGTTGGCGACGCTGTCGGTCACCAATGCCGGCGGCAACTACGACACGCCCAATGGCAACATCATCAACGAGCCGAACGGTTTCACCGGCGGCGCTTATTTCCGTAACGGCGGCGCAACCCCGGCCAGCCTCTACACGCTGCAGATGGCCGGCGCGGCGGCAACCCTCGCCTATGGCGCGACCAACGCGTCCTTCCTGCTCGAATCGGACAACGCCGATGTCGGCGATGCGCCGATTTCCTACGGCAATTCCACCCACACGCTCGGCGGCATCCGCATGGGCGCCACGGTCGATGCCGACGCCAGCCTGCTCAACAACGCCACCGCCACCGGCGACGACGTCGACAACACCGACGATGAGGACGGTGTGACCCTCACGCCGCTGCTGCCCACCGGCGAAACCACCATCGTGCCGACCAGCATCCAGAACGGCAGCGGTTTCCTCAACGTCTGGTTCGACTGGAACGCCGACGGCGATTTCAGCGATGCCGGCGAGCAGATGGTCACCAATCAGGCGGTCGCGGTCGGCGTGACCAATCTCAATATTGCGGTGCCGATCACTGCGGTCATCGGCCCGACCTTCGCGCGTTTCCGGGTCTGCACCAACAACACCGCGCTCGACAATTGCTCCACGCCCGCCGGCACGGTGCAGAGCGGCGAAGTCGAGGATTACCAGTTCACCGTGTCGCGCAAACTGCTGCTGCGCAAGACCACGCTCGGCGGCGTCGGCGGCGCCTTCGGTTACGCGTTGACCAACACCGGGCAGGCCACCGGCACGGTCACCACCACGGTCGTGAACACGCCGACCCAGGTCGATGGCGATACCGCCAGCACCGCGACGCTGGCCTACACCATCGTTTCGCCGACCACGGCGGTGACGATCAACGAAGACACCTTGCCTGCCGGCTGGGAGCTGACCGGCGCGACCTGCGTCAACGCGGCCGGTACCACCGTCGGCAGTCTGACCGGTTCCACCTACACTCTCACGGGTGCGGAAATCGGCGCCAGCGTCAGCTTCACCTGCACCTTCACCAATACGAAATTGCCGATCCTGCGTCTGCAGAAAAACCTGCCGACCGGCCGTTTCGTCGCGACCGACCAGTTCGCGCTCACCATCGCCGGCACGGGCGGTCCAGCAACGGTGACCACCACGGGCGCCGGCGCCACCGCGAACGGCATCGCGACGCTGAGCCCCGGTGCGCTCGGTGCGGTCTACACGCTCAGCGAAGCAGGTGCGGCCGGCGCGCTGTTGACGAATTACGCGACCACCTACGCCTGCACCAACGCACTCGGCGGCGGGCAGACGCCCAGCGGCAGCGGCACCAGTTTCACCGTCACCGCGGTGGCGGGCGACGATCTGACCTGCACGCTCAGCAACACACGGAACACCCTGGCCGACCTGCGTCTGACCAAGACCAATACGCCGGGCGTGAACGGCGAGGTCGATCAGGGGGCGGACACCGTGGTTTCCGGCACCACCATCAACTACGTCCTCACGGTCAGCAATCTCGGTCCGGATGCCGCCGACGGCTCGGTGCTGGCCGACCCTGCGCCGACCGGGCTGACCTGCACCACCGCCACTTGTGGCGGCGTCACCGGTGGCGCAGTGTGCCCCGCGACCACTGGCCCGGCATTGGTGACCGCGTTGCAGTCCGGCGGTATCGCCATTCCCACCCTGCCCGCCAGCAGTTCGGTGACCTTTACGTTGACCTGCACGGTGAATTGATCGCGCGGAACCGACCCCGCGCAACCGACCCGCAGCCCGCCCGAATGGAGCTAGACTGAGCTCGCGGGAAGACGTTGGGGCCGTCCTTCCTGTGTTCCGCGACACGGTCCATGAAACCCTGCGATCGCGCTTTCGACGATCGCAGGCTTTTCGCGATGGTTGGGGGGGAGGGGGGATGATGGCGAGTGCAGCAAGCTCGAAACAGCAGGAGCGCGGCGCACGCGCACGGCGCCACAATCATGCCCTGGTCGCATTGGGCCGGCGCGTATGGCACGAGGACTGCACCTTCGATACCGCGATCGCAGAGATCTGCGAAGTCGCCGCCGACACCCTCGAAGTCGAGCGCGTGAACATCTGGCGCGTGGACGCCGCCGCCCAACGATTGCACTGCGTGCATGCCTACGTCCACAGCAGCGGCGTGCACAATCCTCCGGGTTTCGACGAAAGCCTGCTGCTTGACTCCGAATACGGCACCCAGCTCGACGAGGTGCGTGTCATCGACATCGCCGATGTCGGCAACGACAGCACCGTCTCCGCGTCGCAGGAAGCGCTGGGCGCGTATCTGCGCCGGCATGCGATCCAATCGCTGCTCGACGCGCCGGTGCGCGCGGAAGGCGATCTGCTCGGCGTGATCTGCAACGAACATGTCGGCAGCGCCCGGGTGTGGACGCCCGAAGACCATGCCTTCGCCGGCAGCCTTGGCGACTATGTCGCGGTGGCCTACGAAATCGCGCGGCGCCGCGACATGGAGACCCGGCTGCGCTTTCTCGAACGCCACGACCCGCAGACCAATCTTCCCAATCGCGACCATCTGCTGGAAGTCGCGCACACCGCGCTGCGCCCGCTGCACGACAACGACGCCGGTCTTGTGGTGATCCACCTGCAGATCGATCCGCCCGCCGGCAACGAACAGCTCGACATCGAAGGCTTCCACCGGTTCCTGATCGACTGCGCCGAGCATCTGCGCGAGATCACCGCCGACAACGCCGCGTTGGCGCGGGTGCGCGACGATGCGTTCGCGATCATTCCGCACCGTCATCTGCGCGAAGTCGAAGCGCTGGAACTGGCCGAACGCTGCATCGACCTGGTGCAGTCCGCTGCTGCGTCGCCCAGCGGCTATCCGGCGACGGTGACCGCCGGCATCGCGTTCTCGCGCGATCTCGCCGCACCTTCGGCCGACGCGCTGCTGCGCAACGCCGAAAACGCCAGCCTGCGCGCGCGCGCGAACGGCGTGGGTCGTTGCAAGGTATTCAATGCGGACCGTCACCGCAGCCTGCTCGCGCGCATGCGCACCGAGCAGGCGCTGCGCGAAGCGTTCGCCGATGGTCAACTGCTGCTGCACTACATGCCCGAGGTCGATCTGCGCGACGGCCACTGGCGTTGCGCCGAAGCGCTGTTGCGCTGGCGCAACAGCAATGGCCGCCTCGTGCCTGCAGGCGAGTTCATCGACGCGGCCGAAAGCTCCGGCCTGATCGTCCGCCTCGGCCGCTGGGTGTTGCTCGAAGCCTGCAACGCCGCGATGCGCTGGCCCGCGCGCGACGGCGTCGCGCCGATGCTGCGCGTCAACGTCTCGGCACGCCAGTTCGAGGAGGCCTGCCTCGCCGCCGATGTGGACAGCGCACTGGCCGAATCCGGACTGCCGCCCGAGCGGCTGTGTCTGGAGCTCACCGAAACCCTGCTGCTGCGCGACCCCGCCGCCGCCGCCAAAATCCTCGCCCGGCTGCGCGCACTGGGCGTGCACGTGGCGCTGGACGATTTCGGCACCGGCTTCTGTTCGCTCGGCTATCTCAAGCACCTGCCGATCGACACCATCAAGATCGACCGCAGCTTCACCGCCGGCCTGCCCCAGGACCGCGCCGACCTCGCCATCGTCAAAGCGCTGGTCGGCCTGGCGAAGGACTTGGGCATCGATGTGGTCGGCGAAGGCGTTGAAACCGAAGCCCAGGCCCAGTGCCTGCGCGACTGCGGCGTGGTCGCGGTGCAGGGCTATCTGTACTCGCCCGCGATCAACAACGAGGCGCTGATCGCGGGCTTCGCAGCCAGCGCCAGTTAAGCCCCTCCTACGCTCGGGACGGTCTGCGCCCGGCGATCGCGGTGCCCGCCTGCGCTACCCTGAGCGCCCGTGCCCGTTCCGGAACGCTCATGTCGCGCCCTCTCTCCATACCGCTCACCAACTGCGCACTCGCGGCGACACTCACTGCCGCGCTCACCGCTGCGCTCGCACCCGCACATGCCGCCGACCGCGTCACCGGCAAACCCTTCGCCACCCGCAGCGAGGTCTACGCGCCGCATGCGATGGCCGCGACCTCGCATCCGCTGGCGACGCAGATCGCGCTGCAGACGATGCGCGATGGCGGCAGTGCGGTGGATGCGGCGATCGCCGCCAACGCCGCGCTCGGATTGATGGAGCCCACCGGCAACGGGATCGGCGGGGATCTGTTCGCGATCGTGTGGGATCCGAAAACCAAGAAGCTGCACGGCTACAACGGCTCGGGACGTTCGCCGAAAGCGTTGACGCTCGACGAATTCAAGCGTCGCGGTCTCACCGATATTCCCGCGCATGGTCCATTGCCGGTGAGCGTGCCGGGCACGGTGGATGCGTGGTTCGCGCTGCACGGGCGTTTCGGCAAACGCACGATGGCGCAGAATCTCGCGCCCACCATCCGCTACGCGCGCGACGGCCATCCGGTGCATGAAGTCATCGCGTATTACTGGGGCCGCAGCGTGACGGTGCTGTCGAAGTGGCCGGGCTTCAAGGAACAGTTCACCGTCGATGGCGACACGCCGGATCAACGCCGCGGCCCGCGCAAGGGCGAGATGTGGCGCAACCCGAATCTCGCGAATACGTTGGAGAAGATCGCGAGCGGCGGCCGCGATGCGTTCTACAAAGGCGACATCGCGCGCAGCATCGACGCATATTTCAAGGCCAACGATGGTTTCCTGCGCTACGAGGACATGGCCGCGCATCGCGGCGAATGGGTCGAGCCGGTCAGTACGAACTATCGCGGCTACGACGTCTGGGAATTGCCGCCGAACGGTCAGGGCATCGCCGCGCTGCAGATCCTCAATCTGCTCGAGCCCTACGATCTGAAAAGCTACGGCTTCGGCAGTCCCGAGCATGTGCATCTGTTCGTCGAAGCGAAGAAAATCGCGTTCGCCGATCGCGCCGCGTCGTACGCCGATCCCGCGTTCTACAAGACGCCGGTCGCGCGCCTGATCTCGAAGGCGTACGCGAAAGAACGTGGCGCATTGCTGTCGATGGATCGCGCGATGAAAGCGGCGGAGCCCGGGATCATTCCCGAGTTGAACGAAGGCGACACCATCTACATGACCGTCGCCGACGCCGACGGCATGATGGTGTCGCTGATCCAGTCGAACTATCGCGGCATGGGCAGCGGCATGGCGCCGCCGGGCCTGGGCTTCATCTTCCAGGATCGCGGCGAAATGTTCGTGTTGAAGGATTGCGATCGAAAACCCGCACACCCGAACTGCTACGCGCCGGGCAAGCGCCCGTTCCAGACCATCATTCCCGCGTTCGTGACCAAAGACGGCAAGCCGTGGCTGTCGTACGGCGTGATGGGCGGCGCGATGCAGCCGCAGGGCCACGTGCAGATCCTGCTCAACATGATCGACTTCGGCATGAACCTGCAGGAAGCCGGTGATGCGCCGCGCATCCAGCACGACGGCAGTACCGAACCGACCGGACAGAACACCGCGATGACCGATGGCGGCGAAGTGGATCTGGAAACCGGCTTCCCGATCGAAACCATCCGCGCGCTGATGCGCAAAGGCCACAGCGTGCGCTTCGCCGACGGCCCCTACGGCGGCTATCAGGCGATCATGGTGAATCCCGAGGGTGGTTACATCGGCGCCAGCGAGTCGCGCAAGGATGGGCAGGCGGCGGGGTATTGAAAGTCGCTCCTGCAATTAAAGCTGTCGCGACTTGACCAGCCATTCGGCTGCTGAAAAACGTCGTTCCCACATTCGCCCACGAGATGACCTACGACGCTTTCGCCCTCATTCTGACCATGCTCGCGCTGGGCTACGCTTTCCAGTGCCTGCGCGTGTTGCCGGACAACGCCGCGCAAACGCTCAACCTCGTGGTGCTGTACGTGTGCCTGCCGGCAGCGGTATTGCGCTATGCGCCGCGTCTGCATCTGGAACCTGCGTTGATCGGTGTCGCCGTGGTGCCGTGGCTGCTGTTGATCGCGACCCTGGTGCTGGTGTGGCTGTGCGCGCGTGCGTTCAAATTCCGCGACGACGAACGTGCGGTGCTGCTGCTTACGGTCGCCTTGGGCAACACCAGTTTTCTCGGTTATCCGCTGACGCGCGCGCTGATCGGCGAACACGCGCTGCCATACGCGGTGATCTACGACCAGTTCGGTGCCTTCCTCATTCTTTCGACCTTCGGTTTGTGGGTGCTCGCGCGCTACGGCGGCGATGCGCCTCCGACCGCACGCGGGATGCTGCTGCGGGTGCTGAAATTTCCGCCGCTGTGGGCGCTGATCGTCGGCTTCAGCGTGATGCCCGAAGCGCCGCCGCATTGGATCGCCGGTGCGCTGCAGCGATTGTCGGATGCGCTGCTGCCGCTGGCGATGCTGACGATCGGCCTGTCGGTGAAGCTCGCGCTGCCGCGCGACGAACTCAAGCCGCTTGCGGTCGGCCTGACCCTGAAACTCGCGCTGATGCCGGCGCTGGCGCTGCTGCTGGTGCCGCTGCTCGGTCTGCACGGCGACATGGCGCGCACCACGGTGCTGGAATCGGCGATGCCCTCGATGGTGACTGCGGGCGCACTCGCGATCTCGCACGATCTCGCGCCGCGTCTCGCCGCTGCGATGGTCGGCTATGGATTGCTGCTGTCGCTGCTCACGTTGCCGTTCTGGGCCACTGCTTTTTCCGGATGATCGGCAGTTTTGCGGTGAGCCGGTCCGCGCGGGCGGATCGAATCCGGGCGTGCCATCGATACGGACACGGCCGCCGATCGGCTAGGATGACGCAAGCCTGCTCTCCGCCAGCTTCCATGATCAGCAACGAAATCGATATCGACCACTGGCGGCGCGCGCTCGCGGAGCGTTCGCGGATCCAGATTCCCGACTTTCTGCAGCCCGCCGCCGCCGAGGCCTTCGCGCGCGAGCTGGCCGAGCGGGTACCGTGGCAACTCGCCGAACGCAGCGATGGCGAATCGCGGCTCTCGCCGCGCGGCGCCTATCCCGACGATGCCGAGTACGCACGCCTGTTGCAGCGCGGCTATGCGCGCGCGACCGATACCTACCAGTTCGCCTACGACAGCTACATGCTGGTGAAAGCCGCGAAGGAAGCCTGGGATCCGACGCTGCTGGTGCACGGCATCCTGCAATTCCTCAACACGCCGCCGTTCATCGAATTCGCGCGCTATCTCGGCAACGACGCATCGATCACCCATGTCGGTGCGCAGTGCACCCGCTATCGTCCGGGGCATTACCTGATGCCGCACGAAGATCTCGACGAAGGCGAAGGCCGCCGCTACGCCATGGTGATCAACCTGAGTCGCGAGTGGCGACCGGACTGGGGCGGGCAGCTGCAATTCCTCGACAGCGATGGCGGCGTGATCGAAACCTTCCTGCCGCGCTGGAATTCGCTCAGCCTGTTCCGGGTGCCGCAGCGGCACCAGGTCACGCTGGTCACCCCGTGGGCGGCGCGGCCGCGGCATGCCATCACCGGTTGGTGGCTGGCGCGATAGGGCGACGTCCGCGTGATTGCTACCCCGTGTTGATATATTTCGGGGCGGCCGGTCCGGGCAGGAGGGGCAGATGTGGAAGCGGATCACCCTCTACGGTGTACTGCTGGCAGCGGGCACGCTGGCCCTGCAGTGGCTGGACTACCAGCGGCTGGCCCGCGCCCATTCGGGCGACGTCTACGTGTTCATGATCGCTGCGGCCTTTCTGGCGCTCGGTGTCTGGCTCGGTGCCCGCGCATTCGGTACCCGGCCGCGTCCCTTCGACGGCAATCCACAGGCATTGGCGGAACTCGGGATCAGCCCGCGCGAATGCGAGGTGCTGGCGGAGATCGTGGCCGGCCGCTCCAACAAGGAAATCGCCGCGCGCCTCAAGGTCTCGCCGAACACGGTCAAGACCCACGTCGCCCGGCTGTTCGAAAAACTGGGCGCCAACCGCCGCACCGAGGCCATCCGCAGGGCGCGCGAGCTGGGAATCGTGCCCTGACGCTCATCAGGACGGCTGATATTGCCGGAATCACCCGTTCGGGCGATTGATCCGCCGCCGTTGGGCAGCGTCAATGGCGCTCCACCGCTTTCGAGGAGACACACCATGTTCCGCAAGATCCTGCTCTGGGGAACCGTCGCCGGCCTGGTCGTCGGCAGCATCCTGTTCGGCACCACGGTCGCGATGGCCGGCCATCCGCCTTCGATGGGCGTCGGCATGGCGATCGGGTACACGTCCATGCTCATCGCCCTGAGCGCGATCTTCGTGGGCGTGAAGCGCCACCGCGACGAAGCGCTGGGCGGTGTGATCCGCTTCTGGCCGGCGTTCGCGATGGGCCTGGGCATCAGCTTCGTCGCGGGCGTGTTCTACGTGTTGGCCTGGGAAGCCGCGCTCGCGGTGACCGGCATGGACTACGGCGCCGAATTCGCCGGACACATGATCGAGCAGCAGAAGGCGGCGGGCGTCAGCGTCGCCGAGCTGGCGAAATACGTTGCCGAAATGGAGCGCTTCAAGACCCAGTACGCCAACCCGCTGTTCCGCATGCCGATGACCTTCACCGAAATCTTCCCGGTCGGTGTGCTGGTGTCGCTGATCAGCGCCGGTCTGCTGCGCAAGCCCGGCTTCTTGCCGGCACGGCGATAACGCTTGTCGTCTCATGCGGTCATACGAACCGCAAAACACCGTAAACAGCGTGTCACACCGTGCGACAGGCCTGTTCATATAATCGAGGCGTCGTGCAGCAGGGTTCCGGCATTGCCTCTTCACGCACGCGCAATGCGGCGATCCGGTTCGCTGCACACGCATGACGCCATCCGCACGACCGTGCGGATGCCGACCATCGCGTCCTGTTCCGGACGCCTACACACAAGGATGATGCTCATGAAAAGACACTCCGCATCCCGCACCGCCGCGCTTGCGGCTGGCGTTCTGCTTGCGATCGGCTCCGTCTCCGCGTTCGCAGGCGAATTCCGCGCCGTCGAGAATCCCGTCCAGGGCCGTTACATCGTCGTTCTCAAACAGAACGCCGCCCGTCTCTCCGTCGAAGCGGGGAGCAAGGCGCGCGTTCCGGACATCGCGCGCGGCATGGCCGCCGGACACGGCGCGAAACTGCTGCGCAGCTACGAGAACGCATTGCGCGGGTTCGTGGTCGACGCCGACGACCGCGCGCTGGCGAAACTGATCGCCGATCCGCGCGTGGCCTATGTCGAAGAAGACGGCTACGTCAGCATCGACGCCACCCAGACCGGCGCAACCTGGGGCCTGGACCGCGTCGATCAGCGCAATCTGCCGTTGAACGGCACCTACGTCTACAACACCACCGCCGCTGGCGTGCATGCCTACATCATCGACACCGGCATTTTGACCACGCACAGCCAGTTCTCCGGCCGCATCGGCAACGGCTACGACGCGACCGGCGGCGGTGTGAACGACTGCAACGGCCACGGTACCCACGTCGCCGGCACCGTCGGCGGCACCACCTGGGGCATCGCCAAAGGCGTGAGCCTGCATCCGGTGCGTGTGCTCGATTGCGGCGGCTCGGGCACCTGGTCGCAGGTGATCGCGGGCATCGATTGGGTGCGTACGAATCACGTCAAACCGGCCGTGGCCAACATGAGCCTCGGCGGCGGCGCCAATTCGTCGGTCGATACCGCCACCACCAATCTGATCAACGCCGGCGTCACCGTGGCGGTCGCTGCAGGCAACGACTACGGCGGCGACGCCTGCATCAAATCGCCGGCACGCACGCCCGCCGCGATCACCGTCGGATCGACCGACAGCAACGATGCGCGTTCCGGTTTCTCGAACGTCGGCACCTGCCTGGATCTCTTCGCGCCGGGCGGCGGCATCACCTCGGCGTGGCACACCAGCACCACCGCGACGAATACCATCAGCGGCACGTCGATGGCATCGCCGCACGTCGCTGGTGCGGCCGCGCTGTATCTGGCCGGCAATCCGAGCGCTTCGCCGGCCACGGTACGCAATGCGCTGGTCAGCAATGCCACGTCCGGCAAGGTCGGCAACCCGGGTGCGGGCTCGCCGAATCTGTTGCTCTACACGCTCACCACCACCCCGCCGCCGGCGGGTTGCGGCATTCTCGCCAGCGGCGCGTCGCTGGCCAACGGCCAATCGGTGACCTCGTGCGATGGCCGCTTCACGCTCGTCATCCAGGGCGATGGCAATCTGGTGCTGTATCAGGCCGGCGTGGGCGCCTTGTGGGCCAATCACGTGTACGGCGCCGGCCACACCCTGCACATGCAGGGCGACGGCAATCTGGTGGTCTACAACAACATCGGTCAGGCGCGCTGGCACACATACACCTACGGCCAGAACGGTGCGTATCTTGCTGTGCAGAACGACGGCAACGTCGTGGTCTACAGCACGACGTCGCAGCCGCTGTGGTGGACCGGCACCTGCTGCCGATGAATGTCGTTCCGCATTGATGCCGTAACGCAGCGGCCCCTGTTTCGACAGGGGCCGCTGTGTATTCGTCGGTTGCCCATGGATCGCGGAAAACGCGAGTTCCGCCTGCGCAAACTGTCGGATGCGAAACTATGGCGCGTCCGTTTTGAACAGCACTTCGATCGCATTCGTCTTCGTGCGCGCCTTGAACCATGCGAGTGCCTGCGCTTGCCGGGATTCGCTCACCGCCGCGTCTGAACGCGCGATCATCTGCACCACCGGCGTTTTTTCGGCGTGGTCGTCGATGCGATAGCCCTCGCTCAGAGTGACCGTCGTGACTTCGGGCAGAAACGCCCGCAGTTCCGTGGCGATGGCATCGGACTGGTTCAGCAATGCGTCGCGCGCGGCCAAGCGTTCGCGCAGCGCCGCCAGCTCCGCGTCCTTCTTCTGCAGCGCATCCTGGCTGTCGTGATAAAGATCGCTGAGCAGGCTCGATTTCAGCGCGGTCACGTCGATGCGGTCGTTCTCGCCTGCCTGATGGACCAGCATTTTCGCGCCCGGCAGCCCTGCGGTCGCCAGCTTGCCTTCGATCCGCTGCAGCGTGGCGCGGTCCAACGGCAGGCCGATCAGCGAAACCTCGATCACCCGCGTCACCGGATCGACCCGGGTGTCGGCCACATGAGCACTGTCGAAGGCGAATTCATCGCGCACGAACGCGACCGCGCGCGACTTGAACACTTCCTGCTGGACCAGCCGATATGCCAGCCAAGTGCTGGGCAGCGCCGTCGCCAGCGCCGTCGCCAGCAGCAACATGCGCAGCCGCCGCTCCACCCTCGAGTCCACGGAGGTGTGCACCGGCACGCGCACCAGGCGGATACCGATCACCGTCGCCAGCGCGATGAACACGCAGTTGATCGAATACAGATAGAACGCGCCGCCGAAGTATTGCCACTGCCCGGTAGCCAGCCCGTAGCCGGCGGTGCACAGCGGCGGCATCAATGCGGTGGCGATGGCGACGCCCGGGATCACGTTCGACTTTTCCTCGCGGGTGATGCCCACGATCCCCGCCAATCCGCCGAACAACGCGATCAGCACGTCCCACAGCGTCGGCGATGTGCGCGCCAGCAGTTCCGACTGCGCTTCCGACAGCGGCGTGATCATGAAATACAGCGTGGACACGCCCAGGCTGATCGCCGAGGCGATGGCGAGGTTCCAGAGCGACTTGCGGATCAATGTGAAGTCGTACACCGCCGCACCCAGCCCCACGCCCATGATCGGTCCCATCAGCGGCGAGATCAGCATGGCGCCGATGATCACGGCGGTCGAGTTCACGTTCAGCCCGATCGAGGCGATCAGGATCGCGAACATGAGGATCCACGGGGTCGCGCCGCGCAGCTCCACGCCTTCGCGGATCCGGCGTTCGATGACCTCGTCGTCGGCCTTGTCGGCCAGCAGGCTGAAACGTGCGGCCATCGCACGGCGCATGCGCGTCGCCGACGGCGCTGGATCGCGGCGCGGTTCGGCGTGCGGTTCGATCTTCATCGCGACCTCGTGGTCGAAGTGGTCCCCGCGCCCATGGTGCAGCGAAACCGTGCGGCGCGGGAAGCCCTGCGATGGATGCGGTCGCGCTGCCGGGTTCGCAGCCCCTCAACTGCCGCCGTTGACCGTGTCGTAGAGGGTCTTCGCGCCGGTGAAGGCCGGGTCGACGTCCTCTTCCTGGCCCTGCGTACCGTGGTCGTTGTCGAGGCGCCAACTGGACATGCCCTGCGGCCCGTTCTGCATCGCGTATTGCGTCCAGTTCCGGGTGTCCACCAGCGAAGTCTGCGCGTTGCCGTTCTCGGTGGCGACGCCGCCCTGCGATCCCGTACGCCGTGATGCGGCTTCGGGTGTCGTTGGTGCCTTGTGACAACGTGGTTTCCGGTTGAGAGCGGACCTGGAACATTGTGAGTGGGGCGGGTCTCGACGCGCCTATACAATGAAACTGTTGTCCATTGCACGAAGGCCACAGCATTTCAGCGTGACGTCCGCGTGTGCGGTTCTTCGCTTCGTTCATGGCGCGTCGAGACGCGCCCTATGGAGACATGTAATCTCATCACAATTCAGCATTGGATTTTGTCGCATTTATACAGTAGTGTCTTTAGATTAAAGAGAAAAAATACGCGATTGCTCAACGTAACTTGCTCGAAAGATTTAGCGTAAAAAGTGTTGTTGCAGTCAAATGGGTTACGCGTTTCGACCTGATATTTATTGGGAACAAGGAGAGTTCAGCCGTGAATAATCATCTTCAAATGTGCCTGCTGGCCACGGCAGCAATGCTGGCCTTATTTGCTTTGGGCGCGAAAGGCGCAACCCGCAGCGATCTCCATCAGCAGGATATTGCCACGATCAAACAGAGCAACGCCGCTATTATTGCTTCTGGTTCGGTAGATATGGTGCATTCCCGCCACGAGCAAGCGCTTGGCCTGGACGCCGACTCGCGTCTGTTGCTGCTCGACCGCGCCACCGATCTTGGTGTGCGCAACCACCGCTATCAGCAGACCTTCCGCGGCCTGCCGATCTTCGGCGAACACGTCGTCGTCAACGAAGACACCAGCGGCAACATCAGCACCCTGTTCGGCCACAAGGTTGATGGACTCGCCAGTGAGATACCGGTGGGTAAGCCGCGCCTCGACAGAAAGCGTGCCATCGCCATCGGCAAGAGCGCCGGCCTTGGCAACCGTCTCGGTTTCATGGCTATCACCGCCGAAAAATCCGAGCTAATGATTTACGTTGACGACATCGGCCGCGCACGCAAGAGCTATGTCGTGTCGTTCTTCGCCGACACCCGCAACGGCGGCACGCCGACGCAGCCGTTGGTGATCGTCGATGCCGATAGCGGCCGTGTGCTGAAGCAGTGGGACAACCTGCAGTCTGCGCTGATCGGCACTGGCCCCGGCGGCAACGCCAAGACCGGCCAGTACGAGTACGGCACCAACTTCGGTTTCATGGACGTGGCCCAGTCGGGCAGCACTTGCACCATGACCAATGCTAACGTCAAGACGGTAAACCTCAATCACGGCACTTCCGGTACTACCTCGTTCTCCTACACCTGTCCGCGCAACACCGTGAAGACCATCAACGGCGCGTATTCACCATTGAACGACGCCCACTACTTCGGCGGCGTGGTGTTCAACATGTACCAAGCGTACATGGGTCAGGCACCACTCACGTTCCAGTTGCTTATGCAGGTGCATTACGCCACCAACCACGAAAATGCGTACTGGACTGGCGCCGGTATGTTGTTCGGCGACGGCCTAAACATCTTTTATCCGCTGGTCAGTCTGGACGTGGTCGGCCACGAAGTCTCGCATGGCTACACGCAACAGAACTCCGGCCTGATCTATTCCAACCAGTCCGGTGGTATCAACGAAGCCTACTCTGATATGGCTGGCGAGGCGGCCGAGTACTATGTGCGTGGGAGCAACGACTTCTTGGTTGGCGCGGACATCTTAAAGTCTGCCGGCGCACTGCGATATATGGAAAATCCACCGCAGGACGGCGTTTCGATTGGCAATGCGGCGAACTACACTGCCAACATGGACGTGCATTACTCGTCCGGCGTGTACAACAAGGCGTTTCATCTCATGGCGACCAAGTCTGGCTGGAATACGAAGAAGGCATTTCAGGTATTCGCGCGCGCGAACGATATGTACTGGACCCCGAGCACCGACTTCAACCAGGGTGCCTGCGGCGTACAGACCTCAGCAACGGATATGGGCTTTGTATTGGCTGACGTCGTTGCCGCATTTTCGGCTGTAGGCGTGAGCTGTCCGAGCAATCCGCCCCCGCCGACGATTACTGGCTCTGCATGCATCTCTACGAATTCCGGTGCCAATAGCGACTGTTTCGTCACCTATACATCGACAACGTCAGCAACTGTACGCTGGTTGGGTGGCAGTGGTATTGCTTCGGGTGATTGGTATCTCAGCGTTTGCGGCAATTACAATCCTGCAATCGCCTCGACCAAAAGCGTTGTGGTGCCTGCATTGAAGCCGCCGGGCTTTGGTAACTACATAACAATCATTTCTATCGTCAGTAATGTTTACGGATCTGCATCCAGCAGTCACAGAGTGTTGTGCCCGAGGCAAGTTTAGTAATCCGCTACGGATACTGCATGTGTTGTATTTGCAAGTGAGAATGCTGTAGCTGTATAGGGATCTCTTTACAATAGACCACACGCTGGATCGGTGAATCCGACCAGTGTGTGAGCGTTGTCGTTGTCGGCCTCAATCCGCCGGCACAGTCCGCGCCGAAGCCCACTCCCGCAATTCATTCACCTGCTCCGCCATCAACACCGACAGCGGACGCGTGTTCTTCAGCTCTGCGCGCAGTTGGAAATCGCTGAGCGGGTGACCGGCGGCGTGGGCGGCGTAGAGCGCGGCGACGATGGCCTGTTCGATTTCGGCGCCTGAGAAACCGTCGGCTGCGGTGGCGAGTGCGGGCATGTCGAAGCTGTCCGCTTCAACGCTGCGACGGCGCAGGTGCAACCCGAACAATTCGGCGCGCGCGTCCGCGCTCGGCAGATCGACGAAGAAGATTTCGTCGAAGCGGCCTTTGCGCAAGAGTTCGGCGGGCAGGTCCTGCACCTGGTTGGCGGTGGCGACGAGGAACACCGGCGATTTGCGTTCGGCCAGCCAGGTGAGGAAGGTGCCGAGCACGCGCCGCGACACGCCGCCGTCTTCACCGCTGGAGCTGGCGAGGCCTTTTTCCAGCTCGTCGATCCAGAGCACGCAGGGCGAGAGCTGTTCGGCGGAGGCCAGCGCATCGCGCAGGTTCTTCTCGGTTTCGCCGTGATATTTGTTGTACAGCGCGGCGAAGTCGAGGCGCAGCAGCGGTACGCCGAAACCGGCGGCAATGGCTTTGGCGAGCATCGATTTGCCGCAGCCCTGCACGCCGAGCAGCAGCAGGCCTTTCGGCGGGTCCAGGCCCGGCGGCGCGTTGCCTTCGACGAAGGCGCTGCGGCGCAGCTCCACCCAGCGCTTCACGCGCTTGGCGCCGATCACATGGTCGAGCTTCACCGGGTCGAATTCGTAATGCAGATGGCCGCTGCGGTTGATCAGTTCGAACTTCAGTTTCGCCAGTTCGGGCAGATCGTCGGCGTTGAGCACGCCGTCGCGGAAGATCAGATGGCGCGCGATCCGGCGCGCATCGGTTTCGGACAGGCCGCGCAGATTGCGCACGATCTGCTTCACCGCTTCGGGATCGACCTCCACGCGCTTGCCGCCGTGTTCGCGGGCGTACGCGGTGGCTTCGTCCTTCACCATTTTCAGCAGCGCTTCGCTGCCGGGGAGCCTCGGTCGATAGCGCACCGCGTGCGCTTCGAGGTCTTCGGGCAGCTCCACCTTGTTGCCGACCAGCACCAGCACGTGCGGCAGGCAGTTGCGGCGCTGCAGGATGTCGCGGACCTGGCGCTGGGTGCCGGCGTATTTCAGATACGGTGCGAAATCGAGCAGCAGGAACACGCCGCGCTGGTCGGAGCGGTAGATCGCCTGCAGCGTCGAGCCGGCGTCGGGCGCGCCTTCGGCTTCGTCCTCGCGGTCCATGTCGATGCGGCGCAGGCCTTCGGTGATCGACCAGCGATACAGCGCGCGCCAGGCGTGCATCAACGATTGCCGGAACAGTTCGACCACCCGGGGTTCGTCCGGGGTCTCGATCACGATCAGTGGGGTGTCGGCGCGGATCAGCGCCACAAGGTCCTGCAAGCCGCTCATGGGGTCCTGGGGAGGCGGAAATCCGCCGAAAGCAGCGAAAACGATAGCAAAGCCGGGTCGCGCGCGGGGGGTGCGCAGGCCAAGTGATTGATTCGCTTGCCAACCCCTTCCGAAGGGCTCGTCGCGCGCCGCGATTCCGGTGATAAGCTGCGGTTTCTTCACTGCGGAGGTGCCGATGAAAACGGTTCTGGTCGCCAGCTCGAAGGGCGGGGTGGGTAAGACCACCATCGCCACGCATCTCGCCGCGCAAGCGGCCTTGGACGGTCATCGCACCGTCCTGATCGACGCCGACCCGCAGGGATCGTCGACCCGTTGGGCCGAACGCCGGTCCGATCTTGAAACCGCAGTCCTGCCGATCGACGGCACCCGCAGAACCTGGCACAAGCAGGTCCCCGACGACGTGCAGCGCACGGTGATCGACGCACCGGCCGGCGCCACCGCCGACAGCCTGGAATCCTTCCTCGAATACGCCGATACGCTGGTGGTGCCGATCCTGCCGTCGACGCTGGACATCGACGCCACCGTGCCCTTCCTCAACGCCATCGCCAAGCATCCGCGCGTGCGTCGCGGTCAACTGCGCGTGGGGCTGGTCGGCAACCGCCTCAAGCCGTGGACGAACGCCTCGCAGCAGGCGGTCGAACTGCTGCAGCACTGGCCGTATCCGGTGGTCGCGCAACTGCGCGACAGCCAGGCGTACGTGATGCTGGTCGGCCTGGGCCGCAGCCTGTTCGACTATCACTCGCAGCAGGTGCGCGAACACCAGGAAGACTGGGCGCCGCTGTTGAAGTGGCTGAAGAAGGGTTGAGGAATTCCGGGTCCGCGCCGCGGCCCCGGAGCGCACGGCAACGGCTTACACCCATCCCCGCGCCGCCAGCGACACCGGCGCACCGTCGCCGACGATGAAGTGATCCAGCAGGCGGATTTCGACCAGCGCGAGCGCCTGTTTCAATCGGAGCGTGATTGCGCGGTCGGCGGCACTGGGTTCGCCGTTGCCGCTGGGGTGATTGTGGCCGACGATCAGCGCGGCGGCGTTGTGGACCAGCGCGCGGCGGACGACTTCGCGCGGATGCACTTCGGCGCCGTCGACAGTGCCGCGGAACAGTTCCTCGAAGGCGATCGCGCGGTGGCGGGTGTCGAGGAACAGCGCGGCGAACACCTCGTGCGGCAGCCCGCGCAGGCGCTGCGAAAAATAGCGTCCGGCGGCCTGCGGATCCGTGAGGGCATCGCCGCGCTCCAGCCCGGCGGCCAGATGGCGGTTGCCCAGCTCCAGCGCCGCCAGCAGCGTGCAGGCGCGTGCGGGTCCGATGCCGGGCAATTTCAGCAGCTGTTTCGGGGTGTGTTCCAGCAGACTACGCAGCGGTCCGTGGGCGGTGAGCAGCCGTCGGGCGCTGGTCACCACGTCCACGCCCTGCACGCCGGAGCACAGGAAGATCGCCAGCAGCTCGGCGTCGGAGAGCACAGCAGGCCCGTGTTTGAGCAGTTTTTCGCGGGGACGTTCGTTGTCGGGCCAGTCGCGGATTTGCATGTCGGGAAGGCGTGTTGTCGAGTGATCGACAGCATCGTTCCGACGATGGCGCGGCGCCGTCGGTCGTGGTCGCGGCATCGGGTAAGCTGTCGGCTCGTTCGAACGTAGGAAATCTCCGCATGGCGCAGACGCTGACCGGCCGACGCATCCTGCTCTGCGTGTGCGGTGGGATCGCCGCGTACAAGGCGGTGGAACTGGTGCGCCGCCTGCGCGAAGCCGGCGCCGAAGTGCAGGTGGCGATGACGGACAACGCCCAACGCTTCATCGGCGCGGCCAGCCTTCAAGCGGTGTCCGGCGTGCCGGTACGCGTGTCTTTGTGGGACGAAGCGGCCGAGGCGGCGATGGGCCATATCGAACTCGCGCGCTGGGCCGACCGGGTCGTGGTCGCCCCCGCGACCGCCGACACCCTGGCACGGCTCGCGCATGGGCTGGCCGACGATCTGGTCAGTACCCTGTGTCTGGCCACGACCGCGCCGATCTCGGTGGTGCCGGCGATGAATCACCGGATGTGGCTGCACCCGGCCACGCAGGCGAATATCGCCACGCTGCGCTGTCGCGGCGTGCAGGTGATCGGACCCGACGATGGCGCCCAGGCCTGCGGCGAGTTCGGCTCCGGCCGGCTGCGCGAGCCGCCGGAGATCGTCGGCGCGCTGGTGGAGGCGTTCGCGACCGATACCGCGCGCCATGCGGATCTTTCAGGCCGCCGGCTGCTGATCAGCGCCGGTCCCACCTTCGAAGACCTCGATCCCGTGCGCTTCATCGGCAACCGCAGCAGCGGCAAGATGGGCTTCGCGATCGCCGCTGCGGCCGCGCGTCGCGGTGCCGAGGTGGTGCTGGTCGCAGGCCCGGTGGGTCTGCCCACGCCTGCGGGCGTGAAGCGCATCGACGTGCGCTCGGCCGCGCAGATGCGCGATGCGGTGCTCGGGGCATTGCCGGCGGACATCTACATCGGCGCGGCGGCGGTGGCGGATTACACGCCGCTGGTCGTGGCCGACCGCAAGATCAAGAAGACCGAACAGGCCGGCGGCGGCGAGAACCTGACCGTCGAACTGGTCCGCACGCACGACGTGCTGGCCGAAGTCGCCGCGCACGCGCAGCGGCCGCGGGTGGTGGTGGGGTTCGCCGCCGAAACCAACGATGTCGAGCATTACGCCCGCGACAAACTGCAGCGCAAGAAGCTGGACATGATCGCAGCGAACCAGGTCGGCCGCGCCGGCTGCGGGTTCGAGAGCGACGACAACGCACTGACCGTGATCGATGCGGAGGCCGCGCATGCGCTGGGACCGGCGCCGAAGACCGCGCTGGCGGACGCGCTGCTGGATCTGATCCGGACGCGGTTGTAGCGGTTGCCGCACGCGGTTGTCGATGCAATAAAAAAGGCGCCGGAGCGCCTTTTTTATTGCCGGTGCGCTGGAGCGCACCCTGTTCGGATCTGCTTTCGTATCGCTCAGCGCGACAGCTCGATCAGCGTCGACGAGATCCAGCCCTTGTTGCCGAGTTCGTCCTCCACTTCCCACATCATCCCCTCCTTGTTGCCGGTGGGGTACAGCATCATCCCCACGTCGAGGCTGCGCACCACTTTGGTGCCCTTCGCGGTGGTGAAGAGACGGGCCGGCTTGGCGACCGTGACCGCCTGCTGCGCGTTGGCGGCGGAGGCGTTGTCCGGCAGGCCGCCGAGCTGGGCGACGATGTCGGTGTAGGCCTGCAGGTAGGCGAGGGTGATGACCTGGCCGATCTCGGTGTTGGCGTAGCCGCTGGCGCCGCCGGCACCGAAGCCGCTGCCGCCGAACAGACCGCCGCCCGCGCCCCAACCGATGTCGGTCTTCTTGGCGCTGCCTTCGGCCATCGCCACCTGTTCGGTCGAGCGCACGTCGGTCACGGTCAGCACCACGTCGGCGGTCTTCTTCTGGAAGTTCAGGCCACCGATGGCCGCACCGGCGCGACCGCCGACCAGACCGCCGAGGATGCCGCCGATGGCGTTGCCGCCGGCGTTGCTGTTGCGCGAGATCAGGTCGGGGGTCATCACGTAGTCGGCGGCCTTGATCTGGCCCTTGCCGACGTTGGAGCGGTTCCGCAGTTCGCCGCTGGCGCCCAGCGCGCGCTCGCGCTGCGCGGCGTCGAGGCCGGCACCGCGGTCGACCAGGGTGAAGCAGCGCGATTTGTTGACGAACACCTTGATCAGCTTGGACGGCGCCGGCAGCTGCTGGCCGGTCCACCAGTCGGTGCCGTCTTCCGGTTCCAGCACCGACAGCGTGCCCAGCGGCTTGGCGCAGGTCGGGATTTCGGCCGTCTTCTGCTTGCGCTGGTCCTGCGCGCTCTGGCGCTGGGCGTGGGCGGGCATCGCCAGAACGGCGGTCACGGCGAGCGTGAGCAGGCCGGCGTAGAGGGCAGTCGATCCGCGGAGTTGGTTGGTCATCATCGGTACCTTGTGGCTGTGAGCTCGGGAAAGTGCTTCGGGAAGAACATCAACGGCGAACGGGGCACGGGACCCGACCGGTCGCCGGTGGCGGTTCCATGCCCGTTATTGTCGCTGTCTGTGGCGATTAACGAAATCCACCCCCGGCCGGGGACACTGGGGGCTGTCCGCATCCGGGTGCCGGTCAGGGCGGGTACACTCACCGCTTTCCCTGCCAAGCCCCTGCCATGCGCGCTTCGATCCTGGCTCTGCCCCTGCTCGCCACCCTGATGATGACTGCCTGCAAGTCCGAGGATGCGACCCCCGTTGCGTCCGCCGCCAAGCCCACACCGACGCAGACTGCGGTGGTCGACGAACATTCCTACGCCGAGCCCGGAAAGGTCGCGATCACCGACCTCGCGCTGGAACTGGCGCTCGATTTCGATACCAAGACCCTCGCCGGCACCGCGACCTACGCGCTGGATTGGAAGGACAAGGCCGCGACCGTCCTGTTGCTCGACAGCCGCGACCTGAGCATCGACAAGGTCGAGGGCGACGACGGCAAGGGCGGATGGGCGCCGCTGACCTTCAAGCTGGCCGCTGTCGATCCGATCCTCGGCAGCAAGCTCAGCATCGACACGCCGCAGCGCAATGCGCAGGTGCGCGTGACCTACAGGACTTCGCCGCAGGCGTCCGGTCTGCAGTGGCTGGAGCCGTCGATGACCGAGGGCAAGCAACTGCCCTTCATGTTCAGCCAGTCGCAGCAGATCCACGCGCGTTCGTGGGTGCCGCTGCAGGACACGCCGAGCGTGCGCTACACCTACACCGCGCACGTCACCTCGCGTCCGGACGTGATGGTGCTGATGAGCGCCGACAACGATCCGAATGCGATCCGCGACGGCGACTACACCTTCAAGATGCCGCAGAAGATCCCGTCGTACCTGATGGCGATCGCTGCTGGCGACCTCGCGTTCAAGCGCATTTCCGACCGCAGCGGCGTGTGGGCCGAGCCGACCATGCTCGACAAGTCGGTGAAGGAATTCGAAGACACCGAGCGCATGATCGCCACCGCCGAGGCGCTGTACGGCCCGTATCGCTGGGACCGCTACGACATGCTGGTGCTGCCGCCCTCGTTCCCGTACGGCGGCATGGAAAATCCGCGTCTGACCTTCCTCACCCCGACCGTGATCGTCGGCGACAAGACCCTGGTGTCGCTGATCGCGCACGAACTGGCGCACAGCTGGTCGGGCAATCTCGTGACGTTCTCCAGCGCCAAGGACGCGTGGCTCAACGAAGGCTTCACCAGCTACGTCGAGAACCGCATCATCGAGGTGCTGTACGGCAAGGAACAGGCCGACATGGAGAACGTGATCGAGCGCAACGAGCTCAAGAAAGAGTTCGCCGAGATCGACCCCTCGCTGCAGGCGCTGGCGACCAAGCCCGGCGTGCTGAAAGACCCGGACAACAGCAGCAGCGCCACCGTGTACACCAAGGGCGCGTGGTTCCTGCAGTTCCTGGAACAGCGCTACGGCCGCGACAAGTTCGATCCGTTCCTGCGCGAATACTTCAACCACTTCGCGTTCCAGAGCATCGACACGCAGCAGTTCGCCGACTACGCCAAGAAGAACCTGCTGGCCAAGTATCCGAACGTCGTGACCCCGGCCGAATTCAATGCGTGGCTGTACGACCCGGGCATTCCGCCGACCGCGCCGCTGGCGCAGGCGCGCCGGTTCGGCGTGGTCGATTCCGCGCGTCTGGCGTGGCTGGGCAGCCAGCAACTGCCGCCGGCCGCGATCACCGATGCGTGGACCACCCAGGAGTGGGTGCATTTCATCGAGAGCCTGCCGGAGACCCTGACCCTGGAACAGCTCGCGCAGCTCGACAGCGCCTACGGGTTCACCGGCACCATGAACGGCGAAATCGCGCAGCGCTGGTATCCGCTGACGGTGCGCAGCGGCTACACCAACGCCAACGACGCCATCGCCGCGTTCCTGCAGCGCATCGGCCGTCGCAAGCTGATCATGCCGACCTACAACGCATTGGCGAAGACCGAAGCCGGTCTTGCGCTGGCCAAGGACGTGTTCGAGAAGGCGAAGCCCGGCTATCACCCGATCACCACCGGCTCGGTGCAGGAAGTGATCGACACCGCCAAGCCTGCGCCCACGCCGGTCGCGGCACCGGCAGCGGAGCCGGCGGTGTTGGCGCCTGCGCCAGCGGCGCCGACCGCCGCACCGGCGAAGTGATCGGCTGACGAAGCGATTGGCTGAGCCGATGGCGTTGAAATCGCCGCGCTGGTTCGCGCCGCGTTGGGCCAAGGCCGCGAACTGGATCGCGGCCGCGATCCTGCTGGCGCTCGCGGTCGCGCTGTGGCTCGACCCGGGTCTGGTGATCCGCGCCGAATTCGCCAAACAGCGGATCCGGCTCGGTGCCGAATCGCGCGAGATCGTCGTCGACAACGATCATCGCTGGACTTACGTCGAACTGGCGGCCGACAAGCCCGACGCACCGACCATCGTGATGCTGCACGGCTACACCGGCAGCAAGGAAAACTGGTATCGCGTCGCGCGCGCACTGCGTGGACGCTACCGCATCGTCATTCCCGATCTGCCCGGCTGGGGCGAGAGCGAGCGCAAGGACGGCACCGACTACGGTTTTGTCGCCCAGAGCGCGCGCGTCGCCGCGTTCCTGCGCGCGCCGGAGATCGCGCAGAAGCGGCCGGTCGTTCTCGTCGGGCATTCGATGGGCGGCGGCATCGCTGCGCTGACCGCCGCGCGCTATTCGAATCTGGTCGCACGCGTCGCGCTGCTCGATGCCGCCGGCGTCCGTTTCAAGGACAACCAGTTCGGCATCGATGTGCTTGCCGGCAAAAATCCCTTCGGCGTGAGCGACGCCGCTTCGCTTGAGCACTACCTCGCCACCGTCTTCCACAACCGCGACGCGCGGCCGTGGGTACCGTGGCCGACGACCAGCCTCTATATCGCCCAGCGCAAGCGCGACGCCGCGTTCGAGCAGCGCGTGCTCGACAGGATCGGGCGCGGCGACGAACGCTTCCTGCCCGGTGCCGAGGCCGCATACATCTCGCAGCCGGCGCTGCTGCTGTGGTGCCGCCAGGACAAGGTCATCGACCCCAGCGCGATGACCTTGTATGCCGAGCGCATTCCGCAGGCCAGCCAGGTGCTGCTGGACGGTTGCGGGCACATGTCGCTGATGGAGCGGCCCGGTGAAACCGCCGAGGCGATCGCGATGATGATCGAGCGCGGCGCGCCGGGAGACGCGCCACCGACCGGAGAGCTGCAGTGAAAACACTGAACATCGAAGTCGCAGCGCTGGCATTCGCATGCGCGCTGCTGTCTGGCTGCGCGGGCGAAGACCCCGCCGTCGCCGCCAAAGCCGCAGCAGAAGAATCCGCAAAACAGGCTGCGGCGCAGGAAGCGAAAGCGCAGGAAGGCGCCGCCGCATTCGACGACGCGGTCAAGAAAGAAAACTGGTCGCTGGCCAAAGCGCAGGCCGACGTGCTGATCGCGCAGTATCCCGACAGCGCCGCCACCAAACGCGTGCGCCCCGAATACGACGGCATCAAGCGGAAACTCGACGAAACCCGAGAAGCCGCGCGCACCGCCGCGCTGTGGAGCTACGGCACCCAGAGCGTGAAGGGCGGGCTGCAGAGATCCTCGGCGATCTACGCCAGGGACAACGTCGATGTCGACGGCACCGGCCCCACCCAGGTGCGGCTGATCTTCCGCGACCACCCGGACTGGGGCCGCAGCAGCTATCTCGTGCTGCAGAACGGCGACTTCAACTGCTACGGCGGCTGTCGCGTGCAGATCAAGCTCGACGGCAAGCCCGCGAAATCGCTGCCGGGCTCGCGCCCGAAGACCGACGAAGCCATCGCGATGTTCATCGAAGACGAACGCGCGCTGTGGAAGATGACGAAAAGCGCGAAAACGCTGGAGATAGAATTTCCGGTGAAGGGTCTGGGCAAGCGCAGCGCGGTGTTCGAGGTTGCAGGGCTCGATCCGGGCCGCATGCCCGGTTGGTGAAAACGCCTTGAGGCGCGCATTGATCCGGCTGTTGCTGTTGGTGGTGTTCGGCGCGATCGTTGCGCTCGCGGCGTGGTGGTGGTTCCGCGAGTACCGGCCCGATCGCGACCGCTATCCGATTCGTGGGATCGACGTGTCGCATCATCAGGGCAGCATCGACTGGTCGAAAGTCGCTGGCGACGATGTCGCGTTCGCGTATCTGAAAGCCACCGAGGGTGGTGACCACCGCGACCGCGCCTTCGCCCGCAACTGGCGCGAGGCGCGCGACGCCGGCATCGCGGTCGGCGCCTATCACTTCTTCACGTTCTGCCGCCCGGGTGCGGATCAGGCCGCGAATTTCCTTGCCGTCGTTCCGGTCGCAGCGGATGCGCTGCCGCCCGCAGTCGATCTGGAATTCGGCGGCAACTGCGGCCGCACCCCGGACGGCGCGACGATGCGTCGCGAACTCGATGCGTTCCTCGCACCGGTCGAGCGTGCTCACGGCAAACCCGCGCTGCTGTACGTCACGCCGGAATTTCTCGACGCCTACCGCAAGCAATTGCCGGCGCGCGCGCTGTGGCGGAGATCGATCCTGCGCAAGCCGGACGGCGCCGCGTCGTGGCACGTGTGGCAGTACCACAATCGCGGCATCGTCGATGGCATCGCCGGTCCGGTCGATCTCAATGTCTTTGTCGATGACGCCGATGCATTCGCAGTCTGGCGTGCCTTGACCGAATAGCGATGCAAGCTTGCGGTCTTCGAGCCTGCTTCGAGTGATTGAAAAAAGCACCGTCATCGCCGCGAAAGCGGGAGTGTTTTTCAACAGCCGAAGGCTGGTCATCCAGCGACTTCAAAACTGTCAGTAAAACGCAACGGCACGGGTTCCCGCTTTCGCGGGAACGACGAATGTCGCATAGGGTGCGCCTTGGCGTACCGGCTTTTTCGTGGTGATCGCAAGCATCGGTGCGCCACGGCGCACCCCATGAAAATCGGATTCAAACAGGTCCGAGTTCGTTCAACACCATGCGCGCCAGCGTCGCTTTCGCCGGCAGCTTGCAGGTGACGTTGAACGGCGCCCACGAATAGCTGCCTGGCGACGTCATGCCGCTCATGGTCAAGGTGCTGCTGAGCGTGGCCGGAATGGTCTGCGCGGCGCTGTAGGTCAGCACGCCGTACATGTAGGCCGAACCGGCGGTCGCGGTGCAGGTCACCGGCGCGTCGATGTTGCCCGCCTTGAAATACAGTGACAGCGTTGCGCTGTTGGCGGCGTTGTACCAGCCGTTTTCGCTGTCGACGACGAAGTTGCAGAGGATGTATTCGTCGGTGTCGTAGCGGGGCCGGATGCCGTTCACCAGATACAGCAGTTCGTCCGGCGTGGTGCCGCCGCCGTAGGCAAGACAGGCGCTGCCGGTGCTGGTCTTGTAGTTCGCGTGCGCGGTCTGCGGCGCGGCGCTGAGCGCGGCGGCGATGACGAGGGTCAGTGCGGCGGACGGGAGTGCGATGCTTTTCATGGCGAATGCCTTCGTTGAAGGTGCAGCGGGTGCGTGCGCGACGCACGCGGAGGTCGGCGTCAGAGTGCGATGCGCCTCGACGAGTACCACGCGTCGACCCGGATGCTGCCGTCGTCGAGCGTGCGCGGCATCACTGCGCCGTAGGGCAGGTCGGCGGCGACATGCATCGCCAGCCGTTGCGTGGTCATTTCGGCTTCCACCGGATCGGCGAAACGCGCGCTGATCCGGCAGGTCGCGCTGCGGCAGGCGATCTGCAGGCCGTCGGGCGCGGGCAATCGCTGCACTGCCAGCGCATCGGCGGCGAAGAACATGCCCAGGGTGCGTTCTTCCCGCATCGCCCATGCGGCATCGAAGGGTTCGGCGGTGAAGCGCGTATCGAGCGTCGCGATGTTCGCTTCGATCCGCGCACGGACTTCGACGGGATCCAGATCGCCGCGACGCGCTTCGGCCGACGCGTGCGCGGTGGGCACGGACGCTCTCGGGCTGTCGGGCATTGCGGACGGTGCGATGGCGGGGGACGGCGCAGCGCTGTCCACCTTCGGCGCTTGCGTCGACATCGCGGGAACCCGGGAGGTATGCCACACCAGCAGCGCGGTCGCGACGGCGGCGGCGCAGAGCAGTGCGAGCGACGGAACGGGGAACGATGTGCGTGCGGCCATGACGGGCTCCGTGCGATCGGCGCGTCGCGCGCCTTATCCCGGGAGACGGCAGATTGTTGGCGCTCCGGCCATATCGCCCGCAGGCATCGCGAAGGCGTACCGGCATGGCCTGTCGTTGCAGCCATCGCCGTTTTTGGCGAGCGTTGCGGCGCGTTCCGGGCCTTGGGTTGGCTATGGATCGGGCCCATAATCCACGCATGAATAACGGCTCCGACCATCCCGACCACGGCTTCCAGTTTCCCGGGGTCTTCGAGATCACCGCCATGGGCCCTGCGGGCGCCGGGCTGGAGGAACGCATCCCGGAAGTGCTGGAGGCGATCGGGATCCCGGTGCTGCGCGAGACGGTTGCGACGCGCAATTCTTCGGGCGGCAAGTTCGTGTCGATCCGTCTGAGCATCCACGCCGAAGACCGCAGCCGCTACGAAGCGGCGCACGACGCGCTGCGCGCCGAACCGGACATCAAATGGACGCTGTGACCCTGCCCGCGCAGGTCCGCGACCTCGGCCGTCACGCCTACGAACCGGTCTGGCGCGCGATGCAGGGCTTCACCGATGCCCGCAACGCCGACACGCCCGACGAGCTCTGGCTGGTCGAACACGATCCCGTCTTCACCCTCGGCCAGGCCGGCAAGCCCGAGCACGTGCTGATGCCGGGCGACATCCCGGTGATCAAGGTCGATCGCGGCGGCCAGGTGACCTATCACGGACCCGGACAGATCGTCGCCTACCCGCTGCTGGACCTGAAGCGCCTGAAGATCGGCGTGCGCGACTACGTCTGCAGGATCGAGCAGGCGGTGATCGACACCCTCGACCACTGGAACATCCATGCCGTCCGCCGCGACGGCGCGCCCGGCGTATACGTCAACGACGCCAAGGTCGCCGCGCTGGGCATCCGCGTGCGTCGCGGCTGCACCTTCCACGGGCTGGCGTTCAATGTCGACATGGATCTCGCGCCCTATCACCGCATCAACCCCTGCGGTTACGCCGGGCTGCAGGTGACCTCGATGCTGGACCTGGGCGGCCCTTCCAGCCTCGATGCGGTCAAACCGGTGCTGCTGGACAATCTGGCCGCGCAGTTCGGCCTGCGGCTGCAGACCGCGCCGCCGCCCGACCTTGCCGCACTCTCCTCCTTTTCAGCCGCTGCTGCGGCACCCCAGGCCGCCTGATGTCCACACCGACGCCCGCCGAGAAAACCATTCCGCTGACCATCGTCGGCGATGCGCCCGCATCGCTGGGGGCCTCGCCGCTGGTGCACAGCCCGCTCGAGCCGGGCGCGAAACAGGTCGCAGCCGACAAGATCGCGCGCTCGCCGGTGCAGTTCGCCGATGCCCCGGTGCTGCGCAAGCCGTCATGGATCCGGGTGCGGATTCCCTCCGGCAACGCGGTGCAGGCCCTGAAGAGCAAGCTGCGCGAGAACCGCCTCGTCACCGTGTGCGAGGAAGCCAGCTGCCCGAACATCCACGAATGCTTCAACCACGGCACCGCCACGTTCATGATCCTCGGCGAGGTCTGCACCCGCCGCTGCTCGTTCTGCGATGTCGCCCACGGCCGACCGAAGCCGCCGGATGCCGACGAGCCGCTGAGCCTCGCCCGCACCATCGCCGACATGGGCCTGAAATACGTGGTGGTGACCAGCGTCGACCGCGACGATCTGCGCGACGGTGGCGCCCAGCACTTCGTCGACTGCATCGCGGCGGTGCGCGAATACAGCCCGCAGACGAAGATCGAAATCCTCACCCCGGACTTCCGCGGCAAGGGCCGGATGGAGCGCGCGCTGGAAATCCTCGCGAAGCATCCGCCGGACGTGTTCAACCACAATCTCGAAACCGTGCCGGAGCTTTACCGCAACGTGCGCCCCGGCGCCGACTACCAGTGGTCGCTCACCCTGCTGCAGCAGTTCAAGGCCCAACATCCGGACGTGCCGACCAAGAGCGGCATCATGCTCGGCCTCGGCGAAACCATGGACCAGGTGCAGGGCACCCTGCGCGACCTGCGCGCGCACGATGTCGACATGATCACCATCGGCCAGTACCTGCAGCCCAGCGCCCACCACCATCCTGTGTTGCGCTACTGGACGCCCGACGAGTTCAAGGCGCTGGAGGACTACGGCATGTCCCTGGGCTTCAGCCACGTCGCCTCCGGCCCGATGGTGCGCAGTTCGTATCACGCCGATCGGCAGGCGGCCGGGGCCGGTGTCGGCTGAAGGCGAGCGGCAAGCCGCCGGTTGAAGCCGTCCCCCGCATGAACGGAGGTCCGACCGGTCGTCGGGATGCTCGCATTCACGTGCCAGGCATGACCTTGTGCGGTGTGTGTCCGCCGAAACTTTAGGTACTCTCCAGAGTCGTAGGCCCCAGGGGATGAGTCTCCGGGTGCATCCCGGGGCCGCTCGCCCGCCGTAACGATGTTGTTCGCGCCGTTTGCTGCTGTCTGTCCCCGAAACGCTCGCTCCAATCAATGAGATCGCCGATGAAAGTCGCCAAAGCACTTCCGGTTACCCTGCTCGCCCTCGCGCTGACCGCGCCGGTGGCGTGGCTCACCGCGCAGGCCGATGCCGGCAGCCCCAGCGCCGAGCAGGCCACCGCCGCCAAGCTGGTCTACGGCATCCTGTCCGACAGCCGCTATGCGTACCGGCCGCGCGCGCTGGACGACAGCCTCTCTGCGGAAGTGTTCAAGCGCTATCTCGAATCGCTCGATCCCGGCAAGCTGTTCTTCACCGCCGCCGACATCGACAAGCTCACGACTTATCGCGTCAAACTCGACGACGCGATCAAGAGCGGCGAAGTGGCGCCGGCGTTCGAGATGTTCGCGCTGTACCAGCAGCGCGTGAACCAGCGCGTGACCCATGCGCGCGGCCTGCTGGCCAAGGACATCTTCCGCTTCGACGGCAGCGACCGCTGGGAATACGACCGCGAAGACGTGCCGTGGGTCGCCGACACCGCCGGACTGGACAAACTCTGGGAGCAATCGGTCCGCAACGACTGGCTGCGCCTCAAGCTCGCCGGCAAACAGCCCGACGAGATCCGCAAGACGCTCGACAAGCGTTACGCCAACATGGCCAAGGGCGTCGCCGAACTCAACGGGATCGACGCGTTCCAGACCTTCCTCAATGCGTACGCCACGTCGATCGATCCGCATACCGATTACTTCGACCCGCGCGCCGCCGAACGCTTCGAACAGAGCATGAGCCTGTCGCTGGAGGGCATCGGCGCGCAGTTGCAGAAACAGGACGACGTGGTGGTGATCCGCGAACTGATCGCGGGCGGCCCGGCGGCGCTGAGCAACAAGCTCAAGGCCGGCGATCGCATCGTCGGCGTCGGTCAGGGCGCGACCGGGCCGATGGAGGACGTGGTTGGCTGGCGCATCGACGATGTGGTCGCGAAGATCAAGGGCGCCAAGGGCACCCAGGTGCGTCTGGACATCGTGCCCGCAGAAGCGGTGCTCGACAGCAAGCCGAACCGGATCGTGCTCAACCGCGCCAAGATCCGTCTGGAAGAACAGGCCGCCAAGGCCGAAGTGCTGACCATTCCGGCCACCGACGGCCAGCCCGCGCGCCGCATCGGCGTGATCAAGCTGCCGGCGTTCTACCAGGACTTCGAAGGCAAGCGCCGCAACAGCAGCGACTACGCCTCCGCGACCCTCGATTCGAAGAAACTGCTGCGCGGTTTCCGCGAGCAGAACGTCGATGGTGTGGTGATCGATCTGCGCAACAACGGCGGCGGTTCGCTGGCCGAAGCGGTCGAACTCACCGGGCTGTTCATCGACAAGGGCCCGGTGGTGCAGGTCCGCGAATCCGGCGGACGCGTCCAGGTCGACAGCGATTCCGACGCAGGCGTGGCCTGGGACGGACCGCTGGCGGTGCTGATCAATCGCGGCTCGGCTTCGGCCTCGGAAATCTTCGCGGGCGCCATCCAGGACTACGGTCGCGGCCTGATCATCGGCGAAACCACCTTCGGCAAAGGCACGGTGCAGAATCTCGTCGATCTGGATCGCTGGCCGATGAACGACGGCAAGCGTTTCGGGCAGGTGAAACTGACCATCGCCCAGTTCTTCCTGCCCGGCGGCAGCAGCACCCAGAACAAGGGCGTGGTGCCGGATATCCAGTTCCCGGTCAGCGTCGATGCGAGCGAATTCGGCGAAAGCACCTACGATAACGCATTGCCGTGGACCCGGATCGCCGCAGTGCCGCATACGCAGTACGGCGATTTCGCCCCGCTGCTGCCGCAGCTGAAATCGCGGCACGACGCGCGCGTGGCGAACGACAAGGAATTCCAGTGGTGGACCGAGGACATCGCGCAGTTCCGCGAGGAAACCGCCAAGAAGTCGGTCTCGTTGAACGAAGCCGAGCGTCGCGCCGAACGCGATCGCGATGCCGCCAAGCGCAAACAGCGTCAGGAAGCGCGCAAGACCATGGGCCTGGATCTCGATCCGCTGGCCGAAGACAGCGACGACGGCCTGACCGCCAACGAACGCAACATCGCCCAGGACGCCGCGCGCGAGAAGGCTGCGGAAAAGCGTCCCGATCCGCTGCTGCGCGAGTCGGCCGCGATCCTGGTCGATGCGGTGCAGGTGCTGGGCAGCGACAAGCCGCTGTCGGCGCAGGTCCTGCTGACCGAAGCGCGCAAGCCGGGGCAGTGGGCGAACTGATCGTTCGATGCCGTGATGACAAGGAAACGGACCCGCGAGGGTCCGTTTCCGTTTGTGGGATCCGGGTTTTCTTTCTGGATGCCTTCGCCGCCGCAAGAATCGGATAGCGGGCACCCGCAGCGCCCGCTAGTCTCTGCCGCATGCGCAATATCACCCACGACCCGCTCGAACACGCCCGCGAACTGCTGGATGCCGGCGAACCGGCGCTCGCCGAACTGTCGGCGGCGGTCGGTCTCAGCGCTTCGCATCTGCAGCGCCGTTTCCGTGCGCGTTTCGGTCTGAGCCCGGCCGAGTATCTCGCCCAGCGCAAACTCGGCGCACTGAAATCCGCATTGAAAGACGGCCGCGACGTCAGCGCGGCGCTGTACGACGCCGGCTACGGCTCGCCGTCGCGGGTGTACGAGACCGGCGCCGCGAAGCTCGGCATGACGCCCGCTCGCTATCGCGCCGGCGGCGGCGGCGAGGAGATCCGCTGGAGCATCGTTGCGACCGCGCTGGGAGAGGCGATGGTGGCGACCACCGCGCGCGGCATCTGCATGGTCGAGCTGGGCGACGATGTCGATGCGCTGGTGCGCAAGCTGCACGCCGAATTTCCGCGCGCGAAGCTGCAGCAGGTCGATGCCGGGCGCGACGAATTCCTGGCGCCGCGCGTACGTGCGGTCGCCGATGCGCTTGCCGGCAAACGGATGCCGGCGTCCGACAGGATTCCGGTCGATCTGATCGGCACCGCGTTCCAGAAACGGGTCTGGGATGCGCTGATGAAGATTCCCGCAGGCGAAACCCGCAGCTATGCCGAACTCGCCGCATCGCTGGATGCGCCGAAAGCCGCGCGTGCGGTCGCCAGCGCCTGCGCCCACAACCGCGTCGCAATCGTGGTCCCCTGTCATCGGGTGATCCGTGGCGACGGTTCGCTGGGCGGGTATCGCTGGGGGTTGGCGTTGAAGCAGCAGTTGCTCCGGCGCGAAGTCATCGGCGCCCGATAGGCCGCGTGTTTTCGTAGGAGCGACTTCAGTCGCGAAACATGCGTTGTTTCAGATCGCAGTCGACGTCGCGGCTGCAATTCGGTCGGTTTCGCGACTGAAGTCGCTCCTGCAAGCGCTGGGCATCGCGACGAAACGCTTTACTATGTTCCGCGACGCGGGCCAATCGGCAGAAGCGCAGGCGTAGAATGGTCCGGTCTCTGCGGCGCAGCGACACGTCTTCAATTTCCCCC
This sequence comes from Lysobacterales bacterium, assembly GCA_017302135.1. Taxonomy (GTDB): domain Bacteria; phylum Pseudomonadota; class Gammaproteobacteria; order Xanthomonadales; family Xanthomonadaceae; genus Lysobacter_I. The sequence goes on along the minus strand of JAFLDZ010000025.1, from coordinate 14,911 downwards.
ATTTTCTTTTCGAGCACTGCGATGGCCACTCCATCCGCGGGCGACCCGCGTCCTGCCTCCACGTTCGCCGTCGCGCTTGCGCTGACGGCGGTATATCTCATCTGGGGCTCGACCTATCTCGGTATCCGTTTCGCGCTGGAAGGCGGCTGGCCGCCGCTGCTGGCGGTGGCCGGCGGACGCATGCTGGTGGCGGGCGGGTTGATGTACGCGGTGCTGCGCTGGCGCGGCGTGCCCGCGCCGACCCGCGCACAGTGGCCGTCGATCGCAGTGATGGGCCTGTTGATGATGCTGCTCGGCAACGGCATGGTGGTGTTGGCGGAGGAGGACGTGTCGTCCGGGCTTGCGGCCATCGCGATCGCGTCGATGCCGCTGTGGATGGGACTGTTCGGGGCGATGTCCGGCCGTCATCCGAGTCGCGGCGAATGGCTCGGCATCGGCATCGGTTTCATCGGTGTGCTCTGGCTCAACGCCGGCAGCAGTCTGTCGTCCACGCCGCGCGGCCTGACCCTGCTGCTGATCGCACCGATCGCCTGGGCGTTCGGCTCGGTGTGGTCGCGCGGTCGCGATCTGCCGTCGCCGTTCATGGCCGCAGCCACGCAGATGCTCTGCGGCGGGGCGATGCTGATCGCGCTCGGTCTGGCGATGGGCGAGCGCCTGCCTGCCGCGCCGACCACGCAGGGCACCGCAGCGTTGATCTATCTCGCGATCTTCGGCTCCATCGGCGGCTTCGGCGCCTACATCTGGCTGTTGAACCATGTGCGCCCGGCCTTGGCATCGAGCTACGCCTATGTCAATCCGCCGATCGCGGTGATGCTGGGCGCATGGCTGGGAAATGAGCATTTCGGCTTGCACGATCTCGGCGCATTGGCGGTGATCCTGGTCGGCGTGGCCGCGATCAGCCGGGCGAAAGCGCGCGGATGACGCCGGAGCAGGGACTGGATCGCAAAGGGCTGTCGATCGCCGCCAGTGCGTTCGTGCTGTGGGGCCTGATGCCGCTGTACTGGCATTTGCTCAAGGCGGTGCCGTCGCTGCAGATCGTGGCGCATCGCGTGCTGTGGAGCGCGGTGCTGGTCGCGCTGTGGCTGCTGTGGTCGCGTGGGCGCGGCTGGTTCGCCGCGATCATCGCCAAACCGCGGCTCGCCGCGATGCTGACGCTCAGCGGCCTGTGCATCGGGATCAACTGGGGCCTGTACATCTGGGCGGTGAACGCCGGGCACGTGGTCGAAAGCAGTCTCGGGTATTTCATCAATCCGCTGCTCAATGTGGTGATCGGCACGCTTTTCCTGCGCGAACGCCTGAATCCGACCCAGTGGCTGTCGGTCGCCATCACCGCCGCTGGCGTGCTCTGGTTGACCTTCAACTACGGCAGTTTTCCGTGGATCGCGCTGGCATTGGCCGGATCGTTCGGGCTTTACGGCGTGATCCGCAAACTCGCAGCGGTCGATTCGGTGACCGGGCTCGGCTTCGAGAACTCGGTGCTGCTGCTGCCGGCGCTCGCCTATCTGCTGTGGATGGAAACCAGCGGGCAGGGCGGCTTCTTCGGCACGTGGGGATTCACCGTCGATGCGCTGCTGATCTTCGGCGGCGCGCTGACCGCGCTGCCGCTGATCGCGTTCTCGTTCGCGGTCCGGCGCGTGCCGCTGTCGACCATCGGACTGATGCAATATGTAGCCCCGACCATGCAGTTCCTGATCGGCGTGCTGGTATTCCGCGAAACTTTCGACCGCGACCGCGCGATCGGTTTCGTCGTCATCTGGATCGCATTGGCGATCTTCGCGTTCGACAGTCTGCGGCGCGCGCGACGATCGGCGGCGGGCTGATCCGAAAGCATGATCCGAAAAACATGACTCGAAAACAAAACGCCCGGCCGGAGCCGGGCGTTTGCAGGCCATGAACGGCTGCCGCGATGTGGGAAAACGAAGCGGGCGGATATTGCATCGCAAGCATGCATCGCAGGCATGCATCGCGGGCATGCCCAGCGAGTCAGGCATCGCGAATCACGCGCCGCGCAGCGCGTCGGTGACCGGTTGGCGCGCAGCGCGCAGCGCGGGAAACAGACCACCGACCAGGCCGATGCCCAGTGCCCACTTCAACCCGGTCCACAGCAGTTCCGGCGACACCTTGAACTGGAAGACCACCTGGCTGAAATTGCTGCCCAGGGTGGACACCTGATAGCCGTTGAACACGAGCCAGGCGATGAATGCGCCAAGCAGGCCGCCGAGCAGGGCCAGCAGCATCGTCTCCAACATCACCGCGATCACCACCGGCACGCCGCGGAAACCGAGCGCACGCATGGTCGCGATCTCGCGCGCCCGTCCCGCGACCGCAGCGAACATCGTGTTGAGCGCACCGAAGACAGCGCCAATCGCCATGATCGTGCCGATGACGATACCGAGGATCTTGATCAGCTTGGTCAGACCTTCCGACTGTTTGCCGTAGTACTCGCGTGTGGTGAGGACGTCGAGCTTGAGCCTCGGGTCGGCGGCGAGTGCGGCCTTGAGCTGCTTGAATCCGCGCTTGCCGTCCAGTTTGACCGTCGCCGACTGGAAGCTCTGGCGATTGTAGGTGGAAGCCAGCACCTCGCTGTCGGCCCACAATTCGGAGTCGTGCGAGTCGCCGCTGGCGAATTTGCCGACCACGGTCCAGCTCTGGTTGGCGAGCGTGATGCGTTCGCCGACGCGGATGCCGCGGAACTGGTTCATCGCGCCTTGGCCGACGACGAGTTCGCGCAGGCCTGCGGAAAACTTGCGGCCCTCGACGATTTTCATCTGCGGGCGCAATTCCCATCCCTGCTCGCCGACGCCGCGCAACTGCGCATTGGCGTCGGTACCGTCGCTGCGGCTCGGCAGATTCACCACCTGCGACAGCTCCGGGGATACCAGCGGTCTGCCGTTCTTGCCGGTGGCGATGCCGGCCAGGGATGAGATCAGCGGAACCTGGTCGCGGCCGATCACCGAATTGGTTTCGGCCTGCGAACCGCCGCGCAGAATGATCGCGCGATCGTCGCTGCCGGTGCCTTTGAGCGTGGCTTGAAAGCCTTCGCCCATCGCCAGCATCGCGACCAGCACACCGACCACGCCAGCGATGCCGATGACGATGACGCTGGAAGCGCCCCAGCGCTGCGGCAGACTGCTGATGCCGATACCGGCTACCGCCAGCGTTTGCTGACCGCGCCTGCTCGACAGCAGCCAGACGATCAGCAGGACCACTGCGGCGAGCACGCCGTACCAGGGCAGCATCGTCCACGCGGCGAGACCGAGCGCCAACAGCAGCACAATTCCGAAGTTGCCCATCCATTTCTTGATGCGGTTCATGGTCGTGTTCCTCTCTCAACGTCCGGCAAGGGCGTCGACGATGTTCAGGCGCATGGCGCGCAGCGCGGGCAACAGGCCGACGGTCACGCCGATCGCCAGCATCAGCAGCAGACCGATGCCCCATGTCTGCGCAGGCACGGTCGGAAGCTGGATGATGCCGTTGCTGGCCGCACTGATGATGGGCATCAGCATCGCAGCGATGCCGAGGCCGATGCAGCCGCCGATGACGATCAGCAGCACCGCTTCGGCCAGGACCAGCCAGAGCACGCTGCGGTTGGAAAAGCCGATCGTCTTCAGCACCGCCAATTCGGGAATTCGCTCGCGCACGGCCTGAGCCATGGTGTTGCCGGTCAGCAGCAACAGGGTGAAGAACACGGCGCCCATGATCGCGGTGACGATCAGGCCGATATCGGCGAACTGCTTGGCGAAAGCCTGGTTGAACGCCTGCTCGGTCTGGGTCTTGGTTTCGTGGTCCGAGTTGGCCGAGAGCGCATCGATCGCCTTGGCCACGCGGTCCGCGTTGTCGGGCGAGTCGAGCGCGACGACGTACCAGCCGACCCGGCTCTTCACGTAATCGTTGGATTCGTCGAAGTACTTCCAGTGGAACCAGAGCTGGTTTTCCTCGCCTTTGCGCTTGCTGTCCGTGACCGTGAAGATACCGGAGAGTTTCAGCGGCCAGGCGTTGCTGCCTTTCTGGGGAAAGATCGTCGCCTGCAGCGGAATGGTGTCGCCGATCTTCCATCCATGGCGTTTGGCCAGCGTCTCGCCGACGATCGCGCCGCTGCGATCGGCGGCGAATGCCTTGCGTTGCGACGCGGGCAGGACGTATTCCGGATACAGATCGAGAAAATTCGGTCCAATCGAGAAATTCGGAAAGAAATTCTGCGGGTCCCGATAGATGCCGCCGAACCACGCCGCATAGGACGTTTTTTTCACCCCGGGCGTGGCCTCGATCTGCGACAGCAGGCTGTAGGGCAGCATCTGCGTGATCGACAGCCGCGATGAGACGATCATGCGATTGGCGCCGGCGACGGCGCCGCCGGAGTTGAAGGCGACACGGACGGAATCGAGCATCCCGAACAGCAGGAAGGCGGCGACCACCGACAACAGCGTCAGCAGCGTGCGGGTCTTGCTGCGGAACAGCGCGGCCCAGATCAGATGAAGATATTTCATGGCGACCTCGTGAAAATCGTGAACGGACGCACCGGCATCAGTGTCCCGCGCCGTTGTCTGCGAACGTGCCCTTGTCGAGGTGGATGGTGCGGCGCGCGTGATCCGCAGCCTTGGGGTCGTGGGTGACCATGACGATGGTTTTGCCGTGGTCGCGATTGAGCGACTGGAGGAGGGTCAGGATTTCCTCCGCCGACTGGCGATCGAGGTCGCCGGTGGGCTCGTCGCAGATCAGCAGGGTCGGGTCCGAGACGATCGCGCGCGCGATCGCCACGCGCTGCTGCTGGCCGCCCGAGAGTTCGTTCGGGCGATGCTTGCCGCGGTCCGCCAGGCCGACCAGCTGCAGCGCGATCTCGGCGTTGCGCTTGCGATGCGCGGCATTGAGATTGGTCAGCAGCAGCGGCAGCTCGACGTTCTTCTGCGCACTCAGGTTCGGCATCAGGTTGTAGAACTGGAAGACGAAACCGACATGGTTGCTGCGCCATTCCGAAAGCTGGCCGGAACGCATCTGGTCGATGCGCGAGCCGTCCACCGTGATCTCGCCGCCGGTGGGCGAGTCCAGCCCGCCGATGAGGTTGAGCAGGGTGGTCTTGCCGGAGCCCGATGGCCCCATCAGCGCCACGAAGTCGCCTTTGGGAATATCCAGATCGATGCCGTGCAGCACTTCGACTTTTTCGGCGCCGCGCTGGTAGGTTTTGGTGAGGTTGCGGAGCGAAACCAGAGCGTCCATCGACGGAATCCTCATGTGTTGAACGGTTGTGCAGGAGCGGATCTGCAGCGGTGTGGAACAGGTTGCGTCATTCCTCTTCGGCGTCTGCGCTGTCGGCAGGCGTCACGCGGATCCTTGCGCCATCGACGAGCGTATCCGGCGGATCGAGCACGACCATGTCGCCGCCGTTCAGCCCTTCGAGCACTTCGCGATCGTCGCCGAGCGTGCGACCCAGCTTGAGCGTGCGCTGTCTGGCGGTGTCGCCTTCGACCACGAACGCAACCTCCGCATCGTCGCGGGAGACGATCGCGGCGCCCGGTGCGAGCACGCCGGGCTTGGCCGTGGTCGCGGCTGCGGGTTTGGCGGCTTCCATGAAGCTCACGCGCACGCCCATGTCCGGCACGATCCTGGCGTCGCGCTGATTCAACGCGACGCGGACCTTCACGGTCGCCTTGCCGCGATCCGCAGTGGGGATGATTGCGATGACTTCGCCGGGGATTTTCCAGTCCGGATAAGCGTTCAACGTCGCTTCGATCGGCATCTTCGGTTGCACGCGGCCGATGAAGGACTCGCCGACATCGACTTCCACTTCCAGCGAATCCATGTCGACGATGGTGCCGATGCCGGTGCGGGTGAAGCCGCCGCCCGCCGACAGCGGCGAAACGATTTCGCCGGGCTGCGCCGCTTTCGCGATCACGACTCCCGCGAACGGTGCGCGCACGGTGGTGTTGTCGACGCCGAGGTCGGCGATGTGGAGCGAATCGTTCGTGACCTGGGTGTTGTATCTGGCGGCATCCAACTGCGCGCGCAGCGAGTCGCGGGCGGCGATGGCCTGTTCGTACTGCTGGCGCGAGACCAGCTTCTGTCCGACCAACTGGCCCAGCCGCGAGGCGTTCGCCTCCGCTTCCTTCAACTGCGCCTGCAGACTGCCGGTCTGGCTGCGTGCCGCTTCCAGCTGCGAATAGGCGAGCGCACGCTGGGCATCGGCATCGACCGGATCGAGCGTGGCCATGATCTGACCGGCCTCGACGCGCTGGCCTTCCTCGATCAGGATTTCGCGGACGCGCCCGGTGATCTTCGAGGAGACGGTCGCCATCCGCCGCGCGACCACATAACCGGTCGCATCCAGTACCGTCGTGCCACTGCCGCCATTGCCGATGGCGGTCACTTCCGAGGTCTGCACCTCGATGCCTTGGCGGCCTGAGCGCAGGAACACCACCGCAACGATGATCAGGGCGATGATCGCGGCGATCGCCAGCCCCACCCACAGTCCGCGCCGCGATGGCGAAGGCGCGGCCTTGCGGTCGATTCGGAGCTCTTTGAGCAGGTCGGCGTTCGTATTCATCGTTTCCATGGTGGATAAGGACGTGGAATTGGCGGAAGTGTGACCGCATCGCATCCGAACGCCAACATGAAGAAGGTCACCGTCTGCGTCTGCGATGCAGGGCTGACGCGGTTGCGGCCAGGGCAACGCCAGCCGTATGCCAAGCCTAGGGCCGGCGTGCGCCCGGCGTCTGCTGACAACTGTCACATCGAATGCTTGACGCCCGGGACTGCCGGGTCTCCGGGGTGGCGCCTAGTCTTGCGCCATCGCCTCGGGAGCCTTCGAACATGCCCATCGCCAATCCTCCACTCGCGCAATTGCGCGGCGCCCGCAAACGCTACGGCGCGGTCCAGGCGCTCGATGGCGTCGACCTGTCCTTGCACGCCGGCGAGGTGCTGGCGCTGCTGGGCGCCAACGGTGCGGGCAAGAGCACCGCGATCGCACTCCTGTTGGGGCTGCTGAAGCCCGATGCCGGCAATGCCGAGCTGTTCGGCCGTACGCCCGACACCCTGGCCGCGCGCCAGCGGATCGGAGTGATGCTGCAGTCGGCGGGCATCCCCGACAACAGCAAGGTCTCGGAACTGCTGAACCTCACCCGCAGCTATTACCCGATGCCGCGCAGCGTCGCCGACTGCGTCGCGCTCGCCGGTCTCGATGGGCTGCTCGACCGTCGCTACGGCCGGCTCTCCGGCGGCCAGCAGCGGCGGGTGCAGTTCGCACTGGCGATCTGCGGCAATCCGCAGGTGCTGTTTCTCGATGAACCGACCACCGGTCTGGATATCGATGCGCGGCAGCGGATGTGGGCGACGATCCGCACGCTGGTCGCGGCCGGTGCCGCAGTGGTGTTGACCACGCACTATCTGGAGGAAGCCGAAGCGCTGGCCCAGCGCGTGGTGGTGCTGCATCGCGGCCGGGTCGCCGCCGCCGGCACCATGCACGACGTGCGCGCCCATGTCTCCCAGCGCCGCATCCGCTGTCTGTCGGCGCTCGATGCGGCGCGGATCGCGACCTGGCCCGGCGTACGCAGCGCGGTGCGCGGCCACGATGGCAATCCGGCGCGGATCGAAGTCCTGACCGATGCCGTCGAGCCGGTGCTGCGGCGGATGCTGGCGGAAGACAGCGCGCTCAGCGATCTGGAGATCCAGCGCGCCGGTCTGGCCGACGCGTTCCTCGAACTCACCCGCGACGATGCCGAACAGGAGGCCGCGTAATGAAAGCCATGTCCACACCCGTCGATGCCGCGCCAATGGATGCCCTCGCGATAGCGCACTCGCCCGTTCGCAGCTACCTGCTCGAAGCCGGATACGAACTCATGCGCCTGCTGCGCACGCCTTCGTTCGCGCTGCCTTCGCTGCTGTTTCCGTGTCTGTTCTATGTGCTGTTCGGCGTGCTGCTGAACAAATCCAACGGCGACGCCGCACGCTATCTGCTCGCGACCTACGGCGTGTTCGGCGTGATGGGCGTCGGCATGTTCGCGTTCGGCGTGACCGTGGCGCTGGAGCGCGAACAGGGGTTCCTGATCTACAAGCGCGCGCTGCCGATGCCGCCGGGCGCATATCTGTTCGCGAAGATGGCGATGGCGATGGTGTTCGCCATGATCATCTCGCTGCTGCTGGCGACGCTGGCGGCCACCGTCGGTGGCGTCGAGCTGCGCGTGTCGCAGTGGCTGCTGCTGTGGGCGGTCAATGTCGTCGGCGTACTGCCGTTCGCCGCGCTGGGCCTGTTCGTCGGCACGCTGGTCGGCGGCCAGGGCGCGCCCGCCGTGGTCAATCTGCTGTATCTGCCGATGGCCTTTCTGTCGGGCTTGTGGATACCGCTGAAGTTCCTGCCGAAATGGATCGCCGAAGCCGCGCCGGTGTGGCCGTCCTACCATCATTCGCAAATCGCGCTGAAGATCATCGGCATGGATGCCGGCGGCAATCTCGCCGTGCATCTGGGCGTGTTGATCGGCACCACGGTGCTGTTCTTCATGCTGGCGCGTCGACGGCTCGCGGCCTGAGCCGGCGGCCGGTACAGTGCCCCTTCTCCAATCCCGCGTATCGGAGCCTGTCATGAGTCCAACGACCAAGTCGCTGCTGCTGCGCTGGCGCGGGCGTCTGGTGCCCGAGGCGCACGGACTCGGCTGGATGCCGTTCTACACGCTGGGTTATCTGGTCTTCCTGTTCCTGCCGATGGTGCTGTCGTGGTTCGGCGAATCCGAGGCCTGGCGTGGGCCGCTGCCGCGCATCCTCGGGCCGACGCTGCTGTCGATCGCGGTGTTCCTGCCGTTCTATTTCGCGGCCTATCGCACCAGCGGAATCAGATCGCTGCTGTGCACGCTGGCGATCGCCGCGATCGGTTACGCATTGCTGCCGTCGAACCCGTTCGCCAACGCCTACACGATCTACGCGGTCGGCTTCGCCGCGATGCTCGGCGGTCCGCTGTGGAAGCGGCTGCTGTTGGCGATGGCGATCCTCGGCGGCTTCCTCGCCCAGGTCATGGTCCTGAACTATCCGATCTTCGTGTTCCTGATCACGATGATCGTGTCGGTGGCGGTGTTCTTCGGCAACCACCACTTCGTCGAGAGCAACCGCAAGCGCGCCGAACTGAAGCTCTCGCACGACGAAGTGCGGCGGCTCGCCGCATTGGCCGAACGCGAGCGCATCGGCCGCGATCTGCACGATCTGCTCGGTCACACGCTGTCGCTGGTGGCGCTGAAAAGCGAACTGGCCGGCAAGCTGTTACTGCGCGGAGATTCGCCGCAGGCACGCGAGGCCGCGCACCGCGAGATCGTCGAAGTCAGCCGGGTCGCGCGCGACGCATTGGCGCAGGTGCGATCGGCGGTCACCGGCATCCGCGCCACCGGACTGGCTGCGGAACTGGTGTCCGCGAAACTCCTGCTGGGCAGCGACGGTATCGCATTGGTTTCCGAGATCGACCCGCGCAGCAGCGACCCGTGCGCGCTGCCCGCGAAAGTCGAAACCGCGCTGGCGATGACCTTGCGCGAGGCGGTCACCAACATCCAGCGGCATGCACATGCCCGCGAAGCGCGCATCGCCATCAGGATGATCGACGGCGAGGCAGTGCTGCGCATCGCCGACGATGGTCGCGGCGGCGCGATCGTTCCCGGCAATGGTCTCGACGGCATGCGCCAGCGGATCGAAGCGCTCGGCGGACGGCTTCGCATCGACTCGCGCAAGGGCGAAGGCACGCGCATCGAAGCGCATGTGCCGCTCGCTGCGCATCTCGAACACGACGATGCATCCGCCGCGCCGTCGCCCAACCATGCGATGCAGGCATGATCCGCGTCCTGCTGGCCGAAGACCAGGCGATGGTGCGCGGCGCACTCAGCGCGCTGCTGTCGCTGGAAACCGACATCGAAGTGATAGGCGCCGCCGCCGACGGCGAAGCCGCATGGCGCGAGCTGCAGCGGCTCAAGCCCGACCTGCTGGTCACCGATATCGAAATGCCGGGCCTCACCGGGTTGGAACTGGCGCAGCGCATCCAGCGCCATGCGCTGGCGACGAAGGTGGTGATCGTGACCACCTTCGCGCGCGCCGGTTTTCTGCGTCGCGCGCTGGATGCCGGCGTGTCGGGCTATCTGCTGAAGGACGCGCCGGCCGAAGACCTCGCCGAAGCGCTGCGCAAAGTGCATCGCGGCGGCAAAGCGATCGACCCGCAGCTCGCGCTCGAAGCCTGGTCCGAAGCCGATCCGCTCAACGACCGCGAACGCCAGACGCTGCGCCTGGCCGGCGAGGGCCTGTCCGCCGGCGAGATCGCCACCCAGCTCAATCTGTCGCACGGCACGGTACGCAATTACCTCTCCGAAGCCATCGGCAAGCTCGGCGTCGGCAACCGCATCGAAGCCTACCGGCTGGCAAGACAGAAGGGCTGGCTGTGAACACGCCCCGCCCGCCACCGCCCGCTTGACGTCGGCGCCCGCGTTTCAAGGAAAATTCTGCCGATGTCACATCGGCGGTCCGGGAGCGTCTTGTCCCTCCGAACACTTTCCACACCCCGTCCCATGAGAAATCCCGCCATGAAAGTCTGCACCCGCCGCCCCGGTGTCGGCCTCCCGGTCGCCATCGCGATCGCGATCGCCGCGTCCGTCTCCAGCGCATCGCACGCCGCCACGCCTGCCCGCGACAACGACGCCGCCAACGATGTCGTCATCCGCAACGTCCGCGTCTTCGACGGCACGCGCGTGCTGTCGAACACCGATGTGCTGGTGATCGACGGGCGCATCGCGGCCGTCGGCGCCAAATTCGATGCGCCGAAGGACTTTCCCAGCGTCGATGGCAGCGGCAAGACGCTGTTGCCCGGGCTGATCGATGCGCACACCCACAGTTGGGGCGACGCGACGCGCGATGCGCTGCGCTTCGGTGTGACCACCGAGCTGGACATGATGGGCGAGGTCGGCCGATTGTCGGCGCTGAAAACCAGGCGCGAATCGCTGGCGCGCACCGATGAGGCCGATCTGTGGAGCGCCGGCGCCGCGGTCACCGCGCCCGGCGGCCACGGCACCCAGTACGGCATGAAAGTGCCGACGCTCGCCGCCGACGGCGATGCCGCTGCATTCGTCGCCGCGCGCGTCGGCGAAGGTTCGGATTACATCAAGCTCATCATCGAAGACATGAGCGCGTACAGCGCGACCACGCGCATCCCGACGATCGCCGAGGCGCAGGCGAAGTCCGCGATCGCCGCCGCGCACCAGGCGCGCAAACTCGCGGTGGTGCATGTGTCGCGGCTGAGCGAAGGCAAGTCGGCGATCGCTGCCGGCGCCGATGGTCTCGTGCATATCTTCGGTGAGCCGGGCGACGCGGCGTTCTTTGCTTCCGCGAAAAAGCACAAGGCTTTCGTCATCCCGACGCTCTCGGTGCTGGCGACGATGGCGCAGACCGGCGAAGGCCGCGCGCTGAGCGAAGACGCCCGACTGAAACCGTGGCTCGCCGCTGCGCAGGCGGATAGCCTGAAAGCGACGTTCGGCTCGGCGACGCCGAAGCCGGCGATCCTCGCCGACGCCATCGCCAACGTGCGCGCACTGCATGCGGCCGGCGTCGACATCCTTGCCGGTACCGACGCCGGCAATCCCGGCACCGCGCACGGCGCGAGCATGCACGGCGAACTGGAATTGCTGGTGCGCGCCGGGTTCACGCCCAGCGAAGCGTTGGCAGCGGCGACCTCGGTGCCCGCGCGTCGATTCGGACTTGCCGATCGCGGCCGTATCGCGGTGGGGCAGCGCGCGGATCTGTGGATGGTCGACGGCGATCCGACCCGCGACATTCTCGCCACCCGCGCGATCGTGACCGTGTGGAAGAACGGTTACGCCGTCGCGCGCGTGCAGCCGCAGGCGCCTGCGGCTGCGCCGATCGGCGCCGCGATTCCCGCAGGCAGTCTGGTCGACGATTTCGAAGGCGATGTCGCGACCTCGCCGATGGGCATGCTGCCGGCGAAATTCGGCGCCGGCTGGATGCAGACCACCGACCAATTGGCCGGCGGCGCGTCGATCGCGACGCTCAAGCGCGAAAACGGCGCGCTTGCGGTGAGCGGCGAGATCAAGACCGGCTTCGCTTTCCCGTGGTCCGGTGCGATGTATTTTCCCGCCGCGCAGCCGATGCAGCCCGCCGATCTTTCCGCACGCAAGGAACTGGTTTTCCGCGCGCGCGGCGACGGACGCAACTACAGCGTCATGCTGTTCTCCGGCGTGCAGATGCAGTCGATGCCCAGCGTGAAACCCTTCGTCGCCGGCCCCGAATGGACCGAAGTGCGTATCCCGCTGAGCGGCTTCAACGGCGCGGATCTCAGCCGGGTGCGCGGCTTCGCATTCACCGCCGGCCAGCCGGTCGGCGCATTCGCATTCCAGATCGACGATGTCGAATTGAAATGACGTAGGAGGGCCTTCAGGCCCGAGCGTTTCATCGAAAACCGGCAGGCGGCAAGGCGGGATGAACGCAGCGATGCATCATCCCGCCCAAGACATGCCAGGCACGTCACGCATTGCGGCTTTTGATGTAGAGCTTCTTGTGGCCGATATCGAAGATCAGATTGAACTGTTTCAGGATTTCGCCGCCCAGTACGCTTTGCTTCTGTCTGCCGATGTCCCCGGAAAAGAATCCGACCGGGACATCGGACAAACGCAGGCGACCCAAAGAAAAGCCGGGCATCACGCCTTTCTGTACCTTGATCACATGACCGAACGAGTCGGTCAGGCTGCTGGTCTCCGTGATCGTGATCTTGCCGCCGATTCCGCTCGATGCAGCGAATTCATCGTCCAGGAGAAGGCCCCCGGCGTATCCGGAATGGATCAGGAACCTGTTCGCGCGATTGTCTTCGCCGAATAGACAAACGCCTCTTGCGAAGAGTTCTCCGTCCTCGGTTTCGAGATCCAGCATTTCGTAGCCGCGCGCCTTGCCCGGAAGCCGGTCGTGGACGACGATGCGCCCATCGTCGTAGTTGATCTCGACCACCGCGTCGCCGAAAAAATCCAGACCGAACTTGCCGTCCGTGCCCTCTCCGGAGTTCTTGTTTTCCCAGAGGGTGCCGTTGTCCCGGGTCAACGGTCCGATCCGCACGCGGTTGCCGGTGCTGTAATGCGAATCCGACGTGCCACCCCAGCTCTGGATCCTGGCGTCGTTCCCAAGCGTGATATCGCCAAGCCTCCGGACCGTCTCCTCGGTCAGCGTGACGTCGGAGGAAGCGGTATGCAGCATCAGATTCAGGAGATGCGAATCGTTGATCTGGACTTCGACGACGATATTGTTCTGCTTGCTCAGCGTGAACGGGATGGAGACGTTCTTGTCGCTGCGTGCGGACAAATCCGCGCGGGTGGACGCGCAGCCGGTCATGCATGTGCCGCATAGCACGATGGTTACCAGGGCGAGACGCAATGAAAAACTCATGGTGTGGCCTCGCCCAGTATTTTGTAGGATGGGTTGAGCGCAGCGATACCCATCATGTCTCCGGGAAAGCGATGGGTATCGCTGCGCTCAACCCATCCTACCCGCTAGTCATCGTCGGCATCGTGACGACGTAGGGCGGAACCGCCAAAGGCGATTCCGCCATCTCGAAATCACTTCGTGCGAGCATTCGGCGGAATCTGCTGCGCGGGTTCCGTTATATAGTGCTCATGGTGGGGGGAAGCCTGCAACTAGAAGCCATCTGTTTTTGTCTTGAATATAGAGCTGCCCATGCCCCCATCCAATTTTTCGGCCACGAGAAAGGAAACAGGATTCGCACATGCATGCCCAAAAGCCAGCGTCACGAACTCCGCCATCGATCATATATTTGTCGTTTTTGAGCGTGTGACGGCATAGGTCGCAATGACTTGGGGGTGGGCTGAAGTAGCAAGGAGCAACCTGCGCGCGTTTTGCATCTACAAGGTTGTCCAGCGGAGAATCTTCATTGTCTAAGGATCTCGTGGATTCCACTCGTTTTTGTTCAAATGACTCTGCGGAAAATTCTAAGATGCTCTTAGGAAGACCAATAACCCATGGCGTCACCGAGACAGTAAGTGCATCGTAATCGACCGCCGTAATAAGGCCTATTCCGGAAAAGATGCTTTGCCCTGAAGGCGGTCGAAAAAGGGTGGTTGCAGTCGAAGTGGTGATCCATTTTGGATCTATTGACATCACAATCTTCGCATCGCCAATTTTTGTATAAATATGCGGATCATCCTTTAGAGAGCCGGAGAATGGAAAGCTGACTGGATCGGCGTCTCGAGTAACGCACGGCACATTTTTTGTTCTGAATCTATGCCTGTTAAATGACACTGCGGTTCCGATAAAGCTTTCGTGGACCACGATGTCTTCTATATTTACGGCGTTGAGTTGTAGGTATGCAAGTACGTTCTGAAAAGAACTCATCACATGATTCAAATCCCAACCAAGGCTATGCAACGTCTGACTTTGCTTATACCTGCTCAGGTCGACGTCGTAACCTTGTAACTCAGCTTGCTCACACAATCGAGGTACATTTATGTAGGTCAGCTGGGATAGGGGTGAGCGCCAAGGGTGAGGTTGAACCAGCTTGGACGCGACCCAGAGAATATGATCCGCCTTAATTTTATGCAGAGCTTGGATGGGGTGAGTGACAGGGTCATCATCAATGATCTTGTGATGCGGGCGACAAAGAAGGAGAAGATTGTCAGGACAGTTCCTTTCTGCTCTCGTCATTGATGAGTCTCCTCGCGCCGCAGCCCTTGTTTCTCCGACAATATGGGCAACTTCACCAAGAAGAGAAGTTGCACCTGCATTAGGAGCATAAACAAGATCGATTTTGCAAATACAACAGCGGGCCGCGCATTGGCCCCAGATCAATTTAGATGATCGTTCAGAAATTGGCATGGCTGGGTTTTTTCCAAGCTATCCATCGGTCGAAAATGACCGCGAGCACAAATCAGAGCTATAGAAATGGTTT
>JAFLDZ010000024.1 GCA_017302135.1 Lysobacterales bacterium | reverse complement strand
GGCCCCGGCCCCGGCCCCGGCCGTGAGCGCAGTACCGGACGCGCCGCCGACCGCGACAGCCGCCGCTTCGAATGCGGCGCCTGCACCGGCGGCCCCCAGTCCGCAGGCGCACACGGTGAACACGGCGGATCTGAGCGTGATCCTCAACCGGTGGTTGACCCCCGTGCTGGCGAAGGTCCCCGATGAGCAGCTCGCCAAGTTCGTGGCGTTCGCCAATACGAGTTTCGGCTCCACTTACTACGTCGCGTTGAGCAGGGCCCACGACTTCCAAGCGGGCGAGTGGTACGCGCAGACGGCCAAGAAGTTCACCGACAACATCCCGCCGATCGCCGTCCCGGCAGGCACTCCAGGAAGCGATGTGCTGGTTGCGGAGGCGCGGCATGCGCTGCGCAATGTGGGCAGCGCTGCCGCTGCTGCCGATGCGGCGGGCAAGCTGCTGCTGGCGGACCGGATCGACCCGCGCAATCCCGAAATCCAGACCCTGCTCGGCGAAGCCGCGATGAAGACCGCGCCGGGCATGCCGCTCGGGCCGGGCCAACTGCGGGTGGTGATCGAAACGCCGAACTACGAACAGGCCGAGAAATATTTCCTGCGCGCGATCGAGCTTTCGCCCGAGTACGCGGATGCGCACATGCTGCTGGGGCGCCTGAGATATCTGCAGGGCAGGGACGAGGAAGCCGCGCAGTCGTTCGCGAACGCGATCCGGATCGAGCATGAGCATCCCAGCATGGATCTGTTCCTCGGCGATCTGGCTTACGTCAAAAACGACTACAACGTGGCCTATCGCCGCTACAAGGCGGCGATCGCCAAGCCCGAGCGTCTCGCCTATGTCCACGTCAATGCGCTGTCGCATCTGCTGATGACGCTGCGCAAAGGCACGCAGGTCGCCGAGTATCCGCGCATCGCCGAAGAGTATCTGGCGAAGTATCCGCAGGCCTGGAATTTCCGTCTCGACTACGCCGATTTCCTGATCTCCACCGATACGCGCGCGGACAAGATCTTCGCCATTGCCGACCCGATTCCCGACACGTGGCTGCCGGCGCGCAAGGTGCCGATCATCTCCTCGGCGCTGGTGCGCAAGGCGGGCGAGCGCGTCGACAGAGCCGGTGAACCCAGAGAGGAGAGCATGGCGCTCATCCAGCGCGCCACGGGCATGAATCCCGATCCGGTCACGCTGGCCGAAGCGATCTGCCGGGCCGGCGCGGGAAGCAAGCTGGTGCGGCGGGCATACGACGTGAACAAGGACCAGAAGCGCCTCGCGACCGCGTTGACCGTTTGCGGCCTGCGCTGGCAGCGTCACGATATCGTGCGTGAGATGTCGCTGCGCGCGGACACCAAGCAGTTGAATCTGCCGCTCGTCGAGCTGGGCGGCGAAACCCCGCTGTGCTACACGGTGGCGACCAAGAATCTGCCCGGATTCGGCGCGCTGGTCGAAGCGCAGGTCAGCCCGGTCCGCAAATGCAACGACGGCAACACCGTCGCCGAGCGTCTGCTGCAGATGTCGTTCGCCCGCGACCCCAACATCAAGCAGATGCAGATCATGATGAAGCGCTTCTACAAGAAATCGTAAGCCTGCGTGCGCCGGGTCGGTTCTGCCGACCCGGCGCAGCATCGGAAACCATGCATCAGCGTCTGCGCGTCGGAATCCGTGTGTCCCGAATAGATTCGGAAATGCAGCGGCCGGGCTTTACGGGCCCGCCAGCGTCTTCAGCATCCGCACCCAGTGATCGATATCGTCGTCGAGCGCTTTCAGCGGCAGGCGTTCGTCGCGCCCGTGCGCGCGCATGTCGTCGGGCACGATGCCCCATGAACCGTCGACGCCGTAGATCGGAATGCCATGCTCCCGGAACGGACGCGCATCGCTGGCGCCCGCGCTCATTTCCGGAATCACCGGCGCGTTCGGAAACATCGCATGCACGCTGTCGGTATAGGCCTTCAGAATGTCCGCGCGCAGCGGCGAATCCAGCGATGCCAGCGAATCGTCGAGACGCGAGACTTCCACCTTGTCGCCCGCGATCGTCTGCAGTTCGTCGCGGATGGCGTCGGGCGAAACACCGGGCATGATGCGGCAGTTCACCGTCGCGCGCGCGAGCTGCGGCAACGCATTCGGCGCGTGCCCGCCATTGAGCATGGTCGCGACGCAGCGCGTGCGCGTGAGTCCCACTTCGCCAGGATCCGCTTCGATCGCATCCGCTGCCGCGCCGTCGGCCGGGTTCGCCAGCCATGCGCGCATCGCATCGCCCAATGCGCCGGCTTCGCTTTTCTGGCGTTCGCCGAAATACGCGCGCGTGGTCGCATTCAACGACGGCTCGAAACGATAACGGCCCAGCCGGTTCAATGCCTCGGACAATTGATAGATCGCATTCTCGGGGCGCGGTCTGGAACTGTGCCCGCCGGGATTCCGCGCGGTGAACGCATAGTCGGCGTAGGTTTTTTCCGCCGTCTGGAAAGTGAACCCGATCGGCTTGCCGTCAGGCGTAAAACCGCCGCCGCCGCCGTCGGAATTGAGGCCGTATTCCACGTCCAGCAGATGCTTCCACTCGGTCGCGCCGAGCATCGCGCCCCGGCCGACGGTTTCCTCGTCGCCGGAAAAGAACACGATGATGTCGCGCTTCGGTTTGAACCCCTGCGCCTTCAGTTGCATCAGTGCGATCGTCACCGCGACCACGCCCTGTTTGATATCGCTGGTGCCGCGCCCGTACAGATAGCCGTCCTTCTCGATCATCGCGAACGGATCCATCGACCAGTCCTCGGCTTTCGCTTCCACCACGTCCATGTGCGACATCAGCATGATCGGCCGGGCTTTCGCCTTGCCCGACGCCGGCCAGCGCACGATCAGCGCCGCCGTGCGATCTACAGGCGATGCGTCGTATGGCAGCACGTGGATATCGCTGTCCGCCCACCCCGCCGCTTTGTATCGATCGGCCAGCGACTGCGCCAGCGCCGGTACCTTGCCGCGCCCGGCCACGGTCGGAATCGCGATCGCTTCGGCAAGCATTTCGCGCGCTTTCGCGTGCCAGGCATCATCCGCAGCGGCTGCGCTCATCGACGCGGTGGACAGGGCCAGAGCGAGCCGGGCGATGCGCATGGACGGATCCTCGAAGGCGTCGGCAGGTGGGGCGATATTACACGCCGGCCGGGGCGCCTTCCGTCGAGGCATGAAGGGATGTCGTTGCGCAAAATGCCGATCGCACAGTCCAGGGGAAAGGCTAGCGGCCGCTGTCGCGCCGCACGCCAAGGGGGCTGCTCCGGTTGTTGTGGGCTATGCCCATCCCCCATGAAATGTCCGGAGAACACCGCGATGCGCGGACTCGTCCGTTTTGCGGCCTTCATCGCAGCGATGGCCATCGCTGCGCAGCTTCATTGCGCCTTGCCGCATCAATCCTTGCGCTTGCCGATGATCTCGCCGGACGCGGCATCGATGCGCAGCTCGAAGTCCTGGCCACTGGCGTTTTCGGCTTCCGCTTCCCATACCCCGTTGCGGAAGTTCAGGTCGTGGACGTTCACGTAGCCGGCCACCGTCAGCTTGGCTTCGACATCCGCCCTGCTGAGGTTCGCGACCAGGGTGTCCGGATAGATCTTGCCGGTTGCGGCGTCCACCCGCACATCGACGCGGTTGCCGTCGGCGCTGCGCGCGTCGGCCTTCCAGGCACCGTCCTTGAATTCGACGTCGTTGATCTTCGTGTAGCCCTTCGCTTCCAGCATCGACTTGACCTGCGCTTCGGTGACCGCGTCCTGCGCGGCAGCCACGCCTGCAGCGGCGAGTGACGCGAACAGGCAGGCACCGAGCAGCGTGCGGCGTGAAAGCATGCGCGTGTGGGTGTGGGTCGAATGATTCATGGGAGTGTCCTGCAATGGGGAGAGGCGAGTATCGACATGCTTTCGCCAACCGGGATGAAACGCAGCAGGCGGGATCAGCCGCGTTTCATCATGTGCGAAATGCACGGTCCTTCGTGCATCAACGCCGATCGAAAGCGCAGTAACGCCGGAATGGCCGGCATCATTCTGCCTGTCGCCGCAGTCGGTGTAGCATCCCGAGTGACATCACACCCATAGAGGAGACGGCGGCCGTATCGCGCAAACGCGTGCGCCGCCCGCGCCATGCTTACATCCCTCGAAACGCGGGAAGCCGACGAAGCGGCGATGACCACCGAGATGATCGATATCCTGCGCCGCAAGATGGCGCGCGATTACGATGCCGGTCAGACCCGCCGCGATGCGCATCCCAAAACAACAGGACTGCTGCGCGGTCGCTTCGAAGTGGAAGACGATCTGCCGCAGCACCTGCGCGTCGGGGTGTTCGCGAAAACGCAGACCTATGATTGCTGGATCCGCACCTCCAATTCCAGCGGCAAGCCGCAGTCGGATGCGATCGGCGATGCGCGCGGTTTCGCGATCAAACTGATGGCACCCGGCGGCAAGCGCAAGGACGAGACGCCGCTGGGGCAGGACTTCGTACTGCTGAGTACGCCGGTGATGCCGCTCGGCACCATCGCGCTGTTCCGCGACGCCGTTTACTACACCATCGAAAGTTCGCCGCTGCTGTTCGCCGCCAAATGCGTGCTGGGCGGACACACGCGCGCATTGTTGGGCCTCGTCGCCCTGCGCATCCGCCCGACCTCGCCGCTGGACATCCAATACTGGAGCACCACGCCATACCGCTTCGGCAAAGGTCGCGCGGTGAAATATTCGCTGGTCCCCACATCGCAACACCGCAGCAGCATGCCGACAGAACCGGGCGATTCGTACCTCAGCGAAGCGATGCAGCGCCATCTCGACAAGCACGAGGCCAGCTTCGATTTCTGCGTGCAACTGCGCCAGGACGGCATGCCGATCGAAGACGCGGCCCCGCGCTGGGACGAAACCGCATCGCCCTTCTTGAAAGTCGCGACGCTGCGCATCCCCAAACAGAAATTCCGCAGCGCACAGCGCGACGCGCTGGCCGAATCGCTCGCGTTCTCGCCCGGCCATGCCTTGCCCGCGCACGTGCCGATGGGCGGTTTGAATCGCGCCCGGATCAAGATCTACAAAGCGCTGTCGAAGTTCCGGCATACGCGCGATGCGCGTGCGGAGATTGCGTGAGTTTCAAGGACGCCCGAAGCAGCAGGGTCGTAGCCCGGCTCCGGACCGCGGACGCACTCGGAAATCCACGCAAAGGCTGGCCATTCCATTTCCCGGATACACGTTTCGCGCGCATCCGGTAACAGCGCTGTACCGATGCTGTCGCGTTCGATTCCGAAATCGGATCGACGCATCAAGCGGACCCATGCCCGGGTTCGTTCCAACAATGAGGAAAACGTCATGAACGATTACGATGATCTGAAAGGCAGAGTCGCCGCGCTTCATACGGTGTTGACGTATCTGCTCCTGGAGTTGCCGGCGGACCAGCAAGCGAGGATCCGCGATCAACTGGCGCGAGAACGGTTGACGAATCCAACGCCCTACGCGGAGATGCCCGTGGTGCAGGATTCGTTCGTGGAAGCGATGGCAGTGCTCGAATTCCAACTGCTGCCGAAGTGAAACAGTCCAGCATGCGCAGGGGCATCGCCCCTGCGCCGACCGCATCTGATGCCTTGCCAGACGCAAACCCGGTGTCCTCGCCCGGTTGCGGCCGAGGGCCGTAGCCGGGGATCCTCGGGAAGACTCGACATTCTTCGTGCCGGATACGCGCCTGGTGCGGATCCGGCTGTGGCACGGTTGTTTCATTCGACAGGCGGGCGCATGACCCGCCTGTCGACAAAGATGGACCCCCGCTTTGCGGTCTATCGGGCCCAGGGCGCCGTACGCACGTAGCTTGCATTGCCTGCGGCAAGCCAATCTCTCATGGTCGACACGGAGATGCCCAGGCCGTCATTGTTGCGACGGGCATCATAAGCACAGCGTGGACCGTCCGGCCCCCGATCGATTATCGCCGCGATTTGCGTGGATTGGGCTTGAACTTCACGCGCAGGAATAGAACCGCTGAACGTCTGACTGGTTCCCGGGTGGATGGTATTGATGTTGGCCATTTGGGCGAAATAGCTTCGCGCGCGCCTGAGGTCTTTCACTTCAAGCGCGACGCCCAGAACGCCGCCGGCGCTGGTTTGCGAGCCCACGGCCGGCTCGGTACCGATATTCGAGATCGTGACATTGACGTTGTAGGTCGCGCCATCGCCACTGCGGGACACTTCGAACCGGTCCACGCTCAACTCCGCCCGGCAGGGCCCTGTCGGTGCGGGGGGCACAAGTGCTCTGCGGACATCGTCGCGCAACGGAGTCACGGCACCCGGATTGATTCTGTTTGCGGGCGGGTCGGCCAGTGCGGTGGAAAACACGGATGCGAACGCGATGACAGCGAGCAAGCGCGTGGTTTGGATTTTCATTTCGTCTCCCAGGATGGACAGCGTTGTGAGGGCGGCGATGCTGTCATCGGCGTGTCTTCGGCCCGATGGCATCCACCCCTCCGTTTGGATCGTAAAGCGGCTCGGCGCGGTCTTCCAGCCCCGGTCGGGCATCGTACACTCCGCACGCTTGTCCGCTGCCGCCGACGCGGCGCAAACTGCAACGCTGACATCATGAGCGCACCCCATGGCTTCGCGCATCGAGTGGCACAAGGTCAAGCCGGCGACGGTGCGCGACGAGCTGATCGAGCTGGTCATCGCGCTCGCCCTGATCGCCGTCGGCTGGCTCAGCCTGCCCACCCTGTTGCTGGCGGTGCTGGCGGAACTGCTGGTGACGGTGGCGCTGTCCTGGTACTTCTACCCGCAGCGCGGCCTGCGCAGGCATCTTGCCGACATCGCGAAGATGTTCGGCCTGCTGTGTTTCCTCGCCATCTTCATCCTCGCCTCCTACGCCGGTGCCGGCGGCTTCGCCAACGGCCCGTGGCCGGACGCACGGTCGCTGCTGGGCGTGGTCCTGCTGGTCGCCGTGCGCGGCGTCCTGCTCCTGCGTGAGGCCCGCGCCTCGTCGGATCCGCGACTGTACTGGGCGCGCCGTGCGCTGATGCGTGGCGGCGCGCTGATCGTCGGCAGCTTCCTGGCCGCGTTCACCTGCTTCCTGCCGGGTGTCCTGCTGGCGCAGGCGCTTGCCTTGGTCTGGCCATCGCGCGCCGCCGACCTCGCCATCGCGTCGGTCTATCTGATCACCCTCGGCGTGCTCGCCTGCATCATCTCCACGATGAGCGAGCAGGAAATCGCCGGGATCTCCGGCAATCCGTACATCGACTGATCGGCGCTTCCTGCCATCGCGGGCACGGCATGTGTGTTCGCAGTGTCGTAGCCCGGTTGCGGCCCGCGGCCGCAGCCGGGGCTCTCCGGAAAGATTCACCATGCATCGTCCCGGATACGCGCTTCGCACGCATCCGGGCTACGGCGCTAAGTTCGGAGCATTGCGTGAAGCCCACCCTGCGATACTTACACATAACAAGTTGCCCAGTAGGGTGGAGTAAGCGCAGCGCAACTCCACCATTGCGAGATGACAAGGCCGGTGTCTGTCGAGCGGGAAGGCATCTCCCTTGGCGTGGGAATTTATCGTTTCCCTGATGCCATGGTGGAGTTGCGCTGCGCTTACTCCACCCTACTTGCTCCGCTGTATTCACTGGCCTTCGATCGATGCGCGCTGCATCAGATACGCGAGCCAGGCTGGATCCTCGGACGCCATCGCAGCGAGCCGGCGCTTTTCGAGGACGGGCAGGCGTTTGAATCGGTACTCGTTCGACAGCGCCTCGCCTCGGGTCTCGAAGGCGAATGCGCCGACCAATCGAATGGGCTTTCGCATTCGTGTAAACCGCGCTCCACGTCCCGCGCAGTGATCCTTGAACCTGCTCAACGGATCGATCGCGGTGCCCGTGTACAGCGCATCGTTCTCGCACAGCAAAAAGTAGACCCACGTTTTCATCGATTCTCGAGCCGCCCACGTGCGCCACATGTGGCCTATTGGAACGCAAGACCTCTCAGTCCGCAAACCACACCTCGTCTGTACGAGATTGGGCAACTGGCGATCGCGTAGACGTGTGTGAGATTCGTAGGGCGGGTCTTGCACCCGCCGATTGTCGAGCGATGGCTTCCTTTCCGGTGACGTGGAAAGTATCGGCACTTCGCGGATACGAAGCCGTCGCTTCATTCGATAGGCGGGTGCAAGACCCGCCCTACGAGAAAAATTGATCCACCTTACGGGTTACGGGTTAAGCCAGCTGATCTGCCGCTGTCAAAACGCGAGAAGAACGAGCTACATACCATGCGTTCATTCTTTTGTCCCAACTGCGTACTTTCAAGAACGATTCCCAGGAGAGACGGAACATACCTGCAAGCTCATACGAGTCATCAAGTAAGACAATCAGCATGTACTCGAACAACGGCCTTGTGTCGCCATCAGGTGCCGGATACACGGTGCCGGTCTTCTTCGCACGCATAAGTGTTTTGATGGAATAGCGCTCTCCATCTCGCGAGATAGCATCAACATTCTTGGTTCCGCGAGGGGCTGCTGCGAGAATGGGAAGTTTCGGGTTCGCGGTGAAAAACCCGATAGCAATTTGCTCTCCGATCTCGCCTGGTTCAGACGGGAGTCCGCGTCCGCGGAGTTCAGCATCAATCGCCGACCGGAGTTTGAGAAGGTCCCGTCCCGACATATCGGAGAGGCTTATGGGGAATGGCATGCTCAATACTCATCCTGAAATATCTGTGGTGCGGATTAATCTAATGTCTTGGGCAACAAGAGTCTTGGCCAAGTCCAGCAGGCATGTGTTACAGCGTAGTCATATTGATGATATGGCAGATGCGATCGGCACAGGCATCCACATCAAAGCGTACATCGTGCTCCCAGATGCGGATCACGGTCCAGCCCTTGGCTCGTAACCTTCTGAAATTTCGCTGGTCGCGGATACGGTTGCCTTCGATCTTCTCTCGCCAGAATGGGGATAGCTTGGCTTTCCAGCGTGGGAAGCGGTAGCCATGCCAGAAGTCGCCGTCGATGAAAACGGCAACCCTCACTCGTGGAAACACGATATCAGGCCGGCCTGGCAGCGTTTTGACATGCTTGAAGAAACGAAACCCTCGATTATGGAGTTCGGAGCGCAGTATGCGTTCGGGTCCCGTGTCCGCTCCTCGAATTCGTGACATCAGGGCGCTCCGCTGCGCTGGTGTCATTACATCAGCCATGGCAGATCCTGGCGTTGGTTGTTGGTCTCATCGTATCGGCTCCTGAGATGCAATAACATCATGATGCGAACAAAAGTCCTGCCCGTCTCCCGGTTAGCATATGCTGTCCGTCGAGTGCTTCAGGATGTGCCCAGGACTCGGCGTTAGGCTGCCTCTTTCGAGGGCAAAGGGTGTTGGAGGGCTACAAAGGCCCGACAACTACTGAAAGGTGCATACCGGCACTTGGCCTGGTAACCTGGCGACCGCACGATAATGGAGCAGAGCACCATGAGAGGGTTGGATATTTTCTGCGGCGGGGGCGGGAGCAGTTGGGGAGCCACTGCCGCGGGCGTCACCATGGTGGGCGCAGTCGACATGTGCCCGATCGCGACGGACGCTTATCGGGCTAATTTCGAAGGCACGCATGTCGTCACAGGCCGTTTGGAGCACGTCGCGCTTCCTAAGCTCAAAAAGCAGTTGGGGTCAATCGACATTCTGCTGGCTTCGCCAGAATGCACCAATCACACGTGTGCTAAAGGCGCCGCGCCGCGCAACGAGGAAAGTCGCGCCACGGCGTTGTATGCCGTCCAGTATGCTCGCGCCTTCCGCCCGCGCTGGGTTGTGCTAGAAAATGTGGTGCATATGCGTCCCTGGTCGCGTTACGGGGAGCTAAAGCGTGAATTGCAGGATCTGGGATATCACCTTGCTGAGCAGGTCCTAGATGCCTCTGATTACGGCGTGGCCCAGAGCCGGAGACGGTTGTTCCTGGTCGGCGACCTCAAGGGACCGCCTAGACTGGTGGGCCGGAAACGGCCCGGTCCGCGCAAGGGTGCCAAGTCCATCCTCGACAGACCCGGCACTTGGAATTCGTCCCCGCTGTTTACTGACAAACGTGCCGAAGAAACTGTGGCCCGCGCACGCCGTGCCATGGCTGCCCTGGGTCCGGATGCGCCCTTCCTGATGGTCTATTACGGCAGCGATGGCAGTGGCGGCTGGCAGACTCTGGAACGTTCTTTGCGCACAATCACGACTGTGGATCGCTTTGCGCTAGTCGAGCCGTCCAGTGACGGGCACCGTATGCGGATGCTACAGGTGCCCGAACTTCAGCGGGCCATGGGCTTCGATGATGCCTACCAGCTGGAGGTCGGTACACGCCGGGACCGGGTGCGCATCCTGGGCAATGGAGTGTGTCCGCCAGTCATGAGCGAGGTGGTGGCGGCATTGACGCGGGATGCGGCCTAGTCAGCGTCCCATGCCGGCGTTTTGCATGGCAAGATGTCAACAACGCCGCAGTAGAGATGCAGATTTGGCACGCCTCCCTCTCCGTGGCTTCAGGGAAGCAATGACCACATGAACGACGATTCGCCTTACAAGTTCCGACCCAAGGCACGCATCCTGCGTCTGTTGGGCGACGAGTTGATCGGCAACCAGCGGCTGGCCATCTTCGAACTGGTCAAGAACGCCTATGACGCCGATGCCGAAGAGGTTGTGGTCACGCTGGCCGGACTGGGCACGCCCGGAGCCTCGATTACTGTCCGTGACGATGGCGATGGCATGGGCGAGACGACGATCCGCGACGTGTGGTTTGTGCCCGGGGCAGATCATCGCGATCGCCAGCGCAAGGAGGGCCGAAGGAGCGAGCGTTTCAACCGCCTGCCGTTGGGCGAAAAGGGGCTGGGTCGATTTGCTGTCCACAAGTTGGGCGAACGAATTCGGCTGGTCACACGCGCTATCGATGACCCCGTCGAGCGCGTGGTGGAAATCGACTGGGACAAGATCCTGGGGGACGGTTATCTTGAAGACCTGCAACTGCAGGTCACGAAGCGTGAGCCAATCACCTTTCCTGGCAGCACCCACGGCACCGAGGTGGTGATCGAAGGCCTGAGACAGGACGAGTGGACCCGCGGCGATCTACGACGCCTTTATCGGCAGGTGACCTCGATCTGCTCGCCGTTTACAGCCGAGCGCGAGTTCTCCGTCGAGCTGAAGCTTCCAGGCCGGGAAGCGGACTTGAGTGGACTACCTACAGTCGGCGAGATCCTCCGCAAGGCGCTTTGGCATTACACCTTCTCGCTCGACGAACAAGGGCGGTTTACCTGGACCTACGAGTTCATCAACCGCCTTGTTGGCGCGGATCTGGCCGACCGTACTGTGAGTGGGACGTTGGAGTCGTTGCAGTTGGATGATCAGGCAGATGAGGCGGCCGAGGAAGCAATGACTAGGAAGCAACGCCGTGGTAGGGAAAGCAAGAGTGTTGTCGTTGACGCGGATTTCCTGAAGGGCATCGGTCCTCTGGAAGGCGAGTTCTTCGTGTTCGACCGGGACAAGGAGGTACTGGCCAGGATGGCCGAGTCGGATCTGATGACGCGCTATTTGAACGAGAACGGTGGTATTCGCGTCTATCGCGATGCGATACGAGTCTACAATTACGGCGAGCGCGGAGATGACTGGCTGGGGCTCGATCTGCGCCGCGTCAACCAGCCCACGATGCGGGTCAGCCGGAATGTCGTGCTGGCGGCAATTAATCTCAGTCTTGAGCACAGCACCGAACTGCTGGAAAAGACCAACCGCGAAGGCTTCGTCGAGAGTGATGCCTATCGTCGGCTGAGAAGGATAGTGCTGGCATCACTAGCTGCGCTGGAAGCTGAGCGGCAGTCAGACAAGGACCGCTTGCGGCAGATCCTGGGCAAGAAGGGAGGCATAGAGCGTTTCGACGCCAGTCCACCGTTTCAGGCTCTACGCAGGGAAGCCAAGCGCATCCATGCCGACAAGGAATTGGAGCCGTTCATCAATCGCATAGAAGCCGAGTTCGAGGCGCTGAAGGATACCGTGGTCCATGTGGGTTTCTCAGGTATAGGACTGGCCGTCGTCTTTCATGAGATCGATCGAGGAATTCGTGAACTGCTCGCAGCGTTCAAAGCAGGTGGTGAGCGACCGGCGTTGGAACGTAAGGCGATGGACCTATCGCTGCTGCTCGACGGTTTCAGCACGCTATTGCGGCGCAGCGGTCGCAAGCCGATGCGTGCCTCCGAGCTCATCCGTCAAGCTCGCGATATATCCGTGGCGCGTTTCCGTTATCACCAAGTCGCCCTTCACTGTCCGGTCCTCGATGATCCTTCGCAGGACTTCGAGGCGGTTATGGCTCGTGAACTTATGGTCGGGGCGTTGACTAACCTGATTGACAATGCGATCTACTGGCTGCGCGTCCGTTGGCCTGATCTTCCCGACGGCGAGCCCCTACTCCGTAAGATCCATATCGGAACGAGCCTAGATGTGGAAGGTGGGCCCGCGATCATCGTGGCCGATAATGGGCCAGGTTTCCGTGATTTGCCCGAACTGCTGACCAAGCCGTTCTTTACCCGGCGTCCAGACGGCATGGGCATGGGTCTGTACTACGTGAAGCTTGCCATGGAGTTGTCCGGCGGTTCCGTGCAGTTCCCCAGCGCGGCCGATGTTGGCCTGCCAGAGGGTTACGATGGCGCGGTCATCGCGCTGGTCTTTCAAAACGCCAAGGAGGTTGGCTGATGTTCGGTTCCGGTCGCATTGTCGTTATCGATGACGAAGTTGAATATCTCAGGCAGCTAACGGGTACGCTTCATAAGATGGGAGTGCCCTGCATCCCGATACACTACACCGGTGGTATCCCACAAGATGCCACTTGGCTGAGTGGTTGTCGCATAGCATTCTGCGATCTTCACTTGGTTCTTAATGTGTCCATCAGATCCAACTATGCGGCGATCGGATCATTGCTGGACAGAATGGCCACGAATGATGCGTCTCCGCTGCTCTTGGTACTGTGGACCCGGTACCCGCACGATGCCGTGGGGCTTGAGCAATATCTCTTCGAACGGCACCATGATTCACGGCCAGCAGCCATCCTGCAGTTGGACAAAAATGATTTTGTAGGCGATCTCGGCAACACGCTGCCTGACGCGGTGCGTGCCAAGTTGCAGGATATACCTCAGCTGCGTGCGCTCTACGAGTGGCAGGACGAAGTGTCCACTGCTGCTGCCGCGTGCGTTGGATCGCTAGTCGGGTTGGCAAGGGGCATGAATGGTGACCTGAGCGGTAATCTGGATAGGGTTCTCAGCGCTCTCGCGCAAAAAGCGACTGGCATGGAGATTGCCGCCACTCATCCTGGCGCTGCACTGCAGGAAATTCTCTCGCCACTGTTAGCTGATCGGCTTTCTCATCTGCCAGAAGACGAACGACACCGCGATTTGTGGCGGGCAGCCATGCCCAGTGCTGTGGCCAGCACCGAATGCGGTACGGCAGTTGTCGGCGGTGTTGCGGGGATAAACACCGCGTTACATGTTGCCTACCCGCGCGGAGAGACGGTAACCGGGCGTAATCGTGGCGCCGTGATTTCACTATCCTGTCCTAGTTTTTTCAGGCACCGCTTCGCATCCGATGAAGCTAAGGTGCGTGAGAAGTTCGGAATCAAACCCGACACATCCGTCAGATGGGTGGGCGTCCAGGTGGAGGCTAGTTGCGATCACGCGCAGCGCAAGTCGCTCAGTATTCCTTTCGTGCTCGGAGCTGAAGTCGCATCAGACGTAAAGAAACCCTCCAATCTACCTGCAGTGTGGGCTTCACCCGTATTTGTTTCGGAGAACAAGGAAGCGGTCAAGATATTTGTTAACGTTGGAATGACGACGTCTGTGTCGTCGAAACGGGCAGAAGACACACCCGCGCTGTATCGTTTCCGAGAACAGCTTGTGGACGCCCTGGGTCTGTTTAAATCTCAGCACGAGACACGGCCGGGTATCATCTCGCTTTGATGGATGGGGTTGACAGTGTGGTGGTGCTTAAGCGCCATGAAAGCGTCTTCAATGCGGCACACCCATTTTCCGGAAACCAGACGACTTGGCAGGTCGGATACTCCGTGAGAACTATCGCGACCCTGATCTTGTCCGCAGTCTCTTTGGTGAGACACCGAAAATGACCGACAAATGGCTCAAACCCCAACCGGATTCCCCTTCTCAACATCAATCTTATAAAGCTTGATCGCCCGGCTCACATCCTTGCCCGTCATCTTCCCCTCCTTGGCCAGCGCATCAATCGCCGCATGCGCGATGTAATACCGATCCACCTCGAAATGCCGCCTCAAATTGGCGCGAGTGTCCGACCGCCCGAACCCATCCGTCCCCAGCACCGTGTACCGCATCGGCACGAATGCGCGGATCTGATCGGCGAACGCGCGCACATAGTCGGTCGCGGCGACCGCCGGCCCCTGACGCCCTTCCAGCAGCTCGGTGACGTACGCCTTGCGCGGCGCCTTCGCTTCGGGATTCAACCGGTTCCAGCGCTCGGCATCAAACCCATCACGCCGCAGTTCGGTGAAGCTGGGGCATGACCAGACATCGCTGGTCACACCGAAATCCTTGTCCAGCAACTCGGCGGCAGCAACGGCTTCGCGAAGAATCGTTCCACTACCCAGCAGTTGCACGCGCAGTTCGCCTTTCTTCGGTTTGCCGGCGTCCTTCAGCAGGTACATGCCCTTGATGATGCCGTCGGCGGCGCCTTCGGGCATGTCCGGGTGGGCGTAGTTCTCGTTCATCAGGGTGAGGTAGTAGTACTCGTCCTGCTGCTCGGTCAGCATGCGTTGCATGCCGTGCTGCAGGATCACCGTGACTTCGAAGCCGAATGTCGGATCGTAGGATTTGCAGTTCGGAATCGCGCCCGCCAACAAATGGCTGTGGCCGTCTTCGTGCTGCAGGCCTTCGCCGTTGAGCGTGGTGCGGCCGGCGGTGGCGCCCAGCAGGAAGCCGCGCGCGCGCATGTCCGCCGCCTGCCATGCGCTGTCGCCGATGCGCTGGAAGCCGAACATCGAATAGAAGATGTAGAACGGCAGCATCGGCAGGTCGTTGGTGCTGTAGCTGGTGGCGGCGGCCATCCACGACGAGAACGCGCCGCATTCGGTGATGCCTTCTTCCAGCACCTGGCCGGCCGCGTCTTCGCGGTAGTACATCAGCTGGTCGCGATCGACCGGCTTGTACTTCTGGCCTTCCGGCGCGTAGATGCCGAGCTGGCGGAACAGGCCTTCCATGCCGAAGGTGCGGGCTTCGTCGGCGACGATCGGCACGCAGCGCGGGCCGACCTGTTTGTCGCGCAGGATCACGTTGAGCGCCTGCACGAAGGCCATGGTGGTGCTGATCTCGCGGTCGCCGCTGCTCTTGAGCAGGCGGTCGAACACCTCGAGCTTCGGCGCTTCCAGTGTCTGGGTGGATTTGCGGCGGCGCTGCGGCAGCGAGCCGCCCAGCGCGCGACGACGCTCCAGCATGTATTCGACTTCCGGCGACTTCGGGCCGGGGTGATAGAACGGCACCGCGCCGTCCTTCAGCTGGTCGTCGCCGACCGGAATCTTGAAGCGGTCGCGGAACGCGCGCACGGCGTCGTCGTCGAGCTTCTTGGTCTGGTGGGTGGGGTTGAGCGATTCGCCCGACGCGCCCATGCCGTAGCCCTTCACCGTCTTGGCGAGGATCACGGTGGGCATGCCCTTGGTGTCGACCGCGTTCTGGTAAGCGGCGTAGACCTTGTGCGGGTCGTGGCCGCCGCGGTTGAGGCGGTAGATGTCGTCGTCGCTCATGTTGGCGACGAGGGCGGCGGTCTCGGGGTATTTGCCGAAGAAATGCTCGCGCGTGTAGGCGCCGCCGAAGGCCTTGTAGTTCTGGTATTCGCCGTCGACGGTTTCCATCATCAGCCGCTTGAGCTGGCCGGTGCTGTCCTTGGCGAGGAGCGGATCCCAGTAGCTGCCCCAGATGGTTTTCACCACGTTCCAGCCGGCGCCGCGGAACTGGCCTTCCAGTTCCTGGATGATCTTGCCGTTGCCGCGCACCGGGCCGTCGAGGCGCTGCAGGTTGCAGTTGATGACGAAGACCAGATTGTCCAGGCCTTCGCGGCCGGCGACCGAGATCGCGCCGAGGCTTTCGGGTTCGTCGCATTCGCCATCGCCGAGGAAGGCCCAGACCTTGCGGTCGGTCTTCGGCATCAGGCCGCGGCCTTCGAGATATTTCCAGTTCCGCGCCTGATAGATGGCGCTGATCGGGCCGAGGCCCATCGACACGGTGGGCGCCTGCCAGAAATCCGGCATCAGCCACGGATGCGGGTAGCTGCTGATGCCGCGACCGTCGACTTCCATGCGGAAGTTGTCGAGCTGGGATTCGCTGAAGCGGCCTTCGAGGAAGGCGCGGGCGTAGACGCCGGGCGAGCTGTGGCCCTGGACGCAGATCAGGTCGCCGGGGTGGGCGTCGCTGGGCGCGCGCCAGAAATGGTTGAAGCCGACGTCGTAGAGCGTGGCCGAGGATGCGAACGACGCGATGTGGCCGCCGAGGTCGC
Organism: Lysobacterales bacterium; assembly: GCA_017302135.1. GTDB lineage: Bacteria > Pseudomonadota > Gammaproteobacteria > Xanthomonadales > Xanthomonadaceae > Lysobacter_I. Next base: position 38,242 of record JAFLDZ010000024.1, on the reverse strand, counting down.
CGGGCTTGCGGTTGGCGCGGACCACCATGGCCATCGCGTTCCAGCGGATGATCGAGCGGATCCGCCATTCCATGTGCTGGTCGCCGGAGATGCGCGGCTCCAGATGCGAGGGAATGGTGTTGATGTATTCGGTGGTGGGCGCGAACGGCAGATGCGCGCCGGCGCGGCGGGTCAGTTCGACCATGCCCTCCAGCAGCTGGTGCGCGCGGCCGGGGCCGTCGGCATCGATCACCGCCTTCAGCGACTCGACCCATTCGCGGGTCTCGGTGGGATCGGGGTCGTTCTGCAGCAATTCTTTCAGCCAGCTCATGCCTTGGGCTCCGCAGCGGCCGGGGGGCCGCGTCCAGTGGGTGTCGTCGGTTTTTTTAGAGCCCCGATTCTAGCAGCGGGTGCGGGGGCTGCCCCGTACGGCGGGGTGTGGTGGTGCGGCCGGGCGCAAGAATTCGATTTCCTGAGGTCACGGGCGCCTGCGGATGATTCTTTTCGCGGTGCATGCCTGGCCGATCCGGGTGGTGCGACGACACCGCAGTCGAGCCACTGGCCCGGCACTGCCGCCGCACCCTGCTGTCCGGCACCGCGATGACCGTTCTCGCGATGACCGCTCCTGCGATGACCGTTCCCGCGCGGGCCTCGCGTTTGCTCGGGCAAGGGACACCGAGGGGGCTGCTCCCCGCAGCGCGTCGCCTGCATGGTGGCGCATCCGCATCCGAACGTCCGGCCTCGGGCCGCATCAAGGAGAGCGTCATGAGTTCGAACATTCCCACCGCCACCTGTCCGCCGTGCGCGGCCGCTTCCATGAGTTCCACCCGCAAGCCTGCGCGTGCATCGCGCGGTGCTGCGTGGCTGGCCTATGCGCTGGCGATCGCGTGCGCGTGCTCGCTCGCGTCCTGCGTCACGCCGCCTGTCGACGGCAGTCCGCAATCGGGCGGCAGCGGCCGGCCGGGCGTGGTCGGCAAGGAGCAACGTGCCGTGCTCAAGACCGGTACGGTCAAGCCGCAGAAGACATCGGGCGCGCCGTATCCGGCGGCGCCCCGGATCGAACGCGATCCGAACCTCGGCGACCGCTTCGAGCCGGTGCCGACAGGGCCGAAGATCGGCTCGATGCGGCCGCTCAGCAAAGCGAGCCGGATGATCGCGATCGATCCGAAGGGCTTGCCCGGAGCAGGCGACAAAGGCATGCAGACAACGGGCATGCAGGCAAATGGCATGCAAGAAAAGGAGCCGCCGGTGGCGCGCGATCGTCGCGGACAAAGCCTGCGCTACACCTTCTATTCCGAACTCGACGAGGCGGTCAGTTCGACGAGCGCATGCTGCCCGGAAATCAGCGTCGCCGAAAACGGACAGACGGTCGTCATGACCGGGAATACCTGGATGGGGCTGTCGACCGACGGCGGAGCGAATTTCAAGGTCATCAATCCGACCACGATCTTCCCGCAGGACGACGGCGGACTGTGCTGCGATCAGGTCGTGCAGTACGTGCCCCGGCACGACATGTTCGTCTGGCTGATGCAGTACTGGCAGAAAGGCGACGACAACCGGATCCGCATCGCCGTGCAGACGACCGCGAACGTCGTCGCGTCCGGTGGCACCGCATGGACGTACTGGGATTTCGTCAGCGATGTTTTCCATCCCACCGGCACGCTGGACTACAACGACATGTCGTTCGGCAGCGCCAATCTCTACTGGACCAGCCAGCAGGCCGATGGGCGCGTCGTGGTGCGCGTTCCGCTGAACCAGTTGGCTGCGATGGGCACGGTGAATTTCGGATACACCGCAGGCACCGACGCGCTGTGGTCGCACGTCACCCACAACGCGACCGATGCCGTGTTCTGGGCGGGCCACGCCAGCAACAGCGAGCTGCGCGTGTTCAGCATGCGCGATGCCGACGGTTTCTATTCGTGGCGCAACGTCACCATCAACAGCTGGCCGAACGGCACCAACACCAACGCCGCGCCGGACGGCACCGATTGGCTGACGTTCGAGTCGTGGAAGCATTACGTCTACGGCAATGCGCGCCAGCGCGGCAGCGTGTGGTTCGGTTGGCTGGCATCGGACGGCGGTGGTTTCCCCAAACCGCACGTGCAACTGGTCAGGCTCAATACTTCGACATTCGCGTTCGAGGAGCAGGTGCAGGTGTGGAACCCCGACATCGCGTTCCTCGATCCGTATCTGTCGACGAACTCGGAAGAAAAACTCGGCATGTCGATCGGGTTCGGCGGCGGGCCTTACTACGCCAGCCATGCGGTCGGGGTGTGGGGCGATTTCGTCGTCTATTACCCGCGCCTGAGCACGCGCGCGACCAGCCGCTGGGGCGATTACAGCACCGCCCGCCGCTCGGGGTCGAAAGGCAACGAATGGGTCGCTGGCGGCTATACCAACGAGAAGGACGCGATGGGCAACAACATCCAGCTCCCGCACTACATCCGCTTCGACCACTGACGATCCGCAGCGGTCGCCTTGGCGGGATCGTCAGTGGCGATCTCGCAAAGAGACTGCCGGCACGCGATGACAGCGCTAGAGTGTGGCCCTGAGCCGAACGCGGGAGACTGCCGTGCAGATCCGGGCCATGGTGTCGTCGTTGAAAGTGCGGCTGGGTCGCGCGCCGGCGGATGCGCCGGTGGATGTGACGGCGGTGAAAGCGGCGGAGCTGCGCGTCATCCTCGGCGAGGAAGCGCATTACGATCCAGAAGACGTCGAGCTGTGGGGGCTGGCGCTGTCGGGCGGCGGGATCCGCAGCGCGACCTTCGGTCTGGGCGTGCTGCAGGCCTTGGCGCGGCACGATCTGCTGGGCTGCTTCCACTATCAGTCCACGGTGTCCGGCGGCGGCTATATCGGCGCGTTCCTGCAGGGCCTGATCCGGCGACGCGGTTTCGAGGATGCCTTCGCGGCGCTGGGCCGACGCCGCGGCCCGCGTGCTGCCGCGACTGCCGATGCCACGCGCGATGAGGTCATGGCCGATGACGCTGCGGATGCGGCCACGGAGACGCACAGCGACGCGCGCGACCGCCGCCCGATCCAGCATCTGCGCGAGTACAGCAATTATCTGAGCCCGCGCAAATCGCCGTTTTCCGGCGACACCCTCGGCATGATCGGCACCTATGTGCGCAACGTGCTGCTGATCCAGCTGCAACTGTGCGCGCTGATCCTGGCGATGACCCTGCTGCCGCTGCTGCTGTACGCAGGATTCATCGGCGCGGCGCGCGCGCAGCCGGCGTTGACGCCGACCCTCGCCGGTCTGCTGGGGATGCTGGCGGTCGCGCTGCTCGCCTACGTCACCACGTACATCCATCGACGCCCGCGCACACCCGGCACGGTGGTGGAAACGCCGCCCGCGCGCATCGCGTTGGCGGCGATGGCGACGATCGTGCTGTTCGCCGCCGCATCGTTCGTCGGTGCGATCGGCCTGGCGCATTACGACCACCTGCCGGCGCTGCTGGAAACCGCATTGGCGCCGCTGCAGCTCGCGCCGGAGCTGCGTCTGGGGGTGGCGAGCGGAGTGCTGTACGCGCTGATGTGGGTGGCCTGGTTGCTGTTCGACCGCTGGCAGGCGGAGATCGCCACCGACGATCTGCCGCCGTCGTCGATGCAACTGCACGTCGGCCGTTTCCTGATGGCCACGCTCGGCGCCGCGATCTTCGCGGGCGTCGCCATCGTCGTCGTCCACTCGATCCTGAAGCAGGGGCTCGCCGACGACAACAACGACTGGCACGTGATGATCCTCGGTCCGTCGGTGGTCATGGTGGCGGTAGTGCTGACCGGCATCCTGCATCTGGGCCTCGCCGGCCCCGCATTGAGCGATCTGCAGCGCGAAGTCTGGGCGCGGGTCGGCGGCAAGACCGCCGGACTGGTGGTGCTGGGCGTGACCCTGACGCTTGCGCTGACGGTGTACGGCCCGTGGCTGTTGATGCAATCGGTGGCCTTGAGTGAAGCGAGGTGGAGCAGTCTGGGTTGGGCGGGTGCGCTGGCGTGGCTGTCGACCACCGGTGTCGGTCTGCTGGTCGGCCGCAGCGCCGGAGGCAGCGATGGCAAGAGTGTTTCGAAGCGCGGACGTGCGCTCGATCTGATCGCGCGCATCGCACCGTGGGTGTTCATTCTCGGCCTGATCGTTGCGCTGAGTCTCGCCGGGCAGATGCTCATCGATTGGCATGCGCGCTCGAGTCTCGAATCCGTCGCGCAGCAATACCAACCCTGGCACGGATCCCTGCGCGAGCATCTGCTGTGGCTCGACGGCAATGTCACCCGGCATCTGGATTCGCTGTTCCTGGTGGCCGTTCTCGCACTGGCGACCTGGCTGCTGTTCGGCTGGGCGGTGAACGTCAACGAGTTCAGCCTCAACGCCTTCTATCGCAACCGACTGGTGCGCTGCTATCTGGGCGCGAGCAACGATGCGCGCAATCCCGAACCCACCACCAACTTCGACGTGCAGGACGATCTGGTGCTCGCCGATCTGGTCGAAGTGACGCGCCTCGACGGCTATCGGCCGCTGTTTCCGCTGGTGGGCACCGCGCTGAATCTGGTCGCGGCCAAACAACTGGATTGGCAGGACCGCAAGGCTGCGTCGTTCTGTCTGTCGCCGGGGTTCTGCGGCTATCTGCCGCCGTCGTCGCGTATCGGTGCGCCGGTGGTCGGCGATCTGCGCGCGGATGTGGCCGGCACCGCCATCACCGGACATCTCGGCGATTCGCTGGCCTCGACGCTGACGCTCGGCAGCGCGATCGCGATCTCCGGCGCGGCGGTCAATCCCAACATGGGGTATCACAGCTCGCCCGCGGTGACCTTCCTGCTCACGCTGTTCGACGCGCGGCTGGGCTGGTGGTTGCCGAATCCGAGCCACCTCATGCGTCCGCAGGCCGACAGCACGCCGTTCTTCGGCCGCTGGCTGATCGCGGAGATGCTCGGCCGCACCCACGACGGCGGCAAGTTCGTGCATCTCTCCGATGGCGGTCATTTCGAGAATCTGGGACTCTACGAACTGGTGCGTCGGCGCTGTCGTTTCATTCTCTGCGTGGATGCCGCCGCCGATCCCGAACGCAGTTTCGCCGATCTGGGCAATGCGGTGCAGAAATGCCGCGTCGATTTCGGCGTGGATATCGAACTCGACGTCAGCGCGCTGCGGCCGCAGGCGAACGGTCTGGCCACGCGCAGCTGCGCGGTCGGCACCATCGAGTATCGCGACGGCAGTCGCGGCACGCTGCTGTACGTGAAGCCCACGCTGACCGGCGAGGAGCCGAACGATATCCAGCACTACGCGCGCATCCACCCGAGCTTTCCGCATGAGCCCACCGCCGATCAGTATTTCGACGAAGCGCAGTTCGAAAGCTATCGCCGGCTCGGTCAGGACGTGATGATGCGCGCGCTGGAACCGGTGCTGGAGCGCGCAGGCGCCGAAGTCGGCACGCGCCGTCACGAAGAGCTGGGCGTGCAGGATTCGGAATTGAAGGAAAAAATCCTGGTTGCCCTGCGTCACCAGTGGGCGCCTTCGCTGCCCGGTGGCGCGGAACGCTTCGCGCTGCACGCCACGGCGATGTCGCGCTTGTTCGGGCAACTGCGCGATAGCCCGGCGCTGGCGGTGCTCGACGCGCAGTTCTATCCGGCGTGGACCGATCTGGTCGCCGCCGATCCGGCCGCGATCGGCACCGACGCGTCGAAACCGGTGGGCCGCCGCACGCGCATGCCGGCGGCGGCGGATTTCCGCGCCTGCTTCTATTTCTGCCAGGAACTGGTGCGGCTGATGGAGTCGGTCTATCACGACCTCGATCTGGAACATGCGTGGAGCCATCCGGACAATCGCGGCTGGATGAATGCGTTCCGGCACTGGAGCGGCGCACCGATGTTCCGCATCGCCTGGGCGGTCGGCGCGCCGACGTTCGGCGCGCGCTTCGTGGCCTTCTGCGAATTGCGCCTGCAGCTGCCGCGACTCGACAACGACGATCGGGAACATCGCGCGCTGAAGATCTTCGATGCCTCGCCCGCTGACGGCATGTCATGGGCGCAGCACTGCAATCAACTGGTCGAAGACGGTCGCATCAACCACATCGAACACGCCATCCTGCTCTCGGAACCGATGCTGGACGACGCCAAGGCACCGCCGACGAAACTGTTGTTGCTGCGCCTGCGCTGGACCGCCGTGCTCGCACGCACCGGCACGCGCATCCCGGACACGACCCTCGGCGTCGCCGCGCTGTCCGGCAACGATCTGCGTCTGCTGCGCGTGCAGGACCACGTGCGCGGCCTGGGCATCGGCGCGGAATTCATGGGCTTGCTGATCGATCAGTACACGGTCAAGCACGTCGACATCCGCGCCGGCTATTACGGTCTCGCCGGCATCTGCCGCAACCGCACCGCCCGCGAGATCGCCCAGCAGCTCGAAGCGCTGAGATTGCGCGCGATCAAGATCAAGCGCGCACGCAACGACTCCGCGCGCGGCAAGCGCATCGCGAACAGACAGCGCAAACGCGCGGCGCCGGTGCCCATGCAGGAATCGCCGGGACACCCGGCGGACGAGCGGCGCGATGCCTGATGCATGCATCCATGCATTCCACCGACACCATGCGCGTCCGATCGTTTCGAAGAACGCAAGGCATCAGCCGCTGACGTCTTAGATCCAGAGCTGAACGTTTCGCATCGCGCATGACTTTCGGCGGGGGGCTGCGGCCAAGGTCGCTCATTGCCGCTGCCGCGTGCCGGGTGTCCGATGGGGGTGTCGAAGACGCGGAATGCACCGGTTCCGAAAAGGACATCTTCCCGTGCATCCCTGTGCATGACAGGGCACTTCATCGCATGGACGCGAGCGGTCGCATCCGCCGACGACGAGAAGATCCCCCCCTCGCAGGCACAAGGACAGACCATGAAGACTTCGCAGAAAACCAGACCGTACATCGCGCTGACCGCATGCCTCGGCATGCTGTCGAACAGCATCGCATCGGCGGCACCGCTGTGCATCGACGCGGTCAATCCGCAGTATTTCCACTACAACGGCAAGACCACGCCGCTGGTCGGCTATACGCCGGAATACATCTGTCATCTCGAACAGCGGGCAGGCACGCCCGAGGTGGCCCAACTGTGCAATTACAATCTCGATGCGGCCAGCGGCAAGCGCAATTTCCAGCGCGTGATCGACGATCTCGCGCTCAGACACCTCAACGTGCTGCGCGTGTGGGTCGGACTCGGCCACAGCCCGGGCGGCGCTGCGGGGCCGTTGCCGCACGAGCAGCCCTTCGCGTACAACGCCGCGCTCGGCAAGTGGGATCTGTACACATGGAACCAGACCTTCTTCGATCGTCTCGAAGAAGTGGTCGCGTACGCGCAGACGAAGAATGTCGTCGTCGAGCTGACGCTGTTCGACGCCTTCAGCGGCGACTTCCGCACCAGCCCCTGGTATCCCGGCAAGAACACCAACGGCTACGTGGGCCTCAGCGACGAGTGGACACTCACCGCAGCGCCGGGCACCACCTGCCTGCCTTTCGGCACGCCGACCAATATCTACAGCCGCCAGCAGGCGCTGGTCGAAAAACTGGTTGTCGAACTCAACGCGTACGACAACCTGTACTGGGAGCTTGCGAACGAACCCGACCTGTCGATCGTCCGCGCCGGATACAACTCCAGCGGCGCGACGATCGCCGACACGGTCAGCGTGCCGCGCATCGTCAAATGGCACGAATGCATGACCGACATCCTGCGCAATGCCGAAGGCACGATGGCCGCGCCCAAGCGTCACCTCATCGCCGCGAACTACCACACGCAGACCGCGCTCGCGCCGTTCCGCACCATCGTCAGCCCCGCCTATGCGCCAGACGTGAGGATCCTCAACGGCCACTACATCAAAGTGCGCGACGCCGGCCGTCTGTCCGCCACCGAGAAACAGCGCACCTATCTCAACGGCGGCCTGCAGGGCATCGCCCGCGTCTACGGCTTCAACGAAGGCCGTCCCACGCCGTCCTATCGCACCACGCCCACCTTCGACTTCATCACGCCCGACGAAGCGCGCGCCGAAGCCTGGGAATTCATGCTGGGCGAGGGCGGTCTCTACAACCACTACACCACCGACTGGAGCGGCACCGGCGAACCGCTGCAGACCCGCGTGCAGTTGGGCAAGCTCGCGGATTTTCTCGCCGCACTCGGCCCGTATCTGCGCCACATGACCCGCGCCATCAACAACCCGCCGACATGGGCGCCCAACCTGCCGGCCTTCGGCACCGCGCGCGGATCCAGCAACGTCTACTGGAGCGCGATGCAGCAGAACGGCAGCACCTACGTGCTGTATCTCCACCACAGCACGCTGTCCAGCGACAGCTTCAAGGCCTACGTCAAACCCGCCATCATCACCGCACTGAACACGCTCGACCTGCAGCCCGCCGCGGCCGCCACCAACTACACCGCAGAGTGGATCAACCCCACCACCGGCAACCGCATCGGCAGCACCTTCACTGTCCTCGCCGACGGCGTTCGCCGCACCTACCCGGTGCCCGCCTACACCTACGACATCGCGCTGAAGCTCAGCAACGGCATCGTCACGCCGAGTACCGGCACCTGCGCCTTGTAACGCACCGACGGAACGGCGCCGCGATGCGGCGTCGTTTCCGCAGCAGACAGCGCTGAGACGCCTTCGGCTTTTGTAGGAGGGACTTCAGGCCCGATGCTCTTTTCTTTCGCTGTTTCGATGCATCTGTAAATGGACACATCGGCCAGAGTGAATTTTCCAGCAGCTCCGAATAAACGAAACAGTCCACTGTTTCGCCCGAATCGAGAACATTGTCGATCCGGTTGCCGTGGAAATCTTCCGGCCTGTACAGTGTCGTAATGTCAAAAAAGGAAGTCGCCATGGCCAGTGAGACTCCGGTTCCGGTCACGACCGGGAGCGCGTTCGAGAAGGGGAAGTTCTTCGTCATCGAGCCGAGCTTCTGGGGCGGAGGCAGGATCCCGGGGCTGGAGATTGCCAATGAAGACAAGCTCAGGCTTCCGGGCACCTACATCATCGAATCGCCCAACGGCGATCCGGGCCTTTACCCCGAGCGACCGCATCTGGTGCACGTGCCGAAGTTGGGCGGAATGCCGCGCGATTTTGAAGACATATTCGGCATGTGGATCGTTTCCGAGGCGCTGAAGCGCGTGTTCGAATCCGTGGATCCGGAAGGTTTCGCGTTCGCGGCCTGCGATTTCACGCTTGCCGACGGCACGCCCGGTCCACAGTATTACTTCTGCGGTGTCTTGCGGACTCTCGACGCGCTGGACGAGGGCGCGTCGCGGCTGAAGATCAAGGTCGGCGATTACGTCAACGGCAAGTACTACGACCGTTCGGGCGGGGCAAGCCTGGTGTTCAAGGAAAACGTAGTCGGTTCGGCCCACGTGTTTCTGACGCCGTTCGCGCTTGAAGTGTTCTGCGATCGCGTTTTGCACGATGCGGTGGTCGCTGCGGGCGTGCAGGGCGTGAGATTCGCCGACGCAGCCGATTGCTGATCGGGCTTCGATCGTTTCGCACTCGTTCGTTAAGGAATTTCGCCGATGACCGACACCCCGGTTTTCCAAGGACACCATGTGATCGAACAGGGCGCGTACGCGCGGAGCCGACTGCTCCAGGCCTTGTCGCAACAGGGGCTTTTTGATCTGCATGGTCCGCGCAACCTCTTGAACCTGCCGGCCGATGAGGCATTGGCGGCGAGGCTCGGTCTGTCGCCGCATCCCGGCGGTCCGCTCGGCGGATATTCGGAAGGACTACAGTTGCAGCTTCGACAATTGCAGCAGAGTCCCGACGGCCAAGCGACGCTTCGCGGCGACCGTGCCGCTGCAGAACGCATGGCCGTCAGGGTGGGTGAACTCACCGACACGCTGAAAACGGGGCTGGTCAACGGCGACCTGGTCAGCAATACGCCGCAGGGCATGACCCGCGAGCAGGCGAACCGGCAAGTGAGGGAATTCTTCGGCAATCTGGACGAGTACCGACAGACCCATTCGACGCAGATCGCCGAGATCGGCAGGATGCCCGCGCAGGAGGCGCGTTGGGCTGGGGTCACCCGGTCGGAAGGCAACGTGACTGCAGCGCTCGACGCGATCGAACAGCCGGGCGCGAAGCCGGTCGCGGGAGACGTTGCTGCAGGCAGGCAGTCGCTCGGCACCGCGATCGCGCAGGCGAACGAAGCCGGACGCCTGCCGTTGTCGGAGCCCATCGAGGTGCGATTGCGCGCCGCATTCCCAGCGGAAATGCCGCCGACGCTCGCGCGTCCGCCCGCGCTTCCGGAAGTGCGTGGGCCGCTGCCCGAAGGAGGAACGCCGCCGGAAACGGGTACGCCCGGTTCGAGTCGCGCGGTGCGTGTGGTCGGCGCTGCAGGCGTTGCGCTGATGGCCTACGACTTCGTCACCACCGGCCATCGCGTGCTCGAGCTGCGCGCCGAAGGCAACGAAGCCGCCGCAGCGTCGGCGCAAACGCACTGGGTCGGCCGCAATGCCGGCGGCGTGATCGGAGGCATCGGCGCCGGCTTCCTCTACGGCGCGGTGGCGGGTTCCGAAACCGGCCCGGGCGCGCTGGTGACGGGGCTGATCGGTGCCGGCGTCGGCGCCTATCTGGGCGAACGCTGGGCGGACCAGCGGGACGTGGACCGGGTCTTTACCCAGACCGATCGCAATGGCAACGATTGGTCGCGCAATCCGGCGGATCCACAGGCGCCGTGGACGCGAACGGCCAGCAGTCCGAATGCAACGGGCGGTTTCGATGAAACGCGTTTCGTCGCAGCCGGACGTCTGGTCGACGAATTGAATTACAGGGCCGCCAACGATTCCTACTCGCTCGGTCTGGGAAGCCCGCCAAGACCGCAGGATCCTTTCACGATCACCGGCGCGCAGGATCAGGCGGGCTGGGTCGCCGGGCCGTGGCAGCGGAGCGCGGAGACAGGCGCATGGTCGAGGACGCTGGCGGCCGAGGGCATGCTCCCGGAACTGCAGATGATCCCCGAAATGAGGACCGATGCCGCCACGCCCGCGCAAACCGCGGATCTCGAACGGCAGTCGGCGTTGATCGTTGCGCAGAACGCGGCCAACAGCCCCGCGTCGACCGCTGCGCGCTATCAGATTGCCTACAACCAGTTCGGCTGGAACGAATTCGCATCGATGGAGCCTGTGCCCGAAGCGATCCGCAACGCGAGTACGCGCACGGACACGCTGCAGGCTTCCGATGGCAATACCTACACCCGTGGTGCCGATGGCGGATGGAGCACGCCCGGCATGTTGTACGGGACGAATCAGGCGGAGGGCAACATCCGCGAAGAATTGAATCGCACTTGGCAAAGCCAGCAGGCGGGTTTGCAGGAAATGGGCGCCTATGCCGCCCAGGCGCTGGCGACGCCCACGCCCACGCAGAGCGATATGCGCAGCATGGTGGCGGGGGCATACGCCAGCGCGGGAATCGTGCGCAGCGATGCGGACATCGACGCGGCGACGCGCGCGGTGGCGCAGGATCACTTGCGCGATGGTCTCGGCCAATCTCCTTACAGCCTGGCGCTTCGGCCCGATGGTTCCATCGAAACACTGGTCGGTCACAACGACCGTAGCCTGGAGGTCAAGAGCGTCACCACGGCGGCCGAGATCGAACAGGCGCGCACGCAAGGCGTGACGCCGATGGAAACACCGCAGCCCACCACCACGGTGCCTTCACCGCCGCCGCAACCGCCCGCTGCGCCAGCCCCCGACCGTGCGTCGCTCGACGACGCGGCGCATCCGCGCAACGGGATGTTCCAGCAGGCACTGGCGCCTGTGCTGATGCGCGATGCCGAATTGGGACGGACATCGGACGATGCCAGCACAAGACTCGCAGCGGGCATGACCGCCGAAGCGCGCGAGCGCGGACTACAGACGATCGCCTTCGCCCAGTTCAGCCCCGATGGCCAACGGTTCTATATGGCGGACACCCGCGATCCTGCTTCGCCCACCGCCAGAACCGCCGTCGGCGATGTCGGTCAGGCGCTGCAGCTGAGCCTTGCCGACAGCACGCAGCGCGTCGCGCAGCTCGACCGCACGCAGGACATGGCGCAGCGGTTCGCGCAGCCTGTGCAACAGCAAACCGTGGATCAGGGTGGACAGGCGAATCAGGGCGCAAGGCTCGTCTGAGATGCGGAATGCTAATGCGTTTGTGGGAGGGGCTTTAGCCCCGAAGATTTCAGGCTTTTGTAGGAGGGACTTCAGTCCCGAAGACTTTGCTCTTGCAGTTGGGTGGCAACGATCGGGCGCGCTTCTTGCACGTCCAGAAAGTGGGCGATGCGTTGTTGCACCTCGGACGGAGCATGGGCTACGCGCCACGGCAATTCGGCCTGCGGGGCTTCGTCTGCCGTCATTGCCAAGGGTGCACCGTGTCCGGTCAGCAACCAATCGTATGCTAAGGTTCCAAGCGTGAAAGCCGAGCACCTGCAGCGCTGCCAAGTCGCCACTCCTCCGGACGTGGTCGACCTGCTGTGGGATTTGGCCTTGGCGCAGCGAGACGGGGTCGTTTTCCCTTCCGTTCTCGACTTGGGGGCAGGCGACGCTCGCTTTGCCCGCTCAGCGAAGGCACGCTTTGCCCGTTACGTGGGCGTGGAACAGGATCGTCATAAAATCACGCGAGCTGGCCTGCCGCAGGCGGCGCAGGTGGTGCAGGGCGACGCCATGGCCTGGCGCGGTAACAAGGCCAGCCTGTCCATCGGCAACCCCCCATTCATCAGGTCGGCGCATCTGGATCCGCTTTGGCGCACGGCTGTTCTCGATCGCCTTGAGCATGAAAGTGGCACGCGCCTGAAAGACACGGCGAACGTATTCGTCCTTTTCATGCTGCAGGCGCTGCTGCGCACTCGCGACGATGGCTTGGTCGTGCAACTGGTTCCCTTCGAGTGGGTCACGCGTCCGAGCGCGGCAGAGTTTCGTGCGTACTTGCATGAACAACGCTGGGACGTACAGGTCTACCGCTTCGATGCCGATATCTTTCCGCGCGTGCTCACCACCGCTTCGGTGGTCATCATCGACAAGCGCGGCACCAAGGGCCGGTGGTCCTTTGGCGAAATCGGCCGCAATGGCACCGTGCGCACCTTCACCTCGCCCTCGGGTACCGCGAAGTCGGTGTTGCCCTATGCGGATCGCGACGGCAACGTGCATGCGCTACGCGGCCTGAGCCCGGGCGGGCAGGAGATCTTCGTCCTGACCGAGCAACAGCGCCTGTATTACGGATTGAAAAAACGACGCGACGTGGCGCCGTGTGTAACCAGCCTTCGCCGGCTGGCCAAGGACACCGAAGTGCTCGACGCCGAGACCTTCCTGCGTGATTTTGTGCAGGTAGGGGCGCGCTGCTGGCTAATCCGCAGCGACAAGGCACATTGGTCGCCTGAGCTGTCTGCGTACTTGGACAGCGTGGGCACGCGCTGGAAGCGCTATTCGACTTGTACCAACCGCTCGGAGTGGGCGCGCTACGTTTCCCACCCGGCGCCGGCCCTGCTAGTCTCGTCCGGGTTCGTGGGCAAGGCCCCCAAAGTCGTGGTAAACGAGATCGGTGCGGTTGCGGTGGGCTCGGTGTATGCCGTGCTGACCCAGCGATCCAAGCCTAAGCTTGCTAAGCTGGCTTCACGCCTGCGCGCTTACGATTTTAGTCGGCGCCTGGTGCACCATTCGAACAATCTTCGTAAGATCGAAGTGCGCCAGCTCAACGCGGTGCTGCAGCGGTTCGGGGACTAAGGAGAGGTACGATGGTGCATAAGGCGGGAGAAGGCAAAGCGGTCGCGCCCTCCCGGGGCGCCGACCCCGACGAGGTCAAGCACGCCACCTTCAGCGTCAGCGCTGCGCTTTTCGAAGAACTGGGTGAGCGCTTAGTCAGCAAGCCCGAGATCGCGCTTGCCGAGCTCATCAAGAATGCTTACGACGCAGACTCGCCCGATTGCCAGATCACCCTGGATGACACGCATATCGTGGTCGCCGACCACGGTCATGGGCTGACGGAAAGCGAATTCCTTAATAACTGGATGGTTGTTAGCTCACCGGCGAAGGGCAAGCAACGCTACTCGCGCCGCTTCGGCCGCGCGATGGCCGGCTCGAAGGGCGTAGGGCGGTTTTCGGCGCGGTACCTGGGCCGCATGGTGGAACTGACGACCGTCGCTGACGTACCGGGCGGACGCGTCGGAGCGCGCACGAAACTCACTGCCACTTTCGACTGGACCAAGATCGCCCAAGCCCAGAAGATCGGCGAAGTCACCATTGACTATCGCGTGCGCCTAGCCAAGCCCGGCGAGGCGACGGGTACGACCTTGCGTATCGAGCAACTGCGCGATGAAGCCGAGGCAATCTCGGTCGCGAAGGTTAAAACCGACATTCTACGCCTGACCGACCCGGCCGCCGGCCTAGAGCGTCCGGCCTTTGCCTTCAGCCACAAGGACACCGCGCCCAAAGACGATCGCGATCCGGGCTTCACGGTCAGCTTCACCAATGCCGCCAGCACGCCGGAATTGGTGCCACCGAACGTGGCGTCGGAGATTCTCAAGGCCTTCGTGGGCCGAGTTCGCATCCAGGTCACCGAATCCGGACGCCTGAATTACAAAGTTTTCTGGGACCGAAGCGAAAAGGTGCTCGACGAAGGCTGGTTCCCGCTGGTCGATGTCGCGCGCGACTATTCTGCTAACGCCTTGAAGCTCAAGCCGGGGCAGGATGCAGACGAGCGCGGCCTGCCGCTCGAGCTGGAAGACGTTTCCCACTTGCCGATGTCGTTGCGGCTTCACTCGCCGGTGTTCATCGACATCCGATTCTTCCCGCGTCGTGCAGGCACCTTTTCCAACCTGCCGGTCAACGGCAAGATCGCGCAGCGCTGGTTGAGCGAAGCAGCTTCCCTAGCGATCGTCGACAACGGCTTCGCCATGCCGGCTTATTCCGATCGCGGCAGCGACTGGCTGGGCGTGGATGCCAGCAAGGCGCGCAACGAGCGATCTTGGCAGTCCGTGTTTACACCGGTCTACTATCCGATGAAGCCAGGCGCTCGGGAAAACCCCAAGCTCAATCCAATGCTCGCATTGCCGCGCGGTGCGCAGTTGGTCGGGCGTATCCACATCACCACGCAAAAGCGCCCAGCGGACAGCCTCGCTTCAGACGACTGGCTGCAGCCGAACATGGACCGCGAGTCGCTGCGCAGCAACGGCGCCTTTCGCCTGTTGTGGCATGTGGCGAGGTTTGCTGTGGAACTGCTCGCGCACCACGATCGCGCCCAACGATTGAAGTTGGAAGAGAAAAAGCTCCGGGACAAGCAGAAGCAGGCGCGTACATCTCTTACCGCCGCGATTGAGGAAATCAAGTCTTCTCCCAACATCGATCCGGACTACCGGCGCCGCGTCGTCGAGCAACTCACCCAGGCCCAGGACCAATTCGCCGAAGCTGCAGCCTATTCGGACGACGCCAGGCGATCTTTGGAAGTGATGTCCATGATGGGCGTCATGGCGGGGCTTTTGACCCATGAATTCGAGAAAAGCCTGGCCACACTCACGCACGCGACGGAGCTCCTCGACAAGTTGCCTCGACCAGGCGCGGAAGTGACCGCGGCGCTGACGCAACTTCGCGCTTATGGAAACGAGTTGGGGCATTTTCGCGACTACATGCGCTTGATCGTCGATAAAGCGCGCGAGTTGAAGCCCCAGACGTTCAAGGCCAAGGCGCAAATCAACTTTACCGCCAAGACGCTCGGGCACCTCGCCGATCGCTACGGCATTAACGTTGCGCTGGATATCGACGGGAAGCTGCCAGGCCCGGCGGTGCCAGTGGCGGCCTACAACGGCATCGTCATGAATTTGATGACCAACGCGATGAAGGCGCTGATTCCGAAAGTACCCGGCGAGCCGCGACGGATTCGCCTGTATGCCACCAACGAGGGCACCCACCACACATTGGTGTGCGCCGACAACGGCATCGGCATCCCGGGCTATGTCCGAACGCGCATCTGGGACCCGTTGTTCACTACGACGGCGTCGACCGACGAAGACAATCCACTAGGATCGGGCCTCGGGCTTGGTTTAAGCGTGGTCAAGCAGGTAGTGCAGAGTCTGAGTGGACGCATCGAACTCCTCGAAGATGCCCCGCCTGGCTTTGCGACTGCTTTCAAAGTTACCCTACCGCTGGAAGCGAAAGGAAGCTAACGCATGCGCGTTCTGCTCATTGAAGACGAATCGGATTTCATCGCGCGCGTGCAGGCGGGCGGAGCGGCGGTCGAAGGTATTGATGTTCTTAACGCCGCGCAAAGTGGCCTGCTAGAACTCAAAGCCAGCTTTGACACCTCCGGGCCGATCGAAGAGCAACTGGTAGCCAAACTGCAGACCTTAGTCGCGCGCGAACGCATCGACCTAGTAATGCTCGATACCGACCTGTCGCGCCAACATGGCCTTCTTAGCACGCAGACCGAATACCGCCAAGCCTTCCAGATACTTGGAATTCCGGTATGCAGGTACAACAAGGGGCACCACCCAACTGGGCTGATGAATCTAGAGCTATTGAAGCGCATGGCCAAGGAGGGCGACAACGCGATTTTCATTCCCCGAACATTGCTCGCGGCGAATCTAGACCTTGCCCATTCTCTAATGCCGCATCTGAAGGGCATCTGGCAAGGCTTCGAGATGATGCGCGAGTTGATCGAGAAGCGGCCTGAGGTGCTCGAAAGCGACTTAGGGCCAGCCGGTATCCTGGCCAAGCTGGTTGGACGCGTTGGACTGCAGGCGGACCTCCTCGGGTATACGACCCAGAGCAGCAACTTTTTCGCCTTTGGCCCGGCCGCCGGTGTGCCTAATTCGGTGCACTACGGAGCGCAGCTGAGCTACTGGCTGTACAACTTCGTGCTCGCTTTTCCGGGGCCGATCCTGAATCCCGTCGCCGCTGCAGCTTTCGTGAACCTGTCCCCAGACAGCTTCGAACTGCCTGCCACGCAGGCGCTTGTGGCGGGGTGCCGCTACACCGGACCGTTCGACGTCTTAGGACCTTATTACTGGAAAGAAGACCTGGCCGCACTGATCGATGGGGTGGGCGGTGACATCGCACACGCTCTTGGCTTGGAAGGCCAGAACCTCGAGCGCGTGGATCCTGAAGGCCATGCCATGGCGTACTACTGCGTGCTCACGGAAAAAGCGATCCGACAAGATGAAGCGGCGGTCAATCCTGATTGGGTTCCGCTGGGCGCCAGTCTGTCGCGCATCTTGGAATCCGAGTTCGACGAACTCGGCCCGATGCTGCGGAGCTGACCGATGGCACGCGAATTCGACACCTTCCATCGCTACTGGATGGACTGGGAAGCTAAGCTCAAGCCGCTGATCAGTCGGCATCAGGCGCAGCTCTTATTCCCCGCCCGCCTGACGGAGACGCTTAAGGATGACGGCAGTATCGATCTATCGCCAGCGCACCCGATTTGCATTGCCAATGCACCACAGAAGGCCGCTTCGGGAAAGCGTGGTGCCTCGCACCGCAACACCCTGGTCATCGACGGCGGGTTCCACTTGAGGTCGGGCGCGACCGCGCCGTACTTGGTACAGGGTCGGTGCTCGCTATCGGTCTTCTCGACTACGATTCGCGAAGATGACGGGCGCGACCTGGTCGAGATCGACGCAATGCACTTCGATATGGAAAAGGCGGAAAAGCCAACCGCATATCACCCAATTTTCCATGTTCAGCGTGACGTCGACAGTAGACTCGACGAGGCCAAGCTCAAGTCGGTGGTGGCCCAGTTGGCGCGCACCACACCTGACAAGATCACCCTGGATCGCGGTCCAGGCCTAGGCACGCAGCACCTGCGTCTGCCGACGCCGCAAATGGATCTGTTCGCCGTGCTCACCGCCGTCGTGGCAGACTTTTTCTGCAATGGCGCCGACAAGGACACCAACGTCAAACCTCAGTTCAGGGCCATGTTGGAATTTCTGAGACACCCCAGCAATGCCGCAAGAAACGGCTTCGCGACGCGCCATTTAATGGGGCAGTCCGATGAGATCTGGCCATGCCCGGCAGCGTGGTACCCCGAATCGGCTTAGTTCTTCGAGCTCGCCTCTGAAAAATAGGGTCAGGTTCAATTGCCAACGTCTGTTTCTGGCCGAAAACAGCCCCAAGACATAATGGTGCCCTCCATGGCAGAGTCCAAAATCTACGACCCGACCAAAATCGAAGTTCTGAGCGGCCTGGAGGCAATACGACGCAGGCCAGCTATGTATGTAGGCGCCCTCAATGATCCTTGCGTTCCCGTCGAGCTGCTTTTGCAATCACTTTGTCATGCTGCAGACTGTGCGATCGACAAGCGTTGTACTTTTGTTCGGATCGACATAGATGGATCAAATGTCGAAGTGACCTACGATGCCGGCATGCCATTGGATCCTGATAGACCGGCTGAAGAGCAAGTGGCGCATGTGTTTCTCTCACATCTCGCTGGATGCCATAATCAAAAGAAGCACCTCCATGTCGGCCACGAGCTTTGCAATCTTGGGCTTGCAGTGCTCAATGCGTTCAGTGAGAGGATGATGGTCTTCACGCGATGGTCTGATCGTGAAGCGACGTATCTGTTTGAGAAGGGCGTGTTGCGTGAAGCTCAGCCAATCGGAGCAGCGCAAGGAGCGGATACGACAGTGATGCGATTCCGTCTGGATGAAGAGATTCTTGTTAACAACGTCCTGTTCGACGCTGGCCTGCTCGATAACGCGTTATCTCGCGTTCGACACCTGTTGCCCGATTTGAAAATAGAGCATTCTTCAATATGACTTTGAAGGGCCGTAGGCTTGATCATGGGCACAGGACCATAGCGAGTAGCGAGTAGCCCGGGTAAGGCCGCAGGCCGCACCCGGGTTTTTTGATCTTCGACTGCCACGGATATTTGCGCTGCTTGCGTTTCCCCGGGTGCGTGCTGTGCACTTACCCGGGCTACGAAAAGCCCGCTCGTGGTTTGTTATGCAATATCCGCTTCTCGCCGAAGTCGCGAACGAGATCGAGCGGCGCGCCAATGCAGCACCCTATCGGTGATGCGCGGAGCTTGTGCGAGGTGACGATATTGAATCGCTTATCCGGGTGTCCGTGAAGCGGGGGCAAGTTCAATCTGCATGACTCTACGCGACACGATGCCCGGTACTACGGCGTTGAGCTCGGCAACCTGTTTGCCGAGGGAAGTGTTTCATCGATACGTTTCATTGGAAGCGTTCCGGTTGCTGCGATGGCGGCATCCTGCCCCTCTCCACGTAAACGACGCAGCGCGGAAAACTTCCAGGGACCCTTCGGAGATTCTTCGGAGGACCACGGCGCACGTTGCAAGGAAACCATGCCAGAGCATGGCGTTTGCAAGCTGGCATCGTGCGCGGCGTGCACAATGCACGTGATAGTGCGTTGAACCATGCCGCGATAGACTCTGCATCAGTTCGGTCGACTGTGTTTTGAGAATGCGCTGCTCCGCAGTGCGTTTATCACCAGTCGACTCTACCGAAAGCTCTCTGCACATAAAGGCGCACCCTCATGACCAAATCCACTCTGTTCGTCGCACTCGCGTTGACCGCATCCGTTTGGGCGATGCCGACGCATGCCCAGGATGCGTCTCTCGCGGACGCTGCAAATCTGCCGACCACAACGACGGGCGTTGCCGGACAGCTGCGGGCGCAGGTACTTCTGGATCGCGCCCAGTTTTCCCCCGGCGAGATCGACGGCCGCATCGGTTCCAACCAGCGTCGCGCCGTGCGCGGCTATCAAATCGCACGCGGCCTGCCCGGCACTGGCGAACTCGACCCCGCGACCTGGGCGGTACTCAACGCCGATGCGCCAGCCGCGGTAATCGCGTACACGCTGACAGCGGAGGACGTGGGGCAAGCCTTCGCCAAACTGCCCAGGGGCATGCTGGAACAAAGCAAACTCAAGGCACTCGGGTTCGAGTCCATCGAAGAGGCGCTGGGCGAGCGTTTTCACGCCAGCCCCGTCCTGCTCAAGCAACTCAATCCGACGGCGGATTTCCGAAAGGCCGGCGCGCAGATCCTCGTGCCCAACGTCGCGGATATCCCCGGGTTGCCGAAGGCATCCAAACTGGTCGTGGACAAGTCCGACTCCACGCTCACCCTCATCGATAGCGCCGGCAAGCCGATCGGCCAGTTCCCGGTCTCCTCGGGCAGTGCACGCGATCCGCTGCCGATCGGAGAATGGAAGATCCTGGCGACCGCAGTGAATCCCACTTATCACTACAATCCCAAGCTGTTCTGGGACGCCGATCCGAGCCATACCAAAGTCACGTTGGCGGCCGGCCCCAACAACCCGGTGGGCACCCGGTGGATCGATCTATCCAAACCGCACTATGGCCTGCATGGCACGCCCGCCCCGTCCAGCATCGGCAAACGCCAATCGCATGGTTGTGTCCGCCTGACCAATTGGGATGCCGAGCGTCTGGCGGCAGCGGTGGACGCTTCGGTGCCGGTGGTGATGCAGGAATAATGGATGAAATACTTGGGCGTGCTGCTGTTGGGAATGCTGTTGGGTGCACTGGGCTATCGCGAGATGGCCATGCGGCGCCCACCAGCGCAGGCAATGCGCACGGATTGCTCAGATGCCTGTCGGGCCGCTGCACCGGCCTCCATTCCGAAGACACAGACGTCGACGCCTGAGTCGCCCGCGGGCAGCGTCCTAGGCCAGGCGTCACCGGCCACGGCTTCGATCCGGAATCCGCCAGGCGAATCGGCGATCACCGGTGAAATCGAAGCGCCACTCGCAGGCCTGTCGATTCCGGTTCAAGGCACGACCGCCGCCCGGCTTACCGACACATTCACCGATGCGCGCGACCAGGGGCGTTCGCACGACGCCATCGACATCATGGCGCCCGCGGGAACCCCGGTGCTCGCGGTGGCGGATGGACATATCGAAAAGCTGTTCTACAGCGAGCGGGGCGGACTGACGCTCTACCAGTTCGATCCCACCGGCAGATACGCCTACTACTACGCTCATCTGCAGCGATACGCCGATGGCCTCGCGGAAAAGCAATCCATTCGTCGCGGACAAATCATCGGATACGTCGGCAGCACGGGCAACGCCGATCCCGCCGCGCCGCACCTGCACTTCGCGATCTTCCTGCTGGGCCCCGAACGTCGTTGGTGGCAGGGAACCGCCATCAATCCCTATCCGGTCCTCACGCAGGGCGAAAGCGGTTTGAAATAGTAAAGAAATGGGGTCAGGTTCAATTGCCAACGTCTGTTTCTGGCCAAAACATGTCCGTGCCTTTAAGCGCCTGCATGCTGTCATCCTGGGTCTCGCCAATGGCGAGACCCAGGCTAAGGAAAGCCTGCTTGCGGTTCGTTGCGCAACACTCGGTTCTCGCTAAGATCGCGATCGTGGGGAGAGCGGTGCGCCAAGGCAGCACCCTATTGATGATGCGGTGGGTTCGTGCGAAGTTGGCGATCGAACTTGAGTAAAGATCCGGGGTCGATGCCATTCGGCGTGCTTGAGCACGCCCTACGCGCTTCGCTCAACCCTCTGCACCCCGCAACCACTCGGGTCCCGGCAGTTCGCGGACGCCGCGACGCAGGGTTTCGTTCCATTCGCGGCGGATGGTTTGCAGGTACGGGTCGTCTTCGTCCAGGCGCTGGCGCAGGTTGGCGGTGAAGCTGTCGCGGCGGTGGAGCAGCAGGCCGACGGAGATGGAGCGCATGGTCGAGTCGAACGACACCAGCACGCATTTGCAGGCTTCGCTCAGCGAGGTCTGCGGGGTGATGACGCGGTCGAGGATGGGTTTGCCGAATTTGCTTTCGCCGGTCTGGAAGTAGGGCATGTCCGGGGAACTTTCGGCAAGTAGTTCACAGTTCAAAACGATAGCTGATTTTCACGAGGAACTGCTCATCTTCATCGAGGCGAAGCGCTTCCTCGAAGATGTCGACCAGCGGCGCCGATCCGGTTCGCTCTTCGAACCCGCCTTTTGCGTACACCAGGTATAGATCGGACAACGGCGCGATCCGATAGCGGTATCGCACCTGCAGCCCAAGATTCCTGAGATTGAAACTGTCGACCGGATCGGCAGCGACTGCGATCCCGCCGTTGGGGGCAATTCTCACTGCCTGCGTGAATTTTGCGTCGAATCCGAGCGCTTGCAGTTTCACGCGCAACTCATGCGCGCTACTGATGTTCCAATCGATGCCGGCATTCGCTTCAAGCGCTTTCTGATCGAAGCGACCGATCACATCTTGCATGGTCGGCCCACGCGGCCCTTGCCAGACCAGGAAATCCGGATTCTCCGTATACGACAACCGCAGCGAAAAGCTCAGGTCATCGCTGGCGAAAAACGTGGGTTCGAAGCCCACGCGCCCTCCGATAAGGTCGTTCCCGGCAAGACCGCCAGTGGCGATTTCCAGAAAGCCTTTCAGCGCCCAGTCGCCTTTGCGCGGCTGCCCGTATTCTCCATACAGGTTGAAATTGGAGGGACGTCGAAACGTGCCGTTTCCGCGCATGAAACGGTCGTCGAGGCTCGCGCCGTTCATGTTCAGCTGCAGCACTTCCAGACTGCCATCGCGCATGCTGCTTTGGCGATTGATGCGGAGTTGCCGCTGCAGGCGCTCGCTCCGGGTGTTGTACGCTTCGGTCAGCCGCCAGCGCCAGAGCTTGGATGCGTATCGCGACGATTCGGGAAGGCGCGCATAGCGCCGCGAGATCTGCCAGTGCAGGTAGTCGAGGTCGTTGCGGGCCAGAAAGCCCGCATCGTTGATCTGGAAGCCGGCGCCGAAGTGCATCGCGACGAGCTGATGGCGCCACTCCTGATCGGGATCGTAATTGACGACCAGCGTCGCACCCGTGCCTTGGACGCCAGCACCGCGTTCCTTGATGCGGCTCTGCACCCACCGGCTTTGCAGTCTGAGGTTCGCGCCGTATTTCCAATCGTGATCGATACCGACAACGGTCGCCACCTTGTCCAGAAACGGGCGATCCGCGCGCGTCATCATCAGACCCAGGTCGTGCTCGCCGAAAGCGCCCCTGACCCGAACTGCGCCAAAAGTCCTGCCTGCCGATTCGTCCTCGTCGGCGTAAAGAACGCCGAAATCCATGCCATGGTAGGAACCATTGACCTTGGCGGCGGCGCGGATATCGCTGCTGCCGCCGCCGTCGTCCGCGCTTGCGCCGATTCTACGGGTGTACAGCAGTTGGCTCGAATCCGAGGGCATGGTGAAATCGAAGAGACTCTGGTTTTCCGTGAAGAAAGGTCGCTTTTCCTTGACGAAGGTTTCGATGGCGCTGAAATTCACGACCAGATCGTCGCTCTCCACTTGACCGAAATCCGGATTGAGCGTCGCGCTGAGCTGAAAAACTTCGTTCGGCTTCCAGAACACATCCGCTCCGGATCGGAAATCCTGCTGCCTGTCGCCCTTGCCGCGCAGCATGGACACGTAAGGCGTGACGGCGAGAAGCGAGTGGTTGTATTCGGGTACTTCGATTGCGGCGAAATCGGACAGGAACCTGCTGCGTTCGAGGCTCGCCGTGGGCCAGGCAGCCCGTTCGCCAGTGGATGCGATGACGCGGTCCAGATACATCCTGATGG
The DNA here is from genome assembly GCA_017302135.1 of Lysobacterales bacterium. Taxonomy (GTDB): domain Bacteria; phylum Pseudomonadota; class Gammaproteobacteria; order Xanthomonadales; family Xanthomonadaceae; genus Lysobacter_I. The sequence continues at coordinate 14,751 of JAFLDZ010000024.1, read as the reverse complement.
TACGTTTCCCATCGGTCGCGTCCTTCATCGGCGCGGTGTGCCAGGGGATCAGTATCTCCGCCGTCCAGCCATTCCGGTCTTCGCTGATCGCGTGCCGCCAACTTCCATCCCAACTGTAGTTGAACGTGTCTTCGTTGGTGACGACCGCATCGCCGGTGCCGCCCGTCGACGAAAGATAGAAATCGTAAGCCGTCCGGCCATCTCCTTCGAAGTCGATCATGATGTTGATGCGGTCGACCTTCGCCGTGAAATCGTGCTGCACGGGCTGGCGGCTTCTCGCCACTTCGGGGGGCATCTCCGCGCGGACGACGACAGCGAGGCCTTCCGGGACGGCTTTCACGCGGGCACTGACCGGATGAACAGGTGTTTCCTCGGTAAACGGCTGCGTGACCTTGAAGTCATCGATGATGGTCGCGCCCTCCCATTCCATCGCATCGATGATGCCGTCAGGCTCGATCGCCATTGCAGGGCACGATGCCAGAAAAAGCAGCCACAAGGCTGCGCGGCCGATGCGCGGCATGTTGCATGCCGCGACCATCTCCGAACTCGACGATCCATCGTTCACTGCAACGAGATCCCACAGTATCGAGCCAACGGGTGCAACGACTCATCGCTGAGAAGGCCGTGGTGGAAATCGACCGAGAGAAACAGGTCCTGCCAGAGATTGCGGCCGAGAAAGCCGTGATCGCGCCGCCTTGCCTCGATGTACGCCATCAATGCCCGATCCGCCGCTTTCGACGCCATGGCGTCCTCGATGTGCCGTTTGACCGGGGCGATGTTCCCGCTGAGCATCGCACGACCGATCGCATGGCGGAACGATTCGCCGCCCCAGTACGAAACGAAGGCCGCAGCGGGGGCGACGACTTCATTGGCGAACCTCGCCATCGCATGGTCCGCGATACCTGCGTACTCGCCCCTGATCTCCTGAACGACATCGCGTGTCAGGTCGTCGCAGGCAGTCACATCGGCAACGATGCCTTGCACGGCGTCGGCAGCGACCATCGTCGTGATGCCATCCATGAGCGTGTTGAGGTTGATGACGAATGTGCATTCGGGCGCGTGGCGCGTTCCCGAGTAGGAGATGCCGGAAGGAAGGCGGAAATTGATTCCATACTGATATCTGAAGAGCGCATCTTCTGCGTATCCGAAGGTGCGGTAACTCGCGGCATGAAACGAGTCGTGCATGTAGTTTCTTGCGAGCTCGATGGCGCGGACTTTGTCGTCCTGCACCAACGACGGGTTCAACAGCTCTGAAAATCCGAAGTTCGATTCGTACTGGAACCCGATCCCGTACTGCCCATGGAATCCCCCCAGGCCGTTGCCCACCGCTTCGGCGACCACGTAAGCATCGGTCGGCAAGGGCGAGAATTCCGGGTAAAGTTCGCGCACGCGACACGACGCATGCTCGATCGCATGCTCGAAGAATGCGTAATCGAAATTCGCGGTAGTCCGGTTTTCCATGAAGTCGGAAAGGAGCCGGGTGCTGATCGCCGGAAGATCGTCCTTTGCCTTGACTCTCCGCAGATGCGCATGCATGTATTCAGGGCTCAGCGGTTGCCGCCTGTGTTCCTTGAGAATGCCCGCGATTCGCGCGATATCAGTCGCCGCACCGATATATGTTTCGTCGCATGTGACTTGGTTTCTCATGTATTCAGTCCCTTGATTCGACAAGTGCCTGATCGCGCCCGGAGCCCTTCTGGCATCAGCGCTCGCGATCAGCGGTTCTGATCCGCGCTTCTCCGTTCTCTCATGGCGCGCTCGAGTTCGGGCATATCCCCGAAAATGCGCGTGTAGAATTCTTTCGGCGTGGCTGCGATGTTCGCGATCAGTCCGGCGGCATCGGGGCCGTCCATCGACAGGACAGCGGGCATCTGTTGCAGGTATTCGGAACGATATCGCAGCACATGTTCCGAGAATGAAACGGATACCGCGCGCTCGAACCACGTGTCGTGCGGCAGGGCGGGATCGGCCAGCGAATCCAGCAGGGCATCGAGGTTCCGGGACGCACTGCGTTCCAGCAAGGCGCTTGTGCGGGACTCGCCATGATGGAACGCGAGTATCGCCAGATCGCGCGCTGCCGGTTCATCGAGCCTGTATCGCGTCTGGAAATTGCGCTTGATCCGGAGAAAATGGTCGATCGCGATTCGCATGCTGGTGCGCTCGTCGAACCGCTGATCTTTTTCGATCATGGATTTCTCCGGAGCGAGGAAAAGCAGCTTCTGGAGCGGCGTGCTTTTTTTCGCGTCCGGGGCGATCGCAAGTGCGTTGTCGCGGGCGATGGCTTCGGAAAGCTGCATCACGCCGACTTCGTGATGACGTCCGACGGCTCCGTTCCAGAAGCGGCTTTCCTTGTGCGCGATACCCATGATCGTCGCGAGATCGTCGCGATCCAGCTCTCCGCGGCTGGAGAGATATGCCGTCGCGATACTTTTCAGACGGTACTCGGCGTACTCCTGCCGGGCGCCATAGTTGCAGATCAGAGCGACGAAGCCGGCTGCGCCAATCAGAGCGACCAGGAGCAGAAAACGGATCGTGAGGGCTACGAATGTTCGTCGTTTTCTCATGATGATTTCATTCCATATCCATGGCGCTGCAGGTGTTCGTCGGACCGACTCCGCAGCATGCACTCCACGCATGGTAGATACGGCAAGCCTCTTTGCCAAGTCGGCGGCCGACGTGTCCCGGTCCTCGCTACCGCGCCCGCCTGTGCTGGAAGGCGGGCCCGATGATCTGTCGCGTGGGACCCCATTTCCGTGGCCGTGACTGTTCCATGGGGGTAAGCGGTTTGCCGCAGCGCAGGGCGTCAACATGCTTCGCGCTGGGGCATTCTCGATTGCGGCAACGCCTGCAGTCAGTTTGCGTTGATCCGCATCAGTCATGCGCCATCAGATGGCGATGCGGGGCATTTTCCCGAGGATTTCTGCCTGAATCGGGGTCAGGCGTGCCGATTCGATAGCTTGATCGACTTGCTTGTTTCTACAGCCGGCGTTGATCCATTCGGTGCAGGGGAACGCTCAACCCTCCGCATCCCGCAACCACGTCGGTCCCGGCAACTCGCGGACGCCGCGACGCAGGGTTTCGTTCCATTCGCGGCGGATGGTTTGCAGGTAGGGGTCGTCTTCGTCCAGGCGTTGGCGCAGGTTGGCGGTGAAGCTGTCGCGGCGGTAGAGCAGCAGGTCCAGCGGTGGGCCGACGGAGAGGTTGGAGCGCATGGTCGAGTCGAACGACACCAGCACGCACTTGCAGGCTTCGCTCAGCGAGGTCTGCGGGGTGATGACGCGGTCGAGGATGGGTTTGCCGAATTTGCTTTCGCCGGTCTGGAAGTAGGGCATCTCCGGCGAGCTTTCGATGAAGTTGCCTTCCGAATACACCAGGAACAGGCGCGGGGCTTCGCCGCGGATCTGGCCGCCGACGATGAAGCTGCCGTTGGGGTCGATGCCGCTGTCGCGCAGATAGGCGTCGTCGCGCTTGCGGATCTCGCGCAGCGCGTCGCCCACCAGCTGCGCCACGTCGAACATCGAGGTGGCCTTGCCGATACCGGGCCGGCCGCCGTCCAGCGTGGAGCGCTGGTCGATGAGATTCAGCGCGTTCTGGGTCAGCGACAGGTTGCCGGCCGACAGCGCCGCGACCACGTATTCGCCTTCGGAGACGAACAGCCGCATCTTGCCGGTGCGGCGGATGTCGTCGACGCCCGCATTGGTGCGCGAGTCGGAGGCCAGAATGAGGCCGTGGTCGAGATTCAACCCGATGCAGTAAGTCATGGAGGACACGGTACCCGCGCGGAAGCAGCGCTGATTTTGCCCGTAACGGCGCACAAGTGTGAAGCGGATCAGGCCAAGATCTGCGCCTGGAATTGAAGTTGCGGCGGCGGATGCTGCACAGGCTTGAGTGCCAGCCGGGCCTCTTCGGCATCGACGGCGGTCATGAATTGCCGATGGATCGCGTTGCCGAGGCGGTCCAGTCGTTCCATCGCGTTCTGCAGCCAGGGCTCCAGTCCGTCGGTGATGATCTCGTCGATCCGAGCATAGCGCGTGTGCGCCGACAGTGCGCCGGCCTGACGCACCACTTCCAGCGTCTGCCCGCCCGCGAGGGTGAGCAGCACCTGATGCAGCTGATGCGTGCAGGTCTGCAGCGAGCGCGGGTTGGCCTCGTGCAGCAGCATCACTTCGGCCACGCCCGCAGGCGTGACCGACTGCCGGTGCAGGCGGCGGTAGGTTTCGAAGGCCGACAGCGACTGCAGCAGCGCGCTCCACTGGAAGTATTCGATGGTGTCGCGCGCTTCGCCGCTTTCGGGCAGGTCGCGGTCGCTGCCGACCACGTCGAGCAGGCGGATCGCCCATTCGGCGCGTTCGATGAACACGCCCAGTTGCATGAAGTGATAGCCCTCGCCGCGTCCCAGCGTGCCGATGGTGACGCCACGGAACGAGGCCGAGCGGCTCTTCACCCGTTCGAGGATATTGCTCAGGCCTTCGCGGCCGATGCTGGCGGTGCCGAGGCCGCGCATCTCCAGCCACGAGGCGTTGAGGTCTTCGTACATTTCCGAAGTGATCGCGACCCGCTGCGCGCGTGCGGATTCGCGCGCGGCGCGCAGGCAGCAGAGGATCGAAGACGGGTTGTCCGGCGACAGCAGCAGATGATCGAGCACGCTGTCGGCGTCGATGCTGCCGTAGCGTTTCTGACAGGTCTCGACCGCGCCCAGTGCATCGAGTGCGCGCCGCCACGGCGCGGCTTCGGCTTTGCCGCGATCCAGCCGCTCGGGCAGCATCGAGATGCGGGTGGTGACATCGATCAGGCGCGCGGTGTTCTCCGCGCGTTCCATGTGCCGCGACACCCAGTAGAGATCGTTGGCGGTTCTGCACAGCATGCTCAGCTCTCCAACACCCAGGTGTCCTTGGTCCCGCCGCCCTGCGACGAATTCACCACCAGCGAGCCCTCGCGCAGCGCGACCCGGGTCAGGCCGCCCGGCATCGCCTGGATGCGTTTGCCCGACAGTACGTACGGACGCAGATCGATATGGCGCGGCGCCAGTCCGCTTTCGACGAAGGTGGGGCAGGTCGACAGCGACAGCGTCGGCTGCGCGATGTAGTTCGACGGGTTGGCGAGGATGCGCAGGCGGAATTCTTCGATTTCGGCCTTGGTCGATGCCGGCCCGACCAGCATGCCGTAACCGCCGGCGCCGTGGACTTCCTTCACCACCAGCTCCGGCAGATGATCCAGCACGTAGCGCAGGTCGTCCTGCTTGCGCAGTTGCCATGTGGGCACGTTGTGCAGGATCGGTTCTTCGCTGAGATAGAAGCGGATCATCTCCGGCACGTACGGATACACCGATTTGTCGTCGCCGACGCCGGTGCCCGGCGCGTTCGCCAGGGTCACGCGGCCGGCGCGATACGCACCGAACAGACCGGGCACGCCGAGCATCGATTCGGAGCGGAACACGGTGGGGTCGAGATAGTCGTCGTTGATCCGCCGGTAGATCACGTGCACGCGCTGCGGGCCGCGCGTGGTGCGCGCGTAGACGGTGTCGTCGCGCACGAACAGGTCGGCGCCTTCCACCAGCTCCACGCCCATCTGCTGGGCGAGGAAGGCATGCTCGAAATACGCGGAATTGGCCGAGCCAGGCGTCAGCACCGCGACCACCGGGTCGTCGATGCCTTCCGGTGCGGCTTCGCGCAGCGTGCTGAGCAGCGCGTCGGGATAGCGTTCGACCGGCGCGATCTGCTGGCGCGCGAACAGTTCGGGAATCAGCCGCGCCATCATCCGCCGGTTTTCCAGCATGTACGACACGCCGGACGGCACCCGCAGATTGTCTTCCAGCACGTAGTACTCGCCGTCGCCGGCGCGGACCAGATCGATGCCGGAAATATGCGAATACACGCCGCCGGGCACGCGCAGGCCGCACATCTCGCGGCGGAATTCTTCGTTGCCCAGCACCAGATCGGTCGGCACGCGGCCATCGTGGAGGATGCGTTGTTCGCCGTAGACATCGCCGAGGAACAGATTCAGCGCATGCACGCGCTGGCGCAGGCCGGCTTCCAGCATCCGCCATTCGGCGGCGGGCACGATCCTCGGGACCATGTCGAAGGGGATCAGGCGCTCGTTGCCGGATTCCTCGCCGTAGACGGAAAAGGTGATGCCGACCCGGTGGAAGGCGATCTCGGCCTCCTGCCGCTTGCTGGCGATCACCGGCTCGGGCGTGTTGCGCAGCCATTCGTCGAAAACCCGGTAGTGCGGGCGCGGCGCGCCAGCGTCGTCGTGCATCTCGTCGAATCGTTGCGTCATGCAGCGGCCCTGGGCAGGGAAGGCGGACCCTTCGCCCCATTGAATAGCACGCAGCGCGGGGCTTGCCTAGATGTTGCGGCGCAACAGAGGCGGCGGGAGCGTGCCGGAACGGCGCTGGCCCGGTGAGACCGGCGATTCGGGCGCAGACGGGTGCCAAGGCCCCGTCGGATCGACGGCCACGCGACGTGCAGGCGGCGAGCGGACGTGGTTACGAAGAATTTACGCCCAGCGCTTCGATGCGAATAGCGCGTTTACGCAGGTCGGGCAGAGACTGCGCGCATCGGAATGCATGAGGAATGCGCAGATGCCCGGCTGGTTGTCGATGTTGTGCGGAATCGTGGTGATCGTGGCGGCGGTGTACCTGCTGCTGGTGATCCTGCGCCCGGAAAAATTCTGAGCGGATGACGGACATGATCGAGATCCTGCTCGTCTTTGCGTTGGCCATCGGTTTGGCCTGGCCTTTGGGCCGCTACCTCGCAGCGGTGGTGCGCGGCGCGCCGATGCGCGGCGACCGCGTGTTCGGCTGGTTCGAAACGCCGGTCTTCAGGCTGCTCGGCACCGACCCGCTGCGCGGCATGACCTGGCGCGGCTATGCCAAGGCATTCCTGCTGAGCAACCTTGCGGTGGGCGCGCTGGTCTGGGTGCTGTTCATGACCCAGGCCTGGCTGCCGCTCAACCCCGACGCGGTTCCGAACATGCGCTGGGATCTGGCGCTGCACACCATGGTGTCGTTCCTCACCAACACCAATCAGCAGCACTATTCCGGTCAGGCGCAGCTGTCGTATCTGGCGCAGATGGTCGGCATCGTCGGCCTGCAGATCGTGACGCCGATGATGGGCCTGGCGCTGGTGGTGGCCACCCTGCGCGCACTGTTCGGCGGCCGCGAAAAAAACGCGCACGACACCGGCGAAGCCGACATGGGCAACTACTGGGCCGATGTCACCCGCGCCACCGTCCGCTTCATGCTGCCGCTGTGTCTGCTCTGGTCGGTGTTGCTGACCTCGCAGGGCGTGCCTGCGACGCTGGCCGCAGGGCCCACGGTCGCGCCGATCGATGCAAGCGCGCAGATGCCGGAGCAGAAGATTCCGCTGGGGCCGGTGGCGGCGATGGTGGCGGTGAAACAGTTGGGCACCAACGGCGGCGGCTGGTACGGCCCCAACAGTTCGGTGCCGCTGGAGAACCCGACGCCGTTCTCGAATGTTCTGGAAATGATCGCGATCATCCTCGTGCCGCTGTCCGTCGTCTTCATGGTCGGGCCGCTGGTCGGTCGCCGCAAACTGACGGCGATGATCTTCGGCAGCATGCTGCTGATGTCGGCGGCGTCCACGGGCCTTGCGGTGTGGTCGGAGGCGTATTCGGCCACTACATCCGATGTCGCGCTGATGGAAGGCAAGGAAGTGCGCTTCGGCGCGGCGGCCTCCGCGTTGTGGGCATCGCTGACCACGCAGACCTCGAACGGTTCGGTCAACGCGATGCACGATTCGCTGGCGCCGCTGACCGGGCTGGATGCGCTGGTCAACATGCTGGTCAACGCCATCTGGGGCGGCATCGGCTGCGGGTTGCAGCAGTTTCTGGTGTACCTGTTGCTGAGCGTGTTCCTGGCCGGCCTGATGACCGGCCGCACGCCGGAACTGTTCGGCCGCAAGATCGAAGCGCCGGAAGTGAAACTGCTGGCACTGCTGGTGCTGCTGCAGCCGCTGGTGATCCTGGGCTTCACTGCATTGACGCTTGCGATGCCATCGATCACCGGAAACTCCAATCCGGGTTTCCACGGCATCAGCCAGGTGTTCTACGAGTACACATCGGCGTACGCCAACAACGGTTCGGGATTCGAAGGTCTGGGCGATGCCACGTACTGGTGGAACCTGAGCTGCGCGCTGGTCCTGGCGCTGGGGCGTTATCCCGCGCTGATCGTACCGCTGGCGGTCGCCGCGCTGATGGCGCGCAAGCGTCCGTCGCCGGAAACCGCAGGCAGCCTGCAGATCGAAACCCCGACGTTCGCACTGACCCTGATCGCCGTGGTCGCGATCATCACCGTGCTGCAGTTCATGCCGGCGCTGGTGCTGGGCCCGATCGCCGACCACCTGTCGCTGACTGCGGCAGCGCACTGAGAGCACGCACATGAGCGAGATCATTCATCAGCACCCGCCTGCGCGCAAACCCGCGCTGGTCGACGCCGCCGCGATGCGCAGCGCGCTGCGCGATGCCTTCCTGAAACTGTCGCCGCGCCATCTGCTCAAGAGCCCGGTGATGGCGGTCGTGATGGCGGGCACCGTGCTGTCGGCGGTGATCACCCTGGCCGGGGAAGCATCGCCGGGTTTCGGCGGCGCGGTCACTGCGATCCTGTTCGCGACGGTGCTGTTCGGCAATTTCGCCGAAGCCATCGCCGAAGCGCGCGGTCGCGGCCAGGCCGCTTCGCTGCGCCGCGCGCGCAAGGATCTGGTGGCGCGCAAGGTCGACAGCGATCGCGGCGGCAATGAAACGCGTCTGCCTGCGGCCGATCTACGCCCCGGCGATCTGGTTATCGTCAGCGCCGGGGAACAGATCCCGGCCGACGGCGAAATCGTCCATGGTCTCGCCACCATCAACGAATCCGCGGTGACCGGCGAATCCGCGCCGGTGCTGCGCGAGGCCGGCACCGACCGCTCCGGGGTGATCGGCGGTACGAAAGTGCTGTCGGATGAAATCGTCATCCGCATCACCGCCGAACCCGGCCACAGTTTTCTCGATCGCATGATCGCGCTGGTCGAAGGCGCCAACCGCCAGAAGACGCCGAACGAAATCGCGTTGACCATGCTGCTGGCGGCGATGACGCTGACCTTCCTGATCGTGGTCGCGACGCTGCCGGCGATCGGCGCGTTCGTCGGTGTGCAGGTCGCGCCGCTGCTGCTGATCGCGCTGCTGGTGTGCCTGATTCCGACCACCATCGGCGGCCTGCTGCCGGCGATCGGCATCGCCGGCATGAACCGCGCGCTGTCGGCCAACGTGCTGGCCAAATCCGGCAAAGCGGTCGAGGTCGCTGGCGACGTGGACGTGCTGCTGCTCGACAAGACCGGCACGATCACCTACGGCGATCGCCAGGCGACGGTGTTCCACCCGCTGGCCGGCGTGGATGCCGCGATGCTGCGCGAAGCGGCGATGCTGGCGTCGCTCGCCGACCCCACGCCCGAAGGCAAATCCATCGTCAAACTCGCGCGCGAACAGGGCTGCGTCACGCCCGAGCCCGATCGCGCCGATTATCTGCAGTTCACCGCGCAGACGCGCATGTCCGGCGTGGATCTCGAAGGCGGCCGTTCCATCCGCAAGGGTGCGGGCGATGCCATCAGGCGCCATGTCGAAGCGCAGGGCAGTCTGGTGCCGCACGAACTCACCGCGCGCGTCGAACAGGTCGCGCGCAGCGGCGCCACGCCGCTGGTGGTGAGCGAAGGCAAGCACGTGCTGGGCGTCGTCGAGCTGTCGGATGTGGTCAAGCATGGCGTGAAGGAAAAATTCGCCCGCCTGCGCGCGATGGGTGTGCGCACGGTGATGATCACCGGCGACAATCCGCTGACCGCTGCGGCCATCGCCGCCGAAGCCGGCGTGGACGACTACATCGCCGAGGCCACGCCCGAAGACAAACTCGCCCGCATCCGCAGCGAACAGGCCAAGGGCAGTCTGGTGGCGATGGTCGGCGACGGCACCAACGACGCGCCCGCGCTGGCGCAGGCCGACGTGGGCCTGGCGATGAACTCCGGCACGCAGGCGGCGAAAGAGGCCGGCAACATGGTCGATCTCGACTCCGATCCGGCCAAGCTGCTGGCGGTGGTGGAAGTCGGCAAGCAGCAGCTGATCACGCGCGGTGCGCTGACCACGTTCTCGCTGGCCAACGATGTGTCCAAGTATTTCGCGATCCTGCCGGCGCTGTTCGCCGCCGCGATTCCGTCCATGGCCGCCTTGAACGTGATGCAGCTGTCCAGCCCGGCCAATGCGGTGCTGGCGGCGCTGATCTTCAACGCGCTGATCATTCCGGCGCTGATTCCGCTGGCGCTGCGCGGCGTGCGCTTCAAACCCGCCAGCGCCACCGCGCTCCTGCGTCGCAACATGCTGATCTACGGCGGCGGCGGCGTGCTGTTGCCGTTCGTCGCGATCAAACTCATCGACCTGGCGCTGGTCGCCACGGTTGGCGCTTGAACGATCAGCGCATCAAGGAATCCACCATGAACACCATTGTCCACAATCCGTCCTTGCAGACATCCTTGCAAGACCACGGCGTCCTGCGCGCCTCGCTGGCCTTTGCCGTCGTGATTCTTCTCGGCATGGGTTTGCTCTATTCGCTGACAGGCACGGCGATCGGCAGCATCCTGTTTCCGCAGCAGTCCGCCGGCAGCATCGTCAGTCGCGACGGCAAGCCGGTCGGTTCCCTGCTGGTGGCGCAGCCTTTCGCCGATGCGCGCTATTTCCAGCCGCGTCCTTCCGCTGCCGGCTACAACGCGATGTCGGCGGCCGGCAGCAATCAGGCGCGCAGCAATCCCGATCTGCGCAAACGCATCGACGACGCCCGGGCGGCGGTGGCCGCACGCGACGGCATCGCCGCGCAGGACGTGCCGGGCGAACTCGTCACCCAGTCCGGCGGCGGACTGGACCCCGACATCAGTCCCGCCGGTGCGCGGGTGCAGATCGCACGCGTGGCGCAGGCGAGGCATCTCGATCCCGCACAGGTCGAGCAACTCGTCGCCAAACATGTGCGGGAGCCGCAGTTCGGCCTACTCGGCCAGCCGCGCGTCAATGTATTGGCCTTGAATCTGGCGTTGGACGCGGAACAATAACTGCAGCCTTCAGGATCTCAACGCCTGGCGCACAATGCCCGCATGATCGACTCCCGCACCCAACAGGCCGATGCGCTGATCGGCGAGCTTCGCCGCGAAGGCAGCGGCCGGCTGACGATCTTTCTCGGCGCCGCCCCGGGCGTGGGCAAGACCTACGCCATGCTGTCGCGCGCGCGCGAGCTGCGCAAACAGAAGATCGACGTGGTGGTGGGCATCGTCGAGACCCACGGCCGCAGCGAAACCGCAGCGCTGATCGAGGATCTGGAAGTGATGCCTCGCGCGCGTCTGGAATATCGCGCGCGCATCTTCGAGGAAATGGATCTCGACGCGCTGCTGGCGCGCAGGCCGGCGATCGCGCTGGTCGACGAGCTGGCGCATCGCAACGCCGCCGGCAGCCGTCACGAACGCCGCTGGCAGGATGTGGTGGAGCTGCTGGACGCCGGCATCGACGTCTACACCACGGTTAATATCCAGCATCTGGAAAGCCTCAACGATGTGGTGTTCCGGATCACCGGCATCCGGGTCAGCGAAACCGTTCCGGATCTGGTTTTCGATCGGCTGCGCGACATCGTGCTGGTCGATCTGCCGCCGCGCGAACTGATCGAGCGCCTGCGCCAGGGAAAAGTCTATGTGCCCGATCAGGCCGCGCAGGCGCTGCAGACGTTTTTCTCGCCTTCCAACCTGATCGCGCTGCGCGAACTGGCCATGCAGACCGCTGCGGATCGCGTCGACAGCGATCTGCGCGAACTGCAGGCGGCGCGCGGCATGTCCGGCGCGAACATGTCCGGCACCAGCATGCGTCGCCGGGTCATGCTGGCCATCGATGGCCTTGGCCAATCCGAATACATGGTGCGCGTCGCCCGACGCCTCGCCGAGCGGCGCGATGCGCCTTGGACGGTGGTCACCGTACAGACCGGCGTTGTCGATGAGGCGCGTCAGCAGGAACTCGATCAGGCCTTCGCGCTGGCGCGCAAGCTCGGCGCCGATACCGATGTGCTGCGCGGCGCCAATGTCGCCGATGCGTTGCTGGATCACGCGGGCCGCACCGGCGTCTCGGCGATCGTGCTCGGGCGCACGCGCGAGCGGCCGGTGGCGCGCATGTTCAACCGCACGCTGACCCAGCAGTTGCTGCAGCGGGGCGCGCATTACGAGCTGACGATCGTCAACACCCCCGAAGCGCGCGCGCGTTCGCGCCGCGAATCGCATGCGCCGCGCCTCTCATTGACGCGCGACGACTCGGTGTTCGCATTGACGGCGACCGTACTGGCGGTGGGCATCGCATGGCTGTCCGAACGTTGGGTGGGTCTGGACGACCTGTCGATGATCTTCATCGTCGCGGTGGTGCTGGTCGCGTCGCGCACGCGCATGGCCGCTGCGGTGATCACCGCCGTCCTCTGCTTCCTGGCCTACAACTATTTCTTCATCGAGCCGCGCTTCACTTTCAATATCGGCGCGCGCCAGGGCGTGACCACGGTCTTCCTGTTCCTGGTGGCCGCACTGGTCGCCGGACGGCTGGCGTCCAGACTGCGCATGCAGGTCGTCGCGCTGCGGGCGGCGAACGCGCATGCCACCGCGCTGCAGGCGCTGGGGCGCCATCTGGCCAGCGCCGCCGATCTCGGCCAGGTGCTCGCCGCCGGACGTGCCGCACTGCAGGCGGCCTTCGGCGTGCAGGCGTGGGTGCGTATCGGCGAAGACACCGTCGTGTCCGAAGGCGCAAAGCTCACCGACACCGATCTTGGCGCAGCCGACTGGGCGCAGCGCCACGGTCAGGCCACCGGTCGCTACACCGACACCCTGTCGGGTTCGCCGTGGTGGTTCCTGCCGCTGCGTCACGACCAGGGCACGCTGGGGGTGGCCGGCCTGCGATTCGCTGCGGACCATCCGCGTCTGGCTTTCGAGCAGCGCCGTCTGGCCGAGGCCATGGCCGACGATATCGGTCAGGCCGCACTGCGCACGCGGCTGGTCTCCGATCTGGAGACCGCGCGCGTCAGCGGCGAAACCGAACGCCTGCGTTCGGCGCTGCTGTCGTCGGTCTCGCACGACCTGCGGTCGCCGCTGGCGTCGATGATCGGCTCGGCCAGCAGCCTCGCCAGCTATTCCGAGGCGATGAGCGCGGAAGATCGCAAAAGCCTGCTCGAAACCATCCAGCTGGAAGGCGAACGTCTGGATCGCTACATCCAGAATCTGCTCGACATGACCCGGCTGGGCCACACCGGCCTGACCTTGAACCGCGACTGGATCGGCGTGGACGAACTGATCGGCTCGGCAACCGGCCGGCTGCTCCGCTACCAGCCGCAGGTCAAGCTGGACATTCATGTCGAACCCGACATGCGGCCGATCTGGGTACACCCGGCGCTGGTCGAGCAGGCGCTGTTCAACGTGCTGGAAAACGCCGCCAAATTCTCGCCGCCCGGAGAACCGGTGGAGGTCGACGCGCGCCTGGTCGAAGGCAAGCTGCGGATCGATGTGCGCGACCGTGGGCCGGGCATTCCGGAAGAGGAGCGGGCGCGGATCTTCGACATGTTCTACAGCGTGGAGCGCGGCGACCGTGGACGTCACGGCACCGGGTTGGGGCTCACGATCAGCCAGGGCATGGTGGGCGCGCACGGCGGCAGTGTCGAAGCCTTGCCCGGCCGGGATGGCCGAGGGACGACCATTCGCATTACTCTGCCGCTCATCGAACCGCTGCCGCAGAAGCGCGATGCCTGACCCGACCGATCCGATGTCCCCGATGTCCGCACCACCGGCGCGGGTGCTGGTGATCGACGACGAGCCGCAGATCCGCAAATTCCTCGACATCAGCCTGCGCGCGCAGGGTTACCGGGTGGCGCTGGCGGCGAACGGGCAGGAAGGCTTGACCGCGCTTGCCACGCAGGGTGCCGACCTTGTGATCCTCGACCTCGGCCTTCCGGACAAGGACGGCCACGAAGTGCTGAAAGAATTGCGCCAATGGTCGCAGGTGCCGGTGATCATGCTGACGGTCCGCGCGGACGAAGCGGAGAAAGTTGCCTCGCTCGATGCGGGCGCGAACGATTACGTGACCAAGCCGTTCGGCATCCAGGAACTGATGGCCCGGGTGCGCGCGATGCTGCGCGCGCGGGCCACAGCGACGGATGCGCCTGCGATCTATGACGATGGTCGGCTGCGCGTGGACCTGATGCTGCGTCAAGTGATGTTGGACGGTATGCCGCTGGCGCTGTCGCGCAAGGAATATGCGCTGCTGGCGATGCTCGTCGGTCATGCCGGGCGCGTGGTGACGCAGCCGCAGCTGTTGCGTGAGCTCTGGGGGCCGAGTCATCAGCAGGACACGCATTATCTGCGGATTCTGGTCGGGAAGCTGAGGCAGAAACTCGGTGATGATGCGTCTTCGCCGCGCTGGATCGCGACGGAGCCGGGGGTGGGGCTGCGGTTTATTGCGCCGCATTGAGGTTGTGGGGGCAACGCGACTTTATTTGTGTCGGCTTCGACGTCACTCAAGGGCTTTTCGCACGATCGTCCATGGATTTGGCTGCGAGTATGTGGCGCTGTCTGTGTCGGCGCTTCATGCTGAGCGGGTAAAGCCGGGCACCTTTTTCGCGCTGGTGCGCGAGTGACTTTCTTTTTGAAAAGAAAGTCACCAAAGAAAACACTTCAAGTCCAATTCAAACCTACGATCTGAGGCGAAGCC
>JAFLDZ010000023.1 GCA_017302135.1 Lysobacterales bacterium | reverse complement strand
GGGATGGCCAAGGGCGCCGGGATGCTCGCGCCCGGACTGGCAACCATGCTCGTCGTGCTCACCACCGATGCCGTCATCGACGCGGCCACTGCGCATGCGGCCCTGCGCGCGGCGACCGCACGGACCTTCGACCGCGTCGACTCCGACGGGTGCATGAGCACCAACGACACCGTCCTCCTGCTCGCGAGCGGCGCCTCGGGTGTGGCGCCGGACGCGCCGGCCTTCACCGAGGTGCTCATCGGAGCCTGCGCGGACCTTGCCCGGCAGCTGGTGTCGGATGCGGAGGGTGCCTCGAAGGACATCGAGATCGTGGTCACGGAGGCGGCGTCGGAGGCGGACGCGGTCGACGTCGGGCGGGCCGTGGCGCGCAGCAACCTCCTGAAGTGCGCGATCCACGGCGAGGACCCGAACTGGGGCCGCGTCCTCGCCGCCGCGGGCACGACCGAGGCCGTCTTCGACCCCGATCGCGTCGACGTCGCCATCAACGGCGTGTGGGTCTGCCGCGGGGGAGCGATCGGGGAGGACCGCACTCGGGTGAGCATGGCCGGTCGCCACGTGCGCATCGACGTGCGGCTGTCGGCCGGGGAGGAGCAGGCGACGGTGTGGACGAACGACCTCACGGCCGCCTACGTCCACGAGAACTCGGCGTACGCGACATGAGCCTGGAGCAGGCGCAGGAGCGCGCAGCCGTCCTCGCCGAGGCGCTGCCGTGGCTCGAGCGCTTCCACGGGGCCACGGTCGTGGTGAAGTACGGCGGCAACGCCATGACCGACCTCGCGCTGCAGCGCGCCTTCGCGGCGGACATCGTGTTCCTGCGCCTGGCCGGCCTGCGGCCGGTCGTCGTGCACGGCGGCGGGCCGCAGGTCACGGCGATGCTGGGGCGGCTGGGCGTGCCGTCGGAGTTCGTCGGCGGCTACCGGGTGACCACTCCGGAGGTCATGGACGTCGTGGGCATGGTGCTCGTCGGCCAGGTGCAGCGAGAGCTCGTCGGCCTCATCAACGAGCACGGCCCGCGAGCCGTGGGCCTGTCCGGCGAGGACGCCGGGCTCTTCACTGCGGAGCGCCGGTCTGCCCGAGTCGCGGACGCGGACGTGGACATCGGGCTCGTCGGCGACGTCACGGACGTCCGGCCGCAGTTCGTGCGGCAGCTCCTCGACGGCGGCCACATCCCCGTGGTCTCGACGGTCGCACGCGACGCGGACGGGGTCACGCACAACATCAACGCCGACACCGCGGCCGCCGCGCTCGCGGCGCAGACTGCCGCCCCATGGATTGGCGCCTGGCGCGACGGTCAGCGCATTCTGGTTGGCGGACGCATAGGTGTAGCCGCCGCGACCGCCGCCGGATGAATTGGTGGCTGCGGTCAGCGTACCGTCGATATTCCACGCGGTGACCCAGCCGGCGAGGCTGGTATCCGGCACGCCCTGCCCGCTCCACGTGGCTACATTGCCACCGTTGGCGCCGCCGCCGCCGCCGGCGTTGTGCGCGTTGCCGCCGCCGCCGCCGTTGGCGGGCGCGCCGCGGTTGTAGCGGCCGCCCAGGGTGTCGTAGGTGGTCTGGCTGCCGGCGATGCTTTCGCCTTTTTCGGCGCCCGCTGCGGTGGTCGCGGCGACGTAGGCGGTGACGTCTGTGGCCGGGTCCGTGGTGTCGTTCTCGATCGCGCCGCCGCGGAAACCGCGGCCGTTGGCGTTGATCGACCCGTTCACGGTGGCGGTGCCATCGACGATCACCGCGACGATGCCGCCGGTGCTGCCGTTCCAGGCGGCCGGGACGATCGACGCGCCGGCGTTGACGGTCAGGCTGCTGTATTGCGGCACGCGCACGACCTGCGCGCCGCCGCTGTAGGCGAACCGCAGCGGCGTGGTGTCGCAGGCGGTGCCGAGGGTGATGGTGTTGCCGCTGACCGACGCCACGCTGACGTACTCGTAGCGCCCGGCGTTGCCCAGCGCGGTCACCGCGCCATAGGTGCTGGCGTTGGTGGTGCTGATCGTGGCGCCCTGGGCCTGATGCAGCATCAACACATCGCCGGCGGTGATGCCGGCGGCGTTGCCCACCGTGATGGTGGTCGCGCCGGTGGCCGCACCGGCGGTCAACGTGGTCGTCGTGTTGACGGTGGTGTTGGCGGCGGAAACCGTGAACGCGCCGTCCTTGCCGGGTACGCGCGCCTGCGCCGGCATCGCCAGCACCCCGCACAAGGCCGTGGCCAGCGCCGTCATCGCTCCCAAACGCACCTTACCGCCGTCCCGCCTTGCCGTTGCCATTTTGCTGTCCTCATCCACTACTTCCGCAGCAACGCACATCCCTGCACGTCGATGCAGTGCATCGGTGATCGTGTCCTTCGACCGTCGCATGTTCGATCGATCGCGCCAAGCGCATGGGGTCCGCCCTGCGGCGAACCCCGGCCCATCGCGATCAGTACCAACCGACCAGATTCAGGAACCACCCTTTGTGGTCGTAATCGAAGTCGGTCAGGTCGTCGCTGAACTCGGTGAAGTTGTAGCCGGTGCCGATACGCAGGTTCTTGCCCAGATCGCGGTCGATCCCGAGCAGCACGCCCTGGCGGTCGCCGCCGTCCTTCACGCCCAGCCAGCGGTATTCGCCCAGCGCGTGCCATTTGTCGGCGAACGCGTAGCGAGCCTGGCCGGCTGCGAAGGTCGCGCCGGAATCCGCCCATTGCCCGGCGAGACGGCCGAAGCGCACTTCACCCTCGCGCCGCAGCAGCTTGCCGGCGAATTCCCAACGCGTGTTCGGCGTGTAGACGCCTTCCAGCGACAGCACCTGGCTGCGCTGGTCGTAGAACGCGACGTTGTCGCCGATCTGCGGCAATGAAGACACGTCGTACAGATACGTGTACTTGCCCAGCAGCGCCCATTTGCCAGAATCGAACGGACGCCATGCGAAACCGACGTTGCCTTCGATGAATTTCGCGCCGGCTTCTGCCTGCAGATCGTCGGTGGTCTTCGAGTAGTTGAAGCGCGCCGCGATCCGCAGGCTCTCGTTGATCTTGTGGGTGAACTGGTTGGTGGTGACCCACTGGTCGCGCTGCTCCGCGCCGGTGTCCTGACGCCATTCCAGCTTGCTCTGCCACTGGGTGTCGTTGGAGGTGCGGCCGGCGCTGACGCTCACCGCCTCGCGGTCGATATTGCCGACGGCGTTGTCGAGATTCGCCTGCTGCAGCGTGAAGCCGAGGGTCCAACCCACGCCCGGATAGAAATCCATGCCGAAGGTGTGGGCCAGGCCGGATTCGTTCGGCGCCTTGAGGAACTGGCTTTCGTTGAACAGGTTCACCTGGTCCGACAGGCGCCAGCGCTGGCCCAGCGTCCAGCCCGAGTTCTGGCGGTCGTTGAATAGCGGGTCGTAGTCGCTGCGGTCGGTCGAATAGGTGTAGCCGCCGTACAGGGTGTGCTCGGGGCTGACCCGGTATTCGCCGTTGATCTGCGCCGCATCGCCTCGCTCGCCGCTGGTGACTTCCGCGCCGATGCTGGACAGATCGCCGAACAGGTACTTGCCGCCGAGGGTCAGGGCATCGTTGCTGACGTACCTGCCGCTGTCGTCGTCGACGGTGAGCTGCGCGGTGCCGTAGACATCGAGACTGCTGCCGAAGCGGTGCTTGTACTGCAGCGCGGCAAGCGTACCGGTGACATCGCCGGACACCCGCTCTTCATCGACCCGGCGCAGTTCCGCCGCGACGCTGTCGTGGTCGTTGATCCGCCACTCGCCGGTCAGCTGCGTCTGCGTGAGCGCTTCGGCGCCGCGTTCGGCGCGGGTGTAGCGGCCATGCACGTTGACGTTGGGCGCGAACTGGCCCAGCACTTCGGCGCCGTGTTCCTGGATGTCCGCACCGGTGTCGAAACGGCCGACCGAGTAACCGGCGTCGACGTTGCGCCACCAGGCGCCGGCCGACCAGTCCAGCTCGGTCCAGCCCAGTTCCTTGAAGTTGGCGCGGGCTTCGACCGAACGCGCATCGCCTTCGCGCACGCCGACGGTGGGGTTGGTCTGGGTGAAGCTCAGGCCGCCGTTGTCGGAGAAGAAAATCGGCGCGCTGGTCGCACGGGTGTGGCTCTGTTCGACCTTCAGATACGTGCCGCGACCGACCTGCAGGGTCAGATCGAGCCCTTTGAGCATGTAGTCGTCGCCAGCGCGGTTCTCGTCGACCCACGTGGCGCCCATGGCGACGTGATCGCCGAACCAATGCTTGCCGCGGAAACCGGCGGTGAACGCGTCGGCATCGAACCCGCTGGGGATGTATTCGTAATCGATCAGCAGGATCTGCGCGAAGCCGTCGAGCGGCGTGTCGCGGGTCAGCGTGGGGATGTTGTCGCGGGTGATCTGCGAGAGCGGACGGGTCAGCAGCACGCGGCCCTGGAACTCGTCGATCTCGTAGTCGGCGCCGCGCGCCAGATCGATCCGGCGTTCGACGCGGCCGGTGGTTTCGTCGCGCACTTCCAGCACGAGGCGGTCCGAACCGGGCAGCACATCGGTGTGCTTGAGGTAGTACAGGCTGCCGCCGGTGCCGAGGAATTCGCTGTGTCCGGGCGCGGTCTGCGCTTCGGAGCCGAACACTTTCAGCTCGCTGCCCGGCTCGCCGAGCGCGGTCGCCTGGCGCGAACGCCACGACAGCGCGCCGCCGTAGAGCGAACGCGAGTACTGGCCGTATTCGTTGCCGGTGATGCCGGTGTTGAAGTTGCCCCACACCGCCTGGCTCTTGTCCCAGTCAACGCGGACGTACAGGCGGCCCTGGGTATCGACGTCGCGATAGGTCGTGGAGTCGTCGCCGTAGACCGGGTAGTAGGCATCCGGATCGAGGCGGCGGAACACGTCCTGCGGGTCGGCGTTCCAGAAGCCCTTGAACAGCTCGGAAACTTCGCGCTCCTGGGTATCGGCCTGGGCGGTGACCAGGTATTTGCCCTGGATCTTGCCCTTCAGATAGAACGCGAGGCGGCCTTCGATCAGGAAGCTGTCGTCGTAGCGGTCGTCGCCGGCCAGCGGCTCGATCGAACCGGAGGCGCTGTTGCCTGACACGGTGAGATCGGCGATGGCGACGGCGAACATGTACTTGCCGCTGACGTCGATATCGAGATTGCGCGACAGCGTTTCCTGGTTCGGGCCGCGCATTTCCAGATCGAAGCTGTGGCGGCCGACCGGAACCAGATATTCCGCGACCAGCTTGCGCTGCAGGTCGATCGGATGGCTCTGGCCGTTGATGCGGACGCTGTAGCCTTCGGGCAGATCGCGGCCCTGGATGCGGATGCGCGAGCCGTAGATGGCGATGTTCTGCTGACGCAGCGAGTTCTCGCCGAAGATGCCTTCGACCAGACTGCGCTGTTCGGCTTCTTCGGTACTCAGCGCCAGACCGCTGCGACGCTCCACCGACTGCCGCAGGGTCTGGTTGCCGCGCTCGACTTCTTCGGGCGTGACCAGCTGCAGGCGGCGCGGGTAGGTTTCGTCGTAGTTGCCGTCGGCACCGTAGGCGCGCACGAGGTACAGCAGTTCGTCGCCCGCGCGGGCTCCGAAGCCCGCCGGCAGCGTGCCGTCCCAGGACGCGTCGCTCACCGCACCCAGCGGCAGATCGACCTTGGCCAGCGGCGTCACCAGATCGGTGTCGCTGGCGCGGTAGATCAGCACTTCGGCGCGCTGGATGAAGGCCGAGTAGTTGCTGAAGGCGTAGAAGCGCACCGGCTTGGTGATCCGGCCGCCGTCGAACGCCACCAGCGAGGGTGCGGACACGTTGAACTGCGGCTGGCCGAGATTGGGATCTTCGGTCGCCCAGATCACGCCGCCACCGGGCACGTCAGTCGACCATTTGCCGACCGCCTGGACCTTGCCGGGCTGTTCGGTTTCGATCGTGACCCGGCGGTCCGGCTGCAGGGTCGGTGAACTGTCGGCATCGGTGGTGTTGCGCGTTTCGGGCTGGTATTCGCCGCGGGTGCGTACCCGCAGCAGCAGGCCGTCCTGCGAGGTGCAGCCGTCACCGCTGCAGTCGACCTGCGCCGCAGCGTTGGGCGACGGCGTCTTCGCGGCTTCGGCGTCCTGCGCGGAAGCCGTCTGGGCCGAGGCCAGCTGCGCCATACCGGCCAGCAGGCTGATCAAGGTGTAGTCGAGGAGTTTCATCTTCATCGTCATCGCCCCTTATTGACCACGAATGCCGACGGGGGCGGTCGGGTTGTCGCTGAAATCCACGCGCAGCTTGCTGCGCACCTCGGGGCTGAGCTTCGCAGCGATCGCCTCGTACACCGCTTTCGCACGACGCATGCCCAGCGCGACGTTGTATTCCGCCGAGCCGCGCTTGTCGGCATGACCGATGATGCCGACCACGCCGCCTCGCAATCGCTCGATATCCGCCGCGACCTTGGCGATCACCGGCTCGAACTCGGGCTTGATCGCCGACTGGTCGGTATCGAACAGCACCATGCCCAGCACCGGCGACTCGCCCAGCGACACCAGCGTGCTGTCGGGATCGGCCAGATCGGTGCGCAGGCTGATCTTGACCGCCTGCGCCTCGTCCTTGCTCAACATGCCCAGCAGCGCTGTCTGCACGGCCTTGGCGCGATCGTAGGCGAGCGTCTGGGTTTCGCCATTGGCCGCCAGCACCACTTCACCGTTGCCGTGGCTGCGCACCTGCGCGGCGATCTTTTCGATCACCGGCAGATATTCCTCGCGGAGCTTGGCGCTTTCGGCGTGGAAAACAATTTCGCCCAGCTCCATCTCGACCGTCTGCGCGCCGCCTTCCAGCATCGTCACCGGCATTTTCACGCCGAAGTCGAAGCGGGTCGGCACGCCCGGGGTCACGCGCTTCACCAGCGGATTGTCGGTGGTGAACGTCGTGCCCGGCGGCAGCGTGGCCGGATCGATCTTCAGGATGAAGTTGCGACCGCGTTCGCGACCGCCGTCCACACCCGTCAGGTGGTAACGACCGTACTGGTCGGTTTCCATCAGCAGACCTTCCACCGACGCGATACGCACGCCCGGGATACCGCGTTCGTCGATGCCGGCGTTGGCGATCACGTAGTCGACGACATAGCCGTCGGCCACCTGGCTGACGCGGCGTTCCACCGTCGGCTCGGCGGCGTTGAGGCCCTTGGCCGCATCGCCGGTCTTGTCGACCGAGGTATTGCCGTCGGCGGTCATGCGCACCGTGACGCCCTGCGCGCTGGTCAGCACGAAGTCGTCGGTGAAGCGCAGGTCGCGCAGCGTCTGGCGGATCACCACCGTGTGCCTGGCGACCGGATCGGCCTCGGACTGGCGCGCGGCGATGTCGCCCACATCGATGCCGTGGAGCATCGGCGAGCTGGCATCGGGCTCCGGCGTCGGGCCGGTGCCGCGATCGACCGTGGTCGAATTCGGCACGTAGGCGTCCGGCGCGAAGCCGCCCTGGACGCGGACGCCGCCGAGACCGGCCGGATCCTGCCAACGGTCGCCGTCGCGGTCGTTGAAGACCGTACCGACGATCAGCGACTCGTCCATCAGCGGATCGGACGTCATCTGCACGTTCGCGGTGGCGACGTTGGAGACCACCTCACCGTTGTCCTCGACATACGCGCTGTTGGTGTGGACGCCCGGACGGACGCCCGCGCCGACGCGCAGCAGGTAGGTGATGGTGGCACTGCCTTCGCCCGCGATGTCGAGCTGGTCGACCCGGATCGGATAGGTCCCGACCAGACGACCGGCGTTGTCGGCATCGGCCACCGCCAGCGAACCTTCGACGTAGGTGAAGCCTGCAGGCGGTGTGTCGATCAGCGTGCCATCGACCATCGGCGTGATGCTGGTGTTCCGCATCGTCAGCGTGTAGCGGACCAGATCGCCGACCTTCACGTCGCGCGGGCTGGCGGTCTTGATGATGCGGATCGCGGCCGGCTCGCCGTTGACATTGACCACGGCCGTGCTGGTCGAGGTGACCGTCTGGGTCGAGGTCGACGAGGTCGCCGTTGCGGTCGCCACGTTGTCCAGCGTGCCGCCCGCCGCCGCTTCGGCCACGGTCACCGTGTGCGTGTAGCTCGCACAGGTGGCGGTGGCGCCCGGGGCCAGCGTGGTCGGTGCGCAGTTCAGCGTGGTCGCGGCGCCGCCTTCGAAGCTGTCGTTCACCACCAGATTGCCCAGCGTCACGTTACCGGTGTTCTGGACGGTGACGTTGTAGGTAATGACATCGCCCGGATCGGCAAGACCCGGCAGACCGCCGTCGGTGGTCAGCGTGGCCGTCTTCACTGCGGTGATCGCCGGGGTCTGCACGATCGTCGTGGTGGTGCTGTCCGGCGGAGACACCGTGGTGCCGCCGCCCGGCAGCGTGCCGGTCGCGGTCGCGGTGTTGACCACCGTGCCCGCATCCACTTCCGCCTGGGTGATGGTGTGCGAGCCCGTGCACGTGGTGGTCGCGCCCGGCGCCAGTGTGGTGGTCGGGCAGACCGCCGCCGCGCTGAGCTGCGCGTCGTTGATCGTCAGGCTCGTCACCGTCACGTTGCCGGTATTGGTCACCACGAAGCTGTACGGGATCGTGCCACCGGCCGAGTTCGAAGTCGGCGCACCCGCAGTCTTGTCGATCGTCAGGCCCGGCTGCGCGGAGACGACCACGGTCGCGATCGCGGTGTCGCAGTTGTTCGGGTTCAGCACTTCGCAGATCGTGTACGGATACGTGTACGTGCCCGCTTCCGTATTCGGAGCCACCGTGATCGTGCCGTCCGGATTCATCACGATGCTGCCGCTGGTCGGCGCCGGCGCGATGCCGGGGGTCAGGGTCACATCGGCCGGGTTCACCGCCACGCCGTTGAGCGTGTCGTTGACCAGCACCGAAGCGGTCGAGCCGCCGCCCACGCCATTGACCGGCGGGAAGGCATCGTCCACCGCATCGATCGGCGCGGCATCCACGGTCACCGTGATCGTCGCCGTGTCGCAGTTGGCGGGATTCAGGTTCTCGCAGATCCGGTAGACGATCGTGTAGGTCCCCGCCGGTGTTCCGGCCGGCACGCTCACATTGCCCGTCTGCGGATTCAGGACCGGCACCGGGCCGCCGTTGATCGGCGTTGCCGGCGTGGTCACCGAACCGGTGATGTCCGCCACGTTCACCGCGACACCGTTGAGGGTGTCGTTGGTGTAGGCGTTGCCGGCATTCGGGTTGCCCGTCGTACCGTTGACCGGACCGAAGCTGTCGTCGACCGCATCGATCACCGCCGCACCCACCGTCACCGTCACCGTCGCGGTGTCGCAGTTCGTCGGGTTCAGCTGTTCGCAGATCTGGTACACCAGCGTGTAGGTGCCCGCCGGAGTGCCCGGGGCCACCGTCACCGCGCCCGTCGCCGGGTTCAGCGTCACGTTCGGGTTGGTCGTGCTCACCTGCGTGATCACCACCGTCGCCAGGGTCGCAGGCACGCCGTTGAGCGTGTCGTTGACCAGCACGTTCGGCACCGCCGTTCCACCGGTCGCGCCGTTGGCCACCGTGCCGGTGTCGTCCACCGCGTCGATCACCGCCGCGCCCACCGTCACCGTCGCGATCGCAACGTCGCAGTTCGTCGGGTTCAGCGTCTCGCAGATCTCATACGTCACGTCGTACGTGCCCGCGGGCGTACCCGGGGCCACGCTCACCGCACCCGTCGCCGGGTCCAGGGTCACGCCCGGGTTCGTCGTCGCCAGCTGCGTGATCACCACCGTCGCCAGCGTCGCCGGAGCGCCGTTCAACGTGTCGTTGACCAGCACGTTCGGGATGCCCACGCCGCCGGTCGCGCCGTTCGCCACCGTGCCGGTGTCGTCCACCGCGTCGATCACCGCCGCGCTGACCACGATCGTTGCCGTCGCCGTGTCGCAGTTCGTCGGGTTCAGCACTTCGCAGATCGTGTACGGATACGTGTACACCCCCGCCGTCGTACCCGCCGCCACCGTGATCGTGCCGTCCGCGTTCATCGTGATGCTGCCGGCCGCAGGCGCAGGCGCCGCTCCCGGAGTCAGCGTCACGGTGCCGCCAGCGCCCACCGTCACCGGGTTGCCGTTCAAGGTGTCGTTGACCAGCACGCTCGGCGTCGCTCCACCGCTCGCGCCGTTCAC
The DNA here is from genome assembly GCA_017302135.1 of Lysobacterales bacterium. Classification (GTDB taxonomy): domain Bacteria; phylum Pseudomonadota; class Gammaproteobacteria; order Xanthomonadales; family Xanthomonadaceae; genus Lysobacter_I. The sequence continues at coordinate 48,846 of JAFLDZ010000023.1, read as the reverse complement.
CGGCGTCGCGCTGTAGTCGTCGTCGACCGCATCGATCACCAAACTGGTGATGGGCGTTGTGACGGTGCTGGTGCAATGCGCTGCCGCCGGACAGGTCGGATCGCCGCCGCCGGTCACCGTCGCGGTGTTCACCGCAGGCGAGGCCGCTGCTGCGGTCGGGGTGATCGGAATGATGAAGCTCGTGGTGCCGCTCACCGCCAGACCGGCCGGAATCGTACAAGTCACGGTCTGGCCTGCAGCCGTGCAGCCCGCCGGCAAGGTGCCGATGGTCAAGCCGGTCGGAATCGTATCGGTGATCGTCGAGACCGCCGTCGTTGCCGCCGTGCCGGTGTTCTGCACGCTCAGCGTGTAGCTCGCCGGGACGCCAACCGTGAACGAAGCGGCGCTCGCCGTCTTCGTCAGCGTCAGCACCGGGGCGTTCACCGGGGTCGTCGTCGTGCTGGTGCAATGCGCCGCCGCCGGACAGGTCGGATCGCCGCCGCCGGTCACCGTCGCGGTGTTCACCGCTGGGCTCGCTGCGGCTGCGGTCGGGGTGATCGGAATGATGAAGCTCGTGGTCGCACTCACCGCCAAGCCGGCCGGAATCGTGCAGGTCACGGTCTGGCCCGCCACGGTGCAGCCCGCCGGCAGTGCGCCGATGGTCAGACCCGCAGGAATCGTGTCGGTGATCGTGCTCACCGCCGTCGTCGCCGCCGTGCCGGTGTTCTGCACGCTCAGCGTGTAGCTGGCAGGCACGCCAACGGTGAACGAAGCGGCGCTCGCCGTCTTCGTCAACGTCAGTACCGGGGCGTTCACCGGGGTCGTCGTCGTGCTGGTGCAATGCGCTGCCGCCGGACAGGTCGGATCGCCACCGCCGGTCACCGTCGCGGTGTTCACCGCCGGGCTCGCCGCGGCTGCGGTCGGGGTGATCGGAATGATGAAGTTCGTGGTGCCGCTCACCGCCAGACCGGCCGGGATCGTGCAGGTCACGGTCTGGCCTGCGGCCGTGCAGCCTGCCGGCAACGTGCCAATGGTCAGACCGGTCGGAATCGTATCGGTGATCGTCGAGACCGCCGTCGTGGCCGCCGTGCCGGTGTTCTGCACGCTCAGCGTGTAGCTGGCAGGCACGCCGACGGTGAACGAAGCGGCCGAGGCGGTCTTCGTCAACGTCAGCACAGGACGGTTCACGGGCGTGGTGACGCTGCCAGTGTTGCCGCCGGCGCAGGTCACAGGTGCACCCGAACAGTCGGGGTCGGTGACGCCGGTCGGCGGAATGACGGTGGCGGTGTTGGTGATACTGGCGGCAGCGGCCGCAGTCACCGTACAGGCGATGGTCAGGGTGGCATTGCCGCCCGACGGAATGGCGACGCCGGTCCAGGTGCCCGTTCCGGTCGCACCGGAGGCAATCGTGCCGACAGTAAAGGTGCCTGCGGACGGCGTGAAGCTGCAGCCGGTCAGGCCGGCAGGCAGGGATTCGAGGATGGAGAGGGTGTCGGTGGCAGCAATGGCGCTCGGGCCGGCATTGCTGAGCGTGAGCGTGTAGGTCAGAAGTTGACCCACGACGACCGGGCTTGGGCTGGCGGTCTTGGTGAGGCTCAGATTCGCGCTGCGGGTGATCGCATCGCTGTCGGTCGCGGAATTGTTCGCGTTGTTGGGGTCGGTGACCGTAGCCGGCGGCGTGATCGTCGCGCTGTTGACCGCATTCTGCGACCAGGCGACAGGACTCGCGACGAACGCGATACCGAAAACGATAGACGCGACGATCGAACGACGCGCTTTATCGGCAATGCAAGTCAAATTGGCTAGCACTGAAACTTCCCCCTGGACCCGGCCGCCCGACGCGACCGCTGCCCGTATCCCGGTGACGCAGCCCCGATTCCCCCGGTACTGCGGATGAGTTTGTTGAATATCGCGCCACAAACGCCTGAGGACGATTTCACGGATGCGACAAAACCCGTCGACGGGCCAGTGTTCTGGTCCGAGGGCGGGCGAAGCACGCAGCTACCCAAGCAATTTCCGCGCCAAGGTGCTGCTTTTTCAGCTGAAAAAAACCTATGCCCCTGATTTGACAGGCGATTGTCAGCTCCGAAAAATCCATGATTCGGGCACTTATCGTCTGCGCATTGGGTCACATTTTGCACCATTGTGCCAAATACGTCCCGCTTTAATTTCCACGGCCCGTTCGATTGACCTGTCACGGACAAGCCGGCTGGCGACATCCGCCGGTCCTCGTTTCCGCGCCCAAATCCCCGTCCCTGCTAGAATTTTCGCTCCAGATTCCGCTTTCGCCACATCGCCAGCCAAGCGCCGGTGCCGCATTCGCGCCGGTAGCGCCAGGGACGCCCCACCTCATGACCAACACCACCGACCTCCGCCCATCGGCCGCCGGCTCCTCCGCCTCGCCCGCTGTCGGCCGCCCCGCTGTCGACAGAAATTACAGCCTGGACGACAAGTTCACCCGAACCGAGGGCCGTGTCTACCTGTCAGGTGTACAAGCCTTGGTCCGGCTGCCGCTGATGCAGCGGCTGCGCGATCAGGCGGCCGGGCTGAATACCGCCGGCTTCGTCTCCGGCTATCGCGGCAGCCCGCTGGGCGGTTTCGATCTGGAACTCTGGCGGGCGAAAAAGCACCTGGAAGCCGCCGGGGTGAAGTTCACACCCGGCCTCAACGAAGACCTCGGCGCGACCATGGTCTGGGGGACCCAGCAGACCAATCTGTTTCCGGGCGCGAAGGTCGAGGGCGTGTTCGGCATGTGGTACGGCAAGGGCCCCGGCGTGGACCGCTGCGGCGACGTGTTCAAACACGCCAACGCCGCCGGCACCTCCCGTCACGGCGGCGTACTGGCCTTGGCCGCCGATGATCACGCCTGCCGCAGTTCGACCTTGCCGCACGGCAGCGAAGGCGAATTCCAGTCCGCATTGATGCCGGTGCTGAACCCGGCCGGCGTGCAGGACATCCTCGACATGGGGCTGATCGGTTGGGCGATGTCGCGCTACACCGGCCGCTGGGTCGGCTTCAAGACGATCGCCGAAACCGTCGAATCCTCCGCATCGGTCGACGTGAATCCGCTGGCTCTGCAGATCGTTACGCCGAGCGATTTCGAAATTCCGCCGGGCGGTTTGAACATCCGCTGGCCGGATGCACCGCTGGATCAGGAAATGCGCTTGCATCGTTACGCGGTGAGCGCCGCGCAGGCTTTCGCGCGCGCGAACAAACTCGATCGCATCGTCATCGATTCGCCGAACGCGCGTCTGGGCATCGTCACCACCGGCAAGAGTTATCTCGACGTGCTGCAGGCGCTGGAGTATCTCGGTCTCGACAACCGCGCCTGCGCCGATCTGGGCATCCGCGTGTACAAGATCGGCATGACCTGGCCGCTGGAACCGATGGGCATCCGCGCGTTCGCGCGCGGCCTGCAGGACATCGTGGTCGTCGAAGAAAAACTCAGCTTCATCGAAAGCCAGATGAAGGAGTTGTTCTACAACTTCGAAGGCATCAATCTCGACAACAGCCGCCCAAGTATCGTCGGCAAGCACGACGAAAGCGGCGAATGGATCCTGCCGTCGACCGGCGAATTGACGCCGGCCAAGATCGCCGGCGTGATCGCGCGCCGTATCCAGAAATTCATCCCGCTGGAAGCCAGCGCCAGCGACCATATCCGCGATGTGCTGCGCTGGATGGAGGAAAAGGAAAGCGAACTGGCGCTGCCGCGCGCGAATTTCCCGCGCGTCCCGCATTACTGCAGCGGCTGTCCGCACAACACTTCGACGAAGGTACCGGAAGGTTCGCGCGCGCAGGGCGGCATCGGCTGTCATTACATGGTGACGTGGATGGACCGCAACACCGACACCTTCACCCACATGGGCGGCGAAGGCGTGACCTGGTGCGGGCAGGCCGGATTCACCGACAACGAACACATCTTCCAGAATCTCGGCGACGGCACCTATTTCCACAGCGGCTCGCTCGCGATCCGCCAGTCGATCGCGGCCGGCGTCAACATCACCTACAAGATTCTCTACAACGACGCGGTCGCGATGACCGGCGGTCAGCCGGTCGACGGCACGCTGAGCGTTCCGCAGATCGCGCAGCAGATGCGCAGCGAAGGCGTCGAGAAGATCGTCGTGGTTTCCGACGAGATCGAAAAGTGGTCGGACAAGAAAATCTTTCCATCAGGCGTTGAGTTCTTCGACCGTCGCGAACTGGATGCGGTGCAGAAACAGCTGCGCACGGTGAAAGGCACCAGCATCCTGATCTACGACCAGACCTGCGCCACCGAAAAGCGCCGCCGCCGCAAGCGCGGCAAGATCGTCGATCCGCAGAAGCGCGTCATCGTCAATTCGCTGGTCTGCGAAGGCTGCGGCGACTGCGGCGTGAAGAGTTTCTGCGTCTCGGTGCTGCCCAAGGAAACCGAATACGGCCGCAAGCGCGATATCGATCAGAGCAACTGCAACAAGGACTACAGCTGCGTCGAAGGCTTCTGCCCGAGCTTCGTCACCGTGCACGGCGGCCAGCTGAAGAAAGGCAAAGCACCTGATAAAAGCCGGGCCAACACCGCAGATCGCCTCGCCGATCTGCCGATGCCGACGTTCGCCAGCGCGCTCGACAAGCCCTGGAACATCCTGATCACCGGCGTCGGCGGTACCGGCGTGGTCACGATCGGCGCGCTGCTGGGCATGGCCGGACATCTCGAACACAAGGGCGCGACCGTGCTCGACCAGACCGGTCTTGCGCAGAAAGGCGGCGCGGTCACCACCCACATCCGCATCGCCGCCAAACCCGAAGACATCCATGCGGTGCGCATCGCCGCAGGCGAAGCCGACCTCGTGCTCGGTTGCGACATGGTGGTGGTCAACGATTACTGGGCGCTGTCGAAGATCCGCGAAGGCCGCAGTCACGTGGTGCTCAACAGTTACGAAGCGATGCCCGGCACGTTCACCACCCGTCCGGACATGCAGTTCCCGGCCGCCGACATCATCTCCGCCGTGCGCACCGCGCTGGGCGGTCGCGATGCACCGGCATCCGCGCTGCGGGTCATCGATGCCACCCAGATCGCGACCGCACTGATGGGCGACGCGATCGCCGCGAATCTGTTCATGCTCGGCTACGCGTGGCAGCAGGGTCTGGTGCCGATTTCCTTCGACGCGATCATGCGCGCGGTCGAACTCAACGGCGCCGCGATCGAAATGAACAAGACCGCGTTCGCATGGGGCCGGCTCGCCGTCATCGATCTGCCGGCGGTGATCGATGCCGCCGGCATCGTGCGCAATGCGCAGACCGCCGCCGAAAGCACGCCGCATGCGCTGCCGCTGCTGGCGCCGACCGCATCGGAAGGCCATGAATCCGGCCTCGACCCGCACAGCGCCCAACTGCGCAGCGCCGACGAACTGCGCCATGTGCCGGCCGTCGCCACCGAACGCGACTGGTTCGAACCGCTGGACGACGCGCGCCTGTCGCGTTCGCTGGACGAAGTGGTCGCGCGCCGCACCAGCTTTCTCAGCGAATATCAGAACATCATCTACGCGAAGCGCTACGGCGATTTCATCGCCAAGGTGCGCGCGGCGGAACAGGCGAAAGCGCCCGGCTCCACCGATCTGTCGGAAGCCGTCGCCCGCTATGCGTTCAAGTTGATGGCGTACAAGGACGAATACGAAGTCGCGCGCCTGTACACCAGCGGCGATTTCCAGAAGCGGGTCGCGCAGCAGTTCGAGGGCGATTACAAGCTGAAGTTCAACCTCGCGCCGCCGCTGCTGGCGAAAAAGAACGCCGATGGCCAGCTGATCAAGAAGGAATACGGTCCCTGGGTGTTCACCGCATTCAAGCTCATGGCCAAGCTGCGTTTCCTGCGTGGTGGTGCGTTCGATATTTTCGGCCGCACTGAAGAACGCAAGATGGAGCGCCAGTTGATCGAGGACTATTTCGCGACGGTCAAGCTGCTGCTGGACAAGCTCGACGCCGGCAACGTGGCACTCGCCACCGAGATCGCCAGCATCCCCGAGCACATCCGCGGTTACGGCCACGTCAAGGAAGCGCATCTGCACAAGGCGAAGGCGCGCGAGGCGGAGTTGCTGCAGAAATTCAACGCATAACACGAAGGCACGCGTTCAAATCGTCAGTCAACAACAAAAGGCCCCGGGAGACCGGGGCCTTCGTTCATCCGTATTTCGCAATCATCAGCCGGGATAAAACCGGTCCAGCGCTTTCTCGGCCTGCGCACGCTCGAAATCGGACATGCCGCGGGTGACCGCGCGGTAGTCCTCGATCAACGCCACGTCGTTCGGCATCGCGCTGGCCAGGGCTTTGAGTACTTCGCTGCGTTCGAAATCGGAGGACATGCCGCGCACGCTGCGCAGGATGTTCTGGCTGCGCGCGAGATCCGGCGTCGTGCTGCGGATCAGCGCCACCAGCGCTTCGCGTCGTTCGAAATCGGAGGCCATGGTTTCGACTGCGGCGAGATAATCCTTGTCCTGCAGGGCGATGCCGGTTTTGGCAGCGGCTTCCAGTACGGAGCGCTGCTCGAAATCGCTGTCCATTCCCTGCATCGACTGCAGTGCGAGCGCTGCCGCTTCGACGCGCGGCGCGCCATCCTCGATCACCGCGACCAGTGCGCGCTTGCGCTCGAAATCGCTGTCCAGCCCGCGCAGGGCGCGCGACCATTCGGCGGCGCTGGCCGCGTTCACCGGCAGTTTTCCGGCCGCTTCGATCAACCACTCCGCGCGCTCGAAATCCGAGTCGATCGTCGCCGCGATGGACAGCAATGCCAACTGGTGGTCGGGCTCCAGCGTCGGACGCGCCAGCGCCATGTCCAGCGCGCGGCGCTTCTCGAAATCGGATCCGATATCGCGCATCAACGCGTACGCTTTCGCCATCTGCGCCTGATCCGGCTGCGCCTGTGCGAAGAACTGTCCCAGATAGGCCGCACGCACGAAATCGTTCTTGAGCATGCCGATCTCATCGAGCAGTGCCGCCGCGCCGCCGCGCGCGAGGATGCGTTTCGCGCGCGCTTCGGCTTGCAGACCGCTGGCGCGATAGACGTCGGGAATCGCCGTCGCCAGCCAGGCTTTGGCTTCGGCATCGAAGGGTCTGGCGACGCCGTCGACGCTGTACTCGCGAATCGGGCGGTTCTTGCCGGGCACCATCCGCAGGCGGCGCGTGACCCCGGCGCGACGCTGCTCGATCTCGAATACGGCGCCCGGCCCCATGCGCGCGACATCGCTTTCGGCCGCGTTGAACGCCACGTCACCGTCGATCGTCGCGTGCAGGGTTTCTCCCGGCGCAGGCGCGGACGAACGGATCGTGAGGGTGTCGCCGTCGTTGCGGATCGTGATCGACAGCGCATGCTTCCAGACCGCGTCGGCCAGGACGCCGGGGCGGCTGACCACCATCACGCCGGGTAATGCGATCAACGCCAGCAAGGCGAAAGCGGCGGCGGTCCAGCGCCAGCGTTTCGGAATCGTCGAAAATTTCATCTGCGAGTTCTCCAGGAGTGTGCGGACGCGGTCGACGATGCCGCCGCTGCGTTCGGCCATCGCCAGCGCCCAGCCGGCGCCGCGATGATCGGTGTTGTGGGCGTCTGCGCTGCGCGCCAGACATTCGGCGAGACATTCGGCGAGATGCCGGCCGTTGCCGCTGCGTTCCACCGCTGCGGCATCGCACAGGGTTTCGGCCAGGGTTTCGAGACGACGCAGTGCGTGCCACGCCAGCGGATGGAAGAACAGCGGCACCAGCGCGAGACGCTGCAACGGCCGCCACAGCGGGTCGCGGCGACGCAGATGCGCGAGTTCATGCGCCAGCATCGCGCGCTGCTGCGGCGCATCCAGCCCTTCGGCCCAGCGCGGCAACAGCACCGCACCCGGCAGCACCAGCGGACTGGTCAGTCCCGACAGCACGCGCAGCGTCGGCGCGCGGACGCGCATTTCCTGCGCCAGCGTCTGCAGGGTGCGCTGCAGGTCCGCGCCCGCAGGCGTGCCCTCGTGCACCAGCCGTCGGCGCAGGCGCAGCAGTCCCAGCGCCTGGAACGCCACGCGCGCGAACAGCAGCAGCGTGCCGGAGAGCCACAGCATCATTCCGATGAAGATCGCATCGTCGGCGATCGGCAATGCCACCGGCGCGGAGGCATCGCGCTCCACCGTCGAAACGATCGGGGTGTTGGACATCCGCGTACCGGAAGCCGCAGCCGTCGTGGCGATTTCCGACAGCGGTGACGATGAGCGATCGCCGGTGACGTGCGCGATGTCTGCAGCCTCTGCAGACGCGGTGACCGGCACAGCGTCGAGCAGCGACGCACGTACGCCGGACCATGGCATCAGCTCCACCGACACCGAGACGAACGCGCCGAACAGCGCGAACCGCCACGCCCATTCCGCCCAACCCGGATGCTTCAGCAAGCCCAGCCGTTCGATCGCCCACACCGCCGCCAGCAGCACCGTGGCGTGCAGGACGAAGGCGATCAGCCAGCCGGCCGGGGCCGACAGCGACAGACTCTCGATCCACTCGATCATGGCGAGGCGCTCCCGTTTTCATCGTCGCGCTGCAGCAGCGTGCGGACCTGTTCCAGATCGCCCTGCGCCACTTCGCGCTCGCTCACCAGATGCGCCAGCAGTGCTTTGGGGTCGCCGCGGAACACCTGCGCGATCAGGCTCGACACCATGTTCCGCCGCACCTGCGCTTCGCTGACGCAGGCGGTATAGAGCAGCATCCGGCCATCGCGCCGCGCGGCCACCGCGCCGCGCTTCTCCAGCCGGGTCAACAGGGTCGCCACCGTGGTGTGGGCCAGACCGCGGTCGGCCAGCGCCTCGGTGACCTCGGCCACGCTCAGGTCCCCTGCGCGCCACAGTACCCGCATCAGGTCCAGCTGCAGGTCGCTCAATACGATGTCTTCGGCCATTCGGATCCCTCGTTGCAGAGCTGTTGTTCTACAGCTGTCGTACTACAGTTGTAGAACAAGAAACCCGCAACGTCAAGTCGCCGGAAGTCATGGCCCGCCTCAGCCGTAGCCGGGCACCCGGGTCTAGGTGCGGGCGAAGGGGTGGAGATCGCCCGGGTGTCGACGCTCACAAGGCCAGAGGTATCAAAAGCTCGATCACGTGTTTTGTGGGAGCGGCGGGAGCCGCGAAGGACTGTGCTACGACCTCGAACGCGGCTCCCGCCGCTCCCGCAGGAGGACTGTCGATGCGCTGCAGGGCCACGGTTCAATGGCTTCATACCCGATATGCATATCCATCAGTGCCTTGCCCGCTCCGCACAAGGAGTCAGCCGGCACACGGCCGCACAGCGGGAAGTCGCGCTTGAAGTTGCGCGCATTTTTCGCGACACACCGGTTCGTGCGGCACCGCGTTGACCTGGTGGAAGTCAGGCGTCATGGAAAGTCATCCAGGCCGCATAGATAAACCAGTCCGTTGCAAAGAATATGCTTGAAAGCTATCGCATTTGGATTATCCATAGTCAAGGCACAACCATCGTTCAAGCCAACCCATGTCTTGACGTCGGCTACGTAATTTTTGGGCTACGCTTGAACGTGCCTGCCGCCCCGCCACGGGTCGACTCGACTTGAATATCAGGCGTCGCAAAAACAGGAAGAACGACCAATGATTTCCACTGTCGCCGCAGATCGAAAGAATGCTTATCCATCGCTTATCGCAGCGCTGTGTGAGCGCGATGCGTATACGAGGCATCATTGTGATCGCGTCAGCTCGCTTGCGGTAAAAATGGGCCGCGAACTCAAGTTGAGTGTCTCCGCTTTGGAGTCCCTGCGCATCGCCAGCCAATTGCATGACGTGGGAAAGATCGGCGTGCGTGATGATGTTCTCTTCAAGCCAGGAAGGCTGCTGCCAGATGAATGGGAGCAGATGAAGGCTCATTCCATCCATGGCGAGCGAATAATCAAAGAAACGTTCCTGTTGAATAAATCCGACGTCGCTTCGATAGTCAGGCATCACCACGAAGCATTTGATGGAAGCGGATACCCTGACGGTCTGTCCGGAAAAGAAATTCCACAGAGTTGCCGAATCCTGTTGGTCATTGACGCGTATGACGCAATAACCACCAGCAGGCCATATCAGAAGTCCAGATCACACGTCGAAGCCATGGATATCCTGGAAAGCGAGGTAGGCACCAAACTTGATCCCGACATGTTTTCTCTGTTTTCGCAAACCATTGCAAACGGTTCAACGCGTGAATCCAACATTCGAAATTAGAGTCATGGTGGGCTACGCCTGACAATTCGTTCAAGCCGAGCCCGTGTCGTGGCTTCAGCCACGTGCCCGCACTACGCCAGCACACGTCCGCCGACCTGCTACAGGGCAGCTTGACTCAGGCGATCGCTTCCTTGGTGATGGTCTGTCTGGTAATGGCCGGCGACTTGTCGCCTGCAGTCTTGCCCGCTTTTACGCTTGCGCTTTCGCCTCCGTTTCCGCTTGCGGTCCAGAATCTCCATGTCGCGGTCGACCAGATGACGCTTGAAGCGGTGCTCGCGCCGCCGGTCAACGGATTCGATCATCAAGCGCACGAATTCGCTTGAACTTGAATTCGTTTCTGCGTCGCGGTCGTCCTGTTCGTCCTTGGCTTTCCAGTAGCCGAAAAGTAAACGCAATGCATGCAGCAGCGTGCCATCGCCGCGGCGGCGCTCTTTATGCGGCGGATGCGATCTCGAACTGCGGAATGAGCAACAGACCGTAGGTACGGGCGTAGCTTTTGAGCAGATCCTTGAGGGCTTCGCTGACCACCGATTCACGGAGGAGCCGCTGACCTGACGCAATTGCACCAGTTCAATGAGGTATTGACCGATCAGGACTTTCGACAAGCAGCCGTTCCTTCGAGCACTTGTTCAGGCCACTTTACGCAATTCTCACCCGGGTGTGCATACTGCGCAGGCCCCATCAGGAGAACCGCCATGTCGCATCTGCCGATCTCATTGTTCACGCTGTTGTCCGTTGTCGCCTGCGCGCCGGTGTCATCGAACGAACCACCGCCCGGCGGTGACGATGGCGAGGAAAGCACCGCCAGCAGCAAGCCGCGGATGAAGAGCGGGCCGCTGCCGCCCGAAGAGCAGATCCGTGTCGGGCCGGGCCTGGGGGATGCGAGCTGCAACGCCGAGGCCGCGCAGCGGTTCGTCGGCCGGAATGCGGATGACGACACGGTGCGGGCGGCGGTGTCCGCCAGCGGTGCGAAAGCGGTGCGGGTGATCGAGCCCGACATGATGGTGACGATGGACTACCGCGGCGACCGTCTGAACATCCGCGTGGACGACAACGGAAAGATCATCGGCATTGCCTGCGGTTGACACGGCCTGCGGTTGAAACCATCCGCACTGCGCGCTGCGGACGATAATTGATGCGGATCAGCGCACGGACGCCGCCGCAGGCCTAGACTGCGACCTCATTCGAGGCGGGAGACAGGCGATGCGCAAACCGACATCGGGATCGAAATGGATGGCGGTCGTCGCGATTGCGCTGCTGGCCGCGTTCGCGTGGACCAGCTTCCGCACGCCGAACGGCATCGGGCTCGACGATATCGTCCCGGGCACGCCCGTCGCCAGCGAACCGGCGAACACGACGCGCACGCCATCCGCCAGCGAAACGCCGCCGCGCGACACGTCGTCGCTCGAAACGCCACCGCCGATGGCCGGGGTGGCGACCGCAGCGCCGGACACGGCGTATCCCGCATACCTGCCCGAAGAAGCGATCGAGACCCTGCGCCTGATCGAACGCGGCGGCCCGTATCCGTATCGTCAGGACGATGGCGTGTTCGGCAATCGCGAACGCCGGCTGCCGCAACAGTCGCGCGGTTACTACCGCGAATACACCGTCGAAACCCCGGGATCGCGCGATCGCGGCGCGCGGCGGATCATCGCCGGCGGTCGTCCGCCGGTGGAATATTTCTACACCGACGATCACTACGGTAGCTTTCAGCGGTTCACGCTTGATGGCAGCTGGCGGGACGGCAACGCAACCGCCGGCAGGGAGACGCCGCGATGAACGATATCGAATTGGGCACGCTGCTGGCCGACCCTACCCAGGCGGGCGCGTATTTCGTCGACGCGCGCGACCGCGAGGCGCTGGTGGAAGCCGGCGGCACGCTGCAGTTCGCGGTGCTGCCGGTGGATCTGCGCGCCTGCGCCGATGCCGATGCGGCCATGTGCGAGATCGCGGAGGTGCTGCGTTTTCCCGACTGGTTCGGCGAAAACCTCGATGCGCTGGCCGATTGCCTGGGCGATCTGTCGTGGTTGCCGTCGGAAGGTTACGTGCTGGTCCTGGAGAACACGGCGGATTGGCGCGCGCAGGAATCGGACACGTTCGACACGGTGCTCGAGATCCTGAATCAGACCGCGCAGCGATGGGCCGAGAACCGCGTGCCGTTCTGGGCGTTCCTGCCGGTATCCACGCTCGATCTGGCCGCAATCAACGGATAGGCGTTTGCAGGAGCGGCAGCAGAGAGCGGTTACGGCGCAGGATCGGCGACGGCGGATGCCCGTGCGGCGGGCGCCCGCGCATAACGCCAGGCCACGACCACAGCGCAGGCCAGCAGCGCAGCAGCGATGAGAAATGCGATGCCGGGCAGGCGCACCGGCGCGGTCGGGCCGATGAAATAACCGAACGAGCCTGCGAACAGCGCGGGCGCGACGATACCCGCCAGCGACACCAGACTGCTCAACGCACCCTGGATGCGGCCCTGCACTTCGGGGCCGACCTGCTGCGTGATCAAGGCCTGCGTCGACGGCGTGGCGATCGCCCACAGCGCGCTGATCGGCAGGCCGACAAGGAAAATCCAGCCGGCACCGGCGAATCCGTAGATCAGGAAACCGATCACGCCGCAGCTCAGGCCGACGAGGATCGCGCGGCGCTCGCCGAGACGCTTGACGATTTTGCCGATCAGCAGCGCGTTGACGATCACGCTGAGCACGCCGACCAACGCCAGCACGTAGCCGGCTTCTTTTTCCTTCCAGCCGAAGCTGGCATCGGCGAACAGCACGAAAGTGCTCGGGTACACGAAGTGCGCGAAGTTGGCGAGGAACACCACCGCCACCAGGCCCCAGATCTGCGGGTAATCGCGCAGCAGATGCACCGAACCCATCGGCTTGGCGTGGGCCCAGTCGAACGCAGGCGACCGGCGTTCCTTCGGCAGCGATTCGGGCAGCACGAACAGGCCGTACGCGAAGTTGATCAACGCCAGTCCGGCGGAAAACCAGAACGGCAGACGGTGGTCGATATCGCCCAGCAACCCGCCGACCACCGGTCCGATGATGAAGCCCAGGCCGAATGCGGCGCCGATCATGCCGAAACTCTTGGCGCGGTTTTCCGGCGCGGTGATATCGGCGATATAGGCATTGGCGGTGGAGAAACTGGCCGATGTCGCCGCAGAGATGAGCCGGCCGACGAACAGCCAGGCGAGATTCGGCGCCAGCGCCATGAAGATGAAATCGATTCCCAACCCGAGGCAGGACAACAGGATCACCGGCCGTCGTCCGTAGCGGTCGGACAGCGCGCCCTGGATCGGCGCGCTGAAGAACTGCACGATCGCGAAGGCGGTGCTGAACGCGCCCACCCAGTACGACGCATGCGACTTGTCGCCACCGACGAAGCTCTGCACCAGATGCGGCAGCACCGGAATGATCACGCCGAACGCCAGCACGTCGATCAGCACGGTGATGAAGATGAACACGAGCGCGGCCTGACGCCGGGCGCCAACGAGGGGGCTATTCACGGAAGTGGGGAGGGCTGACGAGCGAGGGCGGCAGTCTAACCCGCCCCCGACCGCTCGACCGTCGCTTGAGGCCGGGGCGGCGCCCAGTTGTCGCAGTGCAACATTTGTGCTTTAGTCGGGTCATCCAGCGACACGGGACACGCGGACCCCACGGCCTGCGGGAGCGATTGTCGCTCCGCACTTGTCGAGCCGGCGTGTCCAGCCGGCTTGTTCGGCACGCTTGTTCCCCACCTTCGTTCACTACGTTTTGTTCCCGGAGTTCTTCCGATGGAAAGCGACCAACGCGGCTGTCGTCCGCATCACGGCCACGGTCTCTACGATCCGCGCGACGAGCGCGATGCCTGCGGTTTCGGCCTGATCGCCCATCTCGACGACAAACCCGGTGCCGGGCTGGTGAAACAGGCACTCGACGCACTCGCCCGCATGACCCATCGCGGCGGCGTCGCCGCCGACGGCCTGTCCGGCGACGGCTGCGGCCTGCTGATGAAAACTCCCGATGCCTTCCTGCGCGCGCTTGCGGCCGAATCCGGCATTGCCCTCGGCCAGCGCTACGCTTCTGGCATCGTATTCATGCCGCACGGCGACGACGACATCGCGCGCATCCACAGCACCTTCTCGCAGGCGCTGCGCGACGTCGGGCTGGCGGTCTCCGGCTGGCGCAAAGTGCCGGTCGATGCCTCGATCTGCGGCGAGCTGGCGAAAGCGACGATGCCGGTGATCGAACAACTGTTCGTGGTGCCGGTGCTGGATGTGGAAGGCGCGCGGATGACCCGGGATGCCTTCGCCCATGCGCTGTATCTGGCGCGCCGCCGCGCCGAACAGCAACTGCGCGACATGCCGGGGCTGCACGTGGTCAGCCTCTCGGCGAACAGCATCGGCTACAAGGGCATGGTGCTGCCGCAATATCTGCCGCAGTTGTATCCCGACCTGCAGCGTCCGGAACTGGCGAGCAGCGCGGTGGTGTTCCATCAGCGCTTCTCCACCAACACCAGCCCGCGCTGGCCGCTGGCGCAGCCGTTCCGGTTGCTGGCGCACAACGGCGAGATCAACACCATCGCCGGCAACCGCATCTGGGCGCAGGCGCGCGCGCACGTGTGGCGCACCGAGACCCTGAATCCATCGGAATTCGATCCGGTGATCGAGATGGACGGCTCCGATTCGCAGAGTCTCGACTCGATGCTGGAGCTGCTGCAGGCCGGCGGCATGGATCTGCTCAAGGCGCTGCGCCTGTTGATTCCACCGGCGACCCAATCGCTGGAATACAAGGACGCCGATCTGCTCGCGTTCTACGAGTACTACGCGATCAACAGCGAACCGTGGGACGGGCCTGCCGGCATCGTCGCGTTCGACGGTCGCTACGCCGCGTGCACCGTCGACCGCAACGGTCTGCGCCCCGCGCGCTGGCAGCTGAGCGACGATCGCGTGTTCATGATCGCGTCCGAAGCCGGGGTGTGGGATCTGGACGATGCGCGCATTCTCGCCAAGGGCAAACTCGGCCCGGGACAGATGATCGCCGCCGATCTGCAGACCGGGCGCCTGCTCGATTCCGAAGCGATCGACGGCATCAACCGCGCACGCGCGCCGTACAAGCAGTGGCTCAAGCAGGGCATGACCTACCTGCACACCGAGCTGGTCGACCCGAATCTCACTGCGGCGCCGTTCGACGCGAGCACGCTGTCCGGTTTCCAGAAACTCTTCCTGCTCACCCGCGAAGAACGCGAACAGATCCTGCGCCCGCTGGCCGAAACCGAACAGGAAGCCGTGGGCTCGATGGGCGACGACGTGCCGATGGCGGCGCTGTCGGGTCACATCCGCCCGCTCTACGACCGCTTCCGCCAGGCGTTCGCGCAAGTGACCAATCCGCCGATCGACTCTTTGCGCGAAGACTGCGTGATGTCGCTCGGCACGCAGATCGGCGAGGAAGGCAATATCTTCGTCGACGGTCCCGAGCAGGTGGCGCACGTGATGCTGAACTCGCCGGTGCTGTCGCAGCGCAAGCAGCGGCAGTTGCTGACGCTGCCGGCGTTCCGCGATTCGCATCGCTATCTCGATCTGAATTTCAGCGCCGAAGAAGGCCTGCGCGCAGCGCTCGTGCGGCTGTGCGCGGATGCCGAATCCGCCGCGCGCGCAGGCGTGAAGCTGCTGATCATCACCGACCGCCGCCCGCGTCGCGATCATCTGCTGGTGCATGCCCTGCTCGCCACCGGCGCGGTGCATCAGCATCTGGTGCGGCTCGGCCTGCGCTGCGCGTCGAATCTGATCGTCGAAACCGGCACCGCGCGCGATCCGCATCATTTCGCCTGCCTGCTCGGCTACGGCGCGACGGCGGTGTATCCGTATCTCGCGTACCAGACGCTGCACGACCTCGGCGAGCGCGGCATCCTCAAGACCAAGCACGGCGAAGCGACCCAGATCGGCCGCAGCTACCGGCGCGGCATCAAGAAAGGCCTGCTCAAGATCATCTCGAAGATGGGCATCGCCACCATCGGCAGCTATCGCGGCGGGCAGTTGTTCGAGATCGTCGGCCTGGATCGCGAGGTCGTCGATCTGTGCTTCACCGGCACGCCGTCGCGCATCGGCGGCGCCACGTTCGCATCGCTGCAGGAAGAGACTGCCCGCATCGCCGAGCGCGCCTGGGACAACAATGTGTTGCCGGATATCGGCGGCCTGCTGCAGTACACGCCGAATGGCGAATACCACCAGTACAACCCCGATGTGGTCGTCACCCTGCAGCGTGCGGTGCGCAGCGGCCTGCGCGAACACTGGAACGCCTACGCCGACGCGGTGAATTCGCGCCCGCCTGCGGCATTGCGCGATCTGTTGGCATTCGATACTTCAAAGACCACCGCGATTCCGCTCGATGAAGTGGAACCGGTCGAAAGCATCGTCAAACGCTTCGACACCGCGGCGATGAGCCTCGGCGCGCTGTCGCCAGAAGCGCATGAAGCCTTGGCGATCGCGATGAACCGCCTCGGCGGGCGCAGCAATTCCGGCGAAGGCGGCGAAGACCCGCTGCGCTACGGCACCGGCAAGGTCTCGAAGATCAAACAGGTCGCGTCCGGCCGCTTCGGCGTGACGCCGGAATATCTGGTCAACGCCGAAGTGCTGCAGATCAAGGTCGCGCAGGGCGCCAAGCCCGGCGAAGGCGGCCAGCTGCCGGGGCACAAGGTCAACGCGTTGATCGCGCGTCTGCGCTACGCGCGACCGGGCATCGGCCTGATCTCGCCGCCGCCGCATCACGACATCTATTCGATCGAAGATCTCGCCCAGTTGATCTTCGATCTGCGCCAGGTCAATCCCCAAGCGCTGATCTCGGTGAAGCTGGTCGCGCATGCGGGCGTCGGCACCATCGCTTCTGGCGTCGCGAAAGCCGGCGCCGATCTGATCACCATTTCCGGCCACGACGGCGGCACCGGCGCCAGCCCGATCTCGTCGATCCGCTACGCCGGCACGCCGTGGGAACTCGGCCTGTCCGAAGCGCGGCAGTCGCTGATCGCGAACGGGCTGCGCGACCGCGTGATCGTGCAGGCCGACGGCGGCATGAAGACCGGCCTGGATGTGATCAAGGCCGCGCTGCTCGGCGCCGAATCGTTCGGCTTCGGCACCGCGCCGATGATCGCGCTAGGCTGCAAATATCTGCGCATCTGCCATCTCAACAACTGCGCCACCGGCATCGCCACCCAGGACGACACGCTGCGCGCCGATCATTTCACCGGCCTGCCCGAGCGCGTCGAGAATTTCTTTCGCTGCCTCGCCGAGGAAGTGCGCGGCTATCTCGCGCAACTGGGCGCACGCTCGATCGAAGAGATCGTCGGTCGCACCGAATTGCTGCAGCAGACCGAAGGCACGCTGCCGGTGCATCGCCTGCTGGATCTGTCGCCGCTGCTCGCGCACGAAGGCCTCACTGCGGGCGGACACTGCGGCGTGCGCGCGCCACAGCCGGCACCGACCGGCCTGGCCGCGCAACTGGAAACGGATCTCGCCGATGCGATCGCGCACAAGCGCGGCAACCAGGCGTTCGACACGCCGCTGCGCTACGACATCCGCAACACCGACCGCAGCATCGGCGCGCGCCTGTCCGGACGCATCGCGCGCGCGCACGGCAACCACGGCATGCACGACAAACCCATCGCCCTGCATTTCGACGGCAGCGCCGGGCAGAGCTTCGGCGCGTTCCTCGCCGGCGGCCTGCAGCTGGATCTCGAAGGCGAAGCCAACGATTACGTCGGCAAGGGCATGGCCGACGGCCGGATCGTGATCCGCCCGCCGCGCACCGCGCGCTACATCGCGCACGAGTCACCGATCCTCGGCAACACCTGCCTCTACGGCGCCACCGGCGGCGAACTGTACGCTGCGGGCCGCGCCGGCGAACGCTTCGCGGTGCGCAATTCCGGTGCGCTCGCGGTGGTGGAAGGCGCGGGCGATCACTGCTGCGAATACATGACCGGCGGCGTGGTCGCGGTACTCGGCCGCACCGGCCTGAACTTCGGCGCCGGCTTCACCGGCGGCATGGCCTATGTGCTCGACCGCGACCGCGATTTCGTCGACCGCTACAACCACGAATTGATCGACATCCTGCGCATCAACAGCGAAGGGTTCGAGCATCACCGCTCGCATCTGCTCGATCTGCTCGAAACCCACGTCCGCTTTACCGGCAGCGTGTATGCGCAGGGCATCATCGACAATTTCCGCGATCACCTCGGCAAGTTCTGGCTGGTGAAGCCGAAGGCGGTGAGCATCGAGACGCTGGGCGAAACGCTTCGGAGGGCCGCGTGATGCGCATCAACGCACGCATCCACGTAGGAGGGCCTTCAGGCCCGAGCTTTCTCGCCCCGATGCGCATCCCGGAAATCAAAAGCTCGGGCCTGAAGGCCCTCCTACGGAATATCGGGGCGGTCGCATGAGCAAGAAAACCCCGCAGGCCTTCCTGCAATCGCAGCGGCAGATGCCCGAGCGCGTGGCGCTGGAGCTTCGACAGCAGGGCGATTGGCACGAGCTGTACGGCCGTTTCGAGGAAGCCGAAGCGAAGAAGCAGGCCTCGCGCTGTCTCGACTGCGGCAATCCTTATTGCAGTTGGGGCTGTCCGCTGCACAACTACATTCCGCAGTGGCTCGAACTCGCGCGCGAAGGTCGCGTGCACGAGGCGGCCGCGCTCTGCCACGAAACCAATCCGCTGCCCGAAATCTGCGGCCGGGTGTGTCCGCAGGATCGCTTGTGCGAAGGCGCGTGCACGCTCAACGATGGCTTCGGCGCGGTCACCATCGGCGCGGTCGAAAAATACATCGTCGACAAGGCGCTGGCCGAAGGCTGGCAACCGGATGTCTCCGCCGTGCAGCCCACCGGCAAGCGCGTCGCCATCGTCGGCGCCGGCCCCGCCGGTCTCGCCTGCGCGGACAGACTCGCGCGCGCTGGCGTGAAGCCGGTGGTGTTCGACCGCTACGAACAGATCGGCGGCCTGCTGCAGTTCGGCATCCCCAGTTTCAAGCTCGACAAATCGGTGATCGCGACGCGGCGCACGGCGCTCGAAGGCATGGGCGTGGAATTCCGCCTCGGCGTGGAGATCGGCCGCGACATCGCGATGGACACCCTGCTCGCCGAGTTCGATGCGGTGTTCCTCGGTCTGGGCAGTTATCGCTACACCGACGGCGGCCTGCCCGGGCAGGATCTGCGCAACGTGCTGCCGGCGCTGCCGTTCCTGGTCCAGAACGGGCGCATCGTCGTCGGCGAACGCGATGTCGCCGGCCGGCCGATCGCAGGCTGGGAAGACCAGGTGCAACTGCCCGACCTGCGCGATAAGCGCGTGGTCGTGCTCGGCGGCGGCGACACCGGCATGGACTGCGTGCGCAGCGCGGTGCGTCTCGGCGCGACGCAGGTCAGCTGCGTCTATCGCCGCGACGAAGCCAGCATGCCCGGCTCCGCGCGCGAGGTCGCGAACGCGCGCGAGGAAGGCGTGCAGTTCCTGTTCCAGCGCGCACCGCTTGAATTGCTCAATGACGGCGATGGCAATGTCCGCGCCGTACATGTCGCCGAAACGCGACTCGGAGAACCCGACGCCCGTGGCCGCCGTCGCCCGGAACAGGTGCCCGGCAGCGAAACCGAGCTCGATGCCGACATCGTCATCATCGCCTTCGGCTTCCAGCCCGACCCGCCCGCGTGGCTTGGCGCGCACGGCATCGCGCTGCACGACGATGGCCGCGTGAAAGTCTTCCCTGCGCCACCGCCGCACCATCCGCTGCGCATCGATCCCGCGAATCCCGTCTACCCGTATCAGACCGCGAACGCGAAAGTCTTCGCTGGCGGCGACGGCGTGCGCGGCGCCGACCTCGTGGTCACCGCCGTGCAGGAAGGCCGCGATGCAGCGGCGAGCATCGTTCGGTTTCTGGGTTGATCGATCGGATTGCGGGAACACCATTGCGCTCACGCAGACGCAGGTCCTCCGCGTTCGAAAACCGGTAAAGCACATGGCCCGGCTCGCTCCCTGCGCACGGATTTCCGCTTTCGCGTGAATTTCGACAATTGCCATCGTTCTGTCCAAGGCTTCGGAACGACGATGTCTCGCTCGCCATCGGCTTCCATACTGAACGCTTTCCGAAAGTTCCCATACCGACCGGTTCAGTATTAAGGTTTTGTTATGCGCAAATCCTGAGAATGCGCTTCACCGAAGCAGGAACTCTCCTCATCTCTCCCGCCCGCTTCGGCCCAATAACAACCAAGAGGTCATCCTCCATGAAGCGTTCTCTCCTTGCCCTGACCCTGCTCGCCGCCCTCCCGTTCGCCGCCACTGCGGCCGAAGGCGTGTCGTACAACTATGTTCAGGGCGGCTATGTCGCCACCAATGGCGACGGCAATGCCGATGCCGACGGCTTCGGTATCGATGGCTCGGTGGCCGTCCACCCGAACTTCCACCTCTTCGGCGGCTACAACCAGCAGGAAATCGACAACACCAACATCGATGTCGACCAGTGGAAGGCGGGCGTCGGCTACAACTACGAAATCTCGCCGAAAGCCGATCTGGTCACCCGTATTGCCTATGAGAAGTTCGATGCAGGCAGCGGCTTCGATTTCGATGGCTACAGCGCTGAAGTCGGCGTACGCGGCGCGCTGGGTACCAAGGTCGAAGGCTATGCCATGGCCGGTTATGAGGACTTCGAAGACTTGGACGGCGACTATTACGGCCGCCTCGGCGCCCAGGTCAAGTTCAACCAGAACTGGGGTCTGAACGGCGACGTCAAGTTCGCCGATGGCGACACCCAGTGGTCCGTCGGCCCGCGCTTGACCTGGTAATCCGGCTCTACGCATCACATCACCCGTGCAGGGCCGGCGTACGCCCGCAAGTACGCCGCGCCGCGCCCCACCTTTATCATCCGTGACGCGACCTGAAAGCCCGGCGAAAGCCGGGCTTTCTTGTGGCCGCATGGCGAAAAAGCAGCAAATCCGGACAAGCTTGGGTACACTCCCGGGGCCGCGCCCGGCGCGGACAGGACACCATTCACCGCTTCCAGCACTGGGGAGATTCATGAAGAAGCAACTTGCGGCCGCACTTCTGCTGGCCTGTGCGCCGTTCGCGGCATCGGCCCGCGACAGCCTGGGCAGTTTCACTTACGTCGAAGGCGGCTTCCAGGGCCTGAGCGTCGATTTCGGTACGCCGGGCAGCGACAGCCTGGATTTCAACGGTCTCGGCGTCCACGCATCGAAAGAACTGTCGGACAACTTCTATATCTACGGCGGCTACGCCTGGTCGAAAAACAGCGATCTGGACACCAGCGTCTACGCCCGCCAGATGCAGGCAGGCCTCGGTTACCGCTACACCGTATTCGACAATGCCGATCTGACCGCCGATGTCGGCTTCCAGCACACCAAGCTCGATGGCCCTGGCAGTAACGACAACAGCCTCGACGCAGCGCGTGTGTCGGTGGGCCTGCGCGGTGCGCTGGGCAATAGCTTCGAAGCCTGGGTGAAAGCGAACTACGTCGATGGCAGCGATTACGATGGCGAATTCAGCGGCACGCTCGGCGCGCAGTTCGTGATCAACGAAACCTGGGGCGTGGTCGGCGAAGTCGAAGCCGGCGACCTCACATCGCAATACATGCTGGGTGTCCGCGCGAGTTTCTGATCCGTGGTCACTTGATCCGTGATCGATTGATCCGTGATCGATTGATGCGCGGTCGTTTCAATCGCCACCGTTCCGATGAAAAAGCCCGGCATTGCTGTCGGGCTTTTTCTTTACAGCAAACGTCATCGGACGCTGCCGTCAATCTCCGAACAGACCCTGCGGATATTCCGGCTTCTGTTCGCGCGCCATCAACCGCTTGAGCCCTTCGGCCGGCGTGATGCTGCCGTGGAGCACATCGCGGACATTGCTGGAAATCGGCAGCTCGATGCCGTGACGGCCGGCCTGACGCATGACTTCTTCGGCGGTCTGCAGCGATTCGACCACCTGGCCGATTTCGCGCACCGCTTCTTCGATCGACTGACCGCGCCCGAGGGCGAGCCCCAGCCGGCGATTGCGCGAAAGATCGCCGGTACAGGTCAGCACGAGGTCCCCCAGGCCGGCCAGACCCATCAGCGTTTCCGCCTTGCCGCCGATGGCGGCGTTGAGCCGCAGCATTTCGTTGAGGCCCCGGGTGATCAGCCCGGCGCGGGCGTTGAGGCCCAGATTCATGCCATCGGCGACGCCGGTGGCGACCGCGAGCACGTTCTTCATCGCACCGCCGAGTTCGGCGCCGAGCATGTCGTCGCCGGTGTAGGCGCGGAACGACGGACCGTGCAGGACATCAGCGACCTGCTGGGCGAATTCGGGAGCGTCGGAATGGACCGTCAGTGCGGTCGGCAGGCCAGCGGCGACTTCCTTTGCGAATGAGGGGCCGGTGACGACAGCCAGCGGCACGTCGGCGGGAAGGATCTCGCCCGCGACTTCATGCAGGAATCGGCCGGAGCCGGGCTCGAAGCCCTTGGTCGCCCAAGCCACACCGGCATGCGCCGGCCGGTGCGGCGCCAGCACGCGCAGGGTGTCGGCAAAGGCATGCGACGGCACCACCACCAGCACCAGATCGCAGCCGGCGAGCGCTGCGGCGAGATCGGGCGTTGCGCGAAGCGTATCGGGAAGCGGAATCCCCGGCAGATACCGGGGATTCTCGTGGCGGCCATCGATGGCCGCGAGGGTGTCGACGTCGCGCCCCCACAGCACGACGGGATGGCCATGACGCGCGATCAGCGCCGCCAGTGCCGTACCCCACGAGCCGGCACCGAGAACGGCGACGGCAGGTCGGGGGGCGTTGTTGTCCGTGCGATCGGACGACATGGAGGTCAGGCGTTGCCGGCAGTCTCGGCACCGGCCAGACCGGTCCCCTGCTGGGCGCGCTGGCGCAGGCCTTCGGCGTACAGGCCTTCGAAATTGATCGGCTGCAGCAGGAACGGCGGGAAGCCGCCGGCCGTGATCAGGTCGCTGATCGTCTGGCGGGCGTAGGGGTAGAGGATGTTCGGGCAATGCACGCCGAGCATCGCGTCGAGGGTCTGCTCGTCGAAACCACCCAGACCGAACAGACCGGCCTGGCGCACTTCGACCAGATACACGGTCTTGTCTTCGAGCTTGCAGGTCAGGGTCACGCCCAGTTCGACTTCGAACAGGTTGTCGGCCACGCGCTGCACGCGCTGGTTGAGGTTCATTTCAAGCGCGGGCTGGCCCTGCTCGCTGAACACCTGCGGCACGCCGGGCGCCTCGAACGAGACATCCTTGACGTAGATCTTCTCGACCGAGAAGGTCGGGCCGTTGGCTTCGGCAGCGGCACCGTTGGCGACGGGTTCGGACATGGCAGAGCTCCTGAAAGGAAAGCGGAAAAGAGGGCGATTATCGCATGGACGCCGGGCCGGGCATCGTCGCCATGGCGCCGACGCTCTCCCGTCGCTTGCAGTCGTGGGGGCCGGCGTCGGTGTTTGCAACGCCCGTCTGCGGATCGGCAGGGTCAGCTCTTGCCCTTGACCAGCGGCAGCTCGGCCTGCTGCCACGCGGTGATCCCGCCTTCGAGGATGTGGATCCGCTCGAACCCGGCTTTCTTCAGTCGCTTGGCCGCAGCGTCGACGGTGACGCCGTTCTGGCAAACCAGGATGATCGGCAGGGCCTTGGCGGAGGCGAGCTGCTTGCTCTCCGGGTCGAACTGCGCCATCTGCACGTTCTTGGCGCCGGCGATGTGGCCCTTCTGATAGTCGGTACTGGCGCGCAGATCGACCACCAGCGCGCTTTCCTGATTGATCAGATGCGTCACTTCGGCCGGGCGCAGCGCCTTGTAACCGCGGAAAAACCGCGACAGCTCGTTGGCGATGATGGCGACCGTGAGAACGACGATCGCGATGGCGTAGACAAGGTTACGGCCGGCAAAGGCCAACAATTCTTCAAAGTTCACGGGATACGGATCCGGGAGCGGCGCGAGATGAGCGCGATGGGACCGGAATTGTCGCCTGCATGGACCCCGCTGGCAAAACCGGCTGGCCGAAGAGGGCTACTTGCCCTGCCAGAAATCCGGCAGTCCCGCGATCCACCAGGCCTTGGCCTCGGCGTCGTAGCGCCAGATCTCGGTGAAACGGACACGACGCTGGCTGAGCGTATTGCGGTTGACCAGCTCGATCTGGATCTCGCGCAACTCGGTGCCGTCGGGGCCGGGCATGACGGCCAGATCCCGGTAACTGGTGACCTGGATCTGTTCGAAACGCGAGAAGTCGACGTCGGTCATCGGCTTCGCTTTGCGCACCTCGGGGTCGACCATCGTCCAGGCGCCCTCGAAGTCGGCCCAGCGGATCGCCGCCGAAAACGAGTACTGGCTCCTGTCGAGCTCGCTGCGCTTCTTGTCCGCGAACGCCGCGCCGGTCACCGAGACCAGCAGCAGCGCCACCAGCAGTCGGGCCGTGAGGCGCTTGAACGGAGACGTCATCGTCGGCATCGGCAATCCGGGGCTGTGGTGCGGAACAGCGGCCATCCTACCCCCTCAGCTTTGCCGCGTAACGCGACAGGCTTTCGGTGGCCACTCCGCCTTCAGGTAGGCATACCACCGCGCGCACCGAGAGCCGGGCACGGCCGCGACTGCGGAGCGTGGACAGGAAATCCTCCCAGGACTCGCCTTCGGCCAGTTCCGCGGTCGTTTCGATGTCGGCATAGAGCGGCGCGCGGTAGCGGATGTCGCTGTCGGCGACGAACACGTCGGCGTCCAGTCCGGCCTCCGCCAGCCGCAGCACGATCAACCCCCAGCCGGCCAACGTCATCAGCGAACCCAGACTGCCACCGAAGGCGCAACCCTTGTCGTTGATGTTGGGCGCCAGCGGCGCGTGCAGGCGCAAGCGGTCGCCCGTGGCCTCGACGATGCGCAGGCCCAGCGCCGCCACCGGCGGCATCGCCAGCAGTTCGGCTTCGAGCATGCGCAGAGGCGAAAGATCGATCACGGTCTGCGGTATGGCGGGCGTGGATTGGGTCATCGGCGAGTCGTATGGTGATGTCTGCGAACCGACCGGCTTGCGGGCGCCGGGTCGAATGGCCAAGCTGCGACGATGTCCCGTACCGGCCCCACCGCCCGCAGCAGCCCGCGCGAATACTACACGGCACGCTCCGAAGCGCCGCTCGTCGTGTCGTTGCGCCCCGCGAACGACCATGCGGCGATGCGACGCGCCGCCATCGCGCACGGGTGGCGGGTGGCCGCGCTGTCGCCATGGAAGATCGTCGTGCAGACCGGTGCCGCGACCCGCGCGTCCCTGCGCAAGGCATTAACGGCAGACATCGTGATCGCCACCAGTCCGGCCGCAGTCCACGCTGCGCGCACGCTGTCGGAGCTGCAGGCACGACGCGGTCAGATCTTCTGCGCGGTCGGCAGCGCCACCGCCGCCGCACTGCGACGCGCGGGCGTCGCCGATGTGCTGTCGCCAGAGCGCATGGACAGCGACGGCCTGCTCGCGCTGCCGGCATTGCGTCGCGTGCGTGGGCGCGCGATCGGCCTGCTCACCGCGCCCGGCGGCCGCGATCTGATCGCACCGACGCTGCGCGAGCGCGGCGCGAAGGTGCAGCGTGCCGATGTCTACGACCGCGAACGCGTTGCGTTCTCGCCCGCGTCGCTGGCGCGGCTGCGCGCGTTCGACGGCCCGCTGCTGCTGCCGGTGAGCAGCGGCGAAGCATTGCAGCGGGTGTTCGAGGCCGCGCCCGGCGACCTCGTCCTGCGCTTGCGCGGCGCCCGCGTACTCGCCGCCAGCGAACGTCTGGCCGCGTTGGCGCGAACGCTCGGCTGCGACGATGTACGGATCGCCAGCGGGCCTCGTCCCGCGCAGTTGCTCGCTGCCGCAGCGACGCGATCCGGCTAACATGCGGCCAACGCTGCCACCGATGCAGCCGGCCAGCCCCCATGACCGAAAGCGCCACACCTTCCACCATCCCCGCGCCGCGTCCACCTGCGACCCCGCGCGCACCACGTCGCAGCGGCTGGGCTTGGCTGCTGTTGCTGCTGGTGCTCGCCGCTGCCGGCGGTGGTGTCTGGTACAGCGGCCAGCAGCAGGCGAAACGCGAACGGGCCTCGGGGATCGAAGCGGCGCAGCGGCTGGCAGCGCTGGAATCGCGCCTCGACCGCCTGCGCGGCGACGTGCGCGGCCACAGTCAGCGCCTGCAGCAGGCCGATGCCACCAATCGCGTGCTGCGCGACGAACTGCTGGGCATGAACCAGCGCGCGGCGCTGCTGGAGGACAATGTCGCCAAACTCGCCGACGCCAACCGCCAGGGCGCACAGGCGCTGCGACTGGACGAAGCCGAACTGCTGCTGACCCTGGGCCAACAGCGTTTGCAACTGGCCGCCGATCTGGACGGCGCGCGCCGCGCCTACGCGCTGGCCGCCGGCGTGCTCGATGGCGTCGACAGTCCCGGCTTTCTCAACCTGCGCCAGACCCTTGCCCAGGAACGCGCCGCACTCGACGCGCTCGCCGCCGATCCCCGACGCAGCGCGCTGCAGCGGTTGGACGCACTGGCTGCGAAGCTGCCCGACCCCACGGCACTGCCGCGAGCACCAGCGCCATCGGCAAGTGCACCGTGGTGGGATCGTGTGCTGGCACGGCTCGTCAGTGTCCGCCGCACCGATGCCCCGGCCGCGCTCGCCAGCGACGACCGCAACGCCGGCGATATCGCGCTGCAACTGGAACTGAGCCTTGCGCGCATCGCGATCGAGCGTCGCGATACCGCCGCACTGCGTGCGGCACTCCAACGCGCCGACGCCTGGCTGCTGCGGCTGTGGCCCGCCTCGTCGCAGCGTCGCGCACTGCGCGACGAACTCATGAGCCTGCGCGATGCGCCACTGACCCTGGACATTCCCACCCTCGGCAGCACGCTCGAACAGATGCGCGCGCAGCGGGGGCCGTGATGCACGGCGTCCCCGTGAAACCCGCGGTATCCGCATCGATCGCGCCGGTGCGCGCAACGACATGAACCTCTTCCGCCACCTCCTGTTCTGGATCCTCGCCGCATTGGCCGGCGCGGTGCTGGCGCAGGTGTTGATCCAGGATCCCGGCTTCGTGCTGGTGCGTTATCTCGGCACCACGATCGAAGCCACGCTGGTCGGTGGCGTGTTGATGATCGGCGCCGCGTTATTCGCACTGTGGCTGCTGTACGCGCTGCTGCGCCTGCCCTTCCGGCTGTGGTACCGGCGGCGCGAACGCATCGCGCGGGCGCAGCTGGGCGACGGCATCGACGCGCTGCATCAGGGACGTTACGCGCAGGCCGAAAAACTGCTCACGCAGGCGGCGCAGGATCCGCAGTTCGAAGCGCCGGCGCGGGTGGCCGCCGCGCGGGCAGCGCTGGCGCGCGGCGATGGCGCGGCTGCGACCGCACAACTCGATGCCTTGCCTGCGAAACACGCAGCGTCGCGCGCAGTCGTGCTGGCCGAGGCCGCACTGGCCGAGGACCGCATCGCCGATGCGGTCTCTGCGTTGGATACAGTGGCCGATGGCGCGCCGCCGCCGCGTGCGCTGGCACTGCGCGCGGATGCTCTGGCCGCCAGCGGCCAGAGCGCGCAGGCCTACGGCATGCTCGGCGCGTTGCGCCAGCAGCAAGCGCTGTCGTCATCGCAGTTGGCCGATCGCGAACGCCTGTGGGCCGAGCGCGCACTGCGCGAAGCCGCCGACGCCAACGCACTGGCCGATCGCTGGGATGCCCTGCCCACCGCCCTGCGCAATACGCCCGCCGTGGTCCGCGCCTACGCCGACCGCGCCGCCGCGCTACGCTGGGACGATGCCGCCGCGAGCAGTCTCGAACAGGCGATCGACGCGCAATGGGACGAATC
Organism: Lysobacterales bacterium; assembly: GCA_017302135.1. GTDB lineage: Bacteria > Pseudomonadota > Gammaproteobacteria > Xanthomonadales > Xanthomonadaceae > Lysobacter_I. The sequence goes on along the minus strand of JAFLDZ010000023.1, from coordinate 20,872 downwards.
GCTGGCCGCGCATTACGGCGCGCTGCCGGTCGAACGCCTCGACGCGGCCGCGCTCGAACGTCGTCGCGCGCACGCCGACGACTGGCTTCGCGCGCATCCCGCCAGTCCCGGCGCCCTGCTCGGGGTCGCGCGGCTTGCGCGCGCGCAGGGACAGTGGCCGCACGCCGAGCAGACGCTGCATCGGGCGATCGCCCAGGGCGGCGGCGGCGAGGCGTGGGAAGCGCTCGGCGACGGTTTCGCGCAGGCCGGCGACGATGCGCGCGCGACGTTGTGCTACCGGAATGCGCTGCGCGCCGCACGCGGCGATGCGGCCGAGCCGATGCCGGGTCGCGATCTGAAGCAACAGATCCTCGCCGAAGCGGCGATCGAAGACCGCGACGCCCATGGCCTGCCGCGACTGCGCGGCTGATACCGACGATGACACCGCCCAGCCACGCTATCCCGAGCATCGAGATCGATCCGAGCGACGCCGCCAGCGTGCGCCTGTCGGGCGAGTGGACGCTGCACTACGCCGAAGCCATCGGCGCAGCCCTGCGCGAAATACCCGAGCAGGTGAGTCGTCTCGATGCCTCCGCAGTGTCGCGGCTCGATTCGCTCGGCGTGCTGCAGTTGCTGCGTCACGCGGCACGACGCGGGCTGGACAACGACGCACTGCGTTTCCGCGACGATCATCGCGCGCTGGTGCAGATCATCGAGGACGTGAAGGACGGGCGGCCGAAGGCGAAAAAGAACTACGGCTTCGTCGCCGCGCTCGAACGTCTCGGTCGCGCAGTGCACGAAAACGCACGCGAAGTGGTCGCGCTGGTGAGCTTTCTCGGCGAGACGCTGACGAAACTCGCGCGCACGGTCACCCAGCCGCGCCGCCTGCGTTTGACCGCAACCGTTTTCCACATGGAACAGGTCGGTCTGGACGCGGTGCCGCTGGTGATGCTGCTGTCGTTTCTGGTCGGTGCGGTCATCGCCTTTCTCGGCTCCAACATCCTCGCCGACTTCGGCGCATCGATCTATGTCGTCGAGCTGGTCAGCATCTCCTTCCTGCGCGAATTCGCGGTGCTGCTCACCTCGATCATCCTCGCCGGCCGCACCGCCAGCGCGTTCACCGCGCAGATCGGTTCGATGGTCAGCCGCGAGGAAGTCGACGCCATCCGCACCCTCGGCCTGGATCCGGTCGATCTGCTGGTGATCCCGCGCCTGCTCGCGCTGATCGTGATGCTGCCGCTGCTCACCTTCATCGCGATGCTCGCCGGCCTGCTCGGCGGCATGGTCGTGGGCATGAGCAGCCTCGATATCCCGATCCAGGCCTATTACGGTCGCCTGCAGGAAACGATGGAGCTGCGGCACTTCCTGGTCGGCATGTCGAAGGCGCCGATCTTCGCGGTGGTGATCGGCCTGATCGGCTGCCTCGAAGGCCTGCAGGTCAGCGGCACCGCGCAGTCGGTCGGCGAACGCACCACGTCGAGCGTCGTGCAGACGATTTCGCTGGTGATCGTGTTCGACGCCTTCGCCGCGATCTGGTTCATGCAGGTAGGTTGGTGATGGCGACCGTAACAGCGACGGCATTCCCCACCGACGAGCCGATCATCAAAGTCCGCGGTCTGCGCAATCAATTCGGCGCGCAGGTGGTGCACGACCATCTTGATCTCGACGTGCGTCACGGCGAGATCATCGGCGTGGTCGGTGGTTCCGGCAGCGGCAAGTCGGTGCTGATGCGTTCGATCATCGGCCTGCGCGAACCCGATGCGGGCAGCGTCGAAATACTCGGCGTCGACGGCCGTTCGCGCGATGCCGAAGACCGGCTGCACATCGAGCGCAGCACCGGCGTGCTGTTCCAGGATGGCGCGCTGTTCTCGTCGCTGACCGTCGGCGAAAACGTGCAGGTGCCGCTGAAGGAACATCATCCCGAGCTGCCCGACTCGCTGCTGTACGAACTGGCGCTGCTGAAGGTGAAACTCGCCGGTCTGCCGCCGGACGCGCTGGACAAACTGCCGTCGCAGCTCTCGGGCGGCATGCGCAAGCGCGCCGGCCTTGCGCGCGCGCTCGCGCTCGACCCGCCGCTGCTGTTCCTCGACGAGCCCACCGCCGGTCTCGATCCGATCGGCGCGGCGGCTTTCGACCATCTCACCCGCACGCTGCAGCAGGCGCTGGGCCTCACCGTGTTCCTGATCACCCACGATCTCGACACGCTGTACGCGATCTGCGACCGTGTCGCGGTGTTGGCCGAAAAGCGCGTGATCGCAGTCGCGCCGCTGGCGGAGATCGAAGCGTTCGATCACCCCTGGGTGCAGGAATATTTCAACGGCCCGCGTGGACGCGCCGCGCGCGACAGCCAACACCGTTCCGCCAAGAGTATTTGACATGGAAACCCGCGCCAACTACGTACTGATCGGAGCCTTCACCCTGTTGGCTGCGGCTTTTCTGCTGCTGTTCGGGCTGTGGGCGGCGAAATACACCTCGAGCAAAGACTGGCGTTACTACAACGTCGTCTTCAACGAAGCCGTGACCGGCCTCACCGAGGGCGGCAGCGTGCAGTACAACGGCATCAGCGTCGGCACCGTCGATACGCTGAGTCTGGCACCGGACGATCCGCGCAAAGTGATCGCGCACGTCAAGCTGCGCGCGACCACGCCGGTGAAGGTCGACACCCGCGCCAAACTGTCGTTCACCGGGCTGACCGGCACCGCGTTCATCCAGCTCACCGGCGGCAGTCCGAACGCCAAATCGCTGGTACCTGACAACAGCGATACCGTGCCGACCATCCTCACCGAAGCCTCTGCGCTGCAGAACATCGCCGAAACCGCGAACAAGCTGGTGGCACGACTCGACAAGGTGCTGAGCGACGACAACATCCGCAACATCACCCAGACCCTCGACAACATCGAGAACGCCACCGGCGTGCTGGCCGATCAGCGCCAGGATATCGGCGCACTGATCACCAACGCGCGCATCTCCAGCGAGAAACTCGCGGCCACGCTCGACACCACCAACGGCGCGATCGCCGATGTCGATCGCGAACTGGTGCAGAAGCTGCCGCAGCTCATCGCCAAACTCGACAGCACCCTCGACCGGCTCGACAACGCGGCCGGCAGCGCCGACAAGCTGCTCAGCGAGAATCGTGGCGCGATCAACAGCTTCACCCAGGACGGTCTGAGCCAGCTTGGGCCGACGATGGAAGAGCTGCGGGGGCTGGTGCGCGATCTGCGCAAGATTTCCTCTCGCTTCGAAGACAACCCGGCGGGATACGTCCTCGGCCGGCAGAAACCCAAGGAGTTCGAGCCCTGATGAACCGATATCTTTCCGCGCGCTGCGTGGCTGGCATCCGCATCACTGCGCTGCTGCTCGCAGCGGCATGGCTCGCCGGCTGCGGCATCCTGCCCAAGCAGGAAACGCTGGCGCTGTATCGCCCCGAACCGGCGATCGCCGTCGATGCCGCATGGTCGCAGGCGAACTGGCAACTGCAGATCGCGCGCCCGTACGCCGACACCATGCACGACTCCGCACGCATCCTGGTGCGCCCGCAGCCGGGCGAACTGCAGGTGTACAAGGGCGCGGCGTGGACGCAACCGGCGCCGGATCTCGTGCTCGACACGCTGCTGCGCGCCTTCGCCGACAGCGGCCGCTTTGCCGGTGTTTCCCGACGCGGTGAAGGCGTGAGCGCACAGTACGAACTGCTGCTCGACCTGCGCCGCTTCGAATCGGACTACGACGGCGGCGCGGCACCCAACGTGCGCATCGAAATCGGCGCACGCCTCGTGCACAACACCGGCAATCGCGTGGTCGCCAGCCGTGTGTTCGATGTGGCGGTGCCCAGCGACGGCACCGACGTGGTGCAGGTGAACCGCGCGTTCGAGCGTGCGCTCGGCGATGCGACTGCGCAGTTGATCGGATGGACGCTTGGAGAGGGCAACAAGGACGCCCGCGCACGCTGACCGTTACAGGCATCCGTCCGGGGTTTTCGTCACTGGCGGATTGCAGCGGGCGCCGATGGATTCTAGCGGTTCAGTTCTGTCAACACCTGCTCGGAGCGCAGGGTGAAGTCCGCGATCGCGTATTCCCGGTACAACAGCTTGCCTCCATCGTTGATCAGCAGACCGAAGTGCTCACGATCTTCGCTCAACGAGGTATCGAGAATGTCCTCGACGGACGGGCCCAGCTCGGTATATCCACTGCCATCGGGCCGCAGCAGCGCGGGAATCGGTCGATCGCCCCAATCCAGCCCGCCGTCGCCGTCGCTGTCGGTCCGGATCACTTCGAGAAAAATCGCGGTCGTGGAGGCCGTGCCGCTCTGCGCATACTCGTCGCACGCACAGAGCTGCCGGATCGATCGCAAGTGCTGGGTATTCTTTTTGAACAACCATCTGGCTTTGGCCTGACCTTCGACGATGAAGATCAGATTGCGGATGTCGTCGCCATGATTTTTCCCTCCCGATCGCAGGCTTCCGATGCCGGGTCTCACGGTCGTCATCTCGATCATCTTCACCGCAGTTCCCTTGATCCTGGTCACGCTGCCGACATGCATGCGGATGGCCGGCGCGCCTTGCTTTCCTGGTGTATCCGATATCTCGATCGTGCGTGAGGACGGCAACATCTCCGGGAACAGGACTTCCCTGACGAAGACGTAAGCGATCATCGACACGATCAAAAGCCCGGACAGCGCAAGCGCGCGATAAATCCATCGGAAGAAACGGCTCTGTTCGGTCACAACGGAATCCTCTTGCGGAGGGATGCGATCGATGCCTGCGGAGCCCTGCAGCATCGGATTCGCGAAAAGGCGCGCCGTAGCGCGCCTTGGATCGCATGAAATTTAGGATCACTCCATCGCAGGCGGAGGTGGCGGCACCGAACGCGGTTTGCGGCGCGACACCGCCCAGCGGCGCAGGCCATACAGGCCGAGGCCCATGACCAGCCACAGCGGCCAGACGTTCATCAGTCCGATGAACAGGTCGAGCACGCCGTACCAGCCCACGCGCAGCGCATCGAACAGGCGGGTGAAGAAGCCCGGGCTGTGCTTCTGGAACACCGCTTCGGCATCGACCATTTCGGTCTGGCGGATCTTCGACAACTGATACAGCGTGAGCGTGATCGTGCTGTAGTCGACCTTGTCCTCGAATTCCTTCTGCTGGATCAGCGCTTCGTCGCGCTGCAGCTTGGCGCCGGTGCGCGCGGCGATGACTTCGGATTTGCGGTCGAGGCGGTCGCCCGACTGCATCGCCTGCCCGAGTTCCATCTGCGCCTGCTGTTCGCGCTGGTACGCCAATTGCTGGCGCAGCATCTGGAACTGGGCGTCGGCGGCGTCGAAGCTGCGCTGGTCGAGGAATTCCATCTGCGAAGCAATCGCGCGCAGGAAGGCCTGGGTCTTGTCGCTGGGCACGCGCACGCTGAGCGTGCCGCGCACCGTGTATTCGACCAGTTCGATCAGCTTGCCGTCGCCAGCGGGGCGACGCTGCACGCGCATGGTCTGCGCGGAGATATTGTTGTTGACGACGAAACCGCCCTGCTGCGCGGCCACATCCTCGATCGCCAGCGCCGAGGAGTACACATCCTTCACCCGGAACTCCGCCTGCGCGGTGCGAATGAACTTGCGTTGGCCATCGTCGAAGGTGGCGGCGCTGGAGCTGACCTGTCCGGCATCGACGCGGGTGTCGATTTCGACCTGGGGCTCGCTGCGGCGCGAGTCTTCTTCGGATTCGGCGACCGCATCGCCGAGTTCGGCGAAAGCGGGGGCGCTTTCGGAGGCGACCTTCGCCGCTTCCTGGGGCATCGGTGCCGATGCGGGCATCGCGCCGCCGTCCGGGGAGCCGGCCATATCGGCGCTCGACGCGATGTTTTTTTCGGCAGCGCTTTCCTGTTTGCTGCAGGCCGCGATACCCAGGAACAACACTGCGGTCAGGCCGCAGGCAATCAGATTCGAATGGATGGAACGCATGGTGATTCCCCGGTGATCGATCAGTGATGGATGCAACGCACGGCGCGATCAAACGTACCGGATCGGATCGTGGGGTTAGCGCGGACCGGCCACGGCCGGATGTAACCGGCGTCACTACGTCCGATGACCGCTTTCGACGTCAGCGTTCGAGGATCGCGACCACGCCCATGCCGCCAGCGGTGCAGATCGAAATCAGGCAGCGACCGCCGCCGCGCTCTTTCAACTGTTTTGCGGCGGTGGCGACGATGCGCGCCCCGGTGGCCGCGAACGGATGGCCGGTGGCGAGCGACGAACCCAGCGGGCTGATCTTCGCCGGATCGATGCTGCCCAGCGGCGCGTCCAAGCCGAGCCGGGTCTTGCAGTAGTCGGCGCTTTCCCACGCGCGCAGCGTGCACAGCACCTGCGCGGCGAAGGCTTCGTGGATTTCGTAGAGATCGAAATCCTGCAGGGTGAGATTGTTGCGTGCGAGCATTTCGGCGACCGCGACCGTCGGCGCCATGAGCAGACCTTCGCCGTGGACGAAATCGACGGCGGACACATGCGCGTCACGGATGTGGCACAGCACTTCGTGTCCGTGCTGCGCGGCCCAGTCGTCGGAGGCGATCAGGCAGGCGGCGGCGCCGTCGGTGAGCGGCGTGGAGTTGCCGGCGGTGAGCGTGCCGCGACCGGAGGTCTTGTCGAACGCCGGTTTCAACGATGCGAGTTTCTCCAGCGACGAATCGGCGCGCAGGATGTTGTCGCGCGAGACACCGCGGAAATTGACCACGAGATCATCGAAGAAACCGCGCTCGTAGGCGGCGGCGAGCTTGTGATGCGACGACACCGCCCACGCGTCCTGCGCTTCGCGCTCGATCTTCCATTCTTTGGCCATGTCTTCGCAGTGTTCGCCCATCGACTTGCCGGTGCGCGGCTCGCCGACCCCGGGAAATTCGGGCTTGAGTTCGCGGAACGAAAACCCGTTGGTGAAGCGCGCGAGGCGGTCCATGGTGGTTTTCGCGGCCGCGACCGACAGCAGGCGGCGGCGGAAGGCCTGGCCGTAGACGATCGGTACGTCCGAGGTGGTGTCGGAGCCGCCGCCGATGCCGGATTCGATCTGCCCGGTGGCGATCTTGTTGGCGACGGTGATGAGGGTGTCGAGCGAGGTGCCGCAGGCGCGCTGCATGGTGATGCCCGGCGTGAGCGGCGACAGGCCCGAGGACAGCGCGGCCTCACGGCCGATGTTCCAGTCGCTGCTGTGCTTGAGCACCGATCCCATCGCCACTTCGCCCAGCTGCTGGTTGTGCAGGCCGAATTTCTCGACCACCGCGCCGAGGGTCCGGACCGACATTCCGAGGTTGCCGACGTCGGTGTAGGCGGTGTTCTGGCGGCAGAAAGGAATGCGGGCGCCACCCAGAACGGCGACGGGACGACCATGCAGCATCGGAACACCTCTTGATTGGGCGACCCGCTGGCTGAAGCGCACGGCGGGCATCGATAATGTGCGTGAGTGTAACGCCGCACCGCAGCCCGACCAAAGAGACGATGAGCGCAGATCCGCAGTCAACGCAGAAAAGTCCCCCGCGCATGATCGTGCGCGGCGCATTGGCGCTGGAGCTGGTGCCGGGGAGCCAACCGGGCCGGGCGGCCTTGCGCCAGGCCGAGGCCGGCGCGCTCGCTGGCCTGGTCGGGCGCGATCTGGCGGCGCTGGCCGCCGATGCCGCCGCACTGGATCTGGTCTTCGCCGGTGCCCACTACGACCCCGCCGAAATGCTGCGCCCGGGCTGGCCGCTGCATCGACGGCTGGAAGAGCTGCACGCGCGAGCACCGCAATCGACCGGGTCTGAATCGACCGGGGCGGGTGCGCACACGGCGCGGATCATCGCCTTCGGCGCCGACGAACACGGCGTGGTGCCGCAGCCGCTGCGCGCCGAGCTGGAACTGCACGGTGGGCCGCTGCGGGTGGTGCCGTTCCTGCTGGTCGGCAGCGCCGAACGGGCCGCTGCGGTCGCCGCGGAGTTCGAACACGCCCTGCTGGAGCGCGGGATGGCCCAGGCCGACACCGCGCTGTCGGCACAGGACGCGTTCGAGGCGAAGGTCGAACACGCCCGCTACCTCACCGCCTACGATCTTGCGGCAATGATGGCCCTGCAGTATCGCCACGTCGGCCTGGGCGCACTGTGGCCGCTGGTGGAAACCGCCCTGTTGGCACCGAACGAAGACGCCTGGCTGGACGCACCGCCGGAACCGCTGCTGCGGTATGTCGATGGCGCGGTGCGCGTCGCCGATTTCGACCGCAGCGGCTGGCAGCGGCACTACGCTGGCGATGAATTGGATGCCGCGCGCATCGATCGCGGCTTCATGCATTTCCAGGCGCGTCAGCGCCAGCTCGCGGCGATCCTCAAAGTCCACGGGCTGGATGTGCACACGCTGCCTTGCCCGGTGGAGCGCGATCCGCGCGCGATGCTGGCTTGAGTACGGTCGCCCCGACGAATCACATCGCCATCTCGATCACCCCGCAGCCCACGCGCGGGCCGGAATTGCCGGCCGGCTGGCTGGTGTAATCGTCGGGGCCGGCGTGGACCACCAGCGCGCGGCCGAGGATGTCGTTGGGCGCGCCGCTGCCGAGCGTGACGCCCAGCAGACGCAGGTCCACCGTCGCGACGCCTGTCTGGTTCGCGGAGAGGTTGTCCATGTCGCCGAGATGATGCGCGCCGCCGCCGGCACGGCCGTGCGCGGCGGCGTCGGGATTGAAGTGGCCGCCGGCGCTGCTGCCGTCGGCGGCGCTGCAGTCGCCGCGCTCGTGCACGTGGATCGCGTGGGTACCGCCGCGACCGAGACCGCCGAGCTCGCCTTCGATACGCACACCGCCTTCGACTGCGGTGATCGACAGACGACCGCTGACCAGACTGGCCGAAGCCGGCGCGATATTGGCCACCGCGCGCTGGATGCGATGCTGCGGCGCGGGCGGCTTCGGCGGCGGCGCGCTGGCGCAGGCGGCGAGCGAAGCGGCGAGGGTCGTGATCGCGAGAATGCGGATCGGTGCCATGACGGAATTCCTGCAAAGCGGGAAGCGCGATCTTAAGCCAACGACGGTGATGCCATCGTTATGCGCCAACCGCGCATGCCGAGGTCCGGCGGGGCGTTGCAAAACGCAATTCGTCTGCGTTTTTGCAATCGCAAGTCCGGCACATGTCCGGACTTGCTCACGACGAAGCGATCGCCTGCGCGCTTGTCTCGTCGTGGCGACCATCCATGGCCGCCCTGGCAGGCTGTTTTTCAACAGCCTTCTAGACAGGGCGTCGCGGCTTGCGCCCCGAGCCCAGTTTGCGGGTGAGCGTGTTGCGGCCGAGGCCGAGTTTGGCCGCCGCTTCGGAGCGATGGCCGCCGGTATGCGCCAACGCGGCGTCGAACAGCACCTGATCGAAGCGCGCGCGCGCAGCGGCATGCAGATCGCGCTCGCCCGCATCGAGACGCGCGCGCGCCCAACCGCCGAGCGCTGTCTCCCAGTCCGACATGGCCGACGACGACGATGCGTCCGCAGCCTGCGCGCCGAACGCATCGTCGAGATCGTCCGCTGCGATCACATCGCCGGGCGCCAATGCGGCCATCCGCCAGCACAGGTTTTCCAGTTCGCGCACATTGCCCGGCCAGTCGTGCGAGAGCAGTCGCTGCAGCGCGGCGGGCGCGAAGCGTTTCATTGGCGCATCGAACTTGCCGGCAGCCGCGCGCAGGAAACGTTCGGCCAGACGCGGGATATCGTCGCGCCGCGCGCGCAGCGGCGGCAGCGGCAGCCGAACCACGTCGAGTCGATGCAGCAGGTCGGCGCGGAAGCGGCCTTCGGCGACCCGCGCGTTGAGGTCCTGATGGGTCGCCGCGATCACCCGCACATCGACGCGGATCAGTTCGCGACCGCCGACGCGGAAGAATTCGTTCTCGGCGAGCACGCGCAGCAGTCGCGTCTGCAGCGGCAGCGGCATGTCGCCGATTTCGTCGAGAAACAATGTCCCGCCATCGGCCTGTTCGAAGCGGCCGATGTGACGCTTGCTGGCGCCGGTGAACGCGCCCGTTTCATGGCCGAACAGTTCGCTTTCCAGCAGTTCCGACGGAATCGCCGCAGTGTTGAGCGCGACGAACGGTTTGCGCGCGCGCGGCGATTCGCGGTGCAGCGCGCGCGCCACCAGTTCCTTGCCGGTGCCGGTTTCGCCGGTGACCAGCACCCCCAGCGGCGCCTGCGCCAGCCGGCCGATGGCGCGGAACAGCGCCTGCATCGCCGGCGTATCGCCGACCAGCGCGTCGGTGGCCGGGACACGTGCTTCGAGCACCGCATCGGCATCGTCCGCGTCGTTTCCGCGCGCGCGTCCGGGCGCGAGCGCCTGCGCGGCGAGCGCGACCACCGCATCGAGATCGAAAGGTTTCGAGAGGAATTCATGCGCGCCGCCGCGAAACGCACCGGCGGTGCTGGCGATGTCGGTGTACGCGCTCATCACGATCACCGGCAGCTGCGGATGCTGCGCCTTGATCGCATCCAGCAGCACCAGACCATCGTCGCCGGGCATGCGCACATCGGTGAACAGCAGATCCGGCACCGGGCGCACCGCGATCGCATCGAGCACCGCACGCGCTGAATCGAACGCGGTCACCGCGTACCCGGCCTCGCGCAGCGCGGTGGCGAGCACGAAGCGCACCGAGCGGTCGTCGTCGACGACCCAGATCGACTCGGTGTTCGTATCGTGATCAATGCCCATCGCTGCGTGCCTTCGGGCTATGTCCCATCGGATGATCGTGATCGTCGTGCGCCAGCGGCGCGAACGGCAGCAGCACCGTGAAGACCGTGTGGCCGGCGCGCGATCGATAACTCAGCGAGCCGCGATGCTCGCGCGCGACCTGCTGCGCCAGCGCGAGCCCCAGACCGGTGCCTTCGGCGCGACCGCTGACCAGCGGCAGGAACACCTGCTCGGCCAGAGCTTCGGGCACGCCGCGACCGTCGTCCGAAATCTCCAGACGCAGCGCCCGCGCATGCGCCGCGTCGCCGATGCGAACGCCGTGCTCGACGCGGGTACGCAGGCTGACACTGGCGGCCCCGGCTTCGATCGCATTGCGCACCAGATTCCACACCGCCTGGGTCAGCCGGTCGGCGTCGCCGGGCAATTCCGGCAGCGACGGGTCGTAGTCGCGGACGAGTTTGACCGCCCAGCCGGCATCGCTTTCGGCGAGGCGCAACACGCGTTCCAGCACGACATGGATGTTCAGCAGCTCGTGCGCGCGCGCCGGCTGCGGCGACAGCAGGCGATCGATCAGTTCGGTCAGTCGCGCGACTTCGGATTCGATCAGTTCGGTGAGTTCGCGCGCTTCGTCGCTTTCGACCCGTCGCGCCAGCAACTGCGCCGCGCCCTTCAAGCCGGCCAGCGGGTTGCGCAATTCGTGCGCCAGGCCTTTGAGCGCCGCCGACAGCGCCGAGGGCAGCACGGTCGCAGGATCGTCACCGGGGAATTCATCGACCGGATGCGCTTCGATCCACCAACCGCCGTCCGCGCGCTGCGAGAGCAGGGCATCCGCGTAGGGCCGGGTATCGCTGCCCGGAAATGCGAAATGCAGCCGGCGCAGCCGGATCTGTTCGCCGACGGGCGCCTCCGCGAGGATCCGCGCCAGCCGCTGGCCTTCCACTTCGAACGCCGCCAATGGCAGGCCGCTCAGACGCCGCTGACTCACGCCGAGCCAGCGTGCGAAGGCCAGATTCCCACCCTGCACCCGCCCCTCACCGTCGCACCAGGCCACCGGCGTGGCGAGGGCATCGAAGACATGAGGATCGAGAGGCGGGGCTTCGGCGGACATTGCACCAATCTAGTGCAAATCGGGCCTCCGCGCAGCCCCGTCGCGCATCTGTCCGAGTCATCGCTCCGACCCCAGCGTCAGGATCGGAGCAGCGCACGCCGATGTCGGCCCGAGGTACAACCACCGCTGCTGGACCGGGCTTCGACGGCTATCGGCGAGACGTCTGTTCGGTGCGGTAGGTCGCATGGCAGGCGGTACATTTCGATGTGGCGCTTTCGAGATGACCCAGGGCGATCTCGATACGCTTGCCATTGCGTGCTTCATCGGCGAGCGCCGCATAGTCGACATGCATCGGTCTGGAGAGTTCGAACCATTCGGCAGGCAATTGCGTGCGGAAGCCTTTGCCGGCCGCCGCGCGCCCGCTGCCGGGTCCGCGCGCATCCGCCAGTGTCGCCACTGCGGTCCAGTCTTTTGCCGCCAGCGCTCCCACGATTCCCTGCACGGTCATCAATTGACCGCGCATTTCCTCGCGAAGCTCAGCTTGATGCAATGACGACAGCGGAATGGCGACGCGATGATCGACCGGAAGCGCTGCAGGCATCGACAACGGCGCTTCGACCCAGAACGCACCCCTGAGCGACCCCGCTTCGAAGCCGGTGGCGGCATCGGCCAGATAGCGCGCCTGGATGGCTGCGCGGACCGGTTCGGCGACCGATGCGCCATGACAGACCTGGCACGCGGGCTCGGTGCCGATGCCGCGCGCGTATCGCACGAGGCCCTGCGCGCTATCGATCTGCGTGTGCTGAAGCGTCTGCGGCGCTTCGCCTGCGGCCGCGCGCGCTGCGAAGGCATCCAGGACATCCCTGCGCCAGCCTACCGGCGCGTTGTCCGGATTGCGCACGCGCACGCCCACGCGGCCGATGTTCACGCCGTGTCGCTGCGAGACGGCCTCCGCGATCAGCGGTGCCTGCTCATGGCAGAAATCGATCGAGGCGACAGGGCCCTTGCCGGCCATTTCCGCCATCAGCGCTTCGCGCAGACTGCGGCCGAGATCCGCAACCGCCGCTTCGGCGCGGGATACGGCCTGTGCCGCATCGGGATTGGCTGCATCCGCAGCGGGAGCGGCGCCCTGTGCGTTGCTGCTGGCGGGGACGGTGGCCGCAGCAAACGCCACGGCTCCGATGGAAAACATGATGGCGAAACTCAGAGTGGGTACGCGCATGGGAAAAGTTCCTGTGTGGATGGTGTCATTCGTGGCCATCGGCTTGTGATGACGTCTGGCCGTTGGCGAAGGTGAAACGGGTGTCGTCATCGACGCATCGCCGGCCCGATGCCTTCCTCCGGGCAGCGATCTGCCGTTGCGGATGACGCGATCGAAGGACTCGACAGCACCGTCATACAGACCATTCCGCCCATTTCATCATCGTATACAGCGCCAGCGCGATCGCGCATGCCCAACCGGAGAGCAGCCAACGCCACAGCCGGAATTCCGGTTCGAAGCCGACCCCGCGAACGAAGCCGGCAGCCATCGACCAGAACAGCGCCATGGCCATCGCATGATCCGCCTGACCCTGCGCATCCGCCATGATGAAAGGAAAGGCGGTTCCGGCGAACATGATCGCGACGGCGACCAGCAACGCCGGCCAATGCAGCCCGGATGCGGGCGGCGACGCCGGCTGTTCAATGCCCGTGTTCATCCACATCCTCCGCTTGCTGGCGACCGTCTTCGTTCTCGCCCCACATCGCGTTGAGGATCGACAACAGCACGGCGAACCCGACGCCCAGAATCCAGCTGAAATACCACATGTTCGTGTCTCCGCTCAGTGTGAATGCCCATCGCCGCGACAGTCGCAGCCGCCGTGCGATCCGCAGCCGCGCGCCGCATCGGGCGCATGCGGGCGTTGTGGCGCCTGCGACGCGGGCAGCGCGTCGGCCATCCATGCGGCGATCGCCTGATCGGGCAACAGCACATCGGTGATGATCACCTGCACGCCGAACCGGGCCAGTCGCGCCTGCAGCCCCGGGCCCGCGCCTGCGGTGATCAGGATGTCCACATCCTGCAGCGCGGACGGCAGCGTTTCGCTGCGGGCGCACAGCGTTTCGTCCTTGCCCAGGCTGCGGCCTTCCCATTCGCCGATCGTGCCGCGATTGACCTGTTTGACCATGAAGTTCCGGCAACGTCCCGCATGCGAAGTGATGTGCCTGCGGTTCTGCGTCGTGAATGCGATCGTGACCATGATGACCTCAGTAGGCGGAATGTTCGTTGGCGCGGATCTGTTCCACCGTCACCTTGCCGCGCATCACCCGGTAGGCCCAACTCGTGTAGGCGATGATGATCGGCATGAGGATGATCGTGGCCCAGAACATCAGCGTGAGCGTGAGATGGCTGGAGACGCTGTCCCAGACGGTCAGACTCGAACCGGGATGCGTGGACGACGGCATGATGAAGGGGAACAGCGACGCGCCGGCCGTGCCGATCACGCCGATGATCGACAGCGACGACATGACGAACGCGACCAGCGTTTTCCCCACGCGCACGCACCATGCGGCCGACAGCGCGCCCAGGATGCCCAGCACCGGCAACAGCCAGATCGCCGGTTGCCGCGCATAGTTCGTCCACCACGCATCGATGCTGCGCACGACCGTTTTCGCCAGCGGATCGGGCAACGCATGGGTCGCCGGCATGTCGACGATGGCGTAACCCTCGATGCCGCCGAAGCGCAGCCAAAGACCCGCCGCGATAAAGGCGACGACCATCGCCACCGCAGCCAGGATGGCGCCGAAGGTGGCGCGACGCTGCACATCGCCTTCGGTGCGGTGCGCCAGATACATGCCGCCGTGCATGATGATCATCGCGCTGGAGACCACGCCCACCAGCAGCGCGAACGGATTGAGCAGCGCCCAGAAACTGCCGGTGTAGGTGGACACCAGCATGTCGTCGAAGCGGAAGGGCACGCCCTGGAACAGATTGCCGAACGCCACGCCGAAGATCAGCGGCGGAACCGCGCCACCGACGAACAGGCCCCAGTCCCAGGTTTTGCGCCACATCGGGTTGTGGATCTTGCTGCGGTAGTCGAAACCCACGGGGCGGAAGAACAACGCCCACAACACCGCCAGCATCGCCCAGTAGAAGCCGCTGAACGCGGTGGCGTACACCAGCGGCCAGGCCGCGAAGATCGCGCCGCCGCCGGTGATGAACCACACCTGGTTGCCGTCCCAGTGCGGGCCGACGGTGTTGATCACCACGCGCCGCTCTTCATCGTTCCTGCCGACGAAAGGCAACAGCGTGCCGACGCCCATATCGTGACCATCCATGATCGCGAACCCCACCAGCAGCACACCGACGAGCAGCCACCAGATCAATTTCAGGGTCGGATAATCCAACAACATGACGCGTCTCCTCAGACTTGGGCGGCGGTGTGCACGACTTCGCGGTCATAGCGGCCTGTCCCCAGGCTGCCGGGGCCCTGTCGCGCGAACTTGACCATCAGGTACATCTCGACGATCAGCAGCAGCGTGTAGAAACCGATGAATCCCGCCAGCGATCCGTAAAGACTTTCCACCGTCAGCGTGGACACCGACAGATGCGTCGGCAGCACGCCGTAGATCGTCCAGGGCTGACGGCCGTATTCGGCGACGAACCAGCCCAGTTCGCTCGCGATCCACGGCACCGGCAGCATCCACAGCGCCCAGCGCAGCAACCAGCGCTTGCCGCGGCAATCGCCGCGCAACGTCTGCCAGAACGACAGTACGAACAGCGCGAGCATCGCGAAGCCCGCCGCCACCATCAGCCGGAACGACCAGAACATCGGCGCCACCCGCGGAACGGTGCCGTCCACCGCTTTCTGGATCATCTCCGGCGTCGCCTCGCGGACATCCACGACATATTTCTTCAGCAACAGCCCGAAGCCGAGGTCCGCCTGATAGCGCTCGAAGATCGCCTTGGCCAGGGCGTCGTCGCGATGCTTGCGCAACCGTTCCAGTGCGACGACCGCTTCGATGCCGCTGAGAATGCGCTCGCGGTTCTTCGCTTTGATCTCGCGGATGCCCGGAATGGTTTCCGAGGTCGAACGCGTGCCGATCAGACCGAGCACCCAGGGAATCTGGAATTCCCAATCGTTGCGCTGCGCGCGTTCGTCGATGCCCGCCACCAGCGCGAGCCCGGCCGGTGCGGGTTGCGTCTCCCACATCGCTTCCATCGCCGCCATCTTGGTCTGCTGCGCTTCGCCGACGGTGTAGCCGGACTCGTCGCCCAGCACGATGACCGACAGCACCGACGCCAGACCGAACGCGGCGGCGACGCGGAAGCTGCGCTTGGCGAATTCGACGTTGCGGCCGTTCAGCAGGTAATACGCGGAAATCGACAGCACGAACATCGCGCCGGTGACGTAACCGGCCGAGACCGTGTGCACGAATTTCGCCTGCGCATCGGGGTTGAACACCACCGACCAGAAATCGGTCATCTCCATGCGCATGGTTTCGTAGCTGAATTCGGCGCCGACCGGGTTCTGCATCCAGCCGTTGGCGATCAGGATCCACAGCGCGGAGAGATTCGTGCCGATCGCCATCAGCAGCGTCACCAGCAGATGCCGGGGTTTGCTCAGACGGTCCCAACCGAAGAAGAACAGACCGATGAACGTGGATTCGAGAAAGAAGGCCATCAGGCCTTCGATGGCCAGCGGCGCGCCGAAGATGTCGCCGACGTAGTGCGAGTAGTACGCCCAGTTGGTGCCGAACTGGAATTCGAGGGTGATACCGGTGGTGACGCCCAACGCGAAGTTGATCCCGAACAGCTTGCCCCAGAACCGGGTCATGTCTTTCCAGATGGTCTTTCCGGTCATCACATAGACGCTTTCCATGATCACCAGCAGCCAGACCATGCCCAGGGTCAATGGCACGAACAGGAAGTGATACATCGCCGTCGCCGCGAACTGCAGGCGCGACAGGTCGACCAATTGCTCGGAAATCACGGGGTTGTCTCCGGTTCTCTGGATACGGGCAGGATTCGGGACGCAGCACCTTCCACGGTCACGTCCACCCGCGCATCGCGGATGAACAGCCACCAGATCGCGGTCAACAGGACCATCTTCACGACGATCACGGCGGTCAGGTGTTGGATCAGGGGGCGGGAGGATTGCGTCATTTCAACCCAAAGCAGGGCAAGTCCCGTGCCAAGGCCCGAATACGTTACACAGCCAATAGAATCAAGGTGTTGCCGGAAAGGGACATGGCACCAGCAGGTTTTTCTGCCACGAATCGCTGCCATCGACTGCCAGATATGACACACTGCCAGCGTCTCTCCATGGGCCTCCGCCGATGACCGCAACCGCATCGCGCACGCTGCCGGCCATGCTGCTGTCGTATCTGGAAAGCCTGCCGGAGCCGCACATCCTGTTCGACCACGACTACCGCATCGTCGCCTCGAACACCGCCTATCGCACGCTCTACGCCACCGACGACACGATGATCGGCAAGACCTGCCACCAGGTGTCGCATCATTCGGATGTGCCGTGCGATCAAGCGGGCGAAACCTGTCCGCTGAGCGCGGCGCTGATCAGTGGCCAGCGCGAAAGAACCACGCACCTGCATCACCTGCCCAGCGGTCAGGCGTACTTCAACGTCGAGCTCACGCCCCTGCGCGACGACGACAACGGCGTGATCTATTTCCTGGAGAAAATGGAACCGCTGCGCATCGATACCGGCAGCGGTCGCGAAGGCAGGCTCGTAGGCAAAGCCCCCGCCTTCCGGAGAATGCTCGACAACGTGGTGCGCGCCGGCGAAGCGGAGATCAGCGTGCTGCTGCTCGGGGAATCGGGCACCGGCAAGGAGCTGGTCGCCCATGCACTGCACGACATCAGCCCACGCCGCGCGCGCACCCTCGTTGTGGTGGAATGCGCCAGCCTGTCCGAAGCGCTGTTCGAAAGCGAACTGTTCGGCCACGAAAGGGGCGCATTCACCGGCGCCACCTCCACCAAGCAGGGCCTGGTCGAATCCGCCAACGGCGGCACCCTGTTTCTGGACGAAGTCGGCGACATCCCGCTGTCGATGCAGGTCAAACTGCTCCGCCTCATCGAAACCGGCTGCTACAGGCGCGTCGGCAGCACCGAATTGCGGCATACCGACCTGCGCATCATCTCGGCCACCCACCGCGACCTGAAAGCCATGGTCGCCGCAGGCACGTTCCGGCAGGATCTGTTTTTCCGGCTGAGCGCCTTTCCGATCCGCATCCCTCCGCTGCGCGAGCGGATCGAAGACTTCGAACTGCTCGCCAGGACATTGCTCAAACGTCTGCCGCTGTCACGCGAGCTCGGCATCGCACCCGCCGCGATCGAACGCCTCAAGCACTACGCCTACCCCGGCAATATCCGCGAGATGCGCAACATCCTCGAACGTGCCGCGCTGATGGCCGACGGGTCGCGCCTGACCGAATCGCACATCGAACAGGCCATGGACGACAGCATCTGGCAGGTCGCGGGCACCGCGGACGCGCGGGCGGATGCCGATGCCATCCCTCCCGCGCGCGCGCGCGACCCGCTCCGCTTGAAGACACTGGAGTCGGACGCACTGAAAGCCGCATTGGCGCAGCATCGCGGCAGCCGGAAATCGTTCGCGGATGCGCTGGGCATCAGCGAAAGGACGCTGTACCGGAGACTCAGAACACGATCGGAATGACACCGGTCGGCCTCCATCGCGTGGCGCGCCCGCAGGCCGGGCCACCCGCACCCTGACCACCGTCTGCGCCTCGGCGTATCCTGCGGGTCTGTCCGCACAGGAGCCCGCCCCCGTGTTCAAACCGAAAACGCTGCTGTTCGCCTTCCTCGCCGGCTTCGTCGCGACATTGCTGTTCCATCAGGGCCTGCTGCAGCTCCTGCATCTGGCCGGCAAAGTGCCGACCGCCGCCTGGAACATGGATCCCTCGCCGCCGCTCGGCGTGCCCAAAGTGGTTTCGCTCGCGTTCTGGGGCGGGCTGTGGGGCATCATCCTGTGGGCACTGATCCACAAACGCAGCGGCGCCTCGCACTGGCTGCTCTCGCTGGTGCTCGGCGCGGTCCTGCCCAGCCTCGTCGCATGGTTCGTGGTGTTCCCGATCAAAGGCATCGCGCTGACCGGCACCCTGATCGGCGGTGCGCTGCTGCTCAACGGCGCATGGGGACTCGGCGTCGCGCTGTGCATGCGGCTGTTCGGGCAACGCGCGTGACTGCGATGCCTGTCATCTCTGCACCCTTCGCCATCGAAATCCGGAGACACTCCCGGTGAAAATATTCGCCACCGTTCTGCTCGCAACATCGCTGCTCGGCTGCACCGCGCAGCCCCGTCTCGACGCACCGCCGCCGATGACGACCGCCGCACCGGCCACGTCCGCGCACCAATCGCTGCGCTTCGATGCAGGCACGCAGCGCTGGTGGAATTCCGCCACCGTCTACGAAGTCTGGCCGCGATCGTTCAAGGATTCCGACGGCGACGGCAACGGCGACTTCAACGGCATGACCTCGAAGCTCGATTACCTCAAGGACTTCGGCGTCGACGCGATCTGGCTCACGCCGATGTTCGAGGCGCCGTCGTATCACGGCTACGACTTCCAGGATTTCTACAACGTCGAACGCGACTACGGAACGATGGCCGAATTCGAGCATTTCGTCGCCGAATCGCACCGGCGCGGGATCAAGGTCATCCTCGATCTGGTGCTCAACCACATCTCCGACCAGCACGACTGGTTCCTCAAATCCGCGCGCAGGGAACCGGGTTACGAAGACTATTTCATCTGGCGCGACCAGCGGCCCGCAGGCTGGGGCCAGGCATGGTCGAACCAGCCCAACCCCGAGGCGGTGTGGCACTGGAACGAGACCCGCAAGGCGTATTACTACGGCGCGTTCGGCGGCTCGCAGCCCGACGTGAATCTGCGCAATCCGAAAGTCGTGGCGGAACTCGACGCGCTTGCGGCCTTCTGGCTGAAGAAAGGCGTCGACGGTTTCCGTCTCGACGCCGTGCGTTACGCGATCGAAGACGGCCCGCTGTCGAAACAGGCGGATACGCAGGCCACCGTCGATTATTGGACCGGCTTCACCCGGCGCGTCAAAGCGATCAACCCCGATGCGGTGCTGGTCGCCGAAGCCTGGGCGTCGCTGGATGTCGTCGGCCGATACCGCGATAGCGGCCAAGGCCTCGACAGCGCATTCGATTTCGACTTCGGCAACATCGTCATCGATCTGCTGAACCCGAAAGCCCTGCGTCGCGCCGACTTCGGCACGCTCAGCAACACCGACATCAGCAAAAAGCGCGACAGCCTGTGGGCCAACCTGCAGCAGCGCGCCGCCGCCGCGCCGATGGGCTATTTCTCGCCGTTCCTCACCAACCACGACCAGAACCGGATCATGCATACGCTGGAAGGCGACGCTGCCAAAGCGCGCATCGCCGCGAGTCTGCTGTTGACCTCGCCGGGCACCGCGTATCTGTACTACGGCGAAGAAATCGGCCTGTCGCAGCACAGCGTCGGTGAAGACCGCTACCGCCGCGCGCCGATGCAGTGGACCGACGACGCCAACGCCGGCTTCAACGCCACCGGCCGCAACTGGATCGACCTCCCCGCGCCGCAGGGCTACCGCGGCGATCAGGGCGCGTGGTGGTCGAAGTATTGGGGCACCCTGCGCGGCAAAGGCCATTCCGTCGCCGCACAGCAGGCCGACCCCGCCTCGCTGTTCAACCACTACAAACGCCTGATCGCCGTGCGCCGCCAGAACCCCAACCTGCAGCAGCCGCAGGAACTGCGCTACCACCCTGTCGCCGAAACCAGCGCATGGGTGCTGCAGGCCCGCAGCGACGGCCGCGAGACCTGGGTCGTGATCAACCTCGACCCGGCGAACGCCATCACTTTCGATGTGCCCGCAGCGCTGCGCGGCGAGCGCACCGAGCAATTGAGCGCTGCAAGAAAAGCGCTCGGCGAACGTGCGACATTGAATGGCGGAGAGACCTGGGTGTTTTGATCATCCGAACTCAGCGCCTCGTCCCAACATCTCTCTCGATCAACGGCTCCTCCCTTCTCCCCGCAACGCGGGGAGAAGGTGCCCGAAGGGCGGATGAGCAACTGTGTTGCCTGTCAAGCGATTTTCGGCTCGCCGACCCATGGTTGGCCATCCCGCAGCATGGCGTTGAGGATGGTGAGTAACTTCCGCATGCACGCCACCAACGCGACTTTCTTGG
>JAFLDZ010000022.1 GCA_017302135.1 Lysobacterales bacterium | reverse complement strand
TCGAGGCGTTCGGCTTCGAGGCGTTCGGCTTCGAGGCGTTCGGCTTCGAGGCGTTCGGCTTCGAGGCGTTCGGCTTCGAGGCGTTCGGCTTCGAGGCGTTCGGCTTCGAGGCGTTCGGCTTCGAGACGTTCGGCTTCGAGACGTTCGGCTTCGAGACGTTCGGCTTCGAGGCGTTCGGCTTCGAGGCGTTCGGCTTCGACGCGTTCGGTTTCGTAAGACTCCATCAGCGCCAGCAGGCGCTTGGCGTCTTCCGGATCGCGCGCATCGGCTTCGGTCGGCGTCAGGGTCGCGGGCGGCACCTCGGCCGATTGGCCGAGCAGGCGAGCCAATTCATCTTCGATGTCGCTGTCCAGCGGCATGACTTCGAGCTGCGCCTCGGCTTCCAGCGTCTCGACGACAGGCGGCGCTGGCGGCGCTGGCGGCGCGGCATCGAAATTGCCGTAAGCGCTCAGATCAAGATCGGTGAGTTCGATGTCGCGGGACGCGTGAGTCTCGTCGTGCGTGTATTCGATCGGCTCATCGACCACGCTGATCGGCCTGGATTCAGGCAGGCGATCGCGAAGGGCGACAAAACGCGCAGCGAGCGCGTCGCAATGCGGCACACGGCCGCCTGCGATCGACAACGCAGCGATGGTGTCGCGGACGCGTTGGGTCAATTCGGCGATCGCGGCCACGCCCTCTGCGTCGGCCGCACCTGCGGACGCGAGCAGACGACGCACGTAACCTTCCGCCGGCGTCAGCGCGTCGGTGATCGACGGCACTTCGGTCATCGCGAACGCGCCGTTCATGGTGTGGATCGCACGCACCAGAGGTTCATCGGCTGCAGCTTGCGTACTGCTCGCGCGCGCCACCCAACCGTCGATCGTCTTGAGATGGCCGCCGACTTCCGCTTGCAGGATTTCGAACAGGACCGCGTCGACGCTGACCGGAATGCCCTCGTCTTCGGCTTCGATGAGCGCACCGGCCGTGAAATCAGCAGTCACCGCCTCGAAGGCGACGACCGGCGCAGTCTCGATGACTTTTGCGGCGGCTGCCATCGGCATGACTTCCTCGCCGCCGGCGATGCGGTCGGCGAAGGCTTCGATCGCGTGCAGATCGGTGGTGATGACAGCGCCGCTACGCAGTGCAGCATGCAACTGCGGCAAGGCTGCGGAGGCCTGTTCGACGATCGCGATCACCGGCGACGTCGCCGGACGATGTCCGTCGCGCACCTTGTTCAGCATGTTCTCGATCTTCCAGCTGAACTCGCCGAGCGTCTTGGCACCGACCAGACGGCCACTGCCTTTGAGCGTGTGGAAGACCCGACGTACCGGCTGCAGCCGCTCGATATTGCTGGGATCGGCTTTCCAGGCCGGCAACAGCTGTCCGAGATTGGCGATTTCCTCTTCGAATTCTTCGAGGAAGATTTCGCGGATTTCGTCGTCGATATCGTCGCTGGTGGTGTCGAAACCGGTCGATACCGATACCGCCTCGGGCGTCGGCGCAGGCGGCGTCTGGTCAACAAGCGATGCGAGGGCGGTTTGGCCCGGCGGCAGGAATACGGGAATGAAGGGAGCGGCCGGCGGTTCTGCTGCAACGACCGCAGGCTCTTCAACCGCAGGCTCTTCGACAGGCGGCTCTTGAACAGGCGGCTCTTGAGCGGGCGGCTCTTGAGCGGGCGGCTCTTGAGCGGGCGGCTCTTGAGCGGGCGGCTCTTGAGCGGGCGGCTCTTGAACGGGCAGTTCCTGAGCAGGCTGCTCTTGAACAAGCGGTGCTTCAACCCGTTCTTCTGCGGGCGGCGCAATACTCACCGGCTCGGCGAGCATCGGCTCGGCGACGGACAACTCGACCGGCTCCGGCATGGCGACCGCGACTTCAGGCGCGGCTTCGACAGCTGGCGATGCGAAGTCGGGCACAGCGACCGCAGGCGCCGCAGCACGCTCGGCCGGCAGCGGCCAGTAACCCAGCGTTTCCAGGCTGTTGCGGGTGATATCGAGAATATCGTCGCGCGTGGCGCGACGGTCGCGCAGCGCTTCGAGGTAATACTCGAGGCTGGCGAGCGCATCCGCGAAGGTGTCGAGCTGGCGACCGTTGGGAATGCGGTGACGCTCGAGCAGTTCGACTTCGGTATACATCCGCACGCCGTCGAGATACTGCGCCGGCTGCGGCAATTCGAGGATGTTCAGCGCGCCGGAAACGTCGCGCAGGAGCTTCGGTACCGGGGCCAGTTCGGCGTGGCTCCAACTGGTTTCAACGAACGCATCGAACGCCTGACGCGCGGACGCGAAGTTGGTGATGGCTTCGCGCACGAGCACGTCGAGCACTTTGCGGGCTTCGGCACCGGCGAGGTCTTCCTCGGTATCGGCGCCGTCGCCGCTGGCCAGACGCGTGACCTGATCGTCGAGCGAAGCGTCGACATACAGCAGCGCGCCGGCGATATCGAGCAGAGCGGTTTCGTCGGCCTTGCGCTTGCCGTCGACGATCTCCTGCATCGCATCGCGCTGTTGCTGCACGAGCGTGCGCGCGAGGCCGAGGCCGAGCATGCCGAGGGTGTCGGACACGCGCTGCAGGGCTTCCGCCTGCGGCTGGAGTACGGCCGGATCGTTCTGGCTGGTGCGCAGATACAGATCGAGCGCATCCTTCACGCGCAGCAGATCCTCCTTGACCGCCGCAGCGACCGTGTCGAGCAGCGAACGATTGCGGCCGGCGACGCTGCCGCGAGCGTGGTCGAGTTCGGATTCGGTCGGGCGCAGCGCGTCGAGGTCGAAGACTTCGCGCAGGGTCATCAGCGCCGGATGCACCGATTCGCTGTGCGCGACGTGATACAGCAACTGGCGGGTCGGTTCGAGCGCGGCCTCGGGGCGCGGCGCATCGAATCCACCCTGGTTGAACAGGCCGCGGGTTTCGCGATCGACGCTGGCGAACGCCTGGCGCAGCCCGGCGCTGGAGGTCATCGCCCCGTCGCGCAGCGCGCCTGCGACCATCGAGGCCACCCACAGCATGCGCCGCTGGGATTCGTCGGCGGCGCGGGCGAGCAGGGCTTCGGCGGCGAAATGCAGGCCGTCGGTGTCGCCCGGCGCGCCCTGTTCTGGCCACGCACGCAGCGCATCGCGCAGACGCGCGAGATAGGGTGCGACTTCGTTGGCGCGGGCCGTGGCCGACTGTGCGGCGATGCGCGGCAGCGACGCCGGCAACGCACGGTCGAGATCGGGCACGAACAGCACGCTTTCGCTCAGACCGGCTTCGCCGCGAGCAGCGCGCAGTTCGTTGAGCATCGGCAGCAGGACGATCGAAATTTCCTTGTGGCCGCTCTGCAGACGTTCGAGGTAATCGGGCAGCAACACCACGCCGCGCATCAGCGCGGAACAGGCGACGTCGCGATCGAGACTGTGACCGGCGATGTCCTCGCCGTTCTGCAGCGCGACCGACAGCCGCTCCATTTCCTCGGCGACCATCGCCGGCGCATAGAGCTCCACCATGCGCAGGGTGCCCTGCACCTGATGCAGCAATTCGGTGCAGACCCGCATCCGGCTGGTGTCGGACGGATCGTCGGCGAAGCCTTCGACCTCGACGCGGACCAGACGCAGGGTCTCGTCGAGCTCGGGTTTGACCCAGCCCAGCGCGCTGTATTCGATCGCCTCGTGGAGGGCCGTCATCGTGCGCCCCCACCGGCGCCTGCGCGTCCGGTTTCAAGATCGGAAAACATTCGGATCATCTCGCTAGTGCTCCGCAGCGATTCGTCGGATCAGGCCGGGAGCTTGAAGTCGGCGACCGAACGGCGCAGATCGGCCGCCAGCTGCGCGAGATTTCCGATCGACTCGGCGGTCTGGTTCGCGCCCTCCGAAGTCTGCGCGGTGATCGACTGAATCGTGGTCATCGTCTGGGTGATATCCGTCGCCGCAGCGGACTGCTGCTGCGCTGCAGTGGAGATGCCCTGAATCAGACTCGCGAGCGTGTTCGACACCGTTTCGATTTCGCCAAGCGCCGTACCTGCGTCCTCGGCCAGCCTTGCGCCGGCGACCACTTCGGAGGTCGTCTGCTCCATCGAACTCACCGCTTCGTTGGTATCGGACTGAATGGTCTGCACCAGTGCCTCGATTCGCTTGGTCGCGTTGGAGGTGCGTTCCGCGAGTCGCTGCACTTCGTCGGCCACCACCGCGAACCCGCGACCCGCCTCACCGGCCGATGCGGCCTGGATGGCGGCGTTCAGCGCGAGGATGTTGGTCTGTTCCGAAATGTCGTTGATGAGTTCGACGATCGAGCCGATTTCCTGCGAGCTTTCGCCCAGACGCTTGATTCGTTTCGAGGTTTCCTGGATCTGGCCACGGATCGAGTCCATGCCGACGATCGTCTGACGCACCACGCCGGCGCCCTTGGTGGACAGTTCCACCGAGCGCTGCGCCACGTCGGCGGATTCGGCGGAGTTGCGCGATACCTGGCCGATCGAGGTCGCGATTTCGTTGATGCGGCTGGTCGCGGTATTGATCTGCTGCGCCTGATGCTCGGCGGCTTCGGCAAGATGCATCGCGGTCGCCTGGGTTTCCTGGGCGCTGGAGGCCACCTGCACCGAGGTGTCGTTGATGGTCTGCACCAGGCTGCGGAGCTGTTCGACCGCGAAGTTGATCGAGTCCGCGATCGCGCCGGTCATGTCCTCGGTCACGGTCGCCTTGACGGTGAGATCGCCTTCCGCGAGCGAACCCATTTCGTCCAGCAGGCGCATGATCGCCTCCTGGTTGCGGTTGTTGAGTTCCATCGAACTCTCGAACCGGTTCTTCTGCGCGCGGCTCAGACCGAGCGACAGGAAGATGATCGAGCCCAGTGCGGCCAGGCCGGAAATGATGCTGACCCAGATGTTGCCCAGGATGCTGGTGTCGCGCAGCGAGCCGAACGCGGTGAATGCGCGGAACAGGTTTTCGCTGTCGCCGAGCAGACGATCGGCGCCGGCTGTCAACTCGGTGGCGGCCGACTGGGCGCGGAACAGGCTCTGCGACGAAGCCAGGATCGCGTCGAGATCCTTCTTCATCTCGACCCATTGGCCATTGGCCTGGTTGAGTGCGCCCAAGGCTGCGGCATTGCTGAGTTTCTGCACGTTCATCGCCTGATCGCCGTTGCGCAGGCCGTTCAACACCTGCGCGAACACGCCGGCATCGCGGTTGAGCGCATCGCCGGCAAGCGCGGCGCCAGGACCGCCTGCGCGGATTTCGGCGACGCGTCGGGCCATCGATGCGGCCAGCACCACCTGACGCAGCGCGATATAGATCTGCGAGGACGGCGCGCCGCTGGCGGACATCGCACGCACGACTTCGTCGAGCTGCGCCTGAAGCTGCGGTACGCGGTCGGTGAAGCGCTTGGCGTTGTTGGACAGCGCGAGCACCGCGGCCTCGGACGCGATCACCTGATCGGCGTTCTTGCCCATCGGCGTCCACGTCGAGGTGACGGTGCTGATCGGACCGGACACATCGGGCGCGTTGCCGAAGCGGTCGTTGAGGACTTTCACGTCGGCGACGATCTGTTCCTTGGTGACGGCGAAGGCTTTGAACGCCGCCGCGTCGCCGTTGATCGCCTCGCGACCGAGGTTGGCCAGCTTCTGCGAATTCACCTGCAGATTCGACGCGGAGGTATTGGCGCCGCCGAAGCGTGCGGTCTTCCACAGGGCATAGCCCGTGTTGGCCGCGAAGAGGACGAGCGATATCGCCATGACCCACAGCCACAGGGTCGTGCTCTGACTGCGGCCTTTGCCAACGACGCTATCCATCACAGTGCTCATGTCTCGCCTCTATCTCGTTTGAACGGTTGCTGGTGAAAGAGTGTGCCGTCAGACGGCGGCGTGTCTGAATTCAGGCGTGCGCACGAGACGATCCAGGCTGAAAACGCCCCAGACGTCGTCCGCAATCCGGTATGCGCGATCGATGAAACCGGCGTAACGCCCGTCGGCCAGGCCTTCGGGTTCGACCTGCTGCTCGTCCATGAACGAGCGCTGGCCGTAGAGTTCGTCGATGGTCACCGCCACGTCGCCACCGGGCTGACGCAGCACCATCACTTTCTGGTGCCCCTCGTGCAGGACCGAACGGGCGCCTTCGAGGAACTGTTTGAGATCCACCACCGGCAACAGGTTGCTGCGCACGTTGGCGACACCGAGCATCCAGCTGTGTGCGCCGGGCACCGGAGTGATCTGCGGCACGGTCAGGATTTCCGCCACCGCTTCGTAGTTGGACACCAGCTTGCGCTGGCCGATGCGGAAACCGATGCCGCGCCACAGGCCGGCGGCCTGCAACTGCTCCGGCAAGCCGGCGACGTGGGCGAGGCTGCGCCGTTCGTATTCGGCGAGGGTCTCGAACGCATCGATGAAAGCGGCATCGATCCGGGCGGCCTCTTCTGCGCCGGCATCGATGCTCATGTCGTCTGCGTTCATGCGCGATCCCCGAGCAGTTGGTCGATCCGGGCGATCAGTGCATCTTCGCTCGGCGGTTTGACGATGTAGTCCTTGGCGCCCTGTCGCAGCCCCCAGGCGCGGTCGGTATCCATGCCCTTGGTGCTGACGATCAACACCGGAATGGCCTTGGTCGAAGGTTCCCGCGACAGCGCGCGGGTGGCCTGGAAACCGTTCATGCCCGGCAGCACCACATTCATCAGCACCACATCCGGCAATTCGCGTTTGCAGACATCGATACCATCCTCGGCGCTGGTGGACGCGATGACCTGATGGCCATGGCGCTCCAGCAGGCGCGTGAGTACCGCGGTATCGGTCGGCGAATCTTCGATCAGCAGAATGCGGGCCATGGATTGCCTGTCCCCCCGGTCAGGCGTTGACGTGCTTGCGGATGGCTTCGATCAGCTCTTCGCGGGTGAAGGGTTTGGTCAGGTACTGCTCCGAACCCACGATCCGGCCACGCGCCTTGTCGAACAGGCCATCCTTGGAGGACAGCATGATCACCGGCGTGTGCTTGAAGACCTGGTTGTTCTTGATCAACGCACAGGTCTGGTAGCCGTCCAGGCGCGGCATCATGATGTCGACGAAAATGATCTGCGGATGTTGATCCGCGATCTTGGCCAAAGCCTCGAAGCCATCGGTCGCAGTCACCACTTCGGCCCCTTCTCGCTTGAGCAGGGTCTCGGCGGTGCGCCGGATGGTCTTTGAATCGTCGATCACCATCACCCGCAAGCCCTGAAGGCCGCCGGCTGGATTCTCGTCTTGCGTCATCACCTCTCCCCATGCCTCCGGCGTTCGATGACCGTGTTGCTGGTTTGTCATCATTTTCAGACACCTATATCCCAGTCTGTCGCTGGACTGTCAAGTTTACGTTAGCAATTTCCCAGCCATGAACGACAACCCGGGCTTCGATGACGTCGCCTTGTTACCATTCAAGCTGGCGAATGTTGCAGGTGGAAGCGGTATGTCGAAACACGCGCGCGACGTGCTTGTGGTCATGGACCCGATCGAGTCGATCAAAATTGCGAAAGACTCCACATTTGCGATGTTGCTCGAAGCCCAGCAGCGTCACTATCGGCTGTTTTACGTCACACCCGGCACATTGACGATGCGCGGCGGCGAGGCGAGCGCGGAGGTGTCGCCGCTGATCGTACGCGACGACCCCGCAGACTGGTTTGAAACCGGACCTTTGTCACACCGTGCGCTGGGTCCCGCGGATCTGGTTCTCATGCGCAAGGATCCGCCGGTCGATGCCGCCTTCCTGCACGACACCCAGATCCTCAGCTTCGCGCAGCGCGCAGGCGCGATGATCGTCAACGACCCGCAGGGGCTGCGCGACCACAACGAAAAACTGGCGGCCCTGGAATTCCCGCAGTGCTGTCCGCCCACGCTGGTATCGCGGCAGTCGCCCGCCCTGAAGGCGTTCGTGGCCGAGTACGGCGAGGCGGTGCTGAAGCCGCTCGACGGCATGGGCGGGCGCTCGATCTTCCGCTCGCACGCCGGCGACCCCAATCTGAACGTGATTCTGGAAACCCTGACCGGCGGCGGCGTGCATCTGGTGATGGTCCAACGCTACCTGCCGGAGATCGTGCAGGGCGACAAACGCATCCTGCTGATCGACGGCGTGCCGGTCGACTACTGCCTGGCCCGGATTCCGCAAGGCGATGAATTCAGGGGGAATCTCGCCGCTGGCGGGCGCGGCGAAGGCCGTCCGCTGACCGAGCGCGACCGCTGGATCGCCGCCCAGGTCGGCCCGGAGATGAAACGCCGCGGCATGCGCTTCGTGGGGCTGGACGTGATCGGCGAGTACCTGACCGAGGTCAACGTCACCAGCCCGACCTGCATCCGCGAACTGGACAAGCAGTTCGGCCTGAACATCGCCGGGCTGCTGTTCGACGCGCTGGAGGCGAGGGTTTAACCGATGTCCGCGACGGCCGCCGCCCTGCCCCCGCCGCCGGTCATCGGCGAAGACCAGCGCCTCGGGGCGACCCTGGTGCTGTCGCTGCTGTTCCACGGGCTGTTGATCCTGGGAGTCGGCTTCGCGCTGGAGCGGGCGGCGCCGGTGGTGCCGATGCTGGACGTGATCCTGACCCAGACCCAGAGCCCGCTGACCCAGAAGCAGGCGGATTTCCTCGCCCAGGCCAGCAACCAGGGCGGCGGCGAGCACGACAAGGCCAGCCGGCCGCGCGATCCGCAGCCGGGTACGGTGCCGCAGACCGAAACCGGGGTGGCGCCGCAGGCGGTGCGGGCGCAGTCGCCGTCGCCGTCGCCGCCGCCGCCGCCCGAAGCGCGGGTGGTGGCCACGCCGAACAGCGACACCCGGCTGGCGGCCCCGAGCCGGGCCCAGAAAGCCACGGAGACCCCACAGCGCGTCGGGCCGCAGAAGATCGAGCACGATATGGCGATGGCGCGGCTGGCGGCCGAGATCCATCTGCGCTCGGCCCGCTACGCCAAACGCCCGAGTCGCAAATTCATTTCGGCCAGCACCCAGGAATACGCCTGGGCCAACTATCTGCGCGCCTGGGTCGACCGCGCCGAGCGCGTGGGCAACCTCAATTACCCGGACGAAGCGCGGCGGCGGCAGCTGGCGGGCACCGTGGTCATCAATATCGGTATCCGCCGCAACGGCACGGTGGAACGCGCCGACATCGTCCAGTCCAGCGGCATTCCGCTGCTCGACGACGCCGCACTGCGCATCGCGAAACTGGCGGAACCCTACCCACCGCTGCCGAAGACGCCGGAAGACCCGGACATCCTCAACGTGGTCCGCACCTGGCAGTTCCTGCCGGGCGGCGGGTTGGTCGACGAGTAGGTCGGGCCCTGGCCCGACCTACGCTGCTGCGGTCACAGCCGCGTCCAGCCGAAGCCTTCGCCGCTGCGGTAATACACCGCAGACGCCTTGCCGTAGAGCGATTTCATCGGCACCAGTCCGAAGTAACGGCCGTCCGCGCTGTTGCCGCGATGGTCGCCCAGCACCAGCCCCATGCCTGCGGGAATCGTGCTGGTGGCGACATCCGGGCCGCCGCCGTCGCGCAGGTTCAGATGCACGTCGCGCGCGCCGAAATGTTCGATATCGCCCGTTTCCGCATCCTGCAGCGGCTGCCCGTCGATCCACAGGCGGCCGTCGATCAGCGCGACGGTATCGCCGCCGACCGCGACCAGCCGTTTGATCAGACGCGTCCCGTCGGCGGGCGATTTGAACACCACCACATCGCCGCGCTGCGGTTCGCCGCGATCGATCAGTTCGATATCGGTGAACGGCACGCGCAGGCCGTAGGCCATCATGTTCACCGCGACCCGGTCGCCGGGCATCAGCGTCGGTTCCATCGAGCCGCTGGGCACCTGGTAATGGTTGGCCAGCGAAGTCCGGGTCACGGTCAGCAGCAGGACCATCATCGCCAGGGACGCCCACTCGCCGCGCCAGAACGGCACCTTCCTGCTCTCGTCTCCGGCCGGTGGTGTCTGGGTCATCATCAGTGCTCCTCGCGATGGGTCGATCGAACATCGACCGGCCGGGACTCGCCGGAGTTCCTGTGACTGATGACCTATGCCGTCATGCGGCCCATGCGGTCATGGCTTGATCCGCACCGCGCCATGATGTTTGTCGACGACGGCCCAAGGCAGGATCGACCACTCCGGGTTGTCGCAGACCCGGCCCACGCGCGGAAATATCGCGCCGAGATACACGCCTTTTTCGGTGATGTGCCAAGTCGGAAAATCCCAGATGTCTTCCATCTCGTAGCTGCAGTCTTCGCTGGCCTGACCCGAGAATTCTTCCGGATACAGCGTGCTCATCTGTACGGCGACCCACGGCGCGAACACCTCGTTGCGGTAGTCGTACCACGCCTGATTGTTGTCATCGCCGCGAATCGGCGGCGTGCCTTTCCCGAGCCACAGCACATCCTCAAGCGCCAGCTCGCGGCCGGTGCGCGGATCGAGATTCAGCGGGCCGTCGCCGAAATCCGGATGCGCGCCGCCGCAGTAATAGCTGACGAACAGACTCACGCTGAGCGCGTCGCGGCCGATGTAGCGCAGGGTCGTGGTCGATTCGTGATCCGACAGCGGTGCGCCGGTGCAGTCGAGAAAACTTTCGACTTGTTTCCAGTGCGCGCGCGCCAGCGCCAGATTGACGGCCGGCAGTTGCGCAGCCGGATAGCCGGAAACCACGCGGAACAGTTCGACATCGCTGATCGGCTCGCGCCACCACTGCAGGCGGTAATCGCCGACGGTTTCGAGCTTGCCGGCCTGCAGAGGCATCCCGTGCAATTGCAGGAAGCGATAGGGATCGTTCGCGCGCAATTCGGCCAGGCCGGGATCATCGGTTTCCGGAAGCGTCGCGCTCGAGGACCTGCGCAGACGGATCGGCAATCGCTTGCCCTTGCCGACCCATTCGCCGACGACGGTGTCGCCGCTCGCGGGCTTCAAGGCCCATGTCGAACGCGCGTCTTCGCCGGGCACGTAGATCTGTTCTTCCAGCGCGAGACTGCCATCCGCCGCACGGGCGCCGGTCAGATCGATGCCATGACGATGTTTGCGATAGAAATACTGGCCGGCGATGCCGCCGCCATCGTCGGGCGCATCCAGTTTCACCACGATCGACGATTTGCCCAGCGTGCCCTCCCACACCTGCGTCTGCGCCTGTGCGAGACCGGAAACCCACGTCGACAGCAGCGCGCAGACCAGCATCGCGCGCTGCAGAACAAGACGCATCGAAGCGTTCATCGGCGGCGATTCCTTTGCGATCACGAACGGGATGCGCGCCGCGCCTGCTGTTCGACGAGGGTGAGCGCCACCTGATTGCGCAGGTAAGCGGGTTCGAGTTTTTCCGGCGAGACCGACTCGCCCCGCAACAGGGCGATATGCGCCAGGCGCACGACATCGGCGGCGTGCGGCAGCGCTTCGGCATCGACCGCGCGCCAATCCGACGGCAGGCGCGACTGCAGCACGCCACCGAGCGCGCCGAATCCGGTGCCGACGCCGAACCACGCGTCGCCATGTTCCGGCAGCGTTACGGCATCGGGCGGAAGCACCTGTTCGTCCGAAGTGGGCTGCGGCCACAGCGCGCCGTGTTCGGTCGTCAGCGCATAGCGCGCGGCGTAGACCTCATTCATCCGCGCATCGATCGCAGCCAGCACCGAAGCGCCCTCGCCCGCACCCAGCAGCACTGCGCGCATCGCGAGCGCCGCCAGCGTGGACACCGGCACCGCCGGACGATCCAGCGCCAGCGCGATGCCCTGCGCGATCGCCACGCCCAGACGCACGCCGGTGAACGCGCCGGGACCACGGCCGACCGCGATGGCATCCAACTGCGAACGGGCGATGCCGGCTTCCGCGAGCAACGCCTCCGCCCACGGCAGCGCGAGTTCGGCATGGCGGCGCGGGGCGATGTCGTAGCGCTCGCGCACCTCGCCGTCGACCCAAAGTGCGACGGAGCAGGCTTCGGTGGACAGTTCAAAGGCAAGAATTTTCATGAAGGTATTGTAGGTCGGGCCCTGGCCCGACGTTACGATGTTTCCGGTTGCTGCGAACGATGATCGGAGCGGGTTCGATCATTGCATCGTGCGAACGTATCGACGGCGGTGTCGGGCCAGGGCCCGACCTACGACGACGCCGGTTCCCCATTGCCGGCTTTACCAAAAAACGCCCGCACGTCGTCCACCGACCGCGTGCGTGCGAACGGCGGCAGCGAGTCGAGGAAGGTGCGTCCGTAGGATTTCCCGATCAGTCGCGGGTCGCACAGCACCAGCACGCCGCGATCGGTTTCGGTGCGGATCAGGCGGCCCACGCCCTGCTTCAGCGCGATCACCGCCTGCGGCAACTGCTCGTCGCGGAACGGGTTGCCGCCTTCGCGCCGGATCGCGTCCAGGCGCGCTTCGAACACCGGATCGTCGGGCGCGGCGAACGGCAGTTTGTCGATGACGACCACGCTCAGCGCATCGCCGGCCACGTCCACGCCTTCGCGGAAACTCGCGGCGCCGAGCAGCACGCCGTTGCCGGAATCGCGAAACCGCTGCAGCAGCACCGAGCGCGGCGCTTCGCCCTGCACGAACAGCGGCCACGGTCCGCCGCGCAGCAGCTCGGCCGCTTCACGCAGCGCGCGATGCGAGGCGAACAGCACGAAGGCACGGCCGCCGGAGGCTTCGAGCACCGGACGCACTGCATCGATCACTGCGCTGGTGTAATCGCGGGAACTCGGCTCAGGCATGCGCTGCGGCAGATAGCACAGCGCCTGATGCGGCCAGTCGAAGGGACTCGGCGCCAGCAGCGTGCGCGGGTTATCCAACCCCAGACGCACGGAAAGATGATCGAAGCCACCGGCCACCGCCAGCGTCGCCGAGGTGAACACCCAGGCGGCGCGCGATTGTTCGCGATGGTTGCGCAGTGGTCCGGACACATCCAGCGGCGTGCGCTGCAGGCGGAAGCCGCGCGGCGACAGCTCGTACCAGCGCACATCGTAGGCGCGCGTGTCGGGTGTCGCATCGTCGCTGTCCTGCGATGCGTCTTCGTGTTCGACGACACCCTCGTGCATCGGCAGATCGGCGTGCAGCTGCGCGCCATGCCCGTCGTCCGCGGATTCGCGTCGCCGCGCGAAATCCGGCGGCGCCCAGCGCAGCAGGCGCGCGCGGTTGTCGAGCGCGCGCGCGTGACAGCTGTCGAAGCCGGGTGCGGATTCGCGCAGCGGTGCCAGCGCGTCGATGAAGGCGCACAGCGCGTCGTCCAACGCACCCAGAGCATCGAATACGCCGGGCTCCTGCATCGCCCGCCAGCGGGTGCCGCGCGGCGGCAATGGTTCCATCGCCACGCGAAGATCGCGGGCGGCTTCTTCCAGTTCCCGTGCGGGTGCCTGCAGCACCGCCAGCGCGCCGGTGGTGGTCTTGCATTCGGCCAGCGCATCGCGCGCCACTTCCACCAGCGGCCGCGCGCTCAGGCCTTCGCCGAAGAACTGCGCGGCGAGTTCGGGCAACTGGTGCGCCTCGTCGACCACGAACACCTGCGCGCCGGGGAGGATTTCGCCGAAGCCTTCCTGCTTCAGCGCCAGATCGGCGAGCAGCAGATGATGATTGACGACGACCACATCCGCCGCCTGCGCGCGCTGTCGCGCCTGCACCACGAAGCAGTCGTCCCAGAACGGGCATTCGCTGCCGAGGCAGTTGTCGGTGGTCGAGGTGACCATCGGCAGCAGCGGCGAATCCTCGGGCAGCGCATCGAGTTCGGCCAGATCGCCCATCCGCGTGCGTCCGCTCCAGGCGACGATGCGCTGGAAGTGGGTGATCTGTTCCTTTGAAGTGAACCGGGGTTCGCCCTTGCTTTTTTCCAGCCGGTATTTGCACAGGTAATTGGCGCGGCCTTTCAGCAGCGATGTCTTGATGCCGACGCCGAGCGCATCGCGCACGCGCGGCAGATCGCGGTGATACAGCTGGTCCTGCAGCGCGCGGGTGCCGGTCGACACGATCGTTTTCAATCCCGACAGCAGCGCCGGAACCAGATAGGCGAAGGTTTTGCCGGTGCCGGTGCCGGCTTCGGCCAGCAGCACCGCACGGTCTTCGACGGTTTCGGCGATCGCCATCGACAGCTGCTGCTGCGATCCGCGCGGCGCGAAGCCTTCGATCTTGACCGCGAGCGCGCCGCCGTCGCTGAGCGCATCGCGACACGCGCGGGCCAGCACGGAACGCGACGTCGGTATCGTATCGTCGGCCACGGCATGATCGCCGCTGCGGACATCGGAAGCCCTGTGCATGCCGTCAGTACCGCGGCGGGCCGGTCAGCGTGCAGTCGGCCTGATGGCGCGCGGCTTCGGCGATGGCGACATTGGTGTCGGACTGATCTCGCTGCCATTGTGCGATCGCGTCGCGCTTCAGCCGCTTTCCGCCTTCAGGCAGCTCCAATCGGCGCTGGCGGAGCGCGAGCTGCTGACGGATCGTCGCCCAATGCCGCCGGCACAGCGGGCCGACCTTGGCGCCGAGCGCGTAGGCGTTGCTCGCGAGGGCGCCTGCCTTGTCCAGATCCTTCTGCAGGACCGCGATTTCGGCGCGCTCCTGCAGCAGCGCCGGATCCTCGGGCGAAAGCGCGAGCGCCTTGTCGAGCGCGACGGCCGCATCGGCATAGCGCTGCTGGCGTTCGAACTGCGTCGCCTGCACGCGCAGGTCCTCCACCATCGGGTCGCGCAGCGGCTGCACGTCCAGTTCGCCCGGTGCGGGCGCGCCGGCAGCGCGGATTCCGGCGACCAGTTGTTCCGGAGACGGACCGTGCCATTCCTGGACCGGCGAACCGCTGCTGCAGGCGGCAAGCAGGATCGCGCATGCGCAGAGGAGGAGACGGCGACTCATGCGCTGCGCACTTCGACAGCATCATGCCGGTCGAGCATGCCCTGCGGTCGATCCCGACGCTCGCGATCGCGGCGTTCTTCTTCCTCGCGCTCGCGACGTTCGCGGTCTTCGCGTTCGCGCGCTTCGCGATAAGCCTCGTCGCGGGCGCGCTGTTCGGCGTACCGCGCATCGTTCGCGCGCTGGATGCGTTCTTCGTCGCGCGCCTGCTGCTCGCGATAGCGTTCGTCTTCCGCGTCCTGGCGTTCCTGCTGTTCGCGCGCTTCGCGCTGCTGTTGCTGGCGACGCTGCGCCTCTTCGTCGCCGCTGTCGGCGGCACGCTCGCCCAGGCCGAAGATCCGGCTCCAGAAGCCCTGCTGTTCTCCGGCGGCTTCGCCGTCCACCGCTTCGCTGCCGTCGGGTTCCGCGAGCAGACACGGCTGGTAGGGCGGCGCGAAGCCCGCGACGAAACCGAGGCGGCGCGCGCCCGCGCAGCCCGGGTCGGTGCTGTGCGCACCGGCGACCCACTGCA
Organism: Lysobacterales bacterium; assembly: GCA_017302135.1. Classification (GTDB taxonomy): domain Bacteria; phylum Pseudomonadota; class Gammaproteobacteria; order Xanthomonadales; family Xanthomonadaceae; genus Lysobacter_I. The sequence continues at coordinate 44,270 of JAFLDZ010000022.1, read as the reverse complement.
CATCGATGCCCTTGCTGTTGACCTGCAGCGGCGCGCTGGGCAGCCGCGAGAACAACCCCGACCACACCCGCATCGCGCCGGTGGCGCCGTAGAGGCCGGTCGAAGCGTTCTGATCGTTGCCGACCCAGATCACCGCGAGATGATCGCCGGTCCAGCCGGCAAACCAGCTGTCGCGGCTGTCGTTGCTGGTGCCGGTCTTGCCGGCGGGCTGCAGGCGACCGAGGCCATCGCTGATCAGCTGACGACCGGTGCCCGAGCTGACCGCCTGCTGCAGGGCCGAGGTCACCAGACGTGCGGCGACGGCATCGCCGGCCTGCGCCGGCTTGGGCGCGTCGTCGTAGCGGTTGAGCGCCTTGCCGTTCGCGTCGAGTACGCCGCGCACCGCGTGCAACGGCTGGATTTCGCCGCCGGAGGCGAGGAACTGGTAGAGCTGCGCCATCGCGTACGGACTCTGGTCGAGCGATCCGAGGATCAGCGAAGGATTCCGGCCTGCGTCGATCCCCGCCAGCGTGCGCAGCAGCTCGCCGAGGCGCTGCGGTCCCACCGCCATGCCCACCCGCACCGTCGACTGGTTGTAGGAATGCGCCAATGCGTCGATCAGACGCACGGTGCCGTGGCTGCGTCCGTCGGCGTTGCGGGGGCTCCAGCGTTTACCGTTGTCGAGGGTGATGGTGACCGGCGAGTCGTCGACCGGCGTCGCCAGCGAAAACTTGTCCGGCTGCGCCAGCGCCAGCAGGTACACGAACGGTTTCAGCAGCGATCCCACCGGACGCTGCGCCTGCACCGCGCGGTTGAAGCCGTGTTCGTCGAAGCTGCGGCTGCCGATCACCGCCACCACTTCACCGGTGTGGACATCGGTGACCACCACGCCCGCCTGCAGCGGCGGACGGCGCGAGGTGCCGAGCGATTTCATCGTGCGGGTGACCGCGCCTTCCGCGTAGGCCTGTGCCGACGGCGACATGCTGGTGAGCACGGTCAGACCGGCACCCTGCAGCTCTTCTTCGGAGTAGTCGCGCGCCAACTGGCGGCGGACCAGGTCGACATAGGCCGGAAACCGGTTCGCGACCATGCTTCCCGGCACATCGGTCACGCCCAGCGGTGCCTTGACCGCGCGGTCGTGTTCCTTCTGGTCGATGATCCCGGTCTCCAGCATCTTGGCCAGCACCCAGTTGCGCCGTTGCAACGCGCGTACCGGCTGTTTGCGCGGGTTGTACCAGGACGGCCCCTTCACCAGTCCGATCAGCATGGCGATCTGTTCGGTGCTCAGGTCGTCGAGCTGGCGGCCGAAATAGAACTCGGCGCCCGACGCGAAGCCGTGGATCGCCTGCGAACCGCGTTGACCGAGATCGACCTGGTTGAGATAAGCCTCCAGGATCACGCCTTTTTCGTAGCGGGCGTCGATGATCAGTGCGTAGAGGATTTCGTTGAACTTGCGGGTATAGGTCTGTTCCTTGCCGATGCCCAGCAGACCGGAGCGCGCGAGCTGCTGGGTCAGGGTGCTGGCACCCTGCTTGATCTCGCCGAACGAGGTCACCCACAGGAACAGCGCGCGCGCCATGCCGCTCATGTCGATGCCGATATGGCGCGCGAAATCGCGATCCTCCACCGCCTGCAGGCTGTCGGTGAGCATCGGCGGCACTTCGGCGATCCGCACCAGCCGCCGCTCTTCCTGCTTCTGCCCGTACAGCGTGGCGATCCGCGCCGGATCGAGCTTGGCGGACTTCACCGCGCGGTTGCGCTGCAGGTCGCGCACCGACAGCACGCGGCCTCCGGATACCGTGACTTCGATCCGGCTCGGGCCGATCGCCCCGCCGACATCCTGATAGCCCCGGTTGGCGATTCGCCACCGGCCGCCCTTGCTGACGTAAGTGCCGGGGCGCTCGCCTCTGCCGTCGTCGCGATAGGACGCGGCGTCGAGTTCGGTCTTCAGGGTGCGCGCGTCCATCGCCATGCCCTGCGCGAGATGCAGCGGGCGGGCGTAGACGCGGGTGGGGACCTGCCAGCGCAGCTGGCCGAAGCGCAACGTGACCTGATGATTCAGGTACAGGGTGTAGGGAATCAGAAAGCCCATGCCGATGGCGACCGCCACCAGCACCCAGCCTTTCAGCCGCCGACGCCAGCCGGAGCCTTCGCCGCCGGCCTCGTCGAGCGACTCGTCCTCATGATCGTCGTCCCGGTCCTCGGAATCGTCATCGATGTCTTGGTTTCGGGCCATTCTGGCGGGAATCGTGCCTGTCGTCGTGGGGGATGCGAAAATGCGGCCGTGCGAGTCTAGCAGGGTGCCGAGACCGGCACGCCGCGACCCTTCGCATCCGCCGTCCCGCCCGCAGGAGTCCCTTCAGCATGTCGTTTTCGCCGGCCGATGCGCGGTTTCTTCTTCACCGCGGACTCGGCCTGATCCGTCGCGGCTGGGCCAGCCTGCGCACCCGCGGCTGGCGCGCCACCCTCGACCGCGTCCGCGCCCAGTTCCACCGCGCCGCGCCGCTGCCCGTCGACCAGCTTTATCTGCCCGCGCAGGCTGCTTTCGCGCCGTTCGCAATGCTTACCAGCGACGCGCCCGGCGCCAGCATCGTCATTCCGGTCTACAACCAGTTCGCGCATACCCTCGTCTGTCTGCGCGCGCTCGCCGCGCATCCGCCGGCAATCGCTTTCGAGGTGATCGTGGTCGACGACGGCGGCAGCGACGAGACGGCGACCGCGCTGGCGCAGATCGCAGGCGTGCGCTACCACCGTCGTGCGCAGAACGGCGGCTTCATCGCCGCCTGCAACGACGGCGCGTCGCTGGCGCGCGGCGACCATCTGGTTTTCCTGAACAACGACACCGTCCCGCAGCCGGGCTGGCTGGACGCGCTGCTGGGCACCTTCGACGCGCATCCGGACGCCGGGCTTGTCGGCGCACAGTTGCTGTATCCCGACGGCCGCCTGCAGGAAGCCGGCGGCGTGGTCTTCGCCGACGGCAGCGGCTGGAACTACGGCAAGTTCGAATCGCCGGAAGATCCGCGTTTCGCCTATCTGCGCGACTGCGATTACGCCAGCGGCGCGGCGATCGCGATCCCGCGCGCGCTGTTCGCCGAACTCGGCGGTTTCGACACCCGGTATGCGCCGGCGTATTACGAAGACACCGACCTCGCCTTCGCGGTCCGCGCCGCCGGCAAGCGCGTGCTCTACCAGCCGGCATCGCGGGTGATCCATGCCGAAGGCGTCACCGCCGGCACCAACACCAGCGTCGGCCCGAAAGCGTATCAGGTGCGCAACCGCAGCGTTTTCGCCGGGCATCGTCGCGAAGCGTTGACGCAGCAGTTGCCGGCGAACACCGTACCGACGCCCGCGCTGCTGCATCGCAAGCAGAAGCAGATCCTGATCATCGATGCGCAAACCCCGCGACCGGATCACGATTCGGGCTCGCTGCGATTGGTGAATCTGATGCGGCTGCTGCGCGAAGAAGGCGCGCACGTCGTGTTCCTTCCGGCGGATCGTCATCGCGTCGAGCCTTACGCCACCCAGTTGCAGCATCTGGGCGTGGAGGCCTGGCACGCGCCGTTCGCGGCGCGACCACCGGCATGGCTGCGCGAACACGGCCCGCGTTTCGATGCGGTGATGGTCAGCCGGCATTACGTCGCCAGCGAATTCCTGCCGCTGCTGCGTGCGCATGCGCCGCAGGCCAGGCTGATTTTCGACACCGTCGATCTGCACTATCTGCGCGAGCGGCGCGGCGCGGAGGTCGCGGGCGATGCCGCGCTGGCGCGCGCCGCCGAGCGCACGCGCGCGCTGGAACTCGATGTCATCGCGAAGTCCGACGTGACCCTGGTGGTCAGCGACATCGAGCGCGATCTGCTGCGCAGCGATGCGCCGGCCGCGCAGGTCGAGCTGCTGTCGAATCTGCACCGGATCGCCGGTGCGGGCCTGCCGTTCGCGCAGCGTCGCGATCTGGTGTTCGTCGGCGGCTTCCGGCATCCGCCGAATGTCGATGCGGTGCGCTGGTTCGTGCAGGAGGCGTTTCCGTCGATCCACGCGCGCCTGCCCGATGTGCGCTTCCATTGCATCGGCAGCCATACGCCGCCGGAAATCGAAGCGCTGGGCACGCTGCCGGGCGTGATCGTGCACGGTCATGTCGCCGACATCGATCCGTACATGGACGGCGGCCGGATCGCGATCGCACCGCTGCGCTACGGCGCGGGCGTCAAGGGCAAGGTCAATCTGAGCATGGCCCACGGCCAGCCGGTGGTGGCGACCTCGTGCGCGGTGGAAGGCATGCACCTGCGCGATGGCGAAGACGTGCTGGTCGCCGACGATCCGCAGAGCTTCGCCGATGCGATCGTGCGTCTCTACGAAGACGAAGCGCTATGGAATGCACTCGCGCGAAATGGTCTGGACAGCGTCGCGCGGAATTTTTCATTGGAGACCGCGCGCGCGACGGTGCGCAGCGTGTTCCTGAGAGCGTGCTCCTGAGTTGGCGCCTATCGGTCAGGATCGCTGCCATGCGCGCATTCGCTCACTGTTCCAGCGCACCAGCCGCATGCAAGCGCTCGGCGAACGCCAGCAGTCCCGGCGCTCGCGGATCGAGTCCACGCGCCGCGTCGTGCGCGGCACGGGCGCCATCGAGTTCCCCCGCACCCAACCGCTCCTCGCCCACCGCGACCCAACGCTGCGCGAGCCGGCTGCGCGCGTCTTCGATGGCATGGCGGTCTCCTTCCAGCGCGATGCGTGCGTCGAGGCAGACGCGCGCGCGCTGCAGACGGTTGTCGCGCAGTTCGTTTTCGAAACACTCGCGCACGCGCGGCAGCATCCTTGCGCTGGCGCGACGCACGCCGGCATCGTCCGGTGCGAGCGCACGCGCCGCGCGCAGTTTGTCGTAGGCGCTGTCGCCCGGCGGCGTGAGCCAATCGCCGCGCGCTTCCGCCGCAGCGGCTTCGTCCAGCAGCGCGCGCACGCGTCGCTGCACCACTCGCGGCGACAGGGTCGGAGCCGCGCCCTGCTTCGTGCGCTCGGCGCGCTGCAAGGCCTCGCGCGCCGGTGCCAGTTCGGCAAGATCGGGCGCCAGCGCCTGCGCGGCGTCCAGGGCGGCTTTCGCACGATCGAAACGGAAATCCGCAGCGTCGGCGCGGGCGTTGCCGACATACGCCTGCGCGACTTCGGCCAAGGCATCGTCCGCCTGCGCATCGGCTCCGCTGATCCGCAACTGACGATAGCCTTCGGCCGCGCGCGACAACCGCCCGGCGCGCAGATCGCGATCCGCGCGTCGACGCACGTCATCGGCGACCTGCGCCAGCAGCGCCTGCGCATCCGGCAGATCGGCGTGACCACGGTCGTAGCGCTGGACGGTCGCGATCGCGGCGCCGCCCGCCGCCAGTTCGCCGCGTTTCAGCGCGCTTCGTGCGTCCTCCAGCAGGATGCCCAGCGCATCCTCGCGGCCTTCCAGCGCTTTCAGATGCTGCGGCTGCAATTCCAGAATCCGTCGATACAGCGGCAGCGCCGCGTCGGCGCCGTCATCGAGACGACCGGCCGCACGTGCGGCATCGGCCGCGCGCAGCATGACGTCGATCCCGGCCACCGCCACTTCGCGTCGTCGCAGGATTTCGGCGACCGCATCGGTCTGCGCCCGAGGTGCGGACAGCGCGCGCGCCAGCGCCAGCTGTCGATGCGCCACGGCGAACGCGCCGCGCTCCGCCGCGCCGCGAGCCTGCTGCACCGCCGCCTGCGCCACCCGGGTCAGCCCCGAGCGCAGTTCGGCGCGATCCGGATCGATCGCGATCGCAGCCTCGTACAGCTCGCGCGCGCCGCTGCCGTCGTCCGCACTCAATCGTCCTTGTTGCAATGCCTTTTCGGCCTGCTGGCGCAGCGCCTCGGCTTCCGCAACCGGCCATAGACGTTCGGCGATCGGTTCACGCAGCGCGAGCAGCAACGCAATGAGCAGTGCGGCGGCGACCGCCAGGGTCCACGGCCAGTGCGCGCGGAAATTCCGACGGAAAGGTGAGCGGTGCGAAGTCACGCGGACAGGATAGCGTCTGATCGCAGATGCCGTGGGTAGGGCCTTGGCCCGAGATCGGGAATCGATCGCAGCCATTGCCATCGGCCGGAGCCGCTTCGATAGCTGTCCAATGCAGACGGATCGATCGCAATGTCGGGCCAGGGGCCCGACCTACGTCCGCCGCACCTGCTCCACGCCGGACAGACTGTCGATCCGGCCCAGCAGCCGGCTCAATTGCTCGTGGTCGCGTACCCGCAGCTGAAGGCGCAGGCGCACGCGGCTGCCTTCGAGGGTATCGCTGTGGATCGACAGCACATGGGCGTCGTCCTGGGCGATCAGATTGGTCAGGTCTTTCAGCAGCCAGCGGCGATCGACCGCATCCACCTGCACATTCGCGGTGTGGCCGCCGCCGACGCGCCCCCAGTCGACCGCCAGCACCCGCTGCGGCTGGCGGGCCGACATCCGCAGCAACGCCGCACAGTCCGCGCGATGTACCGACACGCCGCGCCCCTGGGTGAGATAACCGACGATGGGTTCGCCGGGCAGCGGCTGGCAGCAGCGCGCGATCTGCATCAGCAGATTGCCCACGCCGACCACCGTGAACGCCGAGTTGCTGCTGTTGGCGCGCTGCGGTTTCGGCGGCGCGCGCGCCAGTTCGACTCGCGACGTGTCCGGCGCCGCGCTCGCTTCCTGACGGCTGCGTTCGTGATCGAGCAGCGCCCGTCCGACCTGGTGCGGGCCGGCATCGCCCAGCGCGACCAGCACGTACAGGTCGTCGACCGTGTCGACGTGGAATTTCGCCAGCATCGGCGCCAGATCGGCCTGCAGCAGCGACAGCCGCCGCAGCTCTTTTTCCAGCATGTCGCGTCCGGCTTGCACGTTGCGCACACGATCGAGCTTGTGGAACCACGCGCGCACCTTGTCGCGGGAACGGCCGCTGGCGAGGAATCCGTTCGAGGCCACCAGCCAGTCGCGCCTCGGCTCGCCGGTCTTCGCCGTCAGAATTTCGATGCGCTCGCCGCTGCGCAGTTTGTAATCCAGCGGCACGATCCGGCCGTCGACCTTCGCGCCCCGGCAGCGATGGCCGACCATCGTGTGCACGTGGTACGCGAAATCCAGCGGCGTCGCGCCCACAGGCAGATCGATCACATCGCCCTGCGGGGTCAGCGTGTAGATGCGGTCTTCGATCAATTCGCTGTCGAGCGCGTTGCTGAGTCGCTGCTCGGCGCTTTGCTCATCCTCGCCGGCGTCGCGCCCGCCATCGAGCAGCTTGCGCATCCATTCGATCTTGCGGTCGAGCCCCGCGTCCGCTGGCGCCGAGCGGCCTTCCTTGTAGCGCCAGTGCGCGGCGACGCCGAGCTCGGCCTGCGCGTGCATCTCGTGGGTGCGGATCTGCACTTCCAGGGTCTTGCCCTCGGGACCGATCACGGCGGTGTGCAGCGAGCGGTAGTCGTTGCGCTTGGGCCGCGCGATGTAGTCGTCGAACTCGCTGGGAATCGGCGTCCACAGCGCGTGCACCGCACCCAGCGCGGCGTAGCAGGCGGGAACATCCTTCACCAGCACCCGCACCGCGCGCAGATCGTAGAGCTCGCCGATCGGCACCGCTTTCTTCTGCATCTTTTTCCAGATGCTGGTCATGTGCTTCGGCCGGCCGGCGACCTCGGCCTCTACCCCCTGCGCTTTCAGCGCCTCGCCCAGTTCGCGTTTGACCTGTTCGATGTAGCGCTCGCGATCGCCGCGCTTCTCGTCGAGCCAGCGCGCGATCTTCTGGTAGGTCTCGGGTTCGAGATGGCGGAACGCCAGGTCCTCCAGTTCCCACTTCAGCTGCCAGATGCCCAGCCGGTTCGCCAGCGGCGCGTGGATATCGCGGGTCAGCTGCGCCAGCGCCCGGCGCTCGGCCGCCGGACGCTTGCCGGCGGTGCGCATTTGCGCCAATTGCCGCGCCAGCAGGATCGGCACCACGCGCAGGTCCTTCACCATCACCAGCAGCAGCCGGCGCAGGCCCTCGGCGTTGCGGCCGCCGGCGTCGGCCGCATGCAGTGTCCACACCTGGCCTGCGGCGCGCTGGCCCTCCAGCAGCGTCGCGACCGTCGGCCATGTTTTCGCGAGCTGCGGCTCGATCCGCGCCCGCCACGCCGGCAGGTCGTGGAGGATCGCCGCCAGCACCACATCGCCATCGGCGTTCAGCCGCGCCAGCGAACCCAGGGTGTCGCCCAGCTCTGCCAATGCACCTTCGGCCAACGCCTCCGACCCTGCCGACAGCTCCAGCACCTGCCGCCAGGGCGCGCCCAGCGCCGCCGCCGGCGGCAGCGACAACAGGGCTTCGAGAGGACTGGCGACGGCGGCGGACACGCGATGACGGCCTGATTTCGATCCGGGGGATTGTGGTTCTACACTAACCGCGTCCCGCCTCCGGCGAAATCCCCACAGGATCCGATCATGTCGATGCTCCGTCCGCTGCTCCCGCTCGCCCTGCTCGCCGCCCTCGCGCTTTCGCCGCTCGCCGCGCTCGCGCAACAGCCCATCGAACGCGAGATGACACCGCAGGAATTCAAGGCCGCCGGCCTCGACAAGCTCAGCGCGGAAGAACTGGGCAAACTCAATCTGTGGCTCGGCCGCAAGATCGACACCGCCGTCACTGCAGCCGCGTCGCAGGCCAAGGACAAGATCGAAGCGGAAAACCGCGGCTTCTTCCACTTCGGCTCGAACGAAGCCATCGTCGCGCGCGTGCCCGGGCCGTTCCGCGGCTTCGCCCGAGGCCGCGAGTTCACCCTCGACAACGGTCAGGTCTGGCGCCAGACGGACAACGCCGAACTCGTCGGCGCCAAACTCGACAGTCCCGAAGTGCGGATCACGCCGAGCATCGCCGGCAACGCCTGGTATCTCGCGGTCAAGGGTTACAACACGCGGGCGAAGGTGGAACGGGTGAAGTGAGGATGATCGGCGGATGAGATTGCTTTACCCGCAGGACCCATTCGGCCGCCACATCCCGGCGCCACGCGACGCCGGGATGCCGAAAGATCAGTAAGCGACGCAGATACCGCCTGGCTGCAGGTCACACACCTGCCACAGTTGCCACTCGGTGCCATCGCAGTAGTAAGTGATCTGCAGTTTTTCCCAACGCGAAAAATACTGTACGTCGTAGGTCGTGCCTTCGTTCGCGGAAGTGCAGGCGATGTTCGGCGTCGGCCAACCGATCGCCTGTGCGTTGCCGATCCCCATCGTGCCTGCGATCAGCGCGATCGCGACCCCTTTCATCATCGAGAGTTTCATGGATGCTCCTTTCCGGTGAACAGGATGCCGCCAGCGATGCGCATGCCCGGCAGTCGGCGGCGTCCTGCCGGAAGTTCCATGGCCCGAGGCTAGCAAACCGCAGCCGTCAACAATGGAACCCCGGTCACGTGGCCGACCGTACGCGGCAGGGCCGTGACCGTATCCTGCCCCTGAATTTTTTCCGCTGCGGCTTATCTCTCCGCCCCCTTTCCTGCGCTTACAGGGATGACGACCCGTGGACAACGGTGCTGTCAGGCCGTTCATGGACGTACGGCCGAACGACGCCGCCTGCCCGGCCCCACCCCGGGCAGACGGTGCGGCGAGCGCGCAGGAGGCGCGCTTTCCGACAACGCGACGAGATTCCCCGCGATGCCGTCGGACCGCGACGGCACCGGGGCGTCGCATCGCAAATTCCCTCGACAAGGATAAGGAGTTCCCCATGCGTACCTTCATCACCGCTGTCGCGATGGCATTGGCCACCGGCGGCGTTTGCGCTCAAGTCATCCCTGCATGTCCCGTGCCTGTACTGCCGGTCCCGACCGGTACCACCGCACGGCCGAACGTGGACTACAGCAACAGCGCCACGCGTCTGGACTCGATGTGGATGCATTCATCGACCAATCTGCAGGGCTACGCGACCAAGGAGAAATTCGCGCCCTGCCTGTTCTACAACCCGACCGAGAAGGACATCTCGGCGCAACTGGGCGGTTTCGAGAGCGCGCTGGTGATCAACAACCCCAGTCCCGCCGTTACGGCGAATGTCCGGGTGGAACTGCGCGATCGCAACGGCAATCTCGTGACCACGCTGTCGGCGCCAGTGCTGCCCAACGGCACGTGGACCCGCAGCGTCCCCGAACTGCAGGCGCTCGCGAACGGTGTCGGCTCGGCCAGGATCGTGTCCGATCAACCCATCGTCGGCGCGTCGCTGCACTACGTGGATTCGGTGCTGATCGGCGGGACACCGATCACCGACCCGGACATCCTGAGTCCGGGCGAAGGCACCATGCAGCAGTTGCAGGCGGCGCAAACGGCCGGCAAGAGTCTGTACGCCGGACCGATGCCGCTGTCGAACAGCACCAACTTCGATTTCCTCAACGGCAATCTGCCGTTCTACTGCGTGATGAACACCGCGCCGACGCCGACGACCATCACCGCATTCAAGGGCAGCAGCAGCGGCATCGCGTTCCCCACGCTCACCGCCACGTTGCCGGGCTACGGCCAGTTCATCGACATGAGCCTGTGGAAGGTGGCGGAAACGTTCTATCTGGGCGGTGCCGGCGCGCTCGACGACAACGCCTGGGCCTTCGTGTCGTCCAGTCAGACGTCGCTGGTCGGCGAACTGTATCTGGCCGACTTCTTCGCCTACGGCTCGCCGACGAGTCCATCGATGAGCCTGGGCAAGAAATTCCGGGTCGGCAGCGCGATGATGGCCAACACGCCATCGTCCAATCTGACCAGCGCGGAAGTGACCCAGCAAACGGTGGCGCCATTGCCGCGCACCGACACGCTGATCGGCGTATTGAATGCCTCCACCGTCAACATCGGACCGATCACCGTCACCTACCGGAATCGCAACGGTGGCATCGCCGGCACCAACACCGTGGCCTCGCTGCTGCCCGGTCAGACGCTGCGTCTGACTCCCGGCACATCCGGCTTCCCGGCGTCGCCATTCTTCGACGGCTGGGCCGACATCCGCGCATGCAAGGCGGGCCTGATCGGCTGGACCATGCGCGAGATCACCAGGAACGGCAACAACCACTTCGAGAAGACCTACGGCGAAGAACTGGTCGGCGCCAACGGCCTCGAACCCGGCAAATCGATCGCGGTCGTCGAGCAGGGCCTCCCGGTCAATCGCAAAGTGGCGCCGCTCGCACGGGTATCGCCGTGGTGGTGGCCGTCGTACACCAACTTCGCGAACAACAGCGTCGGCAATGTCGGCAGATACTGGTTCCGTTTCTTCGACGGGGCCGGCGTGGATGTCACCAACTATTCGGGGCAGCCGTACGCAGGCCTGAGATTCGGCAACACATCCTTCACGTATCAGGACGGTTTGAATCCGCAGGTCAGCGTCGGTTTCGACCAGAACGTCAGCGGTCGCGTCGACGTGAGCACTGGCAGCGTCATCGGCATCACCGCGATCGGCGACCCGTTGGAAGAATGGGACATCCCGGGCTTCGCGGGCAGCTCCGCACCACAGTTGCTCAAGCGTCGCTGAGCACGCAACGCTCCGGCGATCGGAAGATCGATCGCCGGAGCAATCTTTCGAAGAACTGTCGCGCGATTACCCGGCGCCCGGGCGATTGCAGTGTTCGATCACGCGCCGCAACTCGGCACGCCGAGGATCGAGCTTGGGCAATCGTTGTGTGGCCTGATCCGCCAGCGCCACGGCGTTGGCGCAGTCGCCGCGCATCGCCGACCAGCGCGCGAGACCGGACAAGGGCCGCCCCTGCAGCGGATGGTCCTCGCCCACCGCGTTCGCGTGCAGGTCTCGCGAACGCTGCAGCAGTTCGCCGGCCTCGTCCAGTCGGCCACGATCGAGCAGCACCAGACCGAGCTCAAGCTGGCTGTCGGCCACTTCGGCGTGATCTTTGCCCAACAGCCGCGACTGCAGTTCGAGCGCCTGCCGCAGGTGACGTTCGCCAGCGTCCAGATCGCCCACCAGTCGCTCGGTCGCACCGAGATGGGCCAGGCTGCGCGCAACGTCGCGATGTTCGTTGCCGACGCGTTGGCGCCTGATCCGCAGGCCGCGTTCGATCTGCGATTTGCCCTCGGCGTGTTTGCCGCGCGCTGCCAGGACCATGCCGAGTTCATCGTAGGCGTAGGCGGTTTCCAGATCGTCCGGGCCGTAAGCGCGGCTGCGCAGCTCGACCACGCGGCGATACGCCGCTTCGCTTTCTTCCAGACGCCCGAGATCGAAATACAGCAGCGCCAGATTGCCCAGCGTGGTGCCGTCGGGATCGCCTGAGGGATGGGCCGCGTCGCCCGCGATCTCGCGATACAGCGGTTCCGCCTCGGCGTAGTGCCCCAGATCGTGGCGGACCAAGGCCAGATTGTTGATGCTGTTGGAAATGCGTTCGTCTCCGGCGGGCAGCAGCGACCGCCGCAGTTCCAGCGCGCGACGGAACAGCGGTTCGGCCTCGCGAAAATCCCCCGCCCCGGCCTTCACCCGCGCGAGATGATCGGTAAGATCCGCAACCTCGATCGATCGCTCTCCGACCAGCTTTCGTTGCAGAACGATGGCTTCCTGCAGACTCGCCGCCGCGCGATCGTAGAGCCCCAACTGTTGATAGAGACGTCCCAGCGTCGCGAGGAAACGCGCGCGCGAATCCGGTTGATCCTGCAGACGCACCGCCGCGCGCTCGGCGCCGCGATCCAGCAGCGTCTGTGCGGTGATGCTGCTGCCCTGCTCGGGACCGGGTTCGGCGACTTCGAACAGATCGGTCAGCAGCGCCGACATCTGCGTGGCGCGATCGCGCTCGACGCGGGTGCGCGCCAGCAGCACCACCACCACGATCACGAAGGTCGCCGCGAGCAGCGTCATCAATCCAACCAGCACTGTCGCCAAACGATGGCGACGCAGGAACTTGCCGGCGCGATAGCGGAAGGTCGCCGGTCGCGCCGAAATCGGCAGCCCGCGCAGCCATCGCGACAGGTCGGCAGCCAACTCGCCGGCCGCGCCGTAGCGGCGATCGGGCTCCTTGGCCAATGCCTTGCCGAGGATGATGTCGAGATCGCCGCTGAGGGTCCGCGCGAGCAGGCCGGGCGTGGTCCGCCGCTGTTCCGCCCGCGCCAGCGACGGGCTGGTGATCTGCGCCGACAGAATCCTCGCGCTGGCGCGCTCGGGATCGCGCTCGACGATCGCCTGCGCGAGCTTCGACGGATTCGATTCCGCGTCGCCGTACGGAGACAAGCCGGTCAACAGCCGATACAGCAGTACGCCGAGGCTGTAGACATCGCTCGCGGGACGGGCTGGCGCACTCAGCACCTGTTCCGGGCTGGCATACGCGGGCGTCATCCAACCCAGTCGGGTGACCGTACCGGTATTCGCCGCAGCCAGCGGCTCGTCATCGGTTTCGATGAGTTTGGCAATGCCGAAATCGAGCAGCTTCGGTTCGCCACCCGACGTGACCAGCACGTTGCTGGGTTTGAGATCGCGATGGATCACCAGATTGCGATGCGCGTTCTGCACCGCCTCGCAGACCCGCGCCATCAGCTCGACCCGTTCGCGCACGCCGAGGCGCAACTGGTCGCAGTAATCGTCGATCGGCATGCCTTCGACGTATTCGAGCACCAGATACGGACTGCCCGCGCGGGTGCGGCCGGCATCGAGCAACCGGGCGATGCCCGGATGGGACAGCGTCGCCAGGATCTTCCGTTCCGCTTCGAAACGGCGCGCGAGCAGCGCCGGATCCACGCCCTCCCGCAACAGTTTGATCGCCACCGGCGGCCCGTCACCGGACGTCGACCGCGCCAGATACACGGTGCCCATACCGCCTTCGCCGATCCGCCGTTCGAGCTGCCAGCCATCGATCTCATGGGCATCGGGACTGCGGCTCTCGGGACCGGAGGGCATGACGGGAGGTTGCGCATCCAGAACGCCATTCGCCGCCATCGCCAAAGCCCGCTCGATCGTTTCCTCGTCCGCACGGGCATCGGCAGCGAGCAGCCGCAACACCTCGTCGCGGATCGATGCGTCCGACTCTTCGGCCTGCAGCCAATCCTCATGCATTCCCGCAGGTCGATCGAGCGCCGCTGCGAACAAGGCCTCGATCCGGCGAAAGCGGGCGATCACCCCGGTGTCCAAGGTCGACGGAGTCGTGGCCAGTGAAGGCGTCGTTGGCGGGCCGGTTTTAGGCGAAGTGGTTTCCGACGGGCCGGTCTTCGACGGGTCAGACATCGACCGTGCCCAACTGCGTCGAAAGCCAGGCGCGCGCCAGGCGCAGATCGAGGATCACGGTCGGTTCCGACACGCCCAGCAGTTCGGCGGTTTCTTCCACCGAAAGGCCAAGAAAACAGCGAAACTCCACCACCCGCGCCTTGCGCATGTCGTAGCGCGCGAGCGCGTCGAGCGCATCGTCGAGCGCGATCAGATCGAGTGGGTCGCCGTCCGCAGCGGGCAACAGATCGGCCACGTCGTCGATATCGACGAAGCGCAGTTGTCCATCGCCGCGTCGCACGGCGCGCTGCGCACGCGCGTGATCGACCAGAATGCGCCGCATCATGCGCGCGACGAGCGCGAAGAAATGCCCGCGATCCTGCCAGTCGGGCGATGCGTGATCCGCCAGGCGGATGAACGCTTCGTGGATCAATGCGGTCGCGCGCAGCGTGTGGTCCTGGCGCTCGCCGCGCAGGGCGCGTTCGGCGAGACGATGCAGTCGCAGATAGACCTGCGGCAGCAGCATCTGCGCCGCGCCGGGTTCGCCCCGACGCCAGGCCTGCAGCAGATCGGTGATCGGTGCGTGTCCGCCGCCTGTTTCCGGCGGAGATTCGCGAACGACTTCGGTGGCCCGTGTCATGACGCGCTCCTTCATGTCCTTACGAGGCCGCTGGAGAAGGCTCCAGCATGCATGCATCCAAGACGTCGACAGGATCAGAAAACACTATCGGGAAATCAAGCGTTTCGGGGCTTCGCAGTTGCGGGAACGCGCACGCTATCGCAGTTGCGCGAGCCGGGTCGCCAACTTCTTCGCCGAAATGCCGCTCTTGGCCCCCAATTCCTGTGCGAACAGCGAGACCCGGAACTCCTCCAGCTCCCAGCGCAGGGCCTGCCAGCCCGACGCGGCATCGATTCCGCGTGCGCGCGCATCCGCCAGCGCATCGGCGAACGGTTTGAGTTCCAGCATCCGCGCCTGGTCGCGCACCGGGTCGCGCAGCGCGCGTTCGGCGCGCAGGGTCATCGCTTTCAGATAGCGCGGGTATTCGCCCAGCGCGTCGGCGGGCGTGTCGCGCAGAAAGCCCGGCGACGCCAGCGCGGCGAGCTGCGCATGCAGATCGTCGAGATTGGCTTTCGCCCAGCCCATGAGCCTGGATTCGAGCGCGGCGCGCACTTCGGCGACGCGGCCAAGGATGGTTTCGGCCTGCTGCAAGCGCGTCATCGCTTCGGCGAACAATTGCTTCGCGATCGCGTCGCGGCGCAGCGCGAACGCGGCACCGTCGCGGATCGCATCCAGACCGTCGGCAGCCAGCGCAACGAACGCGCCTTCGACCAGATCCTCACGCAGGCGATCGCTGTCCTTCAAGCCATCGCGGCGCGGCGACTGCGATTCGATCGCGGCGTACAGCAGTGCGGTCTTCGCCTGCACCGGCAGCTGTTTACGCGCCTGTTTGAGCTTTTCGGCCGATGCGATCCGCAGCAGACGACGCACGCCCTGCGGGTGATGCCGCTGCGCTTCGGCGCGCTCGGCATGCACCGCCAGCGAGACGCTGTCGCCGTCGTCGTGCAGCGCCGGATACGCCGGAACGCCGCCCGCGCCCGGCACCGAGAGCGGAATCGAGGTCGGCGGAAAATCGGTCAATCCGCGCTGCGCCAGCCCTTCCGCCGCGCGTGCCGAGAACGCATCGGCGGCGCGCTTTCCGAAGCGCGCGCGCAGATCGTCGAGGTCGCGGGATTCGGCGAGCACGTTGCGACTGTCGACATCGAGCAGGCGCAGGTTCGCGCGCAGATGCGCATCGACGGACGCAGGATTGAAGTCGACCGCACTCACTTCGACGCCGGTCAGTTTCTTCAGGAACCGCGCCAGCGCGCCTTCGATGCTGTCGGCATCGGGCAGCGGAAACGCCTCGGCGAACGCACGCGCGAAATCCGGCGCCGGCACGAAGTTGCGACGCAGGATTTTCGGCAACGATTTGATCAGCGCCGCCGCCTTGTCCTGCACGAAGCCCGGCGCCAGCCACGACAGCCGCGTCGGATCCAGCGCATTGAGCAGATGCAGCGGCACCGCCACGGTCATGCCGTCGTCTGGCGCGCCGGGCTCGAAACGGTAGTTCACCGCCAGACGCACATCGCCCAGCGGCAGATATTTCGGGAAGCGCTCGGCGTCGCTGGCGCCGCCGACCATCAGATCGTCGAACGACCACTCCAGCTTCGCTTTTTCCGCTGCCGGCAACTTGCCGTACCACGCATCCAGCGCCTGCTGGTTGTGGATCTGCGGCGGCAGCCGGTCGAGATACCACTGCGCCTGCCAGTCCTCATCGACGACCAGTCCGGCGCGGCGCTGTTTGGCTTCCTCTTCTTTCGCTTTCGCCAGCATCGCGAGATTGCGCTGCAGAAATCCCGCGCGGGTGTTGATCTCGCCGGTCGCCAGCGCATCGCGCGCGAAAATCCGCCGCGATTCCTCCGGAAACAGCGCGCCGTAGTGCACCGGCTTCTTCGGCGCCAGCACCAGTCCGAACAGACTGATCTGTTCGCTGCCCACCACCCTGCCCTGCGAACGCGCCCAGTGCGGATCGTGATGGCGGCGCGCGAGCAGATGCGGCAATTCGTCGATCGCCCATTCCGGCTCGATCGCAGCATTGGTCATCGACCAGACTTTCTCGGTGTCGAGCAAGGTCGCCGACAGCAGCCACGGCGGCGGCTTTTTCGACAGCGGCGAACCCGGGAAGATCGTGTACTTGCGACCGCGCGGACCGTCGTAAAGCCCGCGTTCGCTGCGATTGCCGATCTGCGTCGGCAAGCCAGCGATCAAGGCGCGGTGCAAAGCTGCATAGGGTGCGCCTTGGCGCATCGTTTCTGACACATCCGACACCGGCGATGGCGGGCTTGAGCCCGCCCTGCGCCCGTTACCGTCAGCGTTGACGTCGTCCCAGCCAAGCTCATCGCACTGCAGCTTCAACTGCCGATGCAATTCGCGCCACTCGCGCAGGCGTAGGAAACCGAGGAAATGCTTGTCCGCCCACTTGCGCAGCTGCGACTGGGTCATGTCCTCGTGCGCGGCGCGATAGGCATCCCACAATTTGAGGATGCCGACGAATTCGGACTTCGGATCCGCGAACTCCGCATGCGCGGCATCGGCCGCGCCGCGCTGATCGGATGGACGCTCGCGCGGATCCTGGATGCCGAGGAAACTGGCGATCGTCAGCATCTCACGCAGGCAGCCGTGCTTCTGCGCGGCGATCAGCATCCGCGCCAGTTTCACGTCCACCGGCAACCGCGCCATCGTGCGGCCGATCTGCGTCAGCTTGCGCGCGTCATCGATCGCGCCGAGTTCGCTCAGCTGCTGCCAACCATCGGCGACCGCGCGCGGTTCCGGCGGTTCCAGGAACGGAAAGTCCTCGATCCGTCCCAATCCCAGCGACAGCATCCGCAGGATCACGCCGGCCAGCGCGGCACGGCGGATTTCCGGATCGGTGTAGGCGTCGCGCGACAGGAAATCGGCCTCCGCATACAGGCGGAAACAGGTACCGGGCGCGATCCGCCCGCAGCGGCCCTTGCGCTGGTCCGCGCTCGCCTGCGAGATCGCTTCGATATGCAGCCGGTCCAGTTTCTGTCGCGGGCTGTAGCGCTTCACCCGCGCGAAACCGGGATCGACCACGTAGTGGATGCGCGGCACGGTCAGCGAGGTTTCCGCCACATTCGTCGCCAGCACGATGCGTCGCTGCGGGCCTGGATTGAACACCCGATCCTGGTCGCGCGCCGACAGCCGCGCGTACAGCGGCAGCACTTCGGTATGCCGGTATTTGCGCTTCTCCAATGCCTGATGCGCATCGCGGATCTCGCGCTCGCCAGGCAGGAAGATCAGCGTGTCGCCCATGCCGCCCATGCGCGCGATCTCGTCGCAGGCGGACACGATGCCGTCGAGCACCGAACGCCCGCCTTCGCCCGCGTCGCCTTCGCTGTCGTCATCCCCGCTGCCCGCATTCAGCGGCCGATAGCGCACGTCGACCGGATAGCCGCGGCCTTCCACGCTCACCACCGGCGCGTTGCCGAAATGCTGCGAAAATCGCTCGGTGTCGATGGTCGCCGAGGTGACGATCACTTTCAGGTCGCGACGCTTGATCAACAGCTGTTTGAGATAGCCGAGCAGGAAATCGATATTGAGACTGCGCTCGTGCGCCTCGTCGACGATGATCGTGTCGTAGGCCGACAGCCAGCGATCGGACTGGATCTCGGCCAGCAGAATGCCGTCGGTCATGAACTTGATTGCGGTCTGGTCGCCGACGTTGTCGTTGAAGCGCACCTGGAAACCGACCAGACCGCCCACCTGCGTCTTCAACTCTTCGGCCACGCGTCGCGCGACGGCGCGCGCGGCGATCCGGCGCGGCTGGGTGCAGCCGATCATCCCGGCAGCGCCGCGACCGGCGGCGAGACAGAGCTTCGGCAACTGGGTGGTCTTGCCGGAGCCGGTCTCGCCAGCGATCACCACCACCTGATGGCTGCGGATGAGTTCGATGATGCGTTCGGCCTCGCCGCCGATGGGCAGCGCCGGATCGATCTCGAACGCGGTCGGCAGCGACTTGGCGCGGACTTCACGCGCCGCGACCGACTTCGCCAGCGCATCGGCGAAGGCCGCCTGCGCGCCGGCATCCGCAGTTTTCGCGCTCCAGCGCGACCACAGCCCGAGCAGCCGGCCACGGTCGCGCGCCAGCGCGCCATCGACCGCGCGCCGTGCGTTCTGCAGGGCGCGATCGTGCGGCTTGCCAAGGTCGGCACCCTTTTTCGCGGGTTCGATCGTCGTCATCAATGGCTGTCTTCGAAAAAACGGATTTCTAATGCGGCCTGCGGGACGATAGTGTGATTGATCCCCCGTCCGGAGACGAGTCATGGCCAAATCATCGAAAACCGAAAAAGCCGGCAAATCCCTTTCCGCCAGCAAGAGCTCCACCAAAGCGCATGCGGACGCCAGCGCGGGCGAGATCGATATCGGGATCTCGTCGTCCGATCGCAAGAAGGTCGCCGAGGGTCTGTCGCGCTTCCTCGCCGACAGCTTCACCCTGTACCTGAAGACCCACAATTTCCACTGGAACGTCAACGGGCCGATGTTCAACAGCCTGCATGTGATGTTCGAAGGCCAGTACACCGAGCAGTGGACCGCACTGGACGAGACCGCCGAGCGCATCCGCGCGCTGGGCTTCAATGCGCCCGGGTCCTACGCCGAATTCATCAAACTCAGCTCGATCGCCGAAGAGCCGGGACTGACCGACACCGCCGACTGGCGCGAGATGGTGCGCCAGCTCGTCACCGGCAACGAAGCGGTCTGCCGCACCGCACGCAAGGTGCTGAAGACTGCGGACAACGCGGGGGACGACCCCACCACCGACCTCATGACCCAGCGCCTCAACATCCACGAGAAGAACGCGTGGATGCTGCGCTCGCTGCTGGCCTGAGCGCTTGGCGTTAACGCCGGACCTGAATGCTGGGCGTGACCCGATCGTCGCGTCCCCGGGTGGCGGTACACAGCCACCCGGGATTCGCGCAGAAAGCCCGCGATGCATCAATCCAGCGGCAAGGCCGGCAACACCGGCGCCGGCCGGCCCTTGAGATGCAGCTTGAAGAAATCGATATAGCCGGCGTATGCGGGGCCCGCAGTGGCGTAGCCCGGATCGGCGACCGCGGTACAACGCGATGAAGACCCATACGCTTGCCGATAGGCCGCGCACAGCGCCAGGCCGAAGTCGGGGTAGTGCACTTCGACCATGCTTTCCAACTCTTCGATCGTGATGAGGCGGCGAACGAAAGGCTGGTCGTAGCGCAGCATCACCGGCGGGTCGGCGGGCGACGACGCGGCCACGCTCTGTATGGCGCTGCCGAACTGCGCGAACTTCGGATGTTCGAGCCGCCAGGCCGCCTTCGCGATCGAACGGTCTTCCGGAACGAGGAACAGATTCGCGAACTCCAGACCGTCGTAGGTCGTCTGCGCATTCACGCCGAAGACCGCATTGACGCGCGTGGACTGCCGCGCGACCGGGTCCGGACTGTCCGGGATCGCCATGTCGTCCTGCAACGCGGTCCATAGCGTCAACGTACCGCGCGAACCACCCACGAAAAAGACGTTGCGCTTGTCGATGCCGAGCGCCGCCGCGTTGGCGCGGATGAACTGCAGCGCGCGGGCGATGTCGCGATGCGGAACGCCGGGATTGCCCGGGCTGTCGGCCTCGACTTCATTGGTCACCGGATGCCGGAACTCGATCGATGCGAACGAAAATCCCGCCGCGAGCGCCGGCACCACCAGCGCTTGATAGGTGTCGCGACCGGGCGTGAGCGACTTGCTCATGCCATTGGGATGCGCCCAGATGATCAGCGGCGCGGGCAGCGCTGCAGTCGGCGCGGGGTAGAAGTCGAAATTCTGCTCCAGCCCGCGGCCTCCAAGCGTCGGTTCGTTCCATGTGGCCGGGCCATAGCAGAGGTCGGATCCCTGCGCGCCCGACGACAATGGCACAGGCGTACATGCCCATACCTGCGGCGAAGCAACGCACGCGACCAGAGCGGTCGCACACAGGGCGGAAAGATTGCGGACAGTGAAAGCGGGGGGAAAGCGCGAAAGCGATGACATGGGATTCTTCTTCCTGGAAGTCTCGGGACTGCGGCCGCATATCGCGACAGCAGTCATTCAACGCACCAATCCCGCAATGCGTTGACCGCATCGCCCATCAAACGCAAAAGCCCCGCCGAGGCGGGGCTTGTCGAGGCAATGCCTTGCGATGATCAGCGCTTGTCGAGCGGAGCGTAATTGCGCGCGGCGTAGCCGGTGTAGATCTGGCGCGGGCGACCGATCTTGGCTTCGGGATCCGTCTGCTGTTCCAGCCAGTGCGCAACCCAGCCGGCGGTGCGCGCGATCGCGAACATCACCGTGAACATCTCGGTCGGGATACCCAACGCCTTGTAGATGATGCCGGAATAGAAGTCGACGTTCGGATACAGCTTGCGCTGCACGAAGTATTCGTCCTTCAGCGCGGCCTCTTCCAGCTTCATCGCCACTTCCAGCAGCGGGTCGTTGACGCCCAGCTCGTTCAGCACCTTGTGGCACATCTCGCGGATGATCTTCGCGCGCGGATCGAAATTCTTGTACACGCGGTGGCCGAAGCCCATCAGACGGAAGCCCGATTCCTTGTTCTTGGCCTTGTCGATCGCCGACTGCACGTTTTCCGGGCGGCCGATTTCTTCGAGCATCTTGAGCACGGCTTCGTTCGCGCCACCGTGCGCCGGACCCCAGAGCGCGGCCACACCGGCGGCGACGCAGGCGTAGGGATTGGCGCCGGTGGAACCGACCAGGCGAACCGTCGAGGTGGAAGCGTTCTGCTCGTGATCGGCATGCAGGATGAACAGCAGATCCAGCGCCTTGGCGGCCACCGGGCTGAGCGCGAGCGGTTCGCTCGGCACTTCCTTCATCATGTGCAGGAAGCGGGTGACGTATTCGAGATTGTTCTTCGGGTAGCGGATCGGCCAACCGATCGAATAGCGATAGCACGAAGCCGCGATGGTCGGCACTTTCGCGATCAACCGGATCGCGGCCATGCGCCGCTGCTCGGCGTCTTCGAGATCGAGGGTGTTGTGATAGAAGCTGGCCATCGAGCCGAGCATGCCGACCAGCATCGCCATCGGGTGGGCGTCGTGGCGGAAGCCGAACAGGAAGGTGCGGAACGCCTCGTGCATCATCGTGTGATGCGTGACTTCGTGCTCGAACTTGGAGAACTCCTGCTGGTTCGGCAATTCGCCATTCATCAGCAGATAGGCCACTTCGAGAAAGCTGGAATGCTCGGACAGCTGTTCGATCGGGTAACCGCGGTACATCAGTACGCCGTTGTCGCCATCGATGTAGGTGATGGCGGAGCGGCACGACGCGGTGGCCATGAAGCCGGAGTCGTAGGTGAACAGGCCGGTTTCTTTCGGCAGCTTCGCGATATCGACGCAGGGATTACCGAGGGTGCCGGTATGGACCGGCAGGATGACCGACTTCTCGCCGGCGGTCACGGTGACCTGGGTTGGGGCAGAAGAATCCTGTTGAGACACGGCGCACTCCCACTGAAGCTTGTAATGACGTGAACATCGGCCTGCGCTGGGGCGGCGGAACATTCGGGGAAGGAAGCCGCAACCGCAGTCGCGACGAACGGCGATTATTGCATATCGCTATTCGAGCACCGGCTCTGGACTTTGGTCGAAGACGCTCTGCGGCGCCGCGCGCAAAGAGCGGACACGACAACGGCCGCCTGGTGGCGGCCGTTGTGGCGTGCATACGGTACACATCGCGAATGCCAAGGTTCGCCGGAATGGCGAACCGGACCCGCGAAGCGCGATTACTTGCCGTAGCGCTTGCGGAATTTGTCGACGCGACCGCTGGTATCGATCAGCTTGTGCTTGCCCGTGTAGAACGGATGCGAAGACGAGGAGATTTCGACCTTGATCAGCGGATACTCGTTGCCGTCTTCCCACTTCGTCGTTTCCTTGCTGCCAAGGGTCGAGCGGGTGAGGATCTTGAAGTCCGAGGTCACGTCCTGGAACACGACCTGACGGTAATCGGGATGGATGTCGGCCTTCATGGCGGCACCAGAGTTGAGCGGAAAGCCGGGCATTATAGCGGCGCACTGCGTCCTGCTCAAGCCTTGGTTCATCCCATCGAGCGCACGGCCGGCCCCTGCCCTCAATCGGCGCGTAAAGCGTTGCGGATCAGGGCCTCGAAGGCCGCCTGATCGTAGGTCATCAATATCTCGGCATTGTCCGGACGGCCGCTGCGACGGTTCCAGTCGACCACCGTAGCGCCACGGGTCTCCGCTCCGGTCAGTTCCACCCGAATCGGCCGGACCGCGCGTTCGCGCACGCCCTCCGGCGCCACAAGCAGCGCCATGGCCAGCGCATCGGCGGCATGCCAACGCTCGCCGCGCAGCCCGGCGGACCATTCGCGGGTCTTGCGCGAGATCGCCTCGTAGAACTTCGCGCGAGGGTGTTCGGCCTGCAGCCAGCGCTCGACTTCGGTATGCAGGAAGCCGTGGCGGATCACCGCCTCCCAGTCCGCGACCTCGACCATTGCGCCGGCAGCGGCGAACGCACCGAACACCAGGTGCGCCGCCTCCGGGTCGAAGCCGATGTTGAACTCGGCCGTCGGCGTGGTGTTGCCCTGCCCGGTCACGGCGCCACCCATCACCACCATGCGGCCGATTCGCTGCGGCAGGCTCGGATCGAGCTTCAGCGCCACCGCGAGGTTGGTCAGCGGCCCCAGCATGCAGACCACGAGCCTGCCGGCGTGCGCATGCGAGAGCCGGATCATCGCCAGCGCCGCGTGTTCGGCCTCAGCCTGTTTAATCGCAGGCGCGTAGCCGATATCGCCGAACCCGTCGCGTCCGTGTACGTACGACGCGTCCGGCGCCGGATGCAGCAGCGGCGCATCGCAGCCGGCGAACACCGGCACATCCACACCCGCGACTTCGCAGAGTTTCAGCGCGTTGCCGACCGTATGTTTCAGGCCGACGTTGCCGGCGGCGATGGTGAGTGCGACGACCTCGTGATGCGGCGCATCGAAAGCCATCAGCAGGGCCAGCGCGTCGTCCACGCCGGGGTCGGTATCGATCAGCAGGGGAAGTGTGTTCGTCATCGACCGATTATGCCGGCTGGCGCGGTGGCATGCGATGCGGATGCGCAGTGGCGATAGAATCGCGGCATACGCAGGAGCCCGCCATGACCCTCGCCGTCTCGCCATTCTTCCACGCCGACAGTTGGACCTGGAGCCATGTCGTCGCCGATCCGCACAGCCGTCAGGCCGCGATCATCGACCCGGTGCTGGATTTCGACGCCAAATCCGGACGTACGTCGACGACATCGGCACAGCAGCTCGTCGATCACGTCCGCGCGCAGTCGCTGGAAGTCCACTGGCTGCTGGAAACCCATGCGCATGCCGATCACCTCAGCGCCGGGCACTGGCTGAAATCGCAATACCCGCAAGCGCAACTGGCGATCGGCGAAGGCATCCGCAAGGTCCAGAAGACCTTTCGACCCATTTTCAATCTCGGCGAACATTTCCCGATCGACGGCTCCCAGTTCGATCATCTGTTCGCGGACGGCGAGCGCTTCGCGTTGGGCGATATCGAAGCCGAAGTGATCGCGGTGCCTGGGCATACCAACGACAGCGTTGCCTACCGCATCGGCGATGCGCTGTTTGTCGGCGATTCGATCTTCATGCCCGATGGCGGCACCGCACGCTGCGATTTCCCCGGCGGCGACGCCCGCACGCTGTATCGCTCGATCCATCGCCTGTTCGCGCTGCCCGGCGATACGCGCGTGTTCGTGTGCCACGACTACGCGCCCGGCGGCCGCGCCTATGCATGCGAAACCACGATCGCCGCGCAGAAGGCAGGCAACATCCACGTGCGCGAAGACGTGAGCGAAGACGACTTCGTCGCCGTGCGCACCGCGCGCGATGCGACGCTGGCGATGCCGGCGCTGTTGCTGCCGTCCGTGCAGATCAATATCCGCGCCGGCCAGCTGCCGGAACCCGAAGACAATGGCGTGCGCTATCTGAAACTGCCGCTGGACCAGTTCTGAAGCACAGCGCGCGTCCGCTCAATCGGAACTATCGGCAGGATTGGACTGCGCCTGAGACGGCGTCCATTGCGAAGGCTCCAGCGATCGCGCGCTCGAAACGGTAGCCTGGTCCGTCGTCTGCAGCAGCGCGTTCACATCCGACTCCAAGCCCTTCATGCCCCAAGCGCGGCCGACTTCGAGCGCATGCCCTGATGTCGCACCGCGCAACCAAGCCTCGCGCAGCGCCATCATCGCACCCACGCGGTTGCTGCTGGCGCAATGCACCAGCAGTGGACGATCGCCGGCATCGGCGATGAGCCGGTCCAGCGCCTGCACGTTGTCGCGCGTCAACCCTGCAGCGCCTCCCACGGGCAGATTGTGGTAATCCAGACCGAGCGAACGCACCAGGGCGGCTTCGTCGAGCTCGGGCGTTTCGGAATCGGCGCGCAGATCGATCACCACGCCGATGCCGTGCGCAGACAGCGTCCGCAATTGTTCGGCCGTGGGCTGTCCTGCGGAATAGCGACCATCGCCCTGCACGCGCAGCCACGCGCCTGGACTGGCGACCGAAGCGGACATTGCAGGTTCGGGCTCGCGTGCGGACAGCACGGACAGCGAGGACACGAAAGTCGCAGCCGATATCAGCGCGACGACGACAAAGTGGCGGAGCGACATGGCGGTTTTCCCTGAGGGTACGAACTGATGGGCACGAACGATTCATTGCGGCAGATGCTGCTGCGTCCAACCGACGATCTGCGGCAGCGAGAGCGCACCGGACATGCGCGCGATCTCGCGCCCGCGATGCAACAGCACCATCGTCGGAATACTGCGGATGTTGTAGCGCTGCGCCAGACCGGGCTCGGCCTCGGTGTCGAGCTTGGCCAGCCGCACCTGCGGCTCCAGTTGCGCGGCGGCAGCCTCGAACTGCGGCGCCATCATCCGGCACGGGCCGCACCACGCGGCCCAGAAATCGATCAGCAGCGGCAAATCGCTGCGCAATGCGTGCGCCTCGAACTTCGCTGCGGACAGCGCCAGCGGCACGCCTTCGAACATCACGCGCTTGCAGCGACCGCAGACCGGGTCGTCGCCGAGACGTCCAGCGGGCAAACGGTTGAGCGCATCGCAATGCGGGCAGGCGATTTCGAACGTTTCGACAGACGCGTCGTGCGACATGATTCAAGCCTCCGGGGGAACGGCGAAACGGGCAGCGATGCGGCGCGTACGCGGCGCCAGCCAGACGATGACCGGCGTCGCCACCGCCCAAGCCAACGCCCAGCGCTGCAGCCAGCGCAGGAGCGACGGCAGTTGCCAGGGATCCTGCGCAAGCGTCAGCGCGAGCGTCACGATGGCGGTCATGCCACCGCCCATCAATAACGCGAACATCCACGGAAACCAGCGCTTCGACAGGCGCTTATCGTTCATGACCGGCTCCGGACCGTGGGTTCGTCCTCGATATCGGGGCCGAGCGTCTGTTCGTACGGGTAGCGGGTATGCCCGAAGCGGACGATCAGCACCCCAAGGGCAAGCAGGACGATGGCGCCCGCACCGCTGATCATCAGCAACGGAGAGTGATAGGCCGAATCGGCCATCAGGTGACGGGCGATGCCGACCATTGCGATGTAGAGCGGCATCCGCACCGGCAGTTTGCCCATGCGCCAGTAGGTTTCGACCATCGACACGATTTCGAGATACATGAACAACAGAAGCAGATCGGCGATGCCGGCTTGTCGAGCGCGCAGCATCGTCAACAGCAGATTCGCGCCAGCCGCGATCGTCACCAGCAACACGATGACCAGGCCGATGTATTCGAGCAGACGAATGCTTCTGGCGATCGGCGAAACGGTGCCGGGCGGCAGCGACGATGACATCATGGCGGCCTTCTTCCTGTGGTTGTGCGCTCAAGCCTGCGTTGCCGGTACGTGCACAGTACCGTCGACATCGATCACGCGCACATCCACAGACACGCCATCGCGCACGCTCTGGGTCACGATGCAGAACTGCTCGAACTGGGCGAGGACGCGATCGAAATGTTCCAGATCGGCGGCCTTGTCGGACAGATGGATCGCGACATCCGCATGCGGGATGCGCCAGCGGCCTTCCGCGTTGCGGCCCTTCTTCGCGACGATCTCGGCACGGATCGGGCCCGGCGCGTTCTTGAATTTGCGCAGCGCGAACAACAGGCTGGCGCCAAGACAGTTCGCGATGCCGGCCAGCAGCAGCGCCGAAGGATTCGGGCCACTGCCCTCGCCGAGCGGTGCGGGCTCGTCGGTGTGCAGGGCCTCCAGCGCGGTGCCATCGAAGCTCACCTTGAAGGCGTACGGGCCTTCCTGCTCCAGCACGATGCGGATACCGTCGTCTTCGCTCATGTCGCAGCTCCCTGGTGTTGCGGCGCGGCTTCGGCGCTTGCAGCCGTCTTGCGCCGGATGAGGACGTAATACAACAGCGGAATGACGACCAGCGTCAACACCGTGCTGACCAGAATGCCGAAGATCAACGACACCGCCAGCCCGTTGAAGATCGGATCGTCGAGGATGAAGAACGCGCCCAGCATCGCCGCGGCGGCGGTCAACACGATCGGCTGCGCGCGCACCGCGCAGGCATCGATCACCGCTTCGCGCAGCTCACGACCTTCCGCGATCGACTGGTTGATGAAGTCGACCAGCAGGATGGAATTGCGCACGATGATGCCGGCCAGCGCGATCATGCCGATCATCGATGTCGCGGTGAACTGCGCGCCGAGCAGCGCATGCCCCGGCATCACCCCGATCACGGTCATCGGGATCGGCGCCATGATCACCAGCGGCACCAGATAGCTGCGGAACTGCGCGACGATCAGCAGATAGATCAGCACTAGGCCAGCGGCGTAGGCGATGCCCATGTCGCGAAAGGTTTCGTAGGTGATCTGCCACTCGCCGTCCCATTTGATCGCATAACCGGCGGTTTCGGCGGGCTGGCGGATGAAGAACTGCCCGAGTTTGCGACCGTCGATCTCGTTGTCGGAGACCTGTCCGACGATATCGAACATCCCGTAGAGCGGACTGTCGAGTTCGCCCGCTTCATCGCCCATCACATAGACCACCGGCAGCAGATCCTTGTGGTGGATCGCACCATCCCACGGTGTGCGTTCGACCTTCACGACCTCGGACAGCGCCACCGTCTGTCCCTGGCCGCCTTTCACCGACAGCGCGAGCAGACGATCGAGTCCCGACTGATCGGCGATCGGCGTACGCAGCCGCACCGGCTTCGGATAGCGCGAGCCGCCATCCTGCACATAGGTCGCATCGTAGCCGCCGACCGCAGCGGCCAGCGTATTCGCGATGGTCGACTGCGCGATGCCGAGGCGTGTCGCGCGTTCGCGATCCACCACCAGCACTTCGCGCGGCGACGGCGTCTCGACCGTCGTGTCGATATCGACGATACCGTCGGTCTTGCGCAGCCGCTGTTCGAGCGCCAGTGCCACATCACGACTGTGCGCGTAGTCCGGCCCGTAGACTTCCGCCACCAGCGGCGACAGCACCGGCGGACCCGGCGGCACTTCGACCACTTTCACCGAAGCGCCGTAACGTTTGCCCACCGCGTCCAGCTTCGGCCGCATCGCGCGCGCGATGTCGTGACTCTTGCGGTCGCGATGATGCTTGTCGACCAGGTTCACCTGCAGATCGCCGACATTGGCGCCTCGGCGCAGGAAATACTGGCGCACCAGACCGTTGAAATTGATCGGTGCCGACGTGCCCGCGTAGCCCTGGAAACTCAGTACCTCCGGGAACGTCGACGCGGTCGTGGCCAGGTCGGTCAACAGCGCGTTGGTGGTTTCCAGCGTGCTGCCTTCCGGCATGTCCACCACGACCTGCAGTTCGGATTTGTTGTCGAACGGCAGCATCTTCAGCACCACCAGTTGCACCACCGCGAGACTCGCCGCCAGCGCGACCAGCGCCGCCATCCCGCCGAACAGCGCGAAGCGTCGGCGCGACGCGCGTTTGCCGTCGTTCTCATCGGCATCCAGAAATGGCGTCAACACCCGTCCGAACAACCGATGCAGACGGCTGGGGCCCTTGTCTCCGCCATGTTCGACATGCGGTTTGAGCAGTTTCAGCGACAGCCATGGCGTGACGATCAACGCGATCGCCAGCGACAGCACCATGCCCACCGATGCATTGATCGGAATCGGCCGCATGTAAGGGCCCATCAGGCCGCTGACGAAGGCCATCGGCAGCAGCGCCGCGATCACCGTGAACGTGGCGAGGATGGTCGGGCCACCCACTTCATCGACTGCGGGCGGAATCGCTTCGCGCAGCGTCTTGCCGCCGCGCGCCATGTGCCGATGGATGTTCTCGACCACGACGATCGCGTCGTCGACGAGGATGCCGATCGAGAAGATCAGCGCGAACAGCGACACTCGGTTGAGCGTGAAGCCCATCGCCCAGGATGCGAACAGGGTCAACGCCAGCGTCAGCACCACCGCAGCGCCCACCACCACCGCTTCGCGCTTGCCCAGCGCGAACAGCACCAGCAATACCACCGACATGGTCGCGAAGAACAGTTTCTGGATCAGCTTCTGCGCCTTGTCGGTCGCGGTCTGGCCGTAGTCGCGCACGACTTCGACATGCATGCCCTCGGGAATGAGTTCGCCACGCAGTTGTTCGATGCGTTCGGCGACCGATGTCGTGATGTCGGCGGCGTTGCTGCCGGGCTTCTTGGCCACGGCGATCGTGAGCGCGGGCGCGATGCCCGCCTTCGGCCCCGGCATTCCTGCCGGTGCACCGTGCCAGACGTAACTCGATGGCACATCGATGCCTGCGCGCACCTCGGCGACATCGGCCAGCTTCACCGGCTTTCCGGCGTGTACGCCGAGAATCAATTCGGCGACCTCGTCGCGGCTCGCGAGGAAACGGCCGGCGGTGACCGGCGTGGCGAGATTCCCGCCGACGCGTTCGCCGACGTGCTGCACCACGTTCGCCGCCTGCAGCGACTGCGCGACCTCGCCGACGGTCATCCCGAACGCGGCCAGACGCGCCGGATCCAGCGTCACCGCGACCACGCGATCCGGCGCGCCGATGGTGTAGACATCGCGCGTTCCCGGCGTGCGCTTGATTTCGGTTTCCAGCGTGCGCGCAACCGCGCCCAGCGATTCGACGCCGGTCGCCGGATCGTCCGACCACAACGTCAGCGCCATCACCGGCACATCGTCGATGCCCTTCGGTTTGATCAACGGCTGGCCGATGCCGACGCCCTGCGGCAACCAATCCGCATTCGAGAACACCTGGTTGTACAGGCGCACGATCGCCGGCTGGCGCTCGACGCCGACGGTGTACTCGACCGTCAGCACCGCCATGCCCGGACGGCTGATCGAATAGACGTGCTTGACGCCTTCGATCTCCGACAGCTTCTGTTCCAGCGGATAACTCACCAGTTGTTCGACATCGCGCGCGCTCGCGCCGGGAAACGGCACGAACACGTTGGCCATGGTCACATCGATCTGCGGCTCTTCCTCGCGCGGCGTGATCAGCACCGCGACCAGGCCGAGCATCAGACCCATCAAGGCGAGGATCGGCGTCAGCGGGTTGGCCTGGAACGTGCTGGCGAGACGACCGGACAAACCGAGCCGAGGCTGTGCGGTTTCAGCCATGACCGGCACCACTGGCCTCGCGCTGACGCTTCAACGCCTGCAGTGCGGCTTCGGGATCGCGGGCAACGACATCGCCCGGACGCAGACCGGCCAACGCTTCCACAGTCTCGCCTTCGCGCGTACCGAGGCGCAGTTGGCGCAGCGTCAACGTGCCGTCTTTCAATACATACGCGCCGGTCAATTCGCCGCGACGGACGATTGCGGCTTCGGGAATCCGGAGACGCTTGTCGCTGCTGTGGATCGGGAACACGACCTTCGCCGTCGTGCCCGGCGCCACCGGCGTCTGCATCCGGGGCAACAAGACCCGCACCACAACGCTGTGGCTGAGCGGATCGGCGCTGGGGTAGACCACCACTTGGCGCGCATCGATCGATGCACCGCCATCGAAGATCACCCTGGCGCCCGGTTGAACGCGGATCGCCTCGGCATCGGACTGCGGCACCCGCACCTCGATGCGCAGATCCTCCGGTGCGTAGACCGTCAACAGCGCTTGCCCCGGGCCGACCGCTTCGCCCGGTTCGACGGTGCGCGCCGCAATGATGCCGGCATAAGGCGCGCGCACCATCGTGTATTCGGCGCCCTGACCTGCCGACGCCAACTGTGCACGCGCGGCGTCGCGCGCGGCATTGGCGGCATCGCGCCCGGCTCGCGCCTGATCGAGCTGCGCGCGCGAGACATAGTTGTCTTTCACCAGTGATGCGAAACGCTGGTAGTTGCGCTCTGCTTCGACTGCGGAGGCCTCCGCCGCGCGCAGCTGCGCACGCGCGGCATCCACGCCCGCCTGCTGTTCGACCACGGACAGGCGCAGCAGCGTCTGTCCGGCGACAACCCGATCGTTCACATCGACATCGACCGCCGTGACCCGGCCGCTGGTCTGCGCCGACAACACCGCTTCACGCACGGCTTCGACCACGCCATCCCAACTGCGGCCCGCCTGCGCATCGCCAGCGGCGACGGTGAACGTATCCAGCTTCGGCAGCGGTGCGCTTTCGCGCGCGGCTTCGTCGCTGCCGCAGGCTGCCAGCGCCAGGACAAGCGACGCCAGTACGAACGGACGCATCGAATGGATCACTTGAACGCGCATCCGCCGGCCACTCCGAATTTCCTGAAAATGATGGCCGCAGGGCAGAATCCAGTGAAACTGGCCTGGAACAGGTTCACGCCGATGAACGCGGTGAACAGCCAGAACCACGGCGAAACGAAATGGGTCAGCGCGATGCTGACCAGGATCATCACGCCGGCGAACGCCATCACGGCACGGTCAAGATTCATGTCTATGCTCCAGAAGTGATTCGAATGGTTATTTCAATCGTTCGATACCGAGCGCACTGAGCACGTATTTCTCGTAGATCGGCTCGCTGGTACCGTTGCGCATCTTGTAGAGGAAGTATTTCTC
The DNA here is from genome assembly GCA_017302135.1 of Lysobacterales bacterium. Classification (GTDB taxonomy): domain Bacteria; phylum Pseudomonadota; class Gammaproteobacteria; order Xanthomonadales; family Xanthomonadaceae; genus Lysobacter_I. The sequence continues at coordinate 12,559 of JAFLDZ010000022.1, read as the reverse complement.
GAAGGCGATCTTCGCCACATGCACCCATTTGCCGATCTTGGTCCAGGTGACGTTGCGCGGGGGGATCTGCGGCAGCGCCACGAATGCGGCGCCGGTATCGCCCATATCGGCGAGGCAGACCGCATTCCATGTCCCTTCGAACGTGGCCGGCTCGCCTTTCAGTTCGGCCTCGATGTTGCGCACGATGGTGGTGACCATCGACTCGATCATGAAGCCGGTCTTGGGCGCACCGGTCGGGATCGGCGTGACTTCTACCGGCGGAATCGCCACGCAGACACCTGCGGCGAAGATCTTCGGAAATTTCGGGCTGCGCTGGTGCGAATCCACCAGCACGAAGCCGCGCGGGTTGCAAAGGCCTTCGACCGCCGCCACCGCATCCACGCCACGGAACGCCGGCAGCATCATCGAATACGAGAATTTCAATGCGTGTTCTTTCACCGGCTGTGCGCTGTCGTCGTGTTCGACAACATGCATCTCGCCGGCGATCACGTCCTTGACCTTCGCATTCGTGATCCACTTGATGTGCCGCTGGCGCATTTCCGATTCCATCAGGCCTTTGGAATCACCGACGCCACCGAGGCCCATATGGCCGATGTAAGGCTCGCTGGTCACGAACGTCATCGGCACCTTGTCGCGCAGCTTGCGTTTGCGCAGATCCGCATCGAGGATCATCGCGAACTCGTAGGCCGGGCCGAAGCAACTGGCACCGGCCATCGCACCCACCACGATCGGGCCCGGTGCTTTGAGGAATTCCTGATAGGCATCCCAGGCATGCTGGGCGTGCGGCGTGGTGCAGACCGACAGCGTATGGCCGTCGGGCCCGCTGCCCGGGACTTCGTCGAAGGCGAGCTTCGGCCCGGTACAGATCAACAGATAGTCGTAGGGGAGGATTTCACCGCCGCCGGTATGCACGCGGTGGGCGTCGGCTTCGATTTTCGCCACGCCGTCGGCACGAAAACCAATGCCCTTCTTGGATAGGTGGTCGCCCGCCTGCAGCGTGATGTCGCCCGGCTTGCGCCAACCCACTGCCACCCACGGGTTGGACGGATTGAAGCTGAATCGGTCGCTGTCGCCGATCACCGTGATGTCATGCCCTTTGCCGAGAAACTCGCGAAGCTCGTAGGCCGCACTCATTCCTGCCAGACCCGCTCCGATCACAACGATATTGCTCATGGCCCCTCCCGGGTATCAACTACTGTTGATTGTTTTCTAATTTAGAGTTATCTTAATTAGACTTTGCTAGACTGTCAACCACCCACCGAGGAGCCTTCGATGACGTACACCGCCCAGGATCTGGTGGCCCAAGCGCGGGCCGTGATCGAAGAAATCGATACCAGTCGTCTCCTCGCCATGCAGGCCAGCGGCATGCCGGTGATCGACGTGCGCGAACCCGAGGAATTCGCGGCCGGGCACCTGCCCGGCGCGGTGAACATTCCGCGCGGCGTGCTGGAATTCCAGGTCGACGGCCACCCCGCCCTCAACTTCAAGACCGACCCGCACCTGTCGCACCGCCGCGAACCGGTGATCCTCTACTGCCGTACCGGGGGGCGTTCGGCGCTGGCGGCAGAAGCACTGAAGCGGTTGGGCTTCGATCGCCCACTGTCTTTGGCCGGCGGCTATCTGCAATGGACTGCGGACGGTGGCTCCGTGGAGGGCGCCTGAGCATGGCCGCAGCCACGTCACGCAAGAAACCGGCACAGACGATGCTGGGCACACAGATGCAAGCGCAGGCGGAACAGGCCGCAGAACTGTTGAAGGCGTTGTCGAACCCGCAGCGGCTGCGGGTCATGTGCATGCTCATCGACAGCGAAAAGACCGTGGGCGAGATCAACGCCGAGATCGAACTGAGCCAGTCGGCGTTATCCCAGCATCTCGCGGTGCTGCGCGAGGGTGGTTGGGTGCAGACCCGGCGCGAATCGCAGAATGTCTATTACTCGGTGACCGAGGGACCGGTGCATAAACTCATCCAGACCCTGCACGATATCTATTGCCCGTTGTCAGGTGCCGGCGATGACACCCTGTGCTGAAGCCGATCAGGCACTCGCATAGCGTGCGGCGCCGCCGATCCAGCGCTCGGTGACGCGCTCGGCCAGATCGGGCGATGACGACATCAAGGCCTCACCGATGCGCTGAACCGTTGGCAGCAGCGCAGCGTCGCGACCGAGATCGGCGATGCGGAATGCCGCGATGCCGGTCTGACGGGTACCAAGCAATTCGCCCGGCCCGCGCAACTGCAGATCCCGCTCCGCGATGACGAAACCGTCGTTGGTTTCGCGCATCGTCGCCAGGCGCTGCCGCGCCATCTGCGACAGCGGCGCCTGATACAGCAATACGCAGCTCGACGCCGTGCTGCCGCGCCCCACTCGACCACGCAGCTGATGCAACTGCGCGAGACCCAGTCGCTCGGCGTTCTCGATGATCATCAACGATGCGTTGGGCACGTCCACCCCCACTTCGATCACCGTCGTCGCCACCAGCAGTTGCACTTCGCCGGCCTTGAACGCGGCCATCGTCTTCTGCTTCTCGCCTGCCTTCATCCGTCCATGCACGAGCGCGATCCGGAGTTCCGGAATCTGCTGCGTCAATGCTTCGTAGGTGCTCTGCGCCGCCTGTGCGACGACTTCGTCGCTGTCGTCGATCAGTGTGCACACCCAATACGCCTGACGACCCTCGGCACAGGCGCTACGGATACGCTCGATCAATTCCGGCCGGCGCTCGGCGCTGAGCACCACGGTCTGCACCGGTGTGCGCCCCGGCGGCAGTTCATCGATGGCAGACACATCGAGGTCGGCGTACGCCGCCATCGCCAAGGTGCGCGGGATCGGTGTCGCAGTCATCACCAGTTGGTGAGGCACGTTCGTGCCGGAGCTGCCTTTGTCGCGCAGCGCAAGGCGCTGATGGACACCGAAGCGGTGCTGTTCATCGACGATAGCCAGCGCGAGATCGCGGAACGCCACGCCTTCCTGCATCAACGCGTGGGTGCCGACCACCAACTGCGCGGTGCCGCCAGCGATTTCCGCGAGAGCAGCTTCGCGCGCCTTGCCGGTGACTTTGCCCGCCAGCCACACCACGCGCACGCCCAATGGTTCCAGCCAGCCGCGCAGGTTCGCGAGATGCTGCTCCGCGAGCAGCTCGGTCGGCGCCATCAACGCCGCCTGTCGGCCTTCGTCGATCGCCAGCATCGCCGCCATCGCCGCGACCACCGTTTTGCCGCTGCCGACATCGCCCTGCACCAACCGCAACATCGGCATCGGCTTGGCGAGGTCGTCGCGGATTTCGGCGAACACGCGCTGCTGCGCTTTGGTCAGCGCGAACGGAAGCGCTTTTCGCAGCGCCAGCACACGTTTTCCTCCACGCAGCACGGGGGCGGTATGCGCCTGCATCGCGATACGCTGTCTGCGCAGACTGAGGTGATGCGCGAGCAGTTCTTCCAATGCCAGCCGCCGCTGCGCGGGATGCGTGCCGGCCAACAGCGCCTGCAGATCGCTGCCCTGCGGCGGCCGATGCAAGGTCAGCAACGCTTCCCGCAGCGAGGGAAACCCAGCGCAGAGCAGCTCGCGCACGAGCACATCGGCCGGCAGCAGTTCGAGCGCTCGTTCGTCCGGCAAACGCTGCAGCGCCTGACCAATCAATTTGCGCAACACCGCCGGACCCACGCCTTCGATCGCGGGATAGATCGGATCGAGCCGATCGCTCAGCGCGGGATCGCCAGCATCGGCAGTGCCGCCGAGGATGCGATAACTCGGATGCACGATCTCCAGACCATGCTGGCCTGGACGCGGCGTGCCGTAGACGCGCACCCGCGTGCCCGACGCGAATTGCGCGACCTGCTGCGAACGGAAATGGAAGAACCGCAGCACCAGCGTCGAATACGAACCGTCGCCGATCGCGACGCGCAGCATCGGTCGGCCGCGAAAACTGCGCTCGGCCGCTTCGACCGTGCCTTCGACCTGCGCCGGCAGACCGGACTGCAGGGCACGGATCGGCGTGAGTGCGGTGCGATCTTCGTACTGCCGAGGGAGATGGAACCACAGGTCCTGCAGCGTCGACAGCCCGCGCGCAGCGAGCTTTTCGGCGACCACAGCGCCGACGCCGCTGAGCCGGATCAACGGCTCCGCAGCGACGTCATCGGCATCGCGACTCGACATCATGCACTGCAGCGCAGGATGACCGGCATGCGCTCAGCGCAGCACCATGATCGCATCGACTTCGAATTTCGCGCCGCGCGGCAGCGCCGACACCTGGATGGTCGAACGTGCGGGATACGGCGCCTCAAACACCGCCTCCATCGCCGCGTTCACCGCTGCGAATTCGGAAAGATCGGTGAGATAGAGTCCGACGCGAACGATGTCGTCGAACGAACCGCCAGCGGCTTCGCAGACTGCACGCAGGTTCGCGAACGCCTGCCGCGCCTGTTCGGCGATATCGCCTTCGACCAGCAGACCGGAATGCGGATCCAGCGGAATCTGTCCGGAGAAGAACACCATGTCGCCGACGCGGGTGGCCTGCGAGTACGGGCCGATGGCGGCGGGGGCGTTGGGAGAATGGATTGGTTCGCGGGGCATGGTGTGCTCTCGAGTTGAAGAGAAGATGTGGGTATTAGTTTAACGATGCGCTTGCAACTTGGCCCCTTCCCCCGGCTTCGCCACCCTCTCCCGGTTCGACGGAGCGAGGGTGATGGATTACATCCGCTGCACCCCATGCACCACGCCGAGCCGCCGCACGCGACGGATCACTTCGGCCAGATGGACGCGATCGCTGACCTCGATACCGAAACGGATCACGGCGACATTGTTGTCGCGGTCGAGATACTCCACCGAATCGATATTCGAGTCGGCCTGGGCGATGGCGGCGGCGACCTGGGCCAGCACACCGGGACGATTTTCGACCTGCACCCGCAGCGCTACGTTGAAATCGCCGCTGACCTGGCGATCCCAGCCGATGGCAATCCAGCGCTCCGGCGATTTGCGGTATTCGGCGACATTGGCGCAATCCATTCGGTGCACGACGATGCCCCGACCCGCAGTGTGATAGCCCATCACATCATCGCCGGGAATCGGCATGCAGCAGTTCGCGAACGTCACCACGCCGCGCTCTGCGCCGGTGATCAGGATCTTCTCGCCCTGATGCGCGCCGCCGATCGCGATATCGACGATATCGCGCTTGTCGGGCACGCGATGCGCCAGTACCTGCGCGACCTGGGTCGGCATGCGGTTGCCCAGCGCGATATCGGCGAGCAGCGCCTCCAGTCGCGGGTAGCGATGATCGGCGAGATAGGCCTCCAGCCGCGCCTGCGGCAAACGGTCGAGCGAAGTGTCGAGCCCTTCGAGCGCGCGATCCAGCATGCGATGGCCCAACTGCACCGCATCCTCGTGCTCTAGATGTTTGAGCTGATGGCGGATTGCGGTACGGGCCTTGCCGGTGACCACGAATTCCAGCCACTGTGGTTTCGGCGCCGCAGATTTCGCGGTGATGATCTCCACGCTCTGGCCGCTGGCGAGCTTGGTGCGCAGCGGTACCAGCTTTTTGTCGATGCGCGCCGCAACCGCGCGATTGCCGACGTCGGTGTGTACGCCATAGGCGAAATCGAGCGTCGTCGCATTGCGCGGCAAGGCCATGATGTCGCCCTTCGGCGTGAACAGATACACCTCGTCGGGAAACAGATCGATCTTGACGTTTTCGAGAAATTCCAGCGACGAGCCGGTGGTGCGCTGCGATTCGATCAGGCTCGCCACCCAGGATTGCGCACGATTCTGCGCGCCGCTGGCCTCACCGCCGTGTTTGTACGACCAATGCGCGGCGATGCCGCGTTCGGCGATGAGATCCATTTCCTCGGTGCGGATCTGCACTTCGATCGGCGAACCATACGGTCCGAACAACACCGTGTGCAGCGACTGATAGCCGTTGGCTTTGGGAATCGCGACGAAATCGCGGAAACGCCCATCGACCGGCTTGAACACCGAATGCACCACGCCCAGCGCGTGATAACACTCCGGCACCGAGCGCACGACCAGGCGGAAGCCGAACATATCCATCACTTGGGCGAAACTCTTACCTTCGGCGCGCAACTTGGTGTAGATGCTCCACGGCGATTTGACCCGGCTCACCAATCGGAACTGGAAGCCTTCCTTGCTGAGCCGCTGCGCCAATTGCGCCTCGATCTTGGCCAACGCTTCGCGACGGACCATCGGCTGGGTGCGGATGCATCGCGCCATCACCGCATGCCGCCATGGATACATGGCCCGGAACCCGAGATCCTGCAGCTCGGCCTTCATCAGGTTCATGCCCAGGCGCTGCGCGATCGGCGCATAGATTTCCAAGGTCTCGCGCGCGATGCGCGTACGCGCCTCCGGACTCTGCGCGCCGAGCGTGCGCATGTTGTGCAATCGGTCGGCGAGCTTGATCAGGATCACGCGCAGATCGCGCGCCATCGCCAGCATCATCTTGCGAAAACTTTCCGCAGCGGCTTCCTGACGATCCTGGAACTGCAGTTTGTCGAGTTTGGTGACGCCCTCCACCAACTCGGCGACGGTCTGGCCGAAATCGGCCGCGATCTCATCGCGGGTCAACGGCGTGTCTTCGATGGTGTCGTGCAGGATCGCCGCAACCAGGGTTTCGATATCGACGCCCTGCTCGGCCAGGATCGTCGCGGCAGCCACCGGATGGGTGATGTAAGGCTCTCCGGACTTCCGGGTCTGGCCGGAGTGCGCCGCAGCACCGACACGCCAGGCATGGATCAGCGTCGCGCGCTGGTTTTCGGGCAGATAGACGGCCACGGCCTCCAGCTTGCGGACATAGTCCGGCATCTCCGCGTCGGGTGCGGGGGTGGGGCCGGCAAGGATCGGCTCAAGTTGACTCATGGCGCCAGACTAAGGGCAAACGCGAAGAATGGGGAGACGGGGAAGCCATGCTCCCGACCATATTCCCGAAAAGACGAAACCCCGCCGGAGCGGGGTTTCATCAGCGACGCAGGAACGGGTTTCGTGCCCGCGATAGCGGTTCAGATATCGTCGCCCTTCGACAGATCGTCGTCGGAAACCACTTCTGCAGCGGCCCATTCCAGCGCTTCGCGCTCTTTGCGTTCGCGCTCGGATTTTTCGACGGCATCGATATAGCCGTTGTCGATGCGGCGGGCGGCGATTTCGCGCAGCGCCAGCACGGTCGGCTTGTCGTTGGCCTCGCTGTTGTCGATCTGCGGATCGACGCCGTTGGCGAGCTGGCGGGCGCGTTTGGCGGCCATCATGACGAGCTCGAAACGGTTGTCGACGACTTCCAGACAATCTTCCACGGTGATGCGGGCCATAGCGCTCCCGGCGGCCCAAGGCCGTCCGACTGTTGTGTGTGAACCGCCGATTGTAGCGATTTCAGGGGCTTGCGCACAAGCTAAAGCGACGCAGGCGGTCTGTGCCAGATCACCACCCCAGCACTCGAAGGCTATTGAAATCAATCGTTTGCGACGGCAATCATGAACTCGACAGCTGAATCCACCGAAACGTTAGATTGATCCGTTCGCCGACCGGGCGCGCGGTGCGCGGCAAGGCGTGGCGATAGCGTGTCTGGGTGTCGCCAGCCATCACCAGCAAACTGCCGTGAGGCAGATCAAGCGCAAGTCGGCCGCCACCCTCATCACGCGACTTCAGCCTGAAGCGCCGCGTCGCACCGAGACTGATCGAAGCGATCGCCGGCCGCAGCCCCAATTCGGGCTCATCATCGCTGTGCCAGCCCATGGCGTCGCGTCCGTCACGATAGCGGTTGGCGAGCACGCTGTTGAAGTCGATGCCCAGCGTGTCGCTCAAACGCGTACGAATCGGCCGCAAGGCGGGCAACCACGGATGCGGTTCGAACCGCGTGCGCGAATAGGTGTAGGCAACTCCGGGGTCACCGATCCAGCAGCTCAGTCGCGGCGAATCGATCTCCCGGCCGAACATGCGGATCCGATGAACCTCCCAAGCCACTCCGGTCAGCAATGCATCGAACAGCGCATTGGCTTCCGTGCACGTCAGCCACGCCGGGGCCAGCCCAAGCTCGGCGCCGGCAAGGTCAATCCGCTGCAACTCGAACGATGAAAGCATCGACGCATCCTGCCGATTTGCTCCGGCCGCCGCAAACACCGAAAATAACGCGATCTTCGCTGGAGCAGCCCCATGACCGAGACCGCACGCGCCGATATCGAGCGCGACGTGATGGAGTACGACGTCGTCACCGTCGGCGCGGGCCCTGCAGGGCTTGCGTTCGCGATCCGGCTCAAACAGCTGAATCCCGAGATCACCGTCTGCGTGATCGAAAAGGCTTCGACCATCGGCGCGCAGATTGTATCGGGTGCGGTCATCGAAACCGGCCCACTCGACAAGTTGCTGCCGACCTGGCGCGAGAATCCGCCGCCGGTCTGCGTGCCGGCGACCAACGACGAATTCTGGCTGCTCAGCAAGACCGGCGGCCGCAAGCTGCCGGTGCCGCCGGGCATGAACAATCACGGCAACGTGATCGTCTCGCTCGGCGCGATGTGCGCGTGGATGGCCCCGCAGGCCGAAGCGCTGGGCGTCGAAATCTATCCGGGCTTCGCCGCCGCTGAAACGCTGCACGACGACGAGGGCAAAGTCCTCGGTGTGCGCATCGGCGATATGGGCGTGGCAAAGGACGGCTCGCACAAGCCGGGTTTCACCGCCGGCATCGATATCCGCGCCAAAGTCACCGTTCTCGCCGAAGGTGCGCGCGGCCATCTGACCAAGCGTCTGATCGAACGCTTCAAGCTCGATGCGAACAGCGACCCGCAGGGGTATTCGATCGGCATCAAGGAACTCTGGCAGGTGCCGGAAGATCGCGTCACGCCGGGCAAGATCGTGCACAGTTTCGGCTGGCCGGCCGACAACAACATCTACGGCGGCAGCTTCCTTTATCACTTGGATAAGGGACGGATCGCGCTGGGTTATGTCAGTGGCCTGGATTACAGCGATCCGGACTACAAGCCATGGGAAGCCTTCCAGCAGTGGAAGAATCACCCGATGATCAAGCCACTGCTCGATGGCGGCAGCATCGTTTCTGCGGGCGCGCGCGCGATCGTCACCGGCGGCTGGCAATCGCTGCCCAAAGCCGAAATGCCCGGCGCTTTGTTGATCGGCGATACCGCAGGCCTGCTCAATGTGCCGAAGGTCAAAGGCACGCATCAGGCCATCCGCTCCGGCATGCTGGCGGCCGAACACCTGGTCGCGTCGTCGCTGGTGCCGGAAGGCTTCGACGCAAAACTGCGCGCGTCCGATGCGATGGCAGAACTGAAGAAAGTCCGCAACATCAAACCTGGTTTCAAGCGCGGCCTCTGGTTCGGCATGATCAACGCCGCATGGGAAACCATCACCGGCGGCATATCGCCGTGGACCCTCAAAAACAAGGCGGATTGGTCGTCCCTCGACAAGCTCGGCACGTGCGAACAACCGAAACGGGACTATGTCGATCGCACGCTCGCACCGCGCGACCGACTGGCTTCGGTCTATTTCGCTGCGACCGAACACGACGAAGACCAGCCCGTTCATCTGCGCGTGCAGGACACCTCGATCTGCGTAACCAGATGCACGGAAGAATACGGGAACCCGTGTACTCGGTTCTGTCCGGCAGGCGTGTACGAAATCGTCGATGATGAAGCCGGAAAACGATTGCAGATCAATGCCGCAAACTGTGTGCATTGCAAGACCTGCGACATCAAGGATCCGTATCAGATCATCGAGTGGGTCACGCCGGAGGGCGGCGCGGGACCGAACTACCAGAACCTCTGACGCCGCGCCGCATAGCGTCAATGAAAAAGCCCGGAAATTCCGGGCTTTTTCATTACGGCCGACTCACATCGCGCTGCGTTTCTGCCCCGACAATTGTGGTTGATCGAGCGATGGCAAGTCGTTCTGCGCAGGCGTCGTTCCTATCTTCTGTAAGCTGTCCTGCATCGGTGTGCTTGCGGCCTGCGTCTTGTCGATGAAAGCTTTCCTGGCTGCGGGATTGCCGGGGTCACCGTCGCCGATGAAGAGATTCTGCTGCCCCCCGGGCGTCGGATTGCCGAGTGCGACGTATTGGATATTCTGCATGCCGTTATCCTTGGCGAGCGCAGTCAGGCTGGCAGCGGTCTCACCGACAGGCAATTTCGCGCCGCTGGCGTTGAGCTTTTCCACGCCAGAAACTGCTTGGTCGTAAAGCCCTTTGTTTTCGGGGCGCAGCAGTGTCGACTGTTTTTCCTTGAACAGACTCGCAGCATCGTCGATCGAGCGTTCCGGATCAAAGCCTGATTCGGCACGGGTGATCGGACGAGAAGGCCTCGAATGACCACCACCAAGCTGTATGGTGATCCCGACCCTGCCGTAATACTCGTTGTTCTCAGGACGATATCCGGCTTCAGCGCTGAATTTATAACGGTCGTTGCCGGTGGTGGAAACCTTTGCGCCAAATTCGGAGACTTTGAAAGGCCCGAATTCATTGTTCGCACGAACGTGCGCGCTGTATTCAAGATTCTCATTCTTGTAGTTGACGGACGCCCCCATATCGAGGCGAGGGCCGAATTTTCCGTCCAGCATGACCGAGCCTGCGCCCTTGTCGAAATCGAATTTGCCATCGAGTCCGAAGGATGTGCCCAAGCGATCTTTCATCAGTTGCGCATTGAATGCGGTTCCATTGTCAAAACTGGCGCCGAGCTTGTAATTCGAGCTCTGGTTGGGTTCATCGATGCGGAAACTCGCAAGGCCTTTACCGTTCTGTCCAAGACCGAATGCTCCATCAGCGCCGTATACGCTGCCATTCGGAGATTTATCCAGATCGAAGTTCAATAAACTTCCGTTGGCGAACTCCAGTTTTGTCCTGATCGACGACGTATTGGCAGGCTCATCAACACGAAAGCCCGCAGTTCCTTTATCGCCATTGCCGAAACCGAAAGTCGCATCAGCGCCATAGATCCTGCCATTCTTCGTATTACTGAAATCAGCGTTGAAAAGCGTGCTCTCATCAAACTTGAGCTTGGTATTGAACAGCGACGTGCCATTGGGCTCGTCGATACGGAAAGCAGCGGTGCCGTTGCCTTCCTTACCGAGCTTGAACGTCCCGTCGGCACCGTAGAGTTGCCCGGCCGCCGTACGGGTCCAATCGCCGTTGAGGCTGTAGTCCTCGTTGAACTTCAGTTTGGTATTGAACGCGGCAGTGTCCGCAGGTTCGTCGACGCGGAAGTTGGCGGTGCCGTTGCCTTCCTTGCCGAGCTTGAACGTCCCGTCGGCGCCGTAAAGTTGCCCGGCCGCCGTACGGGTCCAATCGCTGTTGAGGCTGTAGTCCTCGTTGAACTTCAGTTTGGTATTGAACGCGGCAGTGTCCGCCGGTTCGTCGACGCGGAAATTCGCGGTGCCGTTGCCTTCCTTGCCGAGCTTGAACGTCCCGTCGGCGCCATATATTTGCCCACTCGGCGTTCTCATCCAATCAGCATTCAGTGAATTGCCATTGGCGAACAGCAAACCCGAACCGAATTTGACCGTATCACTCTGCGGTAATCCTTCCGCATCGAATTTCAGACTGCCGCTGCCCACACCGAATTTGCCGTTGAACCCATATTGATCAAATGCAAAGGTTGGATTGGTGCTCAATTTGAACTGGCCACCGAGAAGGTCACCGTTTCTGAAAAGATAGTCGGTGTTGCCAAGATATACGCCGGGCTCAAGCTCCCGCGCGCCACCGCTCAGAGTTCCACCATAAAGAGGCATCTTGAATTTCAAGCCTTCATCGTCCGGCTTTGCGGGAGGTGGATCGCCAAGCCGATTCTCAGCAAGCTGCTCGTTCTTCGGGTCGGGCATGCCCTTCTCCTTACGGATCGAAATCAGGGTGGTAGGTCAAGGGCAAGAGTTCTAGAACGCCCAAAGAAAGTCAAGGCAAATCATGGGCCATGATTCTCCGCTTTTTTAGAATCCACAAAAGAAAACCCCGCAGCCTGAGCTGCGGGGTTTGGGCAAAGACCCTGGCGATGACCTACTCTCGCATGCTAAATGCACACTACCATCGGCGCATGCGCGTTTCACTTCCGAGTTCGGTATGGGATCGGGTGGTTCCACGCAGCTATTATCACCAGGGAGAGGGTGGAGGGTCGCTGGCTTCAAAATAGAAGTAGCGCTCACGCTCTCATTGGGTCTTGGGACGTAACGAGGTTGTGCCGAACGTCGACGTGTCGTCGAGGTTAAGGCAACTTGAGGTTATATGGTCAAGCCACACGGATCATTAGTACAGGTTAGCTCAACACATTACTGCGCTTACACACCCTGCCTATCAACCACCTAGTCTTGATGGTTCCTTTAGGGGGCTTGTGCCCCGGGAGATCTCATCTTGAGGCGCGCTTCCCGCTTAGATGCTTTCAGCGGTTATCGCTTCCGAACGTAGCTACCCGGCAGTGCCACTGGCGTGACAACCGGAACACCAGAGGTTCGTCCACTCCGGTCCTCTCGTACTAGGAGCAGCCCCTCTCAAATCTCCAACGCCCACGACAGATAGGGACCGAACTGTCTCACGACGTTCTGAACCCAGCTCGCGTACCACTTTAAATGGCGAACAG